>CAXXGD010000034.1:0-184682 GCA_963669385.2 Rhodospirillales bacterium
AGAGCTTGTCCGTCCCGCCGCCCCCTTCCAGCAGCGAGTCATCTCCCTCGCCGCCGAAGAGGCTATCAGAGGCCGTTCCGCCATAGAGGCTATCGGACCCGCTCAGGCCGTAGAGCAGGTCATTGGCACCGTATCCCACGATGGTATCGGCCTGGTCGGTCCCGGTCAGCGTGTCCGGCCCCCTCGGTACCGGGGATGAATGCCATGATCTCGCCTCCCCCAAAACAAATGCGATAGTATTCTCCAGCTTCAGCACGTTATCAAATAGCCTGTCCATGAGCAAAGTGATTCACGGTTGCGATAGTGAAAGTGCAACGCTCTCGTTCTATTCTATCTATTCGAGCATCATGGACGCACAGTACCCTCATGGTACTGCGCCACGCTAAGCCTATCGGCCGCGCCCTGCTGCCCCGAAACGACTCTAGTAAGACTTGGGCAGACCCAAGACACGCTCGGCGATGTAGTTCAGGATCATATGCGGGCTGACGGGGACGATGCGCGGGACCAGGGACTCTCTCAAGTAGCGCTCCACGTGGTACTCGGCCGAGTAGCCCATGCCGCCCAAGGTCATGACGGCGGTCTCGCAGGCCTGAAAGGCGGCCTCTCCGGCCAGGTACTTGGCCGCGTTGGCCTCGGCGCCGCAGTCCAGGCCGGCGTCGAAGCGGCTGGCGGCCTTCATCACCATCAGGTTGGCTGCCTCCAGGTCCATCCAGCAGCGGGCCAGGGGGTGCTGGATCCCCTGATTCTGGCCGATCGGCCGGTCGAAGACGATACGCTCGCGCGCGTAGGCCGAGGCACGCTGCAAGGCCACCGCGCCGATCCCCACGGCCTCGGCGGCGATCAGGATGCGCTCGGGGTTCATGCCGTGCAGGATCTGCTTGAAGCCCTGGCCCTCCTGGCCGATGAGATTGGATTTCAGGCACCTCCAGGCCGTCGAAGAAGACCATGTTGGAATCGACAGCGTGGCGGCCCATCTTCTCGATAACGCGAACCTCGACCTTCGAGCGGTCGAGGTCGGTGTAGAAGAGGCTGAGGCCCTCGGTCTTGCGCGCCACCTCCTCCAAGGGCGTGGTCCGCGCCAGGATCAGGGCCTTATTGGCGACCTGGGCGGTCGAGATCCAGATCTTCTGCCCGGTGATGACGTAGTGCTCGCCGCGCTTGTCGGCGCGCAGCTTGATCTTCGTGGTGTTGAGGCCGGCGTCGGGCTCGGTCACCGCAAAGCAGGCCTTGTCCTCGCCGCGGATCAGCGGCGGCAGCATGCGGTCCTTCTGCTCCTCCGTGCCGAAGACGACGACCGGCTGCAGCCCGAAGATGTTGATGTGGACGGCCGACGCGCCGGACATGGCCGCCCCGCTCTCTGCGACGGCGCGCATCATGACCGCGGCCTCGAGGATGCCGAGCCCGGCCCCGCCCTGCGCCTCCGGCATGGCGATCCCCAGCCAGCCGCCATCTGCAATCGTTCGATAGAAATCCTCCGGAAAGGTGGCCTCTCGGTCCCGCGCCAGCCAGTAGTCTTCGTCGAAGAGGCCGCAGAGCTTCAGGACTTCGTTGCGGATCTCCTGCTGATCCGCGGAGAGCTCGAACTGCATGGGGGTCTCCGATGATTCATCGTCACATGGCGCCCCACTGTAGGTTCGATGCGTGTTGGCGTCGCCCCTCTTGCCACCGCCCCCTTCTTGCCAGTTTGCAGGCGTGGCGGGCATGGCGTCAGGCACTCAGTTCGCTGCTGTCCTGACGTGGATCAGCCAGCATCCGATATTTCGGCCGTCGCGGTGTCGAGCGGGAAGAGACTATTGGCGAAGTCGGTGTTATAGGTGTTCGCGAGGGGTGAGGCGAGGGGTGAGGCGACAAGCGGCAGATGGCAGAATCACGTCTCCTATTTGCTTGGCATAGGACCGATTCCGACTCCGGTCCATCGAGGCGGAGTCATTCAAACCGGGCCGTCCGAACCATTCTCATCCACAACGAATGGAGAACAAGACAATGACTGTGTCACAAGTTGGGTCCACTTCCCATGATCGAAGAAGCTGAGGCAAGCGCAGAGGTCGCAAAGAGCTTTGACGACATTAAGCGCATCATGGAGATTCCCTTCGTCCCGAATATTCACAGGCGGTCGCCAATTCGCCCGCTGCGCTGGCTGGCACTTGGGCGGCGCTGCATAATATCTTCCTGCAGACCAGCCTACCGTTGTCGCTGGCCAGCATGATACTTTTTTCAATTTCCGCGGCGAAGAAATGTCAGTATTGTAGCGCCGTTCACCAGGTCACCTGCAAGACGCTGGGCGTCGAGGAAGACACTCTGGCGGCCTTGGACAGCAATTTGGAGGCTTTGGCGCCGCAACGTGTGCAGGCCATTGTCAGGTTCGCGCAGAAATGCGCCTTGGACCCGCAAAGCCTGGAGGCAGCGGACTATGAGGCCGTGCGCGCGCAAGGCATCGGCGATCAGGAGCTCATGGAAATCATCGCCTTGGCGGCCCTGGGCAACCTGCTGGACACGCTGGCCGATGGCATGAAGGTCGAGGTAGACTCAGTGTTCACGGAGGCGCTCGGAGGCTGACCGCACCCATGAGTGACGATAGTTTGGGACAGGCAAGCGGCGAAGAGGCCTGGAAGATCCAAGCGGCCCGGTTTGCGCTATTGTCGGAAGTCGTGTTGCTGATCGCCAAGACGCCCGACTTGGATCGACTGCTGAGCGGTGCCATCGGCAAGCTCAAATGGGTGATCGATTTCGAACGCTGCACGCTGGCGCTTCGCGACGGCGACGCTGGGACCTATGAGTTGCGTACCTTGTTGGAGACACGGCGCAATGTCCCGCATGTGACAAGCCAGGCCATCCCGTTGGATCACGGCATAACCGGCCGGGTTATGCAAAGCCGGCAGATGCAGTTGATAACCGATCTGCCGGCCAGCCGCGAGACGCTCTCGGAAATCGCCGACGAGGCGTTGGAGGCCGGCACCCTTTCCACCGTCCTGGCACTTCCTCTACAAGCCTATGGTAAGGTGTTGGGGTGCATCACATTTGGCACGGAACGGGAGAATGGCTACAACCGGGAAGACATAAAGGTCGCCCAGTCCTTCACAACGCACCTCGCCTTGGCGATCGACCGGTGGCGGCAGACCCAGCTCCTGCAGGAAGTCAACGACTCACTGCGAAGTGAGATTGCCGAGCGCAAGAAGGCCGAAGAGGCGCGCCGTGACAGCGAGGGCGCGCGCGGCCCAGGCGCATCGGCGCCTGATCGACGCGATCGAATCGACCTCCGAGGGTTTCGCCCTTTATGATCCCGATGACAAGCTCGTGCTCGCCAACAGCAACTATCGGGGCATGCTCCATCCGGGACCCGAGAGCGCCATCGAGGAAGGGGCGGGCTTTGAGGCGATCCTCCGAAGCGCTCTCTCTCTCGGCCTAATCGAAGACGCGGTTGGCCGTGAAGAGATGTGGCTCAAGCAGCGGCTTGCACGGCAACCGCGACCCGAAGAGCCCCCATTTGCAGCGGCGCACTTCCGGTCAATGGATCAAGGTCAGCGAGCGCAAGACCGAAGACGGCGGCACCGTGGCGGTCTACAGCGACGTCACCGAGCTTAAGGAGGTCGAGACTCAAGTACGCGACCTGGCCAGGTTCCCGGAGGAAAATCCCGGACCGGTGATGCGGATCGATAGCAACGGCAAGCTGATCTATGCCAACCGGGCCAGTGCTAATCTGCTCTCCTCCCTTGGGCTCGTCGTCGGCGAGACTGTGGGCCGTGGCTTGGGCGAGCGGGTCCGCTGGGGCCTTGCCCAAGATCTGCGTCAGGACTTCGAATACGAGGTCGGCGACCTGGTCTACGCAATCCTGCTTTGGCCGGTGTCGGAGGCCGGGCATGTCAATCTCTATGGGCGCGACATCACGGAACAGAAGCAGGCGGAGCTCGAGCTGCAAGTCGCCAAGGAGGAGGCAGAGGCCGCCAACAAGACCAAGAGCACCTTCCTGGCCAATATGAGCCACGAGCTGCGCACGCCCTTGAACGCGATTATCGGCTACAGCGAGCTGCTGCTGGAGGAGGCGGAAGGCCAGAATGACGAGGCCTACATCGACGACCTGAAGAAGATCCGGTCCGCCGGCAAGCACCTGCTGGCGCTGATCAACGACATCCTCGATCTTTCCAAGATCGAGGCCGGCAAGATGGAGTTCCATCTCGAATCCTTCGACATCTTTCGGATGATCGAGGACGTCGCGATTACGATCCAGCCGTTGGCCAAGAAGAACGGCAACAGGCTGGACGTCGAGTGTGCCGCCGATGCCGGCGAGATGTTTTGTGATCTCACCAAGGTCCGCCAAGCGCTTTTCAACCTGCTGTCCAATGCCTGCAAATTCACCCAGGACGCCAAGGTCACCCTTTCGGTCGAGAGAGTGACAAACGAGGCGGGCGAGCAAATATGGCTCACCGTCGCCGATCAGGGCATCGGCATGACGCCGGAGCAGGTCGCGAAGGTGTTCGACGCCTTCACCCAGGCCGATTCCTCGACCACCCGGCACTACGGCGGCACCGGCCTCGGGCTCTCGATCACGAAAGTTTTCTGCGAGCAGCTGGGCGGCAGTATCTTTTGCACAAGCACGCCGGGCAAGGGCTCCAGTTTCGTGATCCGCCTGCCGGCCGTGTGTCGGGACCCGACCGCGGAGTTGCCAAGCGAAACGCCGGCGGAACGAAGAAGCCAACCGCTCGATTCTTCGGCCCCCTTGGTGCTGGTCGTGGACGACGACCCCGCGGTGCACGACCTGTTGGGTCGGCACCTACGACGCGACGGTTATCGCGTGGCGTCCGCGACAAGCGGCGCCGAGGCCCTCGCCAAATCGAGGGAGGCCCGGCCGGATGCCATAACCCTCGACGTGCTCATGCCGGAGATGGATGGCTGGGCGGTGCTTTCCGAGCTCAAGGAGGACCCCGCTCTCGCGACCATTCCCGTTATCATGCTGACTTTTGTCGACGATCGGATCCGAGGGTTGTCGCTGGGCGCGAGCGAGTATCTGGGTAAACCGATCGATCGGACGAAATTGCTGACTGCGCTGAAAGCCCATTGCCCGAAAAGGCATTCCCCTGTTGTTTTGATCGTGGAGGACGAAGACGCAACCAGGGAGATGATCTGCCGCATTCTGCGCAAGGAAGGCTATCGCACCATGGAGGCCGTGAACGGGTTGCTCGCGTTTGAGCGCCTGTCCGAATCCGCACCCGACGCCATTATCTTGGATCTTCTGATGCCGGGGATGGACGGATTCGAGTTTTTGGCTCGGCTGCGCAGGAATTCGGATTGGCAGGCGATGCCTGTCATCGTGGTGACCGCCAAGACGCTGACCGCCGACGACCACCGACGCCTGAAGGGCTCGATCGAGCTGCTCGTCAAGAAGAGTGGAGACGGGGTCGAAACCATCCTCGCCCACCTTAGAGAGATGCTGCCGGCGCATGGCCCGCCAATGGACGGTGGAGACTAGCCGGTGACCGACCAGCGTGACGAGGCTCAGCGCGCGCGTGACGCGCTGCTCGCCAATCTGCGCCAAGAGCTGCTGGAGCCGGTCAGCGCGATTCTCGGCTTTGGCGAAATGCTGCGCGACGAAGTGGCGGCCCAAGGCCCGGAGGAGATCGGCCCCGACCTGGAGCGGATCTTGAGCGCAGCCCGGGACCTCAAAGCCATGGTCGACAAGCTGCTCGACCAGGAGGTAGCACGGAGCCTGTTCGCCGGAAAGGACGACGTGACCGCCGAGCAAATGCTGCGCCACGAGTTGCGGACGCCGATCAACGCCATCAAGGGCTACGGCGAGATGCTGCTGGAGGATTTGGAGGATCTGGGTGCCGAACGGCTAAGAGCGGACCTGACCACGCTGCTCGATCATGCCGAACGCCTGCTCTTGCAGGTCGATGCCATTGTCGACTTTTCCCGCAGCCAGCCGGCGGACACCGTGGACAGGCCCAGCGCGCCTTCCGAGGCGTCGGCCATGGTCGCCGAGCTGGTGCAGAGAATGCGACCGGTGAGCGAGGCAGACGCCGAGCGCGCCCAGACCGGCACTATCCTGGTGGTCGACGACATGGAGACCAACCGAACCCTGCTGTCCCGCCGCCTTAGCCGGGACGGTCACCGGGTCGCGACCGCCGAGGGCGGCCGCCGGGCGCTCGAGCTCATGGCGGCCGAGGACTTCGATCTGATTCTGCTTGACCTCATGATGCCCGACATGAACGGCTTCGATGTGCTGGCCAAGCTCAAGGCCGACCCGGCGCTCCATCAGGTCCCGGTCATCATGATCTCGGCACTGGACGAGATCGACAGCGTCGTGCGTTGCATCGAGGCCGGCGCCGAGGACTACCTGACAAAGCCGTTCAACCCCGTATTGCTCAAGGCCAGAATCAGCGCCTCTTTGGAGAAGAAGCGGTGGCGTGAGCGCGAGCGGCTCTTTTTGGACCGGCTGGAAAGCGAGAAAGAGAAGTACGAGCGGCTGTTGCTCAACATCCTGCCCCAGCAGATCGTCGGGCGGCTGAACGCAGGCGAGACCCTGATTGCCGATCGATACAACGACGTCACGGTGCTGTTCTCCGATTTGGTCGGCTTCACCGAGATGTCGGCCCGTCTGCCGCCAACCACCGTTGTGCAGTACCTGAACCGGGTGTTCTCGCTGTTCGACGGGCTGGTCCGCGAGCTTGGCATCGAGAAGATCAAGATGAACGGGGATGCCTACATGGTGGTGGCCGGGCTACCGGAGCGGCGGCCGGACCATGCCGAGGTGGTCGCCGAATTGGCGCTGCGCATGATCGCGGGCCTGGACGACTTGAACGCTGATTCCGAGACCGCTTTGCAGATTCGCATCGGCATCCATAGCGGCCCGGTGGTTGCCGGCATCATCGGCACGCACCGCTTTCTCTACGACGTCTGGGGCGACACGGTGAACGTTGCGAGCCGCTTGGAGGCTTACGGCATCCCAAGCGAGATCCAGGTCTCCGAGGCCACCGCCAAGCTGATCGGCAAACGCTTCGATCTCGTGGAGCGGGGTCTGGTCCGGGTCAAGGGCAAGGGCCGCCTGAAGACCTATCTCATCCGCGATCGCAAGCAGCTGGCCGCCGCCCCGCCGCAGGCCGAGCGGAACCCAGCGTCATCGTCCTAGTATCAGCTCTTTGTGCGATCGGACACAAGCGAGGCGGCGATCAAGTGGAAAGCCACGCTCAGGCCTTGGATAGCAGCGCGCCGATCTTCTCCAGCAGCCGGGGCAGCTCGACCGGCTTGGTGTCGTAGTCGTCGCAGCCCGCTGCCAGGGCCTTGTCTCGGTCGCTGGACATGGCATGGGCAGTCAGCGCGATCACCGGGATCGCTGCGGTTTCGGGGGCGGCTTTGATGCGTCGGGTGGCCTCCCAGCCATCTATGATCGGAAGGCTCATGTCCATGAGGATGATGTCGGGAAGTTCGCTCCCGGCCATGTCCACGCCTTTTTGACCATCCTCTCCCACGACCACTTCGTGTCCCTTGCGTACGAGCCGCCGCGAGAGCATGTCACGGTTCATCTCGTTGTCTTCGACCAGCAGAATTTTTGCCATCTTTTCCCCGGCAGGCTAACTGAACTCGGCCCCCTGATGCGAGTGATGGGAGTAATATCTGATTCGTCGGCAGTGACACAATGGGCGATGCAGCGGGACAAGGCGCTGTTCCCGAGCTTGTCGCGACCTTGGGAAATGCAAGAGGGTTCCTTGGCGAAGGCGTGACTGGTGCCCTCTGCCAAGCTGATCCTGTCCGATCCCAGGCGCGCACTCCAGTGAGGCCTACTCCTCGCAGCGCTCGAGAACCATCCGTGGCGTGCGAGCACGCACCCCCGGGAAAGTCCGCGTTCCTTGCTTGAATGTCATCGCACCATCCACGCGAACTCTCGAGCCTTCGACAAAAACCCGGCGCGGATCAGAGGGCCCCATTGCCAGCCTCCGTGATCAAGCGGTTCTGCGACGCCGGCGCCTCGTCGATGCTTGCACCTGGGGCGCCTTGGCGGAGGTTCGATGAGCCCTGGGCGCGGCGGGCGACCCCCTTGGGCCGGCCGAAGGTCCGACAGAGCAATGCGAAGAGTGTCGGCAGCATGCGGCCGCGGCGGGCGATGTTCTCGGGCGGATCCGAGAAGAGGCCGGCGATCATGTCGTTTCGGATCGCTTCGTGGTCGACCAGCTTCACGGTCACGCGCCGCTTGTCGCGCGAGATCACCTCGGCCGCAGAGCGCAGGCCGTCGAGAAAGACCGCGTCGACCTCTTCCCGCAGCGAGAGCTCCGGCGCTGCTTGCGGAAACTCGTAGGTCACCTCGTTCAGGCTCATGCTGGCGACGCGCGCCGGCAGGCTGCGTCCCTTCCACTGAAGGGCGCCGGCCTTGCCTAGCGGGAAGCGCTGGTCGTCCAACTCCGGGCGCGGAAGCTCGATGCAGATGATCAGGGCGATGAAGGAGTACACCATGATCACGATGCCCCAAGCGATGCTGAAGCCGTCGTGATCGCCATAGGTCTTGAGCAAGGGGCCGTTCACCATGCCCACCACGCTGAAGAGGATGATCGCCGAGAAGAGCAGGGCCAGCGGCCACTGCACCCGGACATGCGATCGGTCCTCCCCCTTGGCGGTCACTTTGAAAGGATGGCCGAAGGGTTTGCGGATGGCCTTCAGAATAGTGAGCGTCACCGGAAAGGCCGATATCATGTGCGAGACTTCCGTGAAGAGCGGCAGGCTCCGCTTTCCGGATACCCAAGCGAGAAAGATCATGCTGCCGAGAACGGCGGGCGTGGCATAGATCAGCAATGCCTCCGGCCAGAAGAGAATGGCCGGCAGGCCCAGGAAATAGAAGAGAATCGGCGCCAGCAACAAAGCGGCAACGAATGGCCGGCAGAGCCAAAAGAGCAAGCCGTGAAAATAGTGCAGACGCTGGTTGAAGGTGAAGCCTCGGCCAAGAAAGGGACCGTCGCGGAGCAGCGCGATCTGGATCGTGCCCAGGCACCAGCGACAGCGCTGGGTGATGTAGCCCGCCAGGCTTTCCGCCGAGAGGCCCACGCTCAGGCGTTCGTTGAGCCAGATGGTCCGCAAGCCCTTCTGCATCAGGCGATAGGTGGTGTGCAGGTCCTCGGTGACGCTTTCCCTGGGGATGCCGCCGATGGCCTCGAGCGCGTCGCGCCTGACGACGAAGGAGGTGCCGACGCAAAAGGCCGTACCCCAAGCGTCCTTCGAGGGTTGCATGACGTCGAAGAAGATCCTCTGGTCATCGACCCAGCACTTGTCGGCCAAGAGGTTGTGCTGGACGGGGTCGGCATTGTAGTAGAACTGCGGCGTCTGCACCAAGCCAACGGTCTCATCTTCAAAGAAGCTTATAGTACGCTTCAGGATGCGCTTGTTCGGCGCGAAGTCGGCATCCAGCACCAGAATGTAGGGTGCGTTCGTTTCCTGGGCGGACACCCTGAGGCCGTTGTTGAGGTTTCCGGCTTTGGCGCCTTCGTTGGTCTCCCGCCGCAGATAGCGCGCGCCGACCATGGCGCAGTAGACCTCCAGCCAGTCGCGCCGGCCGTCGTCCAACACCCATACCGTGACGTTCGGATAGTCGATTGCCAGTGCCGCCAGGATCGACCGCTCCAGGATCACCAGGTCCTCGCTGTAGGTGCAGATGAACACATCGACGGCCGGCGGATCTCCCATCTGGGCAAGCCGGGCCTCGCCCTCGTCGGCCTCTCTGCGCCGATCCTTGCGACGCACGAAGAAGACAATTGACATGGCGATATAGAGGATGACGACCATCTCCATGGCCGCATAGATGCGGGGCCATAGGGCGTAGCCGGACCAAGCAAAAGGGGGCAGCGTGGCATCCAGCCGGTAGAAGGCGTAGCTCCCCAACATAAAGATGACCACGCAGCCAAAGGCGAGGCGATCGATTAGGCGGTTACTGGAGAGTGAGAGCGCGCAAAGGATGATCAGCAAGGTGACGATCGTTCCGTAAAGGACCGCATCCTGTAGTGTCAGGAGTTCGGGCGACACGAGGGAGGTTCCTTTCCTGAGAGAGCCAGCGGTCTGCCGGTGAAGGGGTTCCAGCCGGCGGCGGCCAAGGCCGCCCATGCGGTCGCGCCGATGTGCGGGAGACGGAAGTAGTAGAAGTCAGCATTGCTTGAGTCGGGGGCGATGGCCAGTCCGGTCGTCAGCCTATCGATGGAGGTTGCGTAGAGAAGCCCGTCGCCTGCCGCTTGTGCCGACGCGGTCGCGAGCAATTTGGCAGCCTCACTTGACCGATCGAGAGCAGCGAGCACGGCAGCGCCTTGTGCGGTTCCTTCCGTCCAAACGCCGTCCCGGTCGGTGTTGAAGTCGAGACCGCCATCGACGCCATAGTTCGAGAGAAGCGACCCCATGGCGCGTTGCGCCCGCCCGGCGAAGGCCTTGGTGGCGATCAGGGGCCAGAGCTGCGCGTCGAGCCCGAACTGATCGACATTCCACGTGACCCCGTCCGGGCCGGTTCCGATGCGAAAGGCCGATCCCTCCTCCCACCAGGCGCTAGCGACGAAGACCAGTGCCTTTTCGGCCTGTGTCCGCCAGCGCGTCTCTCCCGTCGTCTCGGCCAACCAGGTGTTGATGGCATAGACGTCGATGTTGTGCTCGGTGGATTTCCAGCCGATGCGGTGCTGCTTGGGCTCGAAACCGTAGAAGCCCCCGCGGTAGCCGCCCGGCCCGGCATTGTCCGCGGTCATCTTCTCGATCCAGAGAGTCACCCGCTTCGCAGCCTCGAGGTAGCGCAGGTCGCCGCTTGCGCGATGCAAGGTCAGGAGCGCCAGCGCACCCCAGGCCGTGCTCCCCGTGGCACTGCCGACCTGGTAGGCGTCTTCGCGCCAGACCTTGGCCGCCTCGTCCCAATAGCCTGGGAGTGCTGCGGGCTTGCTCAGATCCTCTATCGGGCCGCCAGCATAGGCGTTGCGCAGTCGCCCGTCTTGGAAATGGCGGTCCTTCGCGGAGGCATGCAGCAGGGCTTCACCGATCTGCTGCGCCGGGGCTTGCATGCCGCAGGCCACCAGGGCGACTGCGACCAAGGCATTGTCATAGACGAAGGCAACGTTCTCTAGAGGCTTGGGGAGCGGTTGACCATCGGGTGCCGGCTCATAGCTTGCCAGGAACGCCGGGCTACCGCCCGAGCGAGACAGGCGCTCGGCAAAACCCTTGCAGATCTGGCAAGCTTCGAGCGTGTTGCTTGTTCCCTCGGCGTGGGCAGGCGTGAAAGAGATGCAGATGGCGATCAGCGCCAGGCGCGCGCACCGCTGCATCGCTCGGACCGGCCAGCGGCAACGATCTTTCCGCCATTGGTACTTACCGGTCATCGCCGCCCTCCCTGGTCAGAGAGGCCGTTTGCGCGTGCCCGTCGGGCTGCTCTACCGCCAAGGCCTCTTCGCCCGCGAAGAGGCTGACGATGCGATCGAACAATGGTTCGCCCAGCGACACGCTCACTTCCTCGCCCACATGGCAACCGAAGAAGAGGTCATCGGCGCCGTCGGCCCCGATTTGGCGGTCAAGCTCGATGATGACGTAAAGCTCGTGGCCGGCCGCTTCCGGAAAGGCCTTGTAGTAGCGGGTCTCGCTCCCGCTCGCGAAGTAGCGCACCGTCTTTGCGATGCGTCCGCGGTGCTTGGCGCCGAGGGAGCGGATGTTGACTACGGCCGGGGTGCCGACTTGGAGCTCGGCGACGTCTCGTGCCGCAAAGACGGCAGCCACGAAGGACTTGGAGCAATCGAGCGAGCGGGCGACAAGGCCGCCTCTGTGGACATAGTCGCCGTGTCCTACTTCGACGCTGACGACGCGGCCTTCATGCAAGGCCGTGACGCTGGAACTGGAAGCGTTCTCCAGGCGGCCCTGCTCGCCCGACATGATGCGGTCCAGCTGGTCTATGCGCTCGGTCACGCTTGCCAGCTCCGCCTTTGCCTTCTTGTTCTCCAGATCGAGGGACTGTTCCTGGAACTCCAGGGTCATGAGGTTGGTGGCGAAGCCGCCCGAGTAATCCCCGAGCTCGATGGTCCGGGTAAGCGCGCGCGCCCGGTCAAGTTCGCCATTCGCGGACTCGAGCTCATAGCTTGCCGCTGCCAGCTTCTGCACCAGAGGGTCGACCACGATCTCATCCAGCAAGCCGGCTGCCACCAGCTTCTGCTTCTGGTTGACCAGGGATTGCTGTTCGCCGACGCGCGCTTCATAGAAGCGGACGTTGCTTTCCGCTTTCCGCACCATGGCACCCAGTTCCTCGATCACACCTTTGCGCGTGGCGGCGATTTGAGCACGGACGAAAGACAGCTGACGCGCCGTGCGTTCTCGCGTGGACTTTATCTGGGTCAGGCGATCGGTCAGCTGCAGACGCTCGAGCCTGAGGCTGAGCATAATCGAGGCGTCCGTTTCGGCGTTCTCGATCCTGGCGGCGCGCTGACCGGGAGTCACGCTGTCGCCGATCTGCAGATCCAAGTCGGCAACCCGGCCGGACATGCGAGAGGCAATCGACTGGACCGGCGCGTTGATGATCGCCCGCGAGGAAACCAAGAAATAGTACTTTGGAATAGCCGACACTGCGAGGATGGCCACGAGTATCAAGATGAACACATACCCCGCGAGTCTTGTCAGTCCTAAAAATCGTAGGTTTCTCTGATCCATCTCACGTTCCGGCTGTTGCAAGCGTAGGATAAGCGGCCGCTTCGCCCAAAGTGGCCTCATGACGAAGAGCATGCGCCCGACGATGATACTTCCTTCGCAGATCCCTTCTGGTTGCGCAAGCTGGCCGAAAGGCCGATGTATATGATCTATAGTATAGGTTTGGTGAATTTCTGCCTTCTTTTCACTTACAGATGACCTGCTTCTTTCGGCTGAGTGGAATGCTCTCACGATGCACGGGCTAAGGTCGAACCTCTGCGCTCTAACAATTGTTGTTCGGTAGCACTATACGGATTGGACTGCGCCTTTGCGGCCGGCCGGCTTCAGTGTCTCAAGTTGAGGGTCCGTCAGACGGCCGGCTCGGAAATCTCAGGGGCCTCGCTTCAACGGGGCCTTTGTCGTTCTGCCTCAGAGTGTGACTTCGATAGACACGAGGCCAGTGCCGCTGCCGGGGATGGTGACGCCTGCGCCCAGGACCAAGGTATCGGTCCCCTCGCCACCGTCGTAGAAGTAGCCGGTGAAATCGCCTTGGCTGGCCACCAGGAAGACGTCATCGCCGCTGCCACCGAAGAGGCTGTCCAAGCCGGCGCCCCCGGTCAGCGTGTCGGCCCCATCGTCGCCATAGAGTACGTCGTTGCCGCCGTCACCGGAGAGCGCGTCGTCGCCGCTGTCACCGAAGAAGGCGGAGTCATCCCCATCGCCGCCGGAGAGGCTGTCGGCACCGCTCTCGCCGAAGAAGCTGTGGTCATTTCCATTGCCGCCGAAGAGGCTGTCGATGCCGTTGTCACCGAAGAAGCCGGTGTCATCTCCATCGCCGCCGGAGAGGCTGTCGGCGCCGTCGCCACCGTAGAAGCGGACATCAGTTCCACTGTTGCCGGAGAGGCTGTCGTCGCCGTCGCCACCGGCGAAGAGGGAGTCGCGCCCATTTCCGCCGGAGAGGCTGTCGTCGCCGTTGTCACCGAAGAAGCGGGTGTCGCGCCCATTGCCGCCGAAGAGGCTGTCGGCGCCGGTGCCACCGGAGAAGGAGGAGTCATTCCCATTGCCACCGAAGAGGCTGTCGTCGCCGTCGCCGCCGAAGAAGCGGGTGTCGCCCCCACTGTCGCCGGAGAGGCTGTCGGCGCCGTCGCCGCCGAAGAAGCGAGAGTCACCCCCACTATCGCCGGAGAGGCTGTCGGCGCCGTCGCCACCGTAGAAGCGGGAGTCACCCCCACTGTCGCCGGAGAGGCTGTCGTCGCCGCTGCCACCGAAGAAGCGGAAGTCAACTCCACTGCCGCCGGAGAGGCTGTCGTCGCCGCTGCCTCCGTAGAAGCTGGTGTCATCCCCATCGCCGCCGGAGAGGCTGTCGTCGCCGCTGCCACCGTAGAAGCTGGTGTCATCCCCATCGCCGCCGGAGAGGCTGTCGTCGCCGCCGCCACCGAAGAAGTAGGTGTCATTCCCGTTGCTGCCGGAGAGGCTGTCGTCGCCGTCGCCACCGTAGAAGCGGGCGTCATTTCCATCGCCACCGGAGAGGCTGTCGTTTCCCGCATCGCCGCTGAAGCTGCTGTCGTCTCCTTGACTGCCGAAGAGCCTGTCTTCGCCGGATCCACCAAAGAGATAGAATTCGCCTGAGATCCTGTCCACACCGCTGGCGCCGAAGAGGGAACGATCGATCCCACTGCCGCCGTAGATCCTGTCGTTGCCCGTCGCACCGTAGAATCTGAGGTCGTTGCCGTCGTCTCCGCTGAGGGTATCATTGTCGTCGCCGCCGAAGAAGGTCGTGTCGTCGCCGTCACCGCCGTAGAGCGTGTCAGCGGCCTCACCGCCGAACAGCTGCCGGTCATTGCCAGCGTCACCCGACAGCGTGTCGATTCCGCCGCCGCCGTAGAAGGTCGCATCCTCCCCGCTGCCGCCGAACAGCTTGTCCTCCTCGCCGTCTCCATAGAAGTACGAGTCGCGCCCGCTGTTGCCTGAAATGCTGTCGTCGCCGCTGCCACCGTAGAAGCGGGAGTCACCCGCATCGCCACCGGAGAGGCTGTCGTTTCCTGCATCGCCGCTGACGCTGCGATGACCGCCGAAGAGCGTATCTCTGCCGGATCCACCAAAGAGAAAGAATTCGCCGGAGATTCTGTCCACACCGCTGGCGCCGAAGAGGAAACCATCGAACCCACTGCCGCCGTAGATCCTGTCGTTGCCCGCCGCACCGTAGAAACCGCTGTCCCTGCCGTCGTCTCCGCTGAGGGTATCATTGTCGTTGCCGCCGAAGAAGGATCTATCGTCGCCGTCGCCACCGTTGAGGGTATCGTTGTCGTCGCCGCCGAAGAAGTAGCTGTCGTCGCCGTCACCGCCGTAGAGCTTGTCAGCGGCCGCGCGGCCATGCAGCTGCCGGTCATTGCCGGCGTCACCGGAGAGCGTGTCGACACCGCCGCCGCCGTAGAAGGCCGCATCCTCCCCGCTGCCGCCGAAGAGCTTGTCCTTCTTGCCGCCGCCATAGAAATAGGAGTCGTGCCCGCTGTCGCCGGAGAGGCTGTCGGCGCCGCCGCCACCATAGAAGAGGAGGTCGTTCCTATCGCCGCCGGCCAGGCTGTCGGCGCCGACGTACCCGTAGAAGAACTGGTCTATCCCGAGGCCGCCGTAGAGCTTGTCGGACCCGCGCTCTCCGTCGAGAGCGATATCGCTGCCGTCGCCGCCGAAGAGGGTGTCGTTCGCCTGCCCGCCATAGAGGTAGCGGTCGGAGCCCTGTCCACCGTAGATGACATCGGCATTGGCGCCGCCGTCGAGATGCCTGTCGCTCCCGCTGCCTCCGTAGAGCCTATCCTGGCCGGCGCTGCCGTAGAGCAGGCTGTCTCTGCCGCTGCCTCCCGAGAGCCTGTCGTCGCCCTGCCCGCCGAACAAGAGGGCATCCGCGCCATTGCCGCCGTCGAGCAGGTCCGCCCGGGAGCCGCCGTCAAGCTTGCTGTCGTCGCCATCGCCCCCAAAGAGCCAGTCCTGGCCGGTGCCCCCGTCGAGCGTGACGTCGCCGCCGCTGCCGCCGTAGAGTCTATCGTCGCTTTCCGCCCCATAGAGACTGTCGCTGGCACTCAAGCCATAGAGCGTGTCGGCGGCACCGTAGCCAAGAATGGCATCGACATCGTCGGTCCCGCTGAGCGTATCCGGCCCTGGTGTCCCTGGAATGAAGGCCACGGCTCATCTCCCCGTTGCTGCAGTTCTGGCGCTTGCAACGAAGAGGCTATCACAGCGGGGGCAGGTTAGCACCATGCTCAACGGAGGGCGTCGTTGGGCCAAGACCTCTTGAGCCCGCGGATGAATTGGGAACGGCACAGGACCCGACAGCCGGGAGGAGCGTCCGCGCCCAGCAGGTTGACTGCCGCCGAACGCTCTCCTCCGCTCTGCCCTACCGGCCTGTCTCCATCGTCCTGAGGCCTAGTGCCAACTTTCGCAGAAAGCTGACACTAGCTTGATGGATGACGTGGCCGATTCACGCACAAAATCCTGCTTCGCCCCGAATCAGGCTTTTGCGCGATCGGGCACTAGGATGCCAAGCTAGATGGCGAAGTCCATTCCCTCGGCAAAGTCGGACCTATTGGGATCCTGCATTCCCTGCCAATACTCCATGATGTCCTTCTCGAGGGGGTCTGGTGTCGCTTCGCGGATCATGCCCCGCGTTTCAGGGGTGGCCTCTCGCCAGAAGTCGGCAGCCGTCTCCTTGATGGGGTCCGGTATCGCATCCAGGACCCTGCCCAGATCGTCGAAGGTGCCGGTCTCTTCAATCTCGCTGAAGATACCTCTGGCCGCTTCGCGAACGGCTTCGTCGTTGAGTAAGGGCCGCAGGCCAAACTCATCGATGAGACCGAACACGAACCCTAGAGCGTCCTCTGCCATTTCTCGCTCCTTCAGTGCGATGACTGATAGATTTCCAACAACATGATCGATGCTCAAGTTACCTGCGATACGCACCGCTGTCTACGGTCAAAGGCGCGTCGACCCAGCGATCATGCCGCCCAACTTGCCGGTATCAAGTCGCCGAAACGCTGGCGGCAGAAGGCATATTGTGGCTCGAGGAGGCGCAGAAAGGCTTGGCGTGCGTCGTCCGGCAGGTCCAGCTCCACCGTCGTATCGTTTTGCCGAACGCTCGTCTCGCCGGGGCGGTAGTCTGCATCAGCGAAGCGACAAAGCCGGCTGAGGGCCGGTTCGGTGAATAGGTTCTCGTAGAAGAGGTAGAGGATGTCGTCGGGCGGATAGGAGGCATCCAGTAGGGAGACTGTCTCACGATAGTTCGCACGGGCGCACACCAAAGGCGACTTGATTGCCGCTTGCCATCTCTCGGCGATCCGCACCTCTGGGTTGATTTCCTGCATATGACGCAACTGTGACCAGAGTCGGTCGAGCGGATCGCGCAAGACAAAGACGAACTTCAAGGAGACGGCTTGCGTGGCGAAGAACGTTTTCATGTATTGGAAGCCAGCCTGACCGATGACCGAGTAGGCCGGGGTTATGTCGCAGAGCGTTCGGGTTTGGGCTGTGCAAAGCCGCGCGAAATGTCCGAAATAGGCATTGTCGTCGTAAATCATCTGCACTCGATCGATGCTGGCCTGAAAGGCGGGGCTGTGGCGGACGTTGTCGGTCGGATTGCCGACGCGTGCCACGTGAACGCCAAGCCTCTTGACAGAGAGTGCGTCCATGTCGCTCAGCGCATTGACGGGGAACTTCGCGTTGAAAAAGTGCAGCTCCTTAAGCGGCGAGACCGTGACCTCTGGCGCTTGGGATAGGTAATGGAAGAGCCAACTCGTCCCGCACCTCATCCCGCCAACACAGACAAGAAAGCGCTTCCCCTCAAGCTCGCTGTATCTTCGAAGGCTGGGAACGTCAGAAGACAAAGCTCTCCATCTCCCGCTCAAGCATCCGGGCGCGCAACCGATTTCGCGCTCCGCCCTGCTTAAGCCTTTGTCATTGCGATACCATCACGGCACGAAAGCCACCCGAAGCATAGTTCATTTGGGATATCCGGGATAAAGGGTCATCAGTCGCACCTTTGGCGCATTCGCCATGGGCGGGGACGCTCGGAAACGGTAGGCGCCGCTCGTGCATTCGCTGCTGCCCAGCAATCCCCGCCTCGACCTCTCGACGCTCCGCCTCTTCGCGCCCGATCGCGAGCGCCAGCTTGCCGCTACTCACCAGGCCGCCTTGAAAACAAAAGCGCAGCGTTCAAGCGGATTCCAGCGCGGTCTTGGGATGGGGCGAAAGGTGTGGCTGGTGCCGGGGGTCGGACTCGAACCGACGTTTGTTGCTGATCGTCGTGGTTCACAGGCGTGCGCGAAACTGCCTCAGATTCAACAGCTTGCCTTTCAACGTGTTCATTGCAGTTCGCTCCCGTTCGTGGTAAACCACGTTTCGGCGTGGGAACAAATGTGGGAACGCATTGATGTTGACAGCTCGGCGCTGTGCCACTGCACCGCCCGGCCGACACACAGACGGGAGGGGTTTGCTTCTGTACGTTAAGCCCTCTGGCGCGCGCACCTGGGTCCTACGCTTCCAGCTGCGGGGCAAGCGGCGCGACATGGGCTTGGGCCCATATCCGGCTATTGGGCTGAAGGAAGCCCGAGAGCTGGCATTGGAGGCGCGCCGCCTCATCGCTCTTGGTCGCGACCCTCTTGCGGAGATGCGATCGCAGAAGAGCGCCACCTTCAAGGAAGCGGCTACAGCCCTGATCGAGAGCAAAAAGAGCGGGTGGCGGCACGCAAGTCACTCGGCGCGTTGGCTGTCATCATTGGAGCGCTATGCCTTCCCGATCATCGGCAACAAGAATGTGGCCGCGATCGACACCAACGACGTGCTGGCCGTCCTGCAACCCATCTGGCCATCCAAGCCCGAGACGGCGAGCAGAGTGAGACAGCGCGTGGAAGCCGTTCTGGACTATGCCAAGGTCACCGGCGTTCGCGATGGTGACAACCCAGCTCGCTGGAGGGGACATCTTGCGCAGATCTTGCCCCGACCCTCGAAGGTTCGACCAGTGCAGCACCTGGCCGCGCTACCTTGGCAAGAGGCTCCGGCATTCTGGGCCAAGCTTTCGGGCAGAGAGGGTGTCGCCGCTCAAGCCTTGCGCTTCACTATCTTAACAGCGGCCCGATCAGCCGAAGTTCGCTCAATGACTTGGCGAGAATTGGACTTGGAAGCGGCTACGTGGTCCGTGCCGGCCACCAGAACGAAGCAAGCGAGGGAGCACAGAGTGCCCCTGTCCGCGACGGCTCTAGCAGTGGTGCATGAACGAGCAGGCGGGGACAATCCGGCGCCTGAGAGCTTAGTCTTTGGCAGCGACGCCAAACCCGGCAACCCGCTATCGGATGTTGGCGTGACCAAGGTCGTCAGAACAATGGGTGGCGCGGAAACGACGGTTCACGGCTGGCGTAGCACCTTCAAGACCTGGGCAAGCGAGGCCACTGGCTTCCCCCGTGAAGTGGTGGAACTCGCCCTGGCGCACCGCGTTGGCGATGCCGTCGAACAAGCCTACCAGCGTGGCGACCTACTGCAGCGGCGCCGGAAGTTGATGGAGGCTTGGGCGGCCTACTGCTGTGGCGCGCCGGACAAGGTACTGCAATTGCAGCCACGACAGGCGTCCTGACCGTGATGTCAGGCCCTAAGAAGTCGGCGGCGATAGACTGGCCCTCGAATGTGCCGATAGTGGACGCGTCGTGGTCGATAAAAGAACGGGCAGATCAGAGACGAAATCAATGAGCTTGACCGTAACCAGGGCGCAATTCTTTGAGGCCGCCGATATCGACAAGCTGCTTGAGGCAGCTAACATCGTGCCTCCGAATGGCCTGCATTACGCAGCCAAGGATGACCCTCGATATCAGGGCCCGAACCCGGCCAAGCCCCCGAAGGACACCTATGCCGATTCGTTGGCCGAACGCTGCGCCCGAGACCTTCACTGGGGCCTAGAGGTCTACGTGAGGAGGCGGTTGGCACTGGACTCTATCAAGCCCAACAGTGAGATCCGTAAGTGGGCTGAGGAGATTGAGGGTTTAACAACGCCATTGCTTGAGAAGCTTGGCTTTCAGAGGCAGGCCGGGAAGTCTTTCAGCGAAATGAAACGGGAGTTCCAGCAGGACGAGGAAGGGTCGAGCTTCACTGACGAAGAGTGGCTTCTGGCTGAAGAGCACTACCCTACAGATGTGTTCACATGGGTTGACCGAACTACAGAGGTGCTCGGGCGCTTTCAGGAGGCCGCTGTCGACAGGCGGATGGAAATCGAAGGAGAAGCCGGGCTAGCCTCGAAACTCGCCTTTGGCTCCGGTCGCGTCGGCGCCGCTGAGGTTTGGCAATCGATACAGGCGGTACGAGTGCTTCACGAAGTGGCGGTGCAGACGAAAGAGTTCTCGCGAGTCAATCCAAGCAAGAGGGGGCGAAAGAGTTCTCTCAACGCCATTTTTCGAAGCATCATGGAGACCTATGAGGCACTGACTGACGACTATGCATCCATCCCGACCAATGCCATGAAAGATGAAGATCGGCGGTACGGCCCAGAGTTGGATTTTACACTCGCGACACTCGCTATGGCCAGGACGCGGTTAGTGGACGGCGCCCTGTCGAGCGACGGGGAGCCGATTTCACTAGAGCGGTTTCGGCAAGAGCTAGAGAATGCGGCCACACCCGATGCCATTGAGAAGCGATTTCGGGAGATTAACAAGCTTAGACGCGAAGAAGAGGCTTACCGACGAATTAGGGACTCATAGTAAATAGTAATTCGTCGTTTAGACATTCCCCTCTCGTTCGCCCATTCCTTCTGCAGTCCACCGCCGTACATGGCGGTTTGCAGAAGGAAAGAGCAATGGAACCCCTTTGCCTCTCGATACGCGACACGATGAAGGCTCTTGGCGGAACCGGTCGCACGACAACCTACGAGCTAATCAACTCCGGAAAGCTGGAGAGGATTGAACCGCGCCGGGTTTGTCGGAGGCTCCAGAGTTTGAGAGGATGGAGCGATGACAAGCAATCACGGTAGTCGATATTCGCCAGAGGTTCGCGCCCGGGCGGTGCGGATGGTGTTGGAGCATGGCGAGGAGTATCCATCGCAGTGGGCAGCGATTGCGTCGATCGCTGCCAAGATCGGCTGTACGGCTGAGACCTTGCGCAGATGGGTGCGCCGGAGCGAGCGCGATCAGGGTCAGCGCTCGGGTCCGACGACAGCTGAGCAGGCTCGGCTGAAGGCGCTGGAGCGTGAAGTTCGCGAACTTCGGCAGGCGAACGAGATCTTGCGCAAAGCGTCGGCCTATTTCGCCCAGGCGGAGCTCGACCGCCGGTTCAAGCCATGATCGCCTTCATCGACGAGCATCGTGCGGCCTATGGGGTCGAGCCGATCTGCAAGCACCTGCCGATCGCCCCATCGACTTACTATGCCCATGCCGCCAAGCGAGTTGATCCAACCAGGCTCTCAGCGCGGGCGAAGCGCGATGCCACCCTCAAGGTGGAGATCGAGCGGGTCTTCAAAGAGAACTTCGCGGTCTATGGGGTGCGCAAGATCTGGCAACAATTGCGCCGTGAAGGCTTCAAGGTTGCCCGCTGCACCGTGGCGCGGCTGATGAGAAGCTTGGGCCTGCAAGGCGTGATCCGCGGCAAGGCAGTGCGCACGACGATCAGCGACAAGGCGGTGCCCTGTCCGTTGGACCACGTCAATCGCCAGTTCCAGGCGCCCACGCCCAATGTGCTCTGGGTGTCGGATTTCACCTACGTCGCCACCTGGGGCGGCTTCGTCTATGTCGCCTTCGTCATTGACGCCTTTGCCAGGCGGATCGTGGGCTGGCGTGTCAGCCGCAAGCCAGAGGCCGGCTTTGTTTTGGATGCACTCGAGCAGGCTCTCCACGAGCGCCGGCCGATGCATCGTAGTGGCCTGGTCCACCACAGCGACAGAGGCAGCCAATACCTTTCGATCAAGTACACAGAGCGGCTGGCAGAGGCAGGCATAGAGCCCTCTGTGGGCAGCGTTGGAGACTCCTACGACAATGCCTTGGCCGAGACCATCAATGGCCTCTACAAGGCCGAGGTGATCCATCGGCGCGGGCCGTGGCGGAGTTTCGAGGCTGTCGAGCTCGCGACCCTGGACTGGGTCCACTGGTTCAACACGCGCCGGCTCCTGGAGCCTATCGGCAACATCCCGCCGGCCGAAGCCGAGGAACGATACTATGCCCTGCTACAGCAGGGCATAGCTGCGTGACTCACACTTAACTGCCTCCGGACTATCCGGAGCGGTTCAGATCTATGTTGGCGGGTGCCCGCGGATCACGGTTGATTCGATCCGCGCTCTGGCCGGTGCCCAAGCCGACACCTCGGAGGCCGCTTAGCCCCAAAAGAACGACGCCCCGCCAGCGGTGGGGCTGAACGGGGCGACGCGGCAAGTTCTATGTAGCAAGCAGAACATAGCCGCGTTCGTCCCTCCCATCAAGGGAAACGAACGCAATGAAGACAGTATCTCCCTTCCAGCACATCGGTGACCTCGCCGAGAGCGTGGGCCGCGAGACCGGCTTGCGGATGCTCGCGAATGCCTTCGAAGCAGCCCAGCACGGCGATCCCGACGGCGCCACCACCGCCAGCCTCATCTGCAGGAAGCTCGGCATCCAGGTGTCGGACGTCTCTTGCACCAGGAGGCCCAAGTGATGGCGCGGCCGATCACCTACGGCAAGGCCGGGCGCGGTCCCGGCCACGCCGGCTACCACCACGACGAGGCCCCGCCCGATCCGATCCAGAGAGCCATAGACCGAGGTCCAGGGACCTACCGCACAGCCTGCCCGCAGTGCGCCAGGCAGGGCCGCGACGACGCGCTTGGCGTCACCGTCGACCCCGACGCCTTTGCCTTCTGGACTTGCTTCAGGTGCGGCTGGAGCGGAGGCACTGGCCGACCCGACCGTCCGGCCAAAGTGGCCACACGGCCCAAGCCGAAGCCCAAGGTCGATGTCTCGCGCTACATGGTGCAGATCGAATGCGAGTGCTGCATTCCGCCCCCTGGCGGCCCCACGGACCTCTACTTCAAGGGCAGGGGCCTGCCAGGCGTAGAGGGCATCAGCGGCCTGCTGGAACACCCTGGCTTGCTGCATGGCCCCAGCGGCAAGCGCTACCCGGCCATGATCGGCATCGTCACCGACGCCGTCACGCTGGAGCCGCTCACCCTGCATCGGACTTGGATCACCGCCGACGGCCGCAAGGCGCCGGTCACGCCCAACCGCATGCTGCTGAAGGGCGGCCGCAAGCAGGGCGGCGTCATCAGGCTGGTGCAGAACGCCGAGGTCACCTTGGGCCTGGGCATCGCCGAGGGCATAGAGACGGCCGTAGCGGCCATGGCAGCGGGCTTCCGGCCGGTCTGGTCCACCGTCGACGCCGGCAACATGGCGGACTTCCCCGTCCTGCCCGGCATCGAGTGCCTGACCGTCTTCGTCGACAACGACCCGGCCGGCATCAAGGCCTTCGAAGCAGTCGCAAGACGGTGGCGGGAAGCCGGGCGCGAGGTCCGCAAGTTCCTGCCGGCCGAGGGCGACGTCAACGACTGGTGGCGTGAGAGGTCTGCCGCATGACGGGCGCCGCAATCGACTCGGCCGTTGAGCCGGTCACCGACGCGGACCTGGGTCTACCAGAGCCCAAATTCGTAATTGGCGCGGAGCTGGAAACGATGAAATTTCTACCCATCAAGTACGTAGTGCCGGGCCTGATCGTCGAGGGCTTGAGCATCATTGCCGGCAAGCCGAAGATCGGCAAGTCCTGGCTCTGCATGGACATGGCGTTGGCCGTCGCGCAGGGCGGCTCTGCCCTAGGCAACATCCCTTGCCAATCAGGCGGTGTGCTCTACGCGGCGCTGGAAGACAACCTGCGGCGCCTTCAGTCGAGGATGCGACGGATAGCGCCCTACGGCGACTGGCCGAAGCAGCTGACGTTCACGACCGACCTTCCCCGCCTGGATGACGGTTGCCTCGAAATCTTGGACCAGTGGGCGAGGGGCGCCAGCGACCCGCGTCTGATCATCATCGACACCTTGGCCAGGGTGCGCGGCGCACGCGGTGACCGTGACACCCAGTATGACGGCGACTACCAGGCCATCACCGGCCTTCAGCAGTGGGCGACCCGGAACAATATCGCCGTGGTCCTGGTGCACCACACGCGGAAGCTGGAAGCCGATGACGCCATCGACAAGGTCAGCGGCACCTTGGGCCTGACCGGTGCGGCAGACAGCGTCCTGGTTCTGGACCGGCGGCCGAACGGCGATGTTCTGGCTGGCCGGGGTCGTGACATCGAAGAGTTCGAGCACGCCATGAAATTCGACGTCGACCTGTGCCTCTGGCAGATCCTTGGCGACGCGACGGAAGTCAGGCGCTCGAACGAACGCAGGCGGATCTGCGAGGTGCTGGCTGCCAGCTCGGCCCCTATGTCGCCGACCGACATAGCAGCAGACGCCGGAATGAAGGTGCCTAACGTCAAGGTGCTGTTGGGAAAGATGGTGAAAGCCGGGGAGGTCTGGAGGCCCAAGCACGGCGTCTATGCGCTTGTGGACCTGGCCAGTTCCGCGCCCGCTGAGCCCGAAGGTAATCGCAGGGTAACCGCTGTAAGTAACCGCTCGACGGCCGAAGGTAACCACGATACCGCCGATGATCACCACACCTCGGGGAACGATTACCTGGTTACTCCTGCTGGCCAGACCACAGCTAACTCACTGAAAAGCAACAATACATCGCCCGAGAAATCGGTAACCGTAGAAGGTAATCGCAAGGTAACCGGTGGCACGTGCGGTTACCCTTCTGAGCCCGAAGATAACCAAATAACCGAGGTGACCGGGGTTCAGGGGGAGGGCCGATGACGATGGTCACTTCTACCAGCGAGACCGCCACGACGAATTTGTCGACCAAGGTCGTTAAAAAGCGGCGCCGCAGGACCGACGCGCAAACCAAGCAGCTTGAGCGCCAGATCTACGAGGTGCTGGCCATGGATCACCCGCAGTCTCTGCGCCACGTCTTCTATCGGATGACCGACCCTCGCTTGCCGGAGCCGGTGGACAAGACGGAAGCCGGCTACAGGCAGGTGATGGACCGCTTGATCAAGATGAGGCGGAGCGGCGAGGTCCCCTACAACTGGTTGGCCGATGCTGGCCGCAAAGGCTATCACGTCAACACCTATCGCGACCGGTTCGAGTACGCAAAGCATATGGCCCGGTTCTACCGCGCTGACCTCTGGCAGTATGCCGAGCATTACGTTGAGGTCTGGGTGGAGTCAGAGTCCCTTGGCGGCACCGTCCGCGAGGACTGCAAAGATCTCGCTGTCTCGCTCTATGCCGCGAAGGGCTTCTCGTCGCTGACGCAGACCTTCGAGGCCTCTGAAGAAATCTGGTACGGCTCTGATCGCGGGCTGCGGTCGGTCGAGATCATCTATATCGGCGACTACGATCCAGCGGGCGTGCTGATCCCTAGGGACATTGAGCGCAAGCTGCGCGGCCACCTCGATCCACGTCACAAAGAGCGTTGGGTCTGGAAGGAGGGAGAGGACGACACCTTCCCGCTGAATTTCCACCGCATCGCGGTCACCGAGGAGCAGATCGCCGAGATGGGGCTGCCGACCAGGCCTCGGAAGAAGGGCGAGAATCGGGTGCCAGAAATGAAGCTTGGCACCGAGGCGGAGACCATCCCCGTAGCGGTCATGCGACAGTTGTTGCGCAATAAGATCGAGTCCTTCCTGCCGCATGACGCCCTGAGGGTGACCAAGATTGCCGAGGAGGACGAGCGGCGGGGAATCCTGGCCTGGGGGAATGGAGGCACAGCATGACCCGCACTCGCCACACCAGCGCCATGGCCTGGCAAGCCCCTCTCGACTGAGACGAGGGCAGGGCCGAGACCACGCGCAATGCCGATTGCCGAGGCAGCGGGACTCGCCTGGCAGGGCCGAGCCCTTAACCGACACCAGAAGCACTGAACCCGCCGAGCCGCCCTACAGCCGCCCCAGGGCGCCAGAAAGGATAGAGCCATGACCGATGCAACGAATTCACCCCTACAGGACCTGGCGACCAAAGTTCGGACGCACCACGAGGCAGCTACCGCCGCCGCACGCACGGCGCTTGACCATGCCCTGGACTGCGGTGACGCGCTGATTGAGGCCAAATCCTGGGTGCCGCATGGTGCTTGGGGAGAGTGGCTGAAGCAAACCGGCATCAGCAAGCGCACCGCCCAACTCTACATGCGCCTGGCCCGAAACCGCGACGCCTTGAAAAGCGCAACCGTTGCGCATTTGACCATAAGGGCGGCGGTGGAGCACATCTCCAGACTATCCGCCAAGCCAAAGCCGTTTCCCCGAGATCCGATGGCCGAAATGAAGGCCTATGCGGAGGCGGCCCAGGCCCATTTCGAGATCACCGAGTGGGCCAACTTCGAGGAGTGGTGCGCATGGGCGCGAATAGCCGAGCACTACAGGAACGAACTCCCGTGGCTCATTGGCGACTGGTACAACTTTGGCAAGGCCAGATATGGGCCGCGAGTTGACAAAGACCTGAAGTCTGCAGACTGTTCGAAAGCAAGCGTTCACGAAATCAAGCAGATGGGTGCCACTGCCAAGGCCTTCCCGCCCGAGCGGAGGAGGACAGCGTGACCCAAGCCCGCGCCACCACCGACCTCGACCGCCAAGCCGATGACCGCTTGCGCCAGTTGCTGGCCGACCGCCCTGGCCGCCATGCCATAGGGCGCCTGCTGAGACGGTTGGATTTCTTCGAACGGGCGCCGACCGACAAGCTTGACCGATATCTCGGCAAGCGGGACGCGGCACTTATGCTGGTGGACGATCTGCAGCGCATCGATGGCGAGAACGCTGAGCTGCTGCTGGCCGAAGAGCGTGGTGAGGGCTAGCCGTAGATGGTCACCTCGATTGACGTGAGCCCGGCGCCACCGCCGGGGATGGTTGCGCCACCACTGAGCATCAGGGTGTCGCTTCCGGCGCCGCCATCATAGTAATAGCTGACGAAGTCGCCCTGGCTGGCGACCAGGAATATGTCCTCTTCGCTGCCGCCATAGAGTGTGTCGAAGCCTCCTCCGCCAACCAGTGTGTCAGCTCCAAAGTCACCGAACAGAATGTCATTGCCGGTGCCACCATAAACTCTGTCGCCCCCGGACCAACCCCTCAGGGCGACGTCGTCGCCGTTCGCCGCCGAAGATAACATCGGCTCCAGAGAAGCCGATGAAGGTTCCATCAGATCCGCTGCCGCCTTCGATTCTGTCGGCTCCGAGATCGCCATAGAAGCGGGAATCGCCACCGCTCCCACCGAAAAGGCTATCGTCTCCGAAGCCGCCTCGCAAGACCTGGTCATCGCCTTCATCGCCAAGCACAGTGTCGTCAGCGGAATTACCGTAGATTCGAATATCGTTTCCACTCCCGCCGTAAACGGTATCAGCCCCTGACCTACCTTCGGCAAAGATAGTCCACGCCGCTGCCGCCGTAGACGATGTCCTCACTCATCGTTTCCCAAGAAGGACGTGTCGTCCCCATCCCCTCCAAACAGGGTGTCTGCCCCCAGTCCACCATCAAACCTGCTATCGGCGCCATCGCCACCGTAAAGGCCATCTTCACCACTGCCACCGAAGAAGCTGGTGTCATTTCCATCATCACCGGAAAGGCTGTCATTGCCATCTTCACCTTGGAAGTGAGTGTCTGCTCCACTCCCGCCTTGGACAACATCGGCTCCCGATCCACCAGTGAACATTGAGTCGTTTCCGCTGCCGCCAAACAACATGTCTGTCCCTGTGCTTCCGTAGAACCAGCGATCGTTCCCGCCGTCGGCGGCTAAACTGTCATCTCCTTCAGCTCCCCAGAACGCGGAGTCACCCCCATCGCCTCCGAAGATTGTATCAGCCCCAGACTTGCCATTCAATTGATTGTCGTCGCCATTCTGCCCGTATAGACGGTCATTGCCGTCTTCGCCTCTAAGGATACTATCGGTACCGTCTCCGCCAAAAATCATATCAGCGCCTGAGTTGCCGATGATGAGAATGTCGTTCCCTTCCCCACCGTAGAGGCTGTCATCTCCACTACCTCCGTAGATGACAGCGTCTAAACTGTCGCCTCCATAGACTGCATCGTCCCCTTTGCCACCTACTAGCGAGACGTCCGAGCCGCTGCCGCCAAAGAGGGTATCGGCGCCTCCACCCCCGAAGAATGAGGTGTCGTCGCCGCTTCCGGCCGAAAAGCCGATCATCTCCCACACCGCCGTTGAAGCGGGTGTCGTTTCCCATCGCCCCCGTAGACGAAGTCGGCGCCACTATCGCCATAGAACCAGAAGTCATTATCGTCCCCGGCAGCCAAACTGTCGTCGCCTTCGCCGCCAAAGAACAGTGAGTCCGCATTGCCTTCGCCGGTAAGACTGTCGTCACCCGAGCCACCGGAGAAACTGAAATCGTTTCCGCTGCCGCCAGAAAGGCTGTCAGCACCGCTGCCACCGTCCAGCCGATCCGCGCCGTCATCGCCTTGAAGGACATCCGACCCACTGCCGCCAAAGATGAGGTCGCTACCATCCCCACCGAAAAGGTCGGTGTCGTCTCCGCCATCGCCTGAGATCGTGTCCGCCCCATTGCCTCCGAATAGCCGGATGTCATCGCCCGAACCACCGAACAGGATATCATTCCCATTCCGACCAAAGAAACGGTCATCCGCCCCGCTGCCGCCGTAGAGCGTGTCCGCGCTGCCGCCGCCTTCGAAGCGCCGATCATCGCCGCTGCCTCCAAAGAGCGTGTCACGCCCCGGCCCGCCGTAGAAGGTGCGGTCGTCGCCCGCATCGCCCATCAGGACGTCCGAGCCCTCGTCGCCGTAGAAGAAGCTGTCCGCACCGCTGCCGCCGGCCAGGCTGTCGTTGCCAATCCCACCAAAGACTGACTCGTCCGCACCATCGTCGCCGTGGATGACGTCGGCCTTGGTCCCGCCATAGAGGGAGCTATCCGCGCCTCTGCCGCCGTAGAGTGTATCCGCCCCGCTGTCTCCATAGAGGCCGACATCGTCGCCGTCATCGCCGTGCAAGGTGTCGTTCGCGATCCCTCCGTAGAGGCTTCGGTCGCTGCCTTCTCCGCCGTAAATGGAATCGGTCCTCTCCCCGCCGAAGAGCAGGCTATCGGCGCCGCTTCCACCGGCGATCCGGTCCCGGCCGCTGTCACCCTCGAAATCTCTGTCGTCACCGCTGCCTCCCGAGAGGCTGTCGTCTCCCAAGCCTCCGTCGAGCGAGACGTCCGCCCCGTCGCCGCCGTAGACGAAGTCGCTGCGCGTGCCGCCGAAGAGATAGCTATCGTCGCCACTGCCACCAAAGACACTGTCTTCGCCCGAGCTTCCGGAAAGCGAGCGGTCTGCCCCGGATCCGCCGTAGATCTTATCGGCCCCCTCGTCGCCGGCCAGGCTCAGGTCGTCTCCTTCCCCACCGGCCACCGTGTCATTGCCGAGGCCACCGGAGAGCGTGGCGTCCGCACCCTCGCCCCCGTCTATGCTGTCGCCGCTAGCCCCGCCTAGAAGGACGCTATCACTGCCCGATCCTCCGAAGATCTGGTCGGGCCCGTCGCCTCCGTAGAGCAATTGGTCTGCCCCACTGCCTCCGAAGAGACTGTCGGACCCGGAGGCGCCCAGCAGAGTGACGTCATCGCCCTCATCACCGTGAAGAATGTCGCTGCCGCTGCCCCCGGCGAGCGTCTGATCTCCGCCGCTGCCTCCGTAAAGGGCATCTATTCCTGTTCCGCCATAGAGGCTGTCCGCCCCGCTCGCCCCCATAGAGCGTGTCTCGTGAGCCGTAACCGAGGATGGTATCGGCGCCGCTCCCGCCAGTCAGTGTATCTGGTCCTTCAGTACCTGGAATGAACGCCATCTCTCCGCCCCCTGCTGTGTCGGGCTACATGTTTGACATGCTTTGGCCTCTGTAAGGCACCAAAGACATCCCGATCGGCGCACCTATCGCGGTCTCGTGCCGCGTCGCCCTGTCATATTGCACGTGGTGGCCTGACAGAAAGCCTACAGCTGCGCTGCACCCTGTTGCAATCCGGATTCCGCCAATGGTGGTAGGCAGGGCCTGACGGACTAGCCCAGCTCTTCCACCCAGCACACCAGCGGCCGGTCGTCGGCATCGATAGCTTGGACTCGACCGGCGCAGCGCTTCGGCCTGGTCGGCTTGCCGTGCGCAATGTCCAGCAGCATCGAGATGGGCTGGATTTGGACCATCGCCGGCGCGTTGTCGTCATGGGCGATGGCTGCCAGGCCCTCGATAGCGGCGACTGCATGCTCTCGGGCCAAGGCCTGCACATCGGGTGCGTCGTCTTCCATGGGGCCATGCTACCATAGGCAGAGAAGTTTCAGGGCGGTGGTTTCAGGCAGGTTTCAGGGGCCCTGCGCGCGCGAGGACGGTCCAAAGTGGACCGAAATAGACGTCTGGCAGGCCCTTGGTTGCAGGCAAGGTTGCACCCCCCTTACGCGCGTGACTGGTGACGTGACACCCCCTACGCGCGCTGGAGAGGGAAGCGCGAGGATTTCCAGATTTCGGAAACCCAGCACCCCTGTCGTGCGAGAGGCCTGCGGGGCCCTATCCTCGCCCCGGTGTTTCCGGATTCCGGAATCACCACCACCCCCAGCTGTTGACAGGCGCTGGTACACGATGTCTTCGCCGGCCAGGTGGCGTGGTTGGGCAGCAGGACGGGGCGGTAGACTGGAACAAGTTGTTCCGGTTTCTGTCGGTGGCCGGGGTGAGGCTGACCCGTCGAAACGACGGGATAGGTTCCCCAGGTTGGGGAAGCTGGCGGCGTGGGTGACGGTGTGGTGTCACGAATCGTTACACCATCGGCGCGGTCGGGGTTTTGTCTCATTTTGCGACGAAACCTGTAGCCAGCTACCTTGTTCGTTCCAACTTGAAACGAAACTCTGGCGACGCCCTTGTGCGCAAGGTTTGCGCGCTAAACCTGCTCATTTTGACCAGGTCTCTCCTGGCCGATGGCGCTGACGCTTAGGTGCTCAAAATGAGCGGCTAAACCTCCCCAACCTGGGGAGCTAAACTGCGCCAGCTTGGCGCACTTTGCTGACGGCATAATCCCTGCCCTTGGGGCGCCATTTGTGCCTGAGGTTACTGGCGCAAGATGCACCACTTTCTGCCCGAGGCTGGCGACGTCGTTCGGTCGGCCAAGAGGGCCCAGGCCCCCTTGGTCTGGATGCATCGTCCCCGCCATCGATGGCAGAAACCTGTGCAACTTGCCCACCCGAGCCGGACTGCAAGCAGCCGCAGCCCGCGGCCGCAAGGGTGGATGAAAGCTTGTTGTCACGGCGGAGAAGCTTGACCACGGCCGTGCCCTCATCGCCGCCGGCCTCACTGTCCGCGAGGCCGCGGCTCGCCTGAAAATCGGAAAACCAGTCTCTATACTGCTCTCAAACTCGAAGAACAGTCAGCTGGGCAGACGCTAGGCTGATACCTTAAAGCCAACCTTCACGGTGTCAGTGCCTATCGCTACGTCGGGCCACGCGGCAAGCTACGCGCGCCTGGCAAGCGCGTCCTCGGAGTATTGAGCATTGCTGCCTAAGATCCTGCCAAGGGGAGAGTACCTCCTACTGCGGACGTGGGTAGGGCGCGACACTGAAGGGATGGTATGACCCGAAGCCGACCTCGCGCTGCGGAGGCGGCCGGCAAGATTGTTGGCCACCAACCCGTCAGTCTGGTAGCGTCCGGGGCACAAGTTCAAAAGATCTGCGGGGGGCGAAGTGGATATCGGCGCGTGGCTGCGGGTGTTGGGGCTGGAGCGCTACGAGCAGGTGTTCCGGGACAACGATGTCGACCTCGATCTCCTGCCGGACCTGACCGAGGCCGATCTGAAGACGCTCGGTGTCGCTTCACTTGGCCACCGAAAGATGCTCCTGCGCGCGATAGAGGCCCTGCGTCTGCCTGGAGTCGAACGAGCGGCCGGCGCGACCGCCGTTGCCGATGAAGCGTCGCTTGCGCCACCGCCCCCGGCTTCACGATCACAGGCGGAGCGACGCCAGCTGACGGTAATGTTCGTCGATCTCGTCGACTCGACCGCGCTTTCGGCTGCGCTCGATCCGAGGACATGCGCGAGGTGATCCGCGGCTACCAGAACGTTGTTGCCGGTGAGATCTCCCGCTTCGAAGGCCATGTCGCCAAGTTCATGGGCGACGGCGTGCTGGCCTATTTCGGCTGGCCGCAGGCCCATGAGGACGAGGCCGAGCGGGCGATCCGGACCGGGCTCGCGGCGACCCGGGCGGTGGGCGACCTGTGCACTCCTGAGGGGCAGCCTCTGGCCGCGCGGGTCGGCATCGCCACTGGTCTGGTGGTCGTGGGCGACCTGGTGGGCGAGGGGGCGTCGCAAGAGGAGACGGTGGTCGGCGAGACGCCCAACCTGGCGGCCCGCCTCCAGGCGCTGGCGGAGCCCGGCCAAGTGGTGGTCGCCGAGGCGACGCGGCGGCTGGTCGGTGGCGGCTTTGACCTCGACGACCTGGGGCGGCACCAGCTGAAGGGTCTTCCGGTGCCGGTCAGCGCCTTTGGCGTGACCGGCGAGCAGGCGCTGGAAAGCCGTTTCGAGGCGCGCGCGGGCCCGGCGCTGATGCCGATGGTGGGTCGCGACCAGGAGCTGGCGCTGCTCCTCGAGCGTTGGGCGCAGGCCAAGGTGGGCGAGGGCCAGGGGGTGCTGCTGGTTGGCGAGGCCGGCATCGGCAAGTCGCGCATCACCTTGGCAGTCTCAGATGCGGTGGCCGAAGAGCCCCATGTTCACATCCGCTACCAGTGCTCGCCGTATCATGGCGACAGCGCGCTCTGGCCGGTGATCCAGCAGCTGAGCCGTGTTGCCGGGATCGCCGCCGACGACCTGCCGGAGACGAAGCTCGACAAGCTGGAAGCGCTACTCGCTCGGGCGGGCGATGCCACCGACGCCGCGCCCCTGATCTCGAGCCTGATCGGGCTCGATGGCGAGGGCCGCTATGGCAAGCTCGATCTGACGCCTCAGGCGCGGCGCGTGCGGACGCTGGAGGCCCTGGTCGAGCAGCTGCTGGGGCTGGCCGCCCAGGAGCCTGTGCTGCTGCTGCTCGAGGACGCCCATTGGATCGACCCGACCACGCTCGAGCTGATCTCGCAGTGCCTAGACCGAATCGTCGACGCCCCGGTCCTGTTGGTGCTGACCAGCCGCCCCGACCAGCAGCCCCAGCTGGCCGCCCATCCCCACGTCACCCGGCTCAGTCTCAACCGCCTCAGCCGCGCCGGGGCCGAGGCGATCGTGGCTCGGCTGAGCGCTGGCCACGGCGCTGACAGGCGCGCCGGCAAGGCCCTGCCCGCTGAGTTGATCGATGCCATCATCACCCGCACCGACGGTGTACCGTTGTTCGTCGAAGAGCTGACTAAGGCGATCCTGGAGACCGGCGAAATCAGCATCCCGGCGTCACTGCATGATTCGCTGATGGCGCGCCTGGACCGCATTCCCGAAGTCAAGGAGGTGGCGCAAATCGCCGCCTGCATCGGGCGCAGCTTCGACCATCCGCTGCTCACGGCGGTGGCCGGCAAACCGGAGCCCGAGCTCATCGCCGCCCTGGACCAGCTGGCCGAGGTGGAGCTGATCTTCCGCCGCGGCACGCCGCCCGATGCCCGCTACACCTTCAAGCACGCCTTGGTGCAGGATGCCGCCTACGAGGCTTTGCTCAAGAGCACCCGCCAGCGCCTCCATGCACGCATCGCCCAGGTTCTCGAGGAGGGCGCCACGAGCGAGCCGGAGCTGCTCGCCCGCCACCATACCCAGGCAGGCAACGCCACGCGGGCGATCGAGTGCTGGCACGAAGCCGGCATCCGCGCCGCTCGGAGCTCGGCCAACGTCGAGGCGATCGGTCATCTGCGCAAGGGCCTCCAAGTCGTCGCGGATCTCGCGGACGGCAAGGAACGTGACCGCTCGGAGCTGCGTCTGCGGTTGGCGCTGACCGCACCTCTCATCGCGACCGCGGGCTATGCTGCAGCGGAGACCGTGGAGACGTACCAGCGCGCCCGCTCGCTCTGCGATCGGCTCGGCGACGATGAGCCGTTGCTACCACTCCTCTACGGTGAATGGGTCCAGTTCATTGTCGGACTGGCTGATCAGAGCGCCGGACGGAGTATCGCGCAGCGATTCCTGCGGCTGGCCGAGGATCGGGGCGACACCGACGCGGTGCTCACCGGTCACCGGATGTTGGGTCTCTCCTTGGTGCTGCTGGGTGAGTTCTCGGACGGGATGGCCCACACTGACCGAGCCATCAGCCTGTATGATTCCGAGAAGCATTCCATGCTGGCGCAATCGTTCGGCCAGGATCCCTGGGTCGCCAGCCAGAGCGCCGGACGCGCGTGGAGCCTCTGGCACCTGGGCTACCCCACACAGGCCGACCAGGCGATCCAAGCCGCCCTGGATCGGGCACACGAGCTCCAGCATACCAACAGCACCGCCTACGCCTTGTTCTTCACCGCGGTGATCACCGAATCGCAGCGCCAGGATGCGGAGCTCGCCCGGCAGGTGGCGGCACTCCTCGCGTTGTCGAAAGAACACCAGCTCTCGCTGTGGCTGGCCTGGGGGCGGATCTTCGAGGGATGGTTGGAGGTGCGCTCGGGCCGCCTCGCCGGTGGTCTCGCGTCGATCGAGAAGAGCTTGTACGGTAGCACTTCCGCCGATTCCAGGTTCGGTCGGTCTTACTTTCTTTCGCTGCAGGCAAGGGCATTCGAGTTGGCCGGTCGCACCAAGGAAGCGCTTCGCACGGTCGATCGGGCGCTCGAGCTGCTCGACGAGACCAGCGAGCGCTTCTGCGAGGCCGAGCTGCATCGCATCAAGGGCGCACTGATGCTAGCTGGCGGCAGCGCGACAGATGGCGCGGCGTCCTTCGAGCGTGCGATCGCCGTCGCCCGAGATCAGAGTGCGAAGTCGCTGGAGCTGCGCGCTGCGACCGGCCTCGCCCGCCTGTGGGCGGAGCAGGGCGAGCGGCAGAAGGCGCTCGATCTGCTGGCACCGGTCTACGACTGGTTCACCGAGGGCTTCGACACTGCCGACCTGAAAGACGCCAAGGCGCTGCTCGACGAGCTGGGCTGAGAGTGTCGGCTGATGGCTACTTTGCCCTGTGGCGGTCATATCCGCCGGGCGGAGAATGTACGCCTGACTCCGGACATGCCCTTAGCGCAGGATTTCACACTCACCCGCAATCGATCCCTTGTACCAAGATGCGATGAGCAAGACTCATCGCTTCGCGCCAGCCCTCTCCCCCTCCCGGCCGCCCACACCAGTATCCTATTGGGTGGCCGGGAGGGGGAGAGGGCTGGCGCCGGTAGATAGGTCACTCTTTGTGACCGTCGGTATTAGGTGTTGCCGTTTTACCTACGTTCTAACGAGCCGGACAATATGAGCACTTTCGTGTCGTGACCCCATGTGGCGCCGATGGCCCATCATCGCCCTTCTCGGACGGGGGTTTTCCAGCAGCAGATGCGCCATGTGGCGCGCGGCGTCTGGTGGGGCATTTTCCCCATCTGGCTCGATAGGCCCCTTGTTTTCTGCGGCCCTCTCCGGCTCGGGTGGGGCATTTGCCCCAAGAGACGCGCATCGTTTGGCGTTACATCTGTAACAGACGGCTCTGCTGTACCCTTGCCTTTAAGGGCTTCTCTTGGCTCAACCGTTACACCTGTAACAGGCCTCGGCGATACATCTGTATCAGGCCGCAAGTCTCTGCCCGCCACCCTTGCGGCCGACAGCAGAGAGGGGGTCGCGAAACACGACGCCCCATGCCCTGCCTTGACCTGCCCTGCCACGCCTGGACGTGCCGCTCCTGGCCCTGCCTTGCCCAGCAGGCGGTTAGAGCTTCGTCAACAGCCTCGTGAGGCCACTCGGGTCAGGTACCAGAGGCCGACAGAATCGCACCCTGGCGGCGGTGGCGTCAATGGTGGTGGTGATATCCACAGCCCTATGGCGACCCGATTGACGGGCCTAGAATTTGGGCGGACAATGCAGGTCTGGGTGATGACCCAGGCAGCGGTAGCTGTTGATGTGTTTCCTCCACTAGGCGGGCCTTGGTCCGGCACGGCGGGGCAGGCACGGCAAGGCTGGTCAAGCTCAGGCAGACGAGGGCGGTCTTCGGGTCGCCCGTTCTGTTTGCCGGTCGCAAACCATTGAGCCAGCGGTAGAATCTCAAAATGGACCTATAGAGCCGTTTTCTGTCGGCCCCTCACTCCGCACACGGCAGCCCAGTCTTCAGCGCCGGCAGCGACCTCACCAGCGCGAGCCCGGTCAGCCGCATGCGCACAGCGCCTCCAGCATCGACGGCATCGGCATGGGCCTGCACGAGCTCGGGCGGGGCGCCAGCGGCTTCGCAGAGGGCATGCACCAGGTCCTCGACGGCGGCCAGGCAGGCGGTCAGGCGACGTCGGTAAGGGCCTCGGACACGGCCTCGGGGTTGCGGTCAATGACGATGAGATAGGCGCGGACGGCACTGTCCGGCTTGCTGCGCCCCTGTTCCCAGTCGCGCACGCAGGAAATCGACAGGTGGTAGCGGTTGGCAAACTTGGCCTGAGAGAGGCCCTGACGCTTGCGGATGGCGGCCACGTCGATGTCGGACGGTACGTAGATGCGGGCAGGTTCCATCTCGCCCTTGGCGATGGCCAGCGCCTGCTTGGCACTTCTGACCAGGATATCCCCTTCGCTTTCGCTCATGTCTTTCTCCTAAGTTTCACCACGCGCCTCTTGACGCTCTCCCTGTAGGCCTTTGCAAGCTGGGGCAGAACCTCGCGCAGCTCCGCCTTGTGCTTGGCGGACAGGTCGGACTTCTTGCTCTTGGCGAAGGCCGCCAGCAAGAACACCGGAATGTCATCACCGCCGAAGTAGTGATAGCTCCGGTATGACCCGCTCTTGCCGCGCCCTTCGGCCCGGAAGAGGACCTTGCGAGCACCACCTGTCCTTGGCACCACTGCGCCGGCCTGGGGATTGCGCGCCAGGAAGGCGATAAGCTCTGCAAGCCTCGTCCTCAGTGACGCCCGCGGCCTCTGCACTGGCATCGAACGCCGGCGTTGTGATGACGGTATGCAGCGGCCTGTCCATGCTCTCCAATATACGGGATTCCGGTATAGTGGGCAAGAGAAAAGTATACCGGACTCCGGTATGGTATCGAAGTTTGACTCAGTGCGAGACCGCGACCTCAGCCGTAGACAGTAACCTCAATGGAAGTTAGACCTGCGCCACCGCCTGGAATGGTGACGCCGGCGCCAAGCATCAGGGTGTCGGTGCCAAGCCCCCCATCATAGGAGTAGCCGGCGAAGTCGCCTTGGCTGACCACGATGAAGACGTCATCGCCCTTGTCGCCGAACAGGACATCCGAGCCGCCGCCACCGCTAAGAGTGTCGGCGCCTTTGCCACCATACAGGCAACTGTCGTTACCTTCGCCGCCGTAGAGCTTGTCATCTCCGTTATGCCCGACGATGAAGGAGTCAGCACCGTCTCCGCCGTAGAGCCGGTCGTTTCCGGTCAACCCATTGAGCGCGATGTCCAGTCCACTACCGCCGGCGAGGATGTCACCTCCAGACCCGCCGAAAAGACCGACATCATTCCCTGTGCCGCCATAAAGGCTATCGTCTCCAGCTCGTCCGCGTATGAGACCGTCATCTCCCGCGTCGCCGTAGATTCGGTCATTCCCACCACCACCAATGAAACCCCTGTCGTCCCCGCTGCCGGCAAAGATGACGTCGTCCTTGCCGTTGCCCTCAAAGCCGGAATCCGCGCCACTGCCGGCATCGAGAGTGTCTGGCCCCGCGCCCCCGAAGAAGGCCGAGTCGTCCCCATCGCCGCCCTCCAGCAAGTCGCCTTTGCGGCCGCCATAAAAGCGCCAGTCATCTCCCGCGTCGCCGTAGATTCGGTCATTACCCAGGGAACCGAACAGGCTGTGGTCGCCGCCCTCTCCACCGTAGATGGTGTCGTCCCTGACGCCACCGAAGAGCGCATCGTCACCTGCTTCTCCGCCGAAGATAACATCGTCACCCTTGTCGCCGCGCAAACTGTAATCCCGCGCGCTTCCACCAAAGAGCGTGTCTACCCCATGGCTGCCGTGGAGAACGGCGTCCCGACCACTACCTCCATAAAGCGTATCGTTGCCTACCCCACCGAATTGCGAGTCAGCCCCATCCTCCCCGTAGAGCGTGTCATTGGCACCGAAACCCCCGATGGTGTCGACATCATCGGTCCCGCTCAGCGTGTCCGGCCCTGGTGTCCCCGGTATGAAAGCCACGGTTAGCCCTCCCGTTGCTGCTGGCCTATCGCCCGTTGCTGGGAGGCTACCATAGGCTGACAGAAAACGTCTCGCGCTCAATCAGCAAGGCGACCTTCCAGGCGCGGCACAGGATATCCGGAGACTTCAGTGCTACACTCGCCCATGCTCTCAGACCGCGAAATCTGGCAGGCTGCCGCCGTCATGGTGAAGCGCTACGGCAGCGGCGCTGTCGCCGAGGCTGAGAAGCGCGCCGGCGAGCTGGAAGGTGAAGATGACACCATTGGCGCCCTCACTTGGTATCGCATCGCCGGCGCCATTGCCGAGCTGCAGAAGACCGCACCGGACAGCCCGCTCAACTGACCATCGAAGCCGCTTCGATACCCCACCCGGACGCCTGCCCATCTGGACTTTCTGCCCAAGTTGGGCGGAAACCTTACCGTTGCGTGCGTCATTGGCCTTGGCGTCGGGCTATCATTGAGGCGCGCTCAGTTGTCCCCGGGTGGCCGGCAAGGACTCGATCGTCCCCATCGCCCAGCCCCACAGCTGTCGCAAATAGTCAGCACCCCTGACTCAGCTCTGCCTCCACGCTTTGCGCACCGTTCAGGCTGTAAAAGCGGCCCTATCCACTTGCGGCGCACCCCTCTTTCGGCCTATGATTTGGCAAAAATTCCAGAGTGAAGACGTGCGCGCAGAGTGACACGCCAGATTCATCGGCCGCATTGCTTAGGACGAGGACCAGGGTGGGCAAGTTGGCCACCCTGAATGCGGCACCAGGGGGCAAAGCAGAAATCGGGCGGAAGACGCAGCCAGAAACGGCCGCTAGCCCGGATCTCTCACCAGTGAGTAGGGGGCAGTGTTAAAGATCGCGGCCCGGTGGGAGTATTCTGTCCATTGTGGTGTGGGCGGGCTTAGCGGCCGCGCCAGTTCGGCGTGTCGTTGGTACCCAGGGCTGTTGCGTCGTCGTTGTCGGGAGTGCGGGATACTGGAGCAGCGCGCTCAGGTGCATAATCGTGCGTGGGCCAGTCGGAACTCGGGCTCGTAGGGACAGGCAGAGGTCAAGGCGAAGCGGATGCGCCGGACGGAAAGGCGGACCTGAGCGCCAATCTTGAGGAGCTTGTTTCGGATGGTGGCGCAGGTGGCCTTGGCGAATTGCGTGTGTGCCAGAGCCCGGCGGCGCAAGGCGGCGAGCAGGACATAGGCCATGGAGGCGAACCAGAGGCGCAGCTGATTGGCTCTCATGGTGCGAGCTGAGGTGCGGTCAGCGAAGAGGTCGAGCTGGCATTCTTTGATCCTGTTCTCCATATCCCCGCGCGCGCAGTAGAGATCTTCGTAGAGGGCTTGAGCCTTGATCTTGCTGGCCTTGAGCGAGGTGACGACGAAGCGCGGGTTGGCGCCCTTCTCGCCGCGCTTTGGCATCCACTCGGCCTTGGCGACGACGCGTCGACGGCGGCTCCAGCTGTTGAGCGTGGTCCAGTGGAAGTCGGCGAAGCGCCTGGCCGGCTGGCCAGTCTGGAGGGCTTCCTCCTCGGCCCAGGCAAGGTCGACATGGATGTGCTCGACCAGGCGGGAGTTGCGGGCCAGGCCGAAGATAAAGTCGACCTTCTTGTCCTCACACCCGCCGCGCAGCGGCGCGCCCGGGTCTGAAAGGACCCGATCGCAGAGCGATCGGAGGGCCATAAGCTCTTCACGGGCAAAGCCACTATCGCCGCGCAGGACGATCGGCACCTTGGGCCAGCGCTGACAGATCTGGTCGACGATACGCGCGACCTCCTCCTTGGCGCCGGCGCTGGCATCAATGTTGGCGCGCCTGAGCTTGGCTGCCAGCAGGTGGTCACCGCAGAAGATATAGAGCGGCAGATAGCAGTAGCAGTCGTAGTAACCGTGAAAGAAGCGGCCTTCTTGCTTGCCATGGATCGGATCGTCAGTGGCGTCGAGATCGAGGATGATCTCCTCCGGCGGCCTGTCGTGTGCCTCCAGGAAGAGCGTGACGAAGAGCGCTTCGATGTCGGCCGCCTCATGACTGATGCGCCGGTAGCGATCGGCGCTTTCGGGCGCGTGCTCCAAGCGGTTCAGCGTGCTCTTGCCGGCCAAGGGCGCACAGTCGCTCCGACGGGCTTCCAGCCGGCCCAGGACCGTGCAAAGGGCTGGGTCGTGGCGCAGCTGGTCATGGTCGACTAGATCCTCGTAGCCAAGCGCGATGGCGAAGACCCGTTGGCCCACCAGGCTCGACACGTCGTGCACCACGCGTTCAGCCTGACGGCCGTCCTGAAAGCAGTCGCCAAAGCGGTCCACCAGATTGATTGCCTCGTCAGTCGCTCCAAGCAGCAGAACACCGGCATCCGAGGTGATCCTCCCGCCGCCGAAGTCGGCGACCACCTTGCGTCCATCAAGCTGTGCAAAGAGCATCGGATCTGCGCTACAGTCTGTCGGCATCGTGGGGCCCTTCGGATCTGGTGTAACTGTTTGGTTGCACTCACATTTTCACCGATTCGAACCCACGATGCACCAAGCCTGGTGAGAGATCCGGGCTAGCCGACTGGATTGCCGGCATCAAGGCAGAACAGGCCGCCAAGCAGGACGAGCAGAGCGAAGAGGACGGGCACGATGGCACAGTGCACTGAAGACGACGCGCATACCTTCGACCGGGCAGGCCCGCTTGCCGAGTGGATAGACCAGGTGAGAGCGAAGGTTGCCAAAGAGCGCGAGGCCAAAGAGCGGGAGGCTGCCGAGCAAGAGGCGGCGCGGCAGAGAGAGGCCCAGAGTGCGGCTGAAGAGGCGGCCCGCAGGGATAGGGAAGCGCGACTGAGGCTGTAGGCTAGTCGGGCTGTATAGCGCGAGCCAGGGTTCACAAGCGCGCCGGCAGTCGCTATCTCGCTAGCATGAGGAAGCTTGCAATTGTCATCGCCCTGTTCCTGTGGGTAGCGCCTGCGGGGGCGTATACGGTTGAAGAGTGGATTGCCGACCTCTATTCGGACTCGCCGGTCGCGCGTGAGGGGGCAGAGATGTTTTTTTGCGGCGCGCTGCAGGGGGTGCAGGCAAGTGAACTGCACTATATGCGGAAGCGGCAACCTGGATACGAGTTGTACTGCGGAGCCAAGGGCTCAATGAAACAGCGTCGAGACGAATTTTTGTTGTACCTTGACGAAACTCGGCGTGGCTGGGATGGAGCAAGTCTTTACGTTTCGTCGGCTGTTTTCAGCTTCCACCGCGAAAAGAGCAGCTGCGGCGGCCCGTCCTACTGATAGGCATGGAAAAGGCGGCTTGAAAGCCGCTTCTCATGCCAGCACAGCAGCCCTAGGGCGCAGGCCAGGCGCGCAATCATCCTATCCGCCAGACAGTAGCCATCTGACGGATATGGTTGCGGAAGCGGGGGGAATCTACAAGCGGGGCAGCGGCTAGAGGACCTAGCAGTTCTGCTTTTCGGCCTCCAAACCGCGCTCAATAAGCAGCCTGACTGCCTCTGCACGATTTGGAATGTTCTCTTGCCGCCGCCTCCATTCATCGACGGCGCGAAGCAGCTCGGGCGTTGCGCGCATCTCAAAGCGCTCTGTCTTGGTAGCCATACGGTGAGATGTAGTGACACACGGCGCTCCCGTCAACGCCGTACAAAAATACCTTGCTCTTTTGTCCGGATGCGCCGTACAAAAGAGAACGGCCCAGCGGGGTGGTACTAGCAGCCCCGCCAGGCCTAACCCCAGCAACGGAGACTAAGTCCGATGACTAAGGCTACCCAGAAGACTAGCAGAAACAGGGCGGGTTCGCAGGAGGCATGCGCGTCGCTCAAGGCGAGCGAAGTCCTGCACAATCTCATCCTTGATGACGAGGAGCTGGACGCCGTCGCCGGCGCAGTGCTGCTTGCCAAGGGGCACACCGATAACGAACGGCGCGCTACCGTCCTGCAGGGCATTGCCAAGCGCATCTACTACTGCCCGATCACACCCATGGCAGACGCCAAATACAAGCTGTTCTTGACCGCCGAGCAACACCAGGTCCTGATTGCCGTGGCGGTCCAGGCCCGCAAAGAGCTTGCCGCCTCTGCCGAGGAGCTGCGCGAGAAGGCCATGGACAAAACGGCGAGGGGCCGCTTCGCCTACGGCACCCTTTGCAAGGCCGACGCCTGCCAGCAAGCGGCAGACGCTCTGCAATCAATCCACTACATCCTGCATGACCCAAAGGCCCTTAAGTCCGTCGACCAGGCGGAGGTGGCGTCATGAACGCGCTCGACACACTCCGCGGCAGCGCCCAGGACCTGCCGCTCTTCATTCGCCTGCCCTTCGTCACTGAGGCCGGAGAGCAGCCTGGCTTTTGCTATTGGTCCGTCAACAGCACCGGCAACTACCAGCACGATTTCATCCTTGGCGAAGCCATGGCCCAGTATGCTTTGCTCTACCTGCGCGAAGACGGCGACCCGTCTGGACGGCTGCTGTCGGACATCGTCTTGGACATGATGGATGCCGGCAAGGACAGCGTCGGCAAGGGCGTGGCGGTCGGCTTCTTTGGCGCCATAGAGCAGGCCATCCCGAGGTTGCCGTGCCGGGCTCTGCCAGCACCAACGGCCCCCTGACGGCCATCACCATCACCAACGGCAGGGGCCTCGCTTCGGCGGGGCCTTTGTCGTGCTGCCTCAGATTGTGACCTCGATGGACACGAGCCCAGTGCCGCCGCCAGGGATGGTGACGCCGGCGCCCAGCATCAGGGTATCGGTCCCTTCGCCGCCATTGTAGAGATAGCCGGTGAAATCGCTTTGGCTGACGACGACAAAGAGATCATCACCCCCACCGCCGAACGCGCTGTCGTTCCCTGCCCCACCGGTGAGCCTGTCGGCCCCATTGCCTCCACGAAGGTCGACGTCGTCACCCTCGCCACCATAGAGGCTATCGTCCCCGGCACCACCGAGGAAGGAGGTATCGTCGCCCTCCCCGCCGAACAGTTCGTCGTCGCCAGCATTGCCGTAGAATCTTGCGTCATTCCCATTCCCGCCGGAGAGCTGGTCGGAGCCGGAATCGCCGTCGAAGGCATAGTCGTTTCCACTATCACCGGAAAGGCTATCGGAGCCAGAGCCGCCAGCGAAGAAGAGGTCATTACTGGATCCTCCGAACAGGCTGTCCGTGCCCGTATTGCCGGAGAAAATTATGTCGATCCCTTCTCCTCCGAAGAGCGAATCATTGCCTGCGTTGCCATAGAAGTAGCTTTCCGTCCCGCTGCCGCCGGAGAGCGTGTCGTCGCCAGCACCACCATGGAAGTAACCGTCGTTTCCGGAGCTTCCGGATAGGCTATCCTCACCATTGTCACCAAAGAACTGCGAATCATTGCCAAGGTCGCCGTACAGCCTGTCGGCACCATCGCCACCGTCAAAGAGTCTTTCATTGCCGCTATCGCCAAACAGACGATCGGCATCATCGCCACCGTAGAAGCTGCGGTCGGCAGCAGAGCCGCCCCTTAGCGTGTCGTTCTCGTCACCGCCGAAAAAGGCGCTGTCCGTCCCCTCGGCCCCATAGAGCTTGTCGGATGCAGAGTGCCCGTAGAAAGAGGCATCGTCTCCACCATCACCGTACATCCGGTCGATGCCACTGCCTCCATAGAAGGCCGAATCATCCCCGCTGCCGCCAAACAAGCTGTCCCGCTTGCCGTCACCGGAGAAGAAGGAATCTTCACCGCTACCGGCAAACAGGCTGTCATTGGCGGCACCCCCGTAGAACGCCATGTCGTCGCCGTCGCCACCGTCGAGGCGATCGGCCCCGACGTAGCCGTAGAAGTAAGCATCGATCCCCTGGCCACCATAAAGCCTGTCGCTGCCGCGCCCGCCATAGACGACCTTGTCGCCGCCCTCGTCGCCGTAGATCACGTCGTTGGCCCGCCCACCCAGCAGCAGGACGTCCACACCTGACCCGCCGTAGATCAAATCCGCATTGTCACCGCCGTCCAATAGGCCATCGTACCCGCTGCCACCGTAGAGGCGGTCCAAGCCGGCACCACCATAGAGCTGGCGATCATCGCCGGCACTACCGAAAAGCCCGTCGTCAGCCACGCCGCCAAAAAGATGGGCGTCCGCCCCGGCCCCTCCGTCGATCAAATCAGCCCGCGATGCACCGGAGAGATTGCTATCGTCAGCGCGCCCCCCGAAGAGCAGGTCCCGTCCCGTGCCACCGGAGAGCGTCGCCTCCCCGCCGCGACCGCCGTAGAGAGAGTCGTCGCCCTGCGCGCCGTAGAGACTGTCGGCGGCACCCAACCCGTAGAGCGTATCGTCGGCGCCATAGCCCAGAATGGTATCGACATCATTGGTCCCGCTCAGAGTATCCGGCCCTGGTGTCCCTGGTATGAATGCCACGGCTCATCCCCCCGTTGCTGCTGTTCTGGCGCTTGCAACGAAGAGGGTATCACAGCGGGGGTGGCTGAGTCCCGGCTGACGGGCCGAGGCGGTGCCTGGCGGCCAAGATTAGCACGATTAGCACGTTTAGCACGGGGGCAGGGATCCGAGGCTGGCCGGAGTTAGGCACGATAGGCAGAATAGGCACGGGGGTGGGCGCCATCGAGCGAAACCCCCTCAGGCACAAGCTTGCCGTGGGAACATGTGTGGGAACATCGCAGCAACGAATACAAATTTCGCATTTGTATCAGATAGATAGAGGAATCGATTGGTGCCGGGGGTCGGACTCGAACCGACGACCTGCCGATTACAAATCGGCTGCTCTGCCAACTGAGCTATCCCGGCACGCTTGACGCATAGTCCTAGGCCATTCGGACCCGATCCCGCAAGCCGCTGGGCTAAGGCGGGGGCTGGACCGGAGGGCTCTCCTTGGCGCAAGCTTCGTCGACACAACTTGAACTGGGGAGAAGAAAGTCATGGGTCAATCCATCGTGCGTCTCGATCCGCATGCGCCGGACGGCGAGGGATTGGAGCCCTGGGAGGAGATACCGGCCGAAGCCCTGGTCTCAGGCACGCCTGTCCAACGCGGGATCACGGTCCATGAGGAGGCGGAGCGTGGGCTGTCGGTGGGCGTGTGGGACTGCACGGCCATGACCACGATACGCGAGCCCTATTCGGTGCATGAGTTCATGCTGTTGCTGGAGGGGGCCGTGACCATCGTCGATGGCGAGGGCGGCGAGGTGACCATCTCGGCCGGCCAGCCCTTCGTCATTCCCAAGGGCTTGGACTGCACCTGGCATCAGGCGGGCTATTTGAGGAAATTCTTCGTGATCTTCGACGATCCCTCCGGTGCCAGCGCCTCCGATCCCGCTGCCCTCGCGGTGATCCGTCCCGAGCCCTACGGGCCACCCGAAGGGCTCTCCGAGCTGCCGGTGGATCCGGCCGCCTTCACCACGGCTGCCCCTGTGCAGCGTGAACATATTTGCTACAGCGATCCGACCGGCCAGATGGTCGTCGGCACTTGGGATGCCACGCCCTACGAGCGGCCGGTCTCACCCTTCCCGCGCCACGAGCTGATGCACATACTTGAGGGCGAGGTCACCTTGACCGGTCCGCACGAGCAGACATTCCAGGCCGGAGACAGCTTCTTCGTGCCCAAAGGCACGCAATGCGGCTGGCGCAGCGAGACCTATGTGCGGAAGTACTTCTGCGGCTTCCAACCTGCTTGACCACTCAAGAGCGGATTCACGTTTGAATCGACGTGCAGGCTACAGTGGGTCATGATTATCCGTGAATGATCAATAGGTTAGCCTGTAGCTCACTACGATTCCCAATATACGCAGAGATTCGCCACACAAACGTCGCGAAGATCAAATATATGATCGTACACTGGCGGGATCTCCATCTTATTCCCGCCATGAACCAGGCAAGCCTGGGTGGTGTCACTGTGGTCGACGAAAGCGGCTCTTCGACGGGGCTGCTCGAGGCTTGAGGCGTGACCTCCAGTACGCCAGGAACATCAAGGGAGTAAGACCGATTACCAGCATCGCGCCACAGACTCTCTCCCGCCGCTCCGCCCTCAAGCTCGTGGGCGGTGCAGCTTTGGCCGCTTCGGCGACGGCGCTCGCGGCGCCGGCGGTCGTGCGGGCTGCCACCTCGTCGCTTCCGGTGCCGGACTATGCGCGGAACATGCGCATGATCGGGCATACCGACATGGCAGGCCGGCCCGACGGCGTTCAAGTGATGGTGACCAGGGGCCATGCCTTCGTCGGGCACATTTTTTCCAATGGCTTTTCAGTGGTCGACGTCACCGATCCAAGGGCGCCGCGCCCGGTGAACTACATCCCAGCGCCGCCCGACACCTGGACGCCGCACCTGCAGACCGCGGGCGACCTGCTGCTTGTCATCAACGCGCGCAATGCCTTTGCCGCCAGCGAGTTCCAGGACCCGGCTGCCTACTACAGCGGCACCTTCGTCGCCGAGACCTCGGAGGCCGTCGAACAGCCGCGCACCTGGACGGCGGGCATGAAGGTCTACGACATCAAGGACCCGGCCAATCCGCGCGAGATCGGCTTCATGGAGGTCGACGGCGTGGGGCTCCACCGCATCTGGTACACGGGCGGGCGCTGGGCCTATGCCTCGGCCATGATCGAAGGCTTTAGCGACTTCATCTTCATCACCATCGACATGCAGGATCCCACCCGGCCCAAGGAAGCGGGCCGCTGGTGGATTCCCGGCATGAACCTTGCCGCCGGCGAAAAGCCGAGCTGGGATCCGCGCTGGCGCTATGGCCTGCACCACCCGATCGTGAACGGTGACACCGCCTTCTGTGCCTGGCGCGACGGCGGGATGGTGATCCTCGACGTCGCCGACCGCAGCAAGCCGCGCCTGGTCTCCCACACCAACTGGTCGCCGCCCTTCCAAGGCGGCACGCACAACTGCCTGCCGCTGCCGGACCGCGACCTGATCGTGGTTCTGGACGAATCGGTCCTGCCGTCCCGCCAGGACGGGGTGAAGAACATCTGGGTCTTCGACGGCCGCGACCTGGCCAACCCGGTCAGCATCTCGACCGTGCCGCAGCCCGACGGCAAGGTCGAAGGCGCGGACTACATCGCCAAGGGCGGCAACTTCGGCCCGCACAATCTCTATGAGAACCGGCCGGATGCCTTCGTCAGCTCGGACCTGGTCTTCGCGACCATGCACAATGCCGGCATCCGCGTCTACGACATCGCCAAGCAGTATCGCCCGGAAGAGGTGGCCGCATTGGTGCCGCCGGCGCCGGCCCGCGTGGTGGACACGCGGCCGGGTCAGCCCCGGGTGATCCAGAACGCCGACGTCTTCGTCGACAGCAACCGGCTCCTCTACGCCACCGACAACAACGGCGGCCTCTACATCATCGAGATGGTTTAGTGGCGAGTTCAGTTGGAAGGTGAGACGCGGGACCGCGGTCTTGCCACGGCTTTTCGTAGTCGATCAGCTCTCTTGCCAACCCCCACCGTCGTCGTCCTACGGCTTGACCGGAGGAACGTGCGCCCTTCGTACAAACAATGGGTTTGGGTCCGATTGGTCCGCGTGCTGCGGCGAAACTTGCGCTCTTTCTCGCGGCCGGTACCCATGCTTGGGCGCTTGTCGCTTGAAGGGTGTGGATGGTGTTTCAGGACCCTATCAATTGCGCTAACGGAACGCGATCCTCCGATCAGGGTGTATGGCCCGGAGAGATAGCTGACAGCTGTTCGGGGACATGGTTGACACATAAACGAGCATGGCAGGCAGAGACGTGGAGGTCGCCATGCCCTGGCAAGAGGTGTCGATCGTGGAGCAGAGACGAGAGTTTGTGATGCTGGCCTCGCAGGCGGGCGCGAACGTGAGTGCCTTGAGCGCGCGCTTCGGGATCAGCCGGCAGACCGCCTACAAGTGGCTGCGGCGGGGTAAGGCGGAGTGTGAGGATTTCGCTGACCGCTCGCGCCGTCCGCTGCGCAGCCCGACGCGCACCCCGGCGCAAATGGAAAGCGCAGTGCTGGAGCTGCGCGATGAGCATCCGGCCTGGGGAGCGCGCAAGATCGCGTGCTGTCTCGCGCGCGGGGGGAGCGAGCCACCTGCGGTGTCGACCATTCACGCCATCCTGCAGCGCCATGGCCGGATTGGCGCGCGCGAGCAGACCAGCCGCAGCTACACGCGCTTCGAGAGGGATGCGCCGAACCAGCTGTGGCAGATGGACTTCAAGGGCCGGGTGCAGATCGAGCCCGGCAGGTGGTGCCACCCGCTCACCGTGCTCGACGATCACTCGCGCTTCTTGCTGTGCCTTCACTCTTGCGAGAACGAACGCACCGAGACGGTGCAGGCCCTGCTGGAAAGCACCTTCCGGCGCTACGGCCTGCCCGAGGCTTTCTACCTCGACAACGGCTCGCCCTGGGGCGGCGGCGTGCCCGGGCAGTGGACACCGCTCGGCGTCTGGCTCTTGAAGCTCGGCATCCAGGTCATCCACAGCCGGCCCTACCATCCCCAAGGCCGCGGCAAGAACGAGCGCTTCCACCGCACGCTGGACGCCGAAGTCTTCGACCTGCAGCCCTTGCGCGATCTCGACCAGGTGCAGAAGGCCTTCGATGATTGGCGCCCCATCTACAACACAAAGCGCCCCCACCAGGCCTTGGACATGGCCGTGCCAGCTAAGCGCTACCGGCCCTCTCCGCGGGACATGCCGAAGACCCTGCCGGAGCCCCACTACGGACCCGACGACATCGTGCGCCGCGTCGGCACCACCAGTCTCTACATCCGCTTCAAAGGACGCCGTTGGAAAGTGCCCAGGGCTTTCCGCGGCGAGCGCCTTGCCATCAGAGCGCGCGGAGAAGACGGCCACTACGGCATCTTCTTCGGCGCTACACACATCGCCGACATTGACCTGAGACCATGAGCAAACCACAACATCCTTGTGTCAACGATGTCTCCGAACATCTGTCAACCTTGTCTCCGGACAGAACATCAGGGTCGGAGGATGACGTGGGGTGGTGTTGGTGCGACAGCGCCGACAGATGAGGAGGGCGGCCAACTTGCCTCCTCGACCCGCCGTGACCGGTACAAGCTAACCCGCATTGTTCCAGATCCTAGATCTCCAACGTCGGCAGGTAGCTGGGCGGGCGGCGGACCTTCGTCGCCTGCTCGAAGGCGTAGGCATAGCCGATCAGCTTGGGCTCGCTCCAGGCGGTGGAGAAGAGGGAGAGTGCTACCGGCAGGCCGTGGACGTAGCCGGCCGGCACCGTGATGTGCGGGTAGCCCGCCATGGCCGGCGGCGAGGAGCAGCCACCCTTGATACGATCGCCGTTCACCGGGTCGATCGACCAGGCCGGCATGCCGTCGGTTGGCGCGATGATGGCGTCCAGGCGATGGTCGGCCAGCACCCGGTCGATGCCGTCCTCGCGCGAGAGACGGCGGCATTCCGCCTTGGCGGCGGCATAGGCCGGCTCGTCCATGCCGCCGGTGGCCGCCGTCATCTCCAAGAGCTCCTGCTGGAAGAAGGGCATGACCTCAGCGGCGTGCGCGCGGTTGAAGGCGATCAGCTCCTCCAGGTTCGCGACTTTACCCTTGGGATGCTGGGCGATGTAGCGGTTCAAGCCCACCTTCATTTCGTAGAGGAAGAGCGTCATCTCGGCCTCGCCGAAGAGCGGCACGGCGCTGCCGTTGGCCGGGTCGACGATCTCGGCGCCCAGCCCCCGCATCACCATGGCAGCCTCGTCGATCAGCGCGTCGACGCCCTCGTGGTCGCCCATGAGGTCGCGGGCGATGCCCAGGCGCGCGCCCTTCAAGGCGCCTTCGTCCAGGAAGGCGGTGTAGTCGGCGGCGCGGTGGGCCTCCGCCTCTCGGGTTGCCGGGTCCAGCGGGTCCAGGCCGGTCAGGGCGTTCAGCACCAGGGCGAGGTCGCTCACGCTGCGGGCCATGGGGCCGGTCGTGTCCTGCGGGCTCGCGACCGGCATGACGCCGGACCGGCCGATCAGGCCCACGGTCGGCTTCAGCCCGACGATGCCGTTGATGGACGACGGGCGCACCACCGAGCCGTCGACCTCCGCACCGATCGCCGCCGTGCAGAGGTTGGCCGCTACGGCAACGCCGGAGCCCGAGCTGGAGCCGGAAGGACTGCGGTCCAGGACATAGGGATTGCGCACCTGACCGCCGCGGCTGCTCCAGCCGCTGCAGCCGCGCGTCGAGCGCATGTAGCCCCACTCGCTCATGTTGGTCTTGCCTAACAGTACCGCGCCGGCGCGCCTGAGCTGGGCGGCGACGAAGGCATCCGCCTCGGCGATGTTGCCGACCAGGGCCAAGGAGCCGCCGGTGGTCATCATGCGGTCGGCCGTGTCGATGGCGTCCTTCAGCATGATCGGCACGCCGTGCAAGGGTCCGCGCGGGCCGACGTCGCTGCGCTCGCGGTCCAGCGCCTCGGCGATCGCCGGTGCGTCCGGGTTGGTCTCGATCACCGACCGCAGGGTCGGCCCAGCCCGGTCGATCTCCTCGATGCGGTCCAGGAAGGCCTCACAAAGCGCGGCCGAAGAGAGATCGCCCCGTTGAAACAAGTCTTGCAGCTCTCGGATGGAGAATTCGTCTAACGCCATGGCCCCTGGCCCCTTCCTATGCAAATCCCTTTCCCAAGCCTGCCAAGCTTGCTTGCAAAGACAAGGCATTTCGACTTGCTGGCCTCAAGCCGAGCATCTCGTTCGATTTTCGCCATGACCGCCCTCCCATCCAGCCAACCCGATAGCGGCCTAGATCTTCAAGGTGGGCAGGTAGGTGGGCGGGCGGCGCACTTTCGTCGCTTGCTCGAAGGCATAGGCATAGCCGATCAGCTCACCCTCGGTCCAAGCGGTGGAGAAGAAGGAGAGCGCCACCGGTAGGCCGTGCAGGTAGCCGGCCGGCACCGTGATGTGCGGATAGCCCGCCAAGGCAGCCGGTGTAGAGCAGCCGCCCTTGACCCGGTCGCCGTTCACCGGATCGACGGACCAGGCCGGCATGCCGTCGGTCGGCGCGATGATGGCGTCCAGGCGATGGTCGGCCAGCACCTTGTCGATGCCGTCCTCTCGCGAGAGGCGGCTGCATTCCGCCTTGGCCGCGGCATAGGCCGGCTCGTCCTTATCGCCGATGGCCGCCGCCCTTTCCAAGATCTCCTGCTGGAAGAAGGGCATGACCTCCGGGGCGTGGGCGCGGGTTGAAGGCGATCAGCTCTTCCAAGTTCGCCACTTGCCCCTTGGGGTGCCGGGCGAAGTAGCGGTTGAGGCCCTCCTTCATCTCGTAGAGGAAGAGGGTCATCTCGGCCTCAAAGAAGATCGACACGGCGCAGCCGTTGGTGGGATCAATCACCTCGGCGCCCAGTCCGCGCATGACGCTTGCCGCCGCTTCGATGAGCGTGTCGACGCCCTCGTGCGTGCCCATCAGGTCCCGGGCGAGTCCGATGCGTGCGCCCTTCAGTGCGCCTTCTTCCAGGAAGCTGGTGTAGTCGGCGGCGCGGTGTGATTCGGCCTCTTGGGTTGCCGGGTCCAGCGGGTCCAGGCCGGTCAGGGCGTTCAGCACATGCGCCAGATCGGTAACGCTGCGGGCCATGGGGCCGGCCGTATCGCGCGAGGCGGCAACCGGTATGATGCCGGATCGGCCGATCAGGCCCACGGTCGGCTTCAGTCCAACGATGCCGTTGATGGACGAGGGGCGTACCACCGAGCCGTCGGTCTCGGTGCCGATCGCTGCAGTGCAGAGGTTGGCCGCCACCGCCGCGCCCGATCCCGAGCTGGAGCCGGACGTGCTGCGGTCCAGGACGTAGGGATTGCGCACCTGCCCGCCGCGGCTGCTCCAGCCGCAGCAGCCTCGGGTCGAGCGCAAGTAGCTCCACTCGGTCATGTTGTTCTTGCCCAGGAGCACCGCGCCTGCACGCCGCAATTGGGCGACGACGAAGGCGTCCGCCTCGGCGATGTTGCCGACCAGGGCCAAGGAGCCGCCGGTGGTCATCATGCGGTCGGCCGTGTCGATGGCGTCCTTCAGCATGATCGGCACGCCGTGCAAGGGTCCGCGCGGCCCCACATCGCTGCGTTCGCGGTCCAGCGCCTCGGCGATCGCCGAAGCATCGGGGTTGGTCTCGCTCACCGAATTCAGGGTCGGGCCGGCGCGATCGATCTCTTCGATTCGCTCCAGGAAGGCCTGACAGAGCGCCGCCGAGGTAAGATCGCCGCGTTCGAACAGCTCCTGCAGGTCTTGGATGGAGAACTCCTCTAGCGCCATGGCTCGCGGTCCCTTCCTTATGCCCTCGTTCATGCCAAAGCCTGCCAAGCTTGCCTGCGAAGACAAAGCATTTCCGCGTGATGGCCTTAATCCGGCACCCGGTTCGAGGCATAGTGCGCGCGCCCGACCTGCTCGCCGAGGAGATCTACTCATGTCCGACACCCATTCCGATCAGCTCGACAGCGACCTGGGCGAAGAGATCCTGCGTGTCGTCGACAAGGGCTTCGATGCGCAGCTGGCCTTCACCCGCGAGCTGGTGCGCCACCCCTCGCTGCGCGGCCAGGAGCACACGGCCCAGGAGTTCATGCACCAGGCCATGGCCGAGCGCGGCTATGCCATGGACCGCTGGCGCCTCGACCCCCAGGAGCTGGAGGGGCACCCCGGCTTCTCGCCGGTGGCCGTGCCTTACGACAACGCCATCAACGTGGTCGGGACCCACACGCCCAAGCAGGCGAAAGGCCGCTCTCTCGTCCTGAACGGGCATATCGACGTTGTGCCGACCGGGCCTTTGGACATGTGGAAGAGCCCGCCCTTCGACCCCGTGGTGCAGGACGGCTGGCTCTATGGCCGTGGCTCCGGTGACATGAAGGCCGGTCTGGTGGCCAACCTCTTTGCGCTCGATGCCCTGCGCTCCCTAGGTCTGCAGCCGGCGTCGACCGTCTATCTGCAGTCGGTGACGGAGGAGGAGTGCACCGGCAACGGTGCGCTCGCCTGCCATATCCGCGGCTACCGCGCCGAGGCGGCGGTGATCCCCGAGCCGGAAGACGACATGCTGGTGCGCGCCAACACCGGCGTCATCTGGTTCCAGGTGAAGATCCGCGGCGAGCCGGTGCATGTGCGAGAGGCCTCCAGCGGCTCCAACGCCATCCTCGCCGCCTACCGCGTGATCGAGGGCCTGAAGGCCTTGGAGACAGCGTGGAACGCGCGCAAGGCCGGGATGGCCTACTTCGACGCGGTGGCCAAGCCGATCAACATCAACATCGGCAAGATCGCCGGCGGCGACTGGGCGTCGAGCGTGCCGGCCTGGTGCACCTTGGATGTGCGCGCCGCCATCTACCCCGGCGTCGAGCCGAAAGAGGCCGCCGCAGAAATAGAGGCCGCCGTCCGGGAGGCCAGCCGCGCCGAGCCCTTCCTCGCCAACAACCCGCCCGACGTAGTCTACAACGGCTTCTTCGCCAAGGGCTACGTGCTGGAGGAGGGGAGTGCGGCGGAGGCGACGTTGGCCAAGTCCTACGCCCAGGTGCACGGCGGCAAGGACCTGCAGTCCTTCGTGACGCCGGGCTACCTCGACGGCCGCGTCTTCGTCATCTACGACGGCATCCCCTGCCTGGTCTATGGCCCCTATTCCGAGAACATCCACGGCTTCAACGAGCGGGTCAGCCTGGATTCAGTGCGCCGGGTGACCAAGACGCTGGCGCTCTTTATTGCGTCTTGGTGCGGGGTGGAGGCGGTGTAATCGGCTGGGTAGTTTGCTGAGTTTACGAGCGATGTTTGATGGGATCTTACGGACACCGTCGCGCAAGAGTCGTGTCTTTCTTCTTTGCAGTCTTTTCTTAGTGTTCTTGTTCGTCGCTTGGTGGATAGATTTCGCCCGAAACCTGGAGATCTATGCGCCGAATCCCATGTGCGACTCCGCTCTGGCCGGCGTGTTCCGCCACATTCCCGTGCTGCTGCTCCTCTTGGCCGTCTCGAATTTGATCGTCTGGCTAGCTTGCTTACGTTACCACCCAGGTACTTCATTATTTGTTTGGGACCGGAATCGACCAATTGTTGGAGTCCTCTTTCTAATCATCTTTGTGGGCTTGGCAGTTGCGATTCTCGAAATGCACTTGCGGAAATGAGCACTTGGGGTGCTCCAGTTACGGTCTCGTCCGACTGCGGTGGTCGAGCCGCAGTAGTGACACATGAGGGACGCTGGTCGATGCTGCCGGAATCCTCGGTCGCGCATCTCTATGGCATTTGGGTGATGCTCGTGCTCCGAGCGGCGGCAGTAGCCACTTGTCGGCGTAAGGAAGAGCTGCCCTCAACGGTAGCACCTGCACCGCCTCGATGAGGCCCGCAAACAGAAGGTGTTGGAAGGGCACCTATTGACGATCAACCCGTAGAGGGCCGTCGCTCGCCTGTAGGTCCGTCATCGCAGGGCTACTGCCGGCCTTGCTTAGTGAATTCGAATCTGAAGACTGCCAGTAGCTCGGCATCAAGGCGAAAGGTGAAAGGAATGACGGCATTCGGTTTCGGCATAGTCGGCACCGGTATGATTGCCAAGGCGATCGCCGATGCCATTGGAGCAGCTAGCAATGCCAGGCTCGCGGCCGTCTCCAGCAGGACGCTGGCCAAGGCCGGGGCCTTCGTCGCCCAGCGGCCCGGCACGCAGGCCGTCGAGGGATTGGCGGATCTCTTGGCGCGCGACGACATAGATGCCATCTACCTGGCGATACCAACGACGGCCAAGGAAGAGCTCGCGCTCGAAGCCATCGCCGCCGGCAAGCATGTCCTGATCGACAAGCCCTTTGTCAGCGCTGCCTCGGTTCAGCGCATGGCCGGTGCCGCGGCGGCGGCCGGCTTGCTCTTCATGGACGCGACCCACTTCGTCCACCATCCGCGGCGCTCGGCCGTCAGGGCGGCCTTGGACGCGCGCATCGGAAACCCGCGCGCTCTGCACAGTCAGTTCTACATACAGCTTACCAACCGCTCGAACATACGCTTCGATCCGGCCCAAGAGCCCACCGGTGCCTTGGGCGACCTCGGCTGGTACTGCCTGCGCGCGGCCGTCGAGTACCTGCAACCGCAGGGCAGGGTGGTGCGCGCGTCTGCCGTCTGCCAGCGCGACCCGGAGACCGGTGCAATCACCCAGGTCACCGGACTGCTGGGCTTCGAAGATGGCCGGAGTTCCAGCTTCGGCGCCGGGTTCTGCAGCGGGACGACGGTCAACGAGATGACGCTGGTCGGCGACAAGGGAGTGATCCAGCTGGGCGATTTCGTGATGAACTGGACCAACAGCTTCGATGTGCAAGCAAGCGATATCCCCACCGGCTTCATCCACCGCAGCGGCTCCATGACGCCAAAGGACTTCACCTTCATCGAAACGCCGTCCGAGACGCCGCAACAGGTGCTCATGGTGCAGAACTTCGCTGACCTAGCGCGCTCCGGCGACCGGCATGCCTTCAGTCATTACGCCGAGGCGACCAGGACCACGCAGTCCTATCTAGACGCGATCGAGGCGGCGATCGACGTGCGTTAGGGAGGCCCGGACTCTCGCGCAACTCACCTATCGGCAGGCGAAGCTTGCATCCGCATCTCTTCAGAGAGAGGGTCCGACAAGCGAGAAGGTCGTGCCGGAACTGGCCGGGCGGTCCATAGCGGGAGAGAACGGGCCGCAGATGGTCGACGAGCGTGAAGAGGCGCGCGCCCGCTGGGCTGCGATCGGACTACTGCTCTTGGCGCAGCAGCTGATCCCGATCCTCGACACCTTCGCCAAGCTGCTGACCGAGGACTTCACCGTCTGGCAGGTGGCTTGGGCGCGCTTTGTCTTTCACCTGCTGCCGCTGGTGCCGCTCATTCTGTGGCGCCATGGCCTGGGCGCATTGTTCAAGCTGGCAAATCCCTGGCTGCAGCTGCTGCGCAGCATCTTCATGGTGGCTGCCACATGCCTCTTTTTCGGAGCGCTGAAACGCATTCCGCTCGCCGATGCGGTGGCGCTGGTCTTCGTGGCGCCTCTTGTCATCACCGCGCTGGCACCCTTCGTGCTGGGGGAAGTGGTCGGCCTGAAGCGCTGGCTGGCAGTCGCAAGCGGCTTTGTCGGCATTCTCATCCTGGTGCGGCCGGGGTTTCAGACCGTCGGCGTCGGCACCATCCTGGCATTGATCTGCGGCTGTTCTTTTGCCGGCTACGCCTTGGCGACACGCCATCTCTCTATGAAGTCGCCGCCGCTGGTGACCTTGGCGATGACCGCCGTGGTCGGCTCGCTGGTGCTGAGCCTCCTGCTGCTGGTGGAGAGCGACAGCCTTTGGAAAGGGCCGACGACCGGCCAGTGGGGGATGATGCTTTCGTTGGGCGTGGTCGCGGCCTTGGCGCACGGCGCCATGATCCTGGCCTACGAACGCGCACCGGCCTCCTTGCTGGCACCCTTTTCCTACACCGAGATCATTGGCGCCTCGGTGTTGGGTTTTCTGGTCTTCAATCAGTTCCCGGACGAGTGGGCCTGGGTCGGGATCGGCGTGATCGTCGCGTCGGGCGTCTACAATGCCTGGCTGGGAGCCGGAGTTAGGCCTCGTCCGGCAGCGAGCGCGCAGGATCGGTGATGCCGAGCCGCCAGCGCAGCCAGCTGCGGTATGCGGCAAAGCAAAGAAACAAGAATCCGGCGGCGGAGAAGACCCACATCAAGCCGTTCTCGCCCCAAAGGTCCATGCCGCTGCCGCCCACCATCGGGCCGGTCATGCCGCCGAACTGATAGAAGGCGACGATGGCGGCATTGGCGCTGGCCAGCAGGCTGGCCTCGAAGCGCTCGCCCAGGATGGTCAGCGCAACGGTATAGATCCCCATCGAGGCGATGCCCCAGACGATCAGCACCGGCCAGAGTATGAAGGGGTTGGCGATCGACTGGCTCACCAAGAGCGGTGCCGCGAAGAAGATTACCCCGAAGAGGATCAAGAGGCGCCGCTTGTTCACCCGGTCGGCGAGCCAGCCCACGGGGAACTGCATGATGACGTTGGCGGTTAGCATGATGGTCAGCATCATCAGCGCCGTATCTTCGCTCAAGCCCGCATCGCGGCCGTAGTTCACCAGGTGGGTGAGCGCCGACATGTCGACGAAGCCCGCCATCAGGGCCGCCACCATCACCAAGGGGGCGATACGCAAGGCCTGGCGGATCGCCGCCTTGGGTGCATGCGGCAACCGCGGCACGGCAAAGCGCGCCATCCACAGCAAGGGCGCGGAAGCAAGGATCAGCCCGGTGGCCACCAGGAAGGGCAGCGCGCCTGCGGTATCGGTCATCTGCAGGACGATCGGACCCAGCGCAAAGCCGCCGGAGATCGCGATCATGTAGAGCGCAATGGCACGGCCGCGCTGCTCCGGCGGCGCGATGGCGACGATCCAGGTCTCGCTGCCGATCCAGTGCACCGTGCCGAAGAAGCCGATGGCGAAGCGCAACAGCGTCCAGAACCAGATGTCCTGCCAGGTCAGCAGGCAGAGGATCAGGCAGGCCTCGCCGAAGACCGCCAGCATCATCGCCTGAAAGAAGCCGATCCTGGAGAAGAGCCTGGGCACCAAGGGACCCAAGAGAATCGTCGCCAGCGCCGGTGCCGCGCCATTAATGCCGATCGCCCAGTTAGGATTGCCCTGCGCTTCCAGCACGAGGGCGGCCAGCGGTGCCATGAAGCCGATGGTGATGCCCGCAACTCCGGCGCTGGCGATCACCGCGACCAGGCCGCGCCAGCGATCGGCCGAACTCAAGGCTGCGGCCGCGGGGCCGATCTGATCCATGCTTTCGGGCGGCGGGGAGGCCATGACAAAGGTCAACTCTAGACACTGGGTATCAAGATCAGCCTAGAGAGGCGGTTTCGCCATTTCCACGTCCGAGTGCCTTTGCGCTCTGCAGTGAGAGCTGCTCAGGGATGCTCCCGGTAGGCCTCGATCTCCTCGCCGGGCTCCATCAAGCGGGATGCGGGGTCATCGCCGGGATAGGCGTCCAGCTCGATGACGTTGCGGTCGGGATCTCGGATGAAGACGGCGTTCATGTCCTTGAAGGAGAATCGCCCGGTGATCGCGATGCCCTCCTCCGCCAGGAAGGCCTCTGCGTCCGCCAGCGAGGCAACCTTCAGTGCGATGTGGGTGTAGCCGGCAAAGCGCCGGTCGATGTCCATCAGGACGTTGACGTCCTTTTCCTCGCTGCTGGGCCCCAAAAGGTTCAGCACCACGCCCGAGGGATGGCGCATCATGATCGGATGCCCCTTCTCGAAGCCGGCATCGACGATCAGCTGGAAGCCCAGAAGCTCATAAAAGGCGATCGAGCGCTCCTTGTCGCGGATGCGGATACCGATGTGGTCGATCTTCTGGATGTCGATCATGGCTGCTGCTCCCTTCTGCGTCTGGCTGATCTTTGCGCATTTGCAGAGGCAAGAGTCCATCGCCTAGCGCTCCGTTCCTCCCAGTCCCGTCGGAGGGCGGCTTGCGGGTTGGCCGCCGATGGCCTTCAATGGCCCTTCGCGTCCATCCCGAAAGGAACTGCCCGCCATGCCTGAGCCTCGTGTCACCAAGGGTGTCCATCACGTCGGACTGACCGTTCCCGACATAGAGGAGACCGCCGCCTTCTTCGTCGAGACCCTGGGCTTCGAGAGGGTCGGCGGGCGGCCGGCCTACCCCTCGATCTTCGTCAGCGACGGCACCACCATGATCAGCCTCTGGCAAGCCAGCGACCCGGCGACGGCACGCGCCTTCGAGCGCAAGAACACCATCGGCCTGCACCACTTTGCCTTCTTGCTCGATCCCGAGGAACTCGACCCCATGCATGAGCGCCTCGCCGCTGCCGGCGTCGAGGTCGCATTCGCGCCCGAGCTGGTCCGCGACGGGCCGACGCGGCACATGATGTGCGTGATCCCGGGCGGCATCAGGCTGGAGTTCATCGCCCCGCAAACGGGTTAGCGCTGCGGAAGCCCGGCCAGCGGTGCGGTGGAGATCTCGCGGATCAGCTTCAGCCGGATGGCGGTGGAAAAGTCCCGGAAAGAGGAGACCGACAGCACGAAGGCGTCGGGGCCACCGATGACGAATTCACGAAAGTAGTCGGCCATGTCTTGCCCCCTGTCCTGGACCACCAGCCCGTTGACGGTAATCCCGGCGGCCAGGATCTTTGGCCTGACCCCGCCGGGGTGGGCGCCTTGGTTCGAGCGCTCGTCCGAGGAGATGTCGATCACCCGGCGCTTGCCTTCGTAGCCGTTGGCCTCGAGCAAGCGGGCTGCCTGCAGCATGGCCTCGCCGGTTGCCGTGCCGAAGCCGACGAAGGCGCGGGCCTGGCGCTCTATCGCGTCCGCGAAGGCCAGGGAGTCGGCCTCGCTGCGGATGACTGTCCAGTCGACGCTGACGATCTGTTGGAAGGAGGCGCTCCACTGCACGAAGGTCACGGCGATTCCGCCGCCGCCGAGACCGAGGATCGCTTGGATCACCTCCGGGTCGCGGAAAGCACTGGCATAGCCTTGGATCTGCAGGTCGAACTCCTGCCCGCGAATGGAGGAGGAGCTGTCAGCCGAGAGCACCAGCTCTAGCTCGACAGGGATGCCTTGGGCCTCGCCGTTTTGTGCAGCGGACAAGCCCAGCAGAGATGCAGCAAGCACAGCGGCGAACCTTCGGCGGCGAAGCACCCCGATCCCTCTCGAATGTCACATGCCCTAGTGTGGCACAGCGCTAAGGGGCGCACGCCAGTCAAATCAGCGGCACCGTCGCCCCAGGGGTCACCGTTCAACTGGCGCGCTCTCATGGTAGAGGGCCGCCATGCACCATGGGTAAAGTGGCGTCACCCCGGTCGTAGAACTTGTCAGGCGCGGTCTGGGAGGGGAGGCTAAACCAATGCGTGCTCTGATCTACGGGTTCCTGGCAGCTTTCCTGCTGGGCACGCATGCCGTCATCGTCCGCTATTTGACGGCGGATATGGCCGGGGCGGTGATCGCCACCCTGCGCCTCTACATCGCCTGCCTTTGCCTGGGTCTCTTCATCCGGCTCAAGGGCCATAAGCTTGAGTGGCCCAAGATGACCAAGATCCATCTGCTCACCGTCGTGGGCTTCTGTGTCAATTTCATCTTCTTTCACATTGGGCTCGGCTACACGACGGCGACCAATGCGATGCTCATCGAGAACTCGGCGCCGGTCTTCCTGTTGATCATCCTGTTTTTCGTCAAGCACGAAGAGATCCGGCTGATCGAAGTTGTCGCGATTTTGGTCGCAGTGGCTGGCGTCTTCGTCACCGTGCGCCACGATATTGACCTCGCCGGCTACGAACTGCTTGGCGACCTCGATGAGCTGATCGCCGCAGTGGCCTGGGCCGTCTTCATCCTGGGGAGCAGCACGCTAACGCGCGCCTGCAGTACGCCGATAGAGAGGTTGGCGATTTTGTTCCAGGTCATGCTGATTGGGTCGATTGTTCTAACACCGTTCCTCTTTTTCTATGCGTTTGGGATGAGCTGGTTCGATCTATTGTTGCTCGTGGGGATGGGCGTGTTTTCGACGGCCATGGCATACGCGCTGTGGTATCAGGCAATAGCCGAGATTTCTCCATTGTCCGCATCTTTGTATTTTGCCTTAACGGTGGTGTTTACTTTGTTAAACGAGAATATTTTCTTGAACGAACCGCTTACGCTGGATATGGGCTTGGGTGCAGCCATGATTGTTGTGGCTGTCCTACTGACGACGCTCAAGTCAGACAAGGCCTGACGCCGCCCAATTCCGGCGGTCACGGCTCGGTCGGCTGCGGTCTTCGCGCCTCTTGCCGTGACGCCATGGCAGCCAAATTGATAGAGGGTCGCGCAGCACCGGGGCAGCTAGGCAAAGCGAGAGGCGATGGAATCTGTAGACAAGACGTCTCGATCCTGGGGAGCGGCGCTGCTGGCCTTTCTCGGGATCGGCAAGGGTGATGCGAGTGCCGGCGAGGCCGTGCAGGTGTTGGACGCCGCCGAGCGCAGCGGGTTTCGCCTCCTGCTCTATGGGCGCAGTGCAGTCTTGCTGCTGGTGATCGCCTGGCAAACCTATGGCTACAGCGTTCACGGAAACCCGTCGGCCGGACTACTTGCCTTGGCGCTTCTGGCGGTCGGGCTGCTTGTGCTGGCATCTCTGGGGAAGCGCTACGAGCGCCGCTGGCATCGCTACGCCCTCTTCGGCGTGGACATCTTGGCAATCACGGCCGCCGCCTCGTTGGTCCCGCTGTTGGGCCATGAAGAGGTGCCAAAGATTCTGCTGTTTCGGGCTTATGGCTCCCACTTCCTAGCCCTCTTGCTGGTCGTCACCGCCCTGTCGCTCATGCCCGGTCTGGTGCTCTTCACCGGAGCGATGCTGACGCTCGGCTACTGGACCTTGATCGCGGTGATCGTGTCCGAGCAGGATCGCGTGGTCTCCTGGCAGGACCTTGGCCCAGATCCGACGGTCGAGGAGTACATCGACCTCTTGATGAACGTCGATTTCATCAATTGGGGACTGCGCTACGAGGAGACGGCAGTGCTCTTGGCGGCCTCCGTCCTCCTGGCCTTGGCGGTCGGCCGCGCGCGCCGCTCCGTCATCGCCTTTGCCAGCGCCGAGCGGCGACGGCGGCGGGCCGAAGAGCTCTTCGGCCGTTTCGTGCCGAGCGATGTCGCCGCCGAGATCCTTGCCCAGCCCGACGCGCTGCGCCCGAAGGTGCAGGATGCGACCGTCCTCTTCCTCGATATCGAAGGCTTCACGAGCTTTTCCGAGGGCCGCGAGGCGGAGGCCGTGATGACCGCGCTGGACGGCTTCTTTTCCGACGCCGCCCGCGTGGTCGCGGATCAAGGCGGCACCGCCTTGGGCTATGCCGGCGACGCCATGCTGGCTACCTTCGGCATGCCGCGGGCCAGCCAAAGGCCGGCAGCCGATGCGATCGATGCGGCGGAGGCTTTGCTGCGCTTTAGCGATGGAGCAGAGTACGACGGCACCAGCTTCAAGCTGCGGATCGGCCTCGCCAGCGGCCCCTTGGCGGCGGGCTCCATTGGCCGTACCCAGCGCAGCTACACCGTCTACGGAGACACGGTGAACCTGGCTCAGCGCCTGGAGGACGCCAACAAGCGCACCGACAGCCGCCTCCTGGTCTGCGAGGCGACCTGGCAGGCGGCGGGTCAGCCGTCCGGCTTCGAGTCCGTCGGCCACTTGCCACTGCAAGGCCGTCAGCGGCCGGTGGAGGCCTATCGCCTGGCCCTCGGAGGTGGGGCGGCCTGAGAGCCGCCCCGGGGCAAGGGCGTGCACCTAGCCTGGATGGCTGTGCAGACCCACGGTGTTGCCGTCCGGATCGACGAGAGCGGCGATGGCTCCGTACTCGCCGATCGGGGTGTTGGGCATGGCCACCTTGCCGCCGTTGGCCTCGGCCCGCGAGAGAACGCCGTCCAGATCGCCGCTGGCATCCAGATAGATGGAGATGCCCGAGCCCCCCGGCTTGCCATGCTCGCCCGCCACCAGGGCCCCCGCCGGCTGCTCGCCATGAAGGAAGGCGCTGATGGGGCCGGTCGGGCTTTGCATCTCGATCATCTGGCAGTTCAACACCTTGGTATAGAAGTCCGTGGCCTTGGCCAGGTCGGTTACGGGAATCTCGAACCAGTTCACCTTGACGTCGCTCATCTGCTGCCTCCTGGAGGGTGACAAAAAGGGGCGCTGTGAGGCCCCGGCACGTTAGAGACGAATGGCGCCCTCACTTGGGGACGGCGGTCGGAGAAAAAGTGAAATCGATCTCCCTAGAGGGCGCCTTCTCCTACGAAGAGCGGCCTGCGCTCGGCATAGAGCGCCTCCCAACCGTCCGGCAGGTCCAAGGCCAGCGACTCGCCGCCGAGCAAGGCGAACTCGGGAGCGGGACCCAGCACCAACTGCTTGCGCCACACGCTGACAGGCGTGGCGGCGCTCTCCACGATAGCGGCCAGCGCGTCTTGGAAACGGATCCGCCGCGGGCGCTTGAGCCACGCGGTCTTGGTCGCCGCACGCGGATCTGCCTCTGCCGTCAGAAAGCCGTAGAGGCCGCCGTGGCCGATATCCGTCTTGTACGACACCCCGGCATGGACGTCCCAGAGGTCCGGCGCCACCGCGATCTCGTTCAAGGGGTCGAGGTCGGCTGACGAATCGACAAAATACCAGTCCTCATAACCCGGCTGCTCGCCAAGCCAGGGCGTCGGCGAGAGGCGATAGGTGGCGGAGCCGCGAAAGCCCTGGCCGCTCTTCTTTGCGAGGGCCCGGTGAAACGCGGTCAGGCCAGCTTCGTAGGCCTCTTGCTCGATCTCCGGGAGGGGCCGGTGCCAGAAGAGATATGCGAGCACTATCTTGCGTCTCCTTCCGCAGTCTCAAAGAGCGGTCCGTCACGCCAAGGCCAGGCAGGCCATGCGGCCTTCCAGGAAACGGCGCACCGAGGCGTTGTGCGTCAAGGTCATGGCGCGGGCGTAGTGTCGCGCTGCCTCTTGCGGTCGCGCGACCTGGCTCAAGAGGTCGGCTTGCACGGCGGGTAGGAGATAGCTGTTGGCCAATGCCTTTTCCTGAGCCAAGGGCTCCAGCACCGCCAAGGCAGCCTGCGGTCCTTGCACCATGGCCAGCGCGACGGCCCGGTTGAGGCGTACAACGGGGCTGGGCGCCAGCTCCTGGAGCTGATCGTAGAGAGACAAGATGTGCTGCCAATCGGTCTCTTCGTAGCGTTCGGCCGCAGCGTGGCAGGCGGCGATGGCGGCCTCCAGGTGATAGCGGCTGCAGTCCTCGCCCCCGATCGCGCGGTCGAGGCAGCCGAAGCCTTGTGCGATCTTCCGCGCGTCCCACTGGCGGCGGTCCTGATCGCGCAGGCGCAGCAATTCGCCTTCCGGATCGGCGCGGGCCGGCAGGCGCGAGGCCTGAAAGGAGATCAGGGCCGCCAGCGCCCAGAGCCGGCTATCCTGGGCCGCCTCGCTCTGCAGCAGCAGCAAGAGCAAGCGCTCGGCTTCGCTGCAGAGGTCCTGGCGCACCAGGTCGTCGCCGGTGTTGGCGCTATAGCCTTCGTTGAACAGCAGGTAGATCAGCTGCAACACACGGGTAAGCCGTCTGGCTTGCTCCGGCCCGACCGGTGGGTCGAGCGAGGGTGCCGCGGCGCGCAGCTTGGCCTTGCTGCGGGTCAAGAGCTTGTGGGCGGCCTGGTCGCTCAACAGCAGCGCGCTGGCGATCTCGTGCAGACCGAGGCCGCAGACCAGGCGCAAGGTGATCGCCAGACTCTCGCGCGGGCGCAGGCTCGGGTGCGCGCAGACCAGGATCATGCGCAGCACGTCGTCAGCCAAAGCGCCGAACCACAGTGGCTCTTGCTGGCGCTCGTCGACCAGGTCCTCCATGACCGCCTCGCTGGGAAAGCGGCCGTCGCGGCGGACCCTGTCGAGCAGCGCGTTTGCGGCTACGCGATAGATCCAGCCGCCGGGATTCCCGGGCGGGCCCTCGAGCGCCCAGCGGTCGAGCGCCTTCAGGAAGGCGCCCTGCACCGCGTCCTCGATCTGGTCCAGCCGGTCGGGGCCGAAGCGGCGCGCCAGCGCGGCGATCACGTCGCGCCAGCGGTCGCGGAAGAGATGCTCGGCCAAGACCTCCGGCCGATGGGCCTCCGGCATGGCGTGTCCCTCAGTCCACCCGGCCGTCGACGTCGACCAGGGCGGCGACCTCGCGCACCTCGACCGACCCGCCGTAGCTGAGGATCGGGCAGCCTTCGGCCTGCTTGGCGGCCTCCTCGGCATTCTCGGCGCGGATCAGGAAGAAGCCGCCGATCGCCTCCTTTGCTTCCGAATAGGGGCCGTCCACCAGCAGCTCCTCGCCATTGGAGCGAACCGTGTTGCCGCGAGCTTGCGTCAGCTTGGCAGCCGAGACGAAGCGCTTGTCTGCCCTCAGCGCGTCGTTCCAGGCGTTGAAGCGCTGGATCACCGCCTGCTGTTCCTCCGGCGAGAAGCTGGACCAGCGGTCCTTGTGGTCGCGCAGCAGCAAGAGATAGTAGCTCATCCGGGACTCCTCCGCTCAGGCCTGGAAGCTGGGGCGCTGGGTCACCCGAGCGATCCAGCCTTGCAGGTTGGCCAGGTCCTCCTCGGGCTCGGCTTCGACGAAGCGGGACACAGCATAGGCCGTCATCCCCAAGATGTCTGCCATGGTGAAGGTCTCGCCGGTGAGATAGGGACGGCCGTCGATCTCGTCGTTCAGCCAGCGGAACTTCTGCCGTGCCGTTTCCCGCTGCACCTCGGCGTAGTCCGGCATCTGCGTGATGCGATCGGCAAAGAAGGGAATGGTGTTCTGGGCAATGTCGGCCAATGGGCGCATGACCTCCAGTTCGATACGCCGGATCCACATCTCCACCAGAGCACTCGACGCGCCGTCCGTGCCGAAGAGCGGCGGCTCGGGATGGAGCTGATCGAGATAGCGGCAGATTGCGACGCTCTCGGTGACGACCATGCCGTCATCCAAGACGAGGGCAGGCACGGCACCGAGGGAGTTGATCTTGAGGTAGTCGGGTGTCCTGGCTTCGTTCTTCATCAGATCCAGGGTCACGGTGTCGACGCTGATCCCCTTCTCTGCCAGGAAGATACGCACGCGCTGTGCGCTGGGGCTGATCGCGCTGTTGTAGAGCTTCATTGCTGTTCCTCTTTCGCCTCTAAAGGCGGCTATCGCGTGAGATGCCGCTGCCTGACAGACGATCGGCTGCGGCAAAGCGGGACGACGCAGTGGCGATGCTTCTGTCTGGCGCGCTCAAGCGGCTATGCTGTCGCCCGGAAAGGCGAGGCGAGGAAATGGCCGAGGTGAGTTCGCGAGGAGAGGATAGGCGCAACTGGTTCTATGTCAGCGTCAGCCTGGTGATCGGGCTGGGCGTGCTGTGGTTTGCCAGTTCCTTCCTGATTCCCCTGGTCTTCGCGCTCTTTCTCTTCATGCTGCTGACTGCTGCGATCGACCGCCTGCGTAACGTGACCCTGCTGGGCGGAACGTTCCCAGCGGTATCAGCCATGCGGTCGGGCTTCTGGTCTTTCTGGCCGTCATCGGTGGCCTCTTGGCGATGCTCTCGAGCCAGGTGGACCTGCTGTTGGGAGCACTACCACACTATGAGGCGCGCTTTGACGCCATTTTGAAGGAGACGTCGGTCTATGTCGGCGACGATGTCGTTGCCGCCGTCGAGCGCGCGGTGACCGAGATCGACATCACCGCCAGCCTGACCAGCTTGCTGGGCTCGGCCGGGACGATTCTCGCGAGCTTCGCTCTCATCGGCCTCTACCTGGCCTTCCTTCTGGCCGACCGCGATGCCTTCACCCGCAAGCTGGCGCTGCTGATTCCCGACGAAGAGAGGTGCGCCGACTTCATTGCCGTGCTGCAGTCGGTCTCGCTCAGCGTGCGCCGTTACCTCTGGGTCAAGACCCTGACCAGCCTGATGACCGGCGGGGTCGCCTATGCGGTGATGAAGCCGGTCGGCCTGGATTTCGCCGAGACCTGGGCCTTGCTTGCCTTTCTCCTTAACTTCATTCCCTCGATCGGCTCGATCCTGGGCACGATCCTGCCGGCCGGCTTGGCCCTGTTGCAGTTCGAATCGCTGACCCCCTTCCTTCTGATCCTGGTCGGGGTGGGCTTGTCGCAGGTCGTGATCGGCAATGTGGTGGAGCCGGCCCTGATGGGGCGCTCGCTCAACCTCAGCACCTTCATGATCATCCTGTCGCTCACCTTCTGGACCGCGCTTTGGGGAATCTCCGGCGCCTTCTTGAGCGTGCCGATCATGGTGGTGTCGCTGATCGTCTGCTCCTATGTGCCCGCCTGGCGACCCATGGCCATCGTGCTGTCGCGCGACGGCCGCCTGCCGCATCAAGAGGACTCGGGTCTGGAGAAAAGCCGCTCCAGCTTGGGGTAGAGGCGCTGTACCAGGGTCAAGACCGCGAAGGCCAAGAGCGCCAGCACCAGATAGCGATAAGGCCAGAAGGGCGTGCCGCGCAGCAGGTCGATCTCTTCGTAGCCGATCCAGATGAGCAGCGCGAGCAGCAGGAAGAGGCCGAGGCCGAGGAGATGTTGCTTCTTGGCTTTGGCGACGGCCAGGAGCTGCTGCATGGCTAGAGCACCTCGATGCTGGCCGGGTCGATCTTGAAGACCAGCAACTCGCCGCGCCGCTCGATCTCGCCCTCGATCTGCACCAGGACGGCGGTGTCGGTCAGCAGTGCCTCGGTGATCGGCCCGCCATCGGGGCCGGCCATCAGAAAGAACGACTGCCCCTCGACCGGTCCGGTGGAGACGAAGACCGGCGGTACGCCGCCGATCAGGCAGAGGTTGGCGCAGGCCTTGTGGGCCAGGCCGTTTCCGGGACGCATGGCGCCGGCATAGCACTTGCCGTCGCAGATCTCTCCGGTAAGGCGCCAGCGGCCAAGCGAGACGGCATCGGGCCCGCCCGGGCTCTCGCCCTCGGCCGCCTTCAATCCGGCCTCCCCGCCGCGTAACTGCACCATGTCGAGTGCGCCGCGCTTCAGCGGAACACCGGAGATCTCGACCAGTTGGCCGTTCAAGGGCTCGGCTCGCGCTTGCACCCCGCGCTTGCCCGGCCCGGAAAGCAGCAGGGGCTGGCCAGGGGTGTAGAGGTCGCTGGCTATCACATAGACGACGGGGTAGGGCTCGCTCACCATCACGCCGGTCAAGGTCTGGCGGCCATAGTCCCAGCGGAAGGCGCCGTCGCCGGGGTCGTTCTGGGTGGCGCCGATGAGGAAGCCGGCGCCGCCGAAGATCAGCACCAGTGAGACCGCCAGCAGCGGCACGAAGCGGCGCAGGCCCTTGGGCAGCTTCTTCGACCAGCCGAGAAAGAAGGGCTCAGGTTTGGGTGCCGTCATGCCGGTTCCTCCGGGATGACCAGTGGCTCGACGAAGGTGCCCGGCGGGTTGGCCTGGCGGTCGATCAGCACCGTCTTGCCCTCCATCTTAAGCCGGTAGGTGGGGATCTTCTCGGTAAAGGGCGGCGGCGAGCAGCCGTCCTGTGGCCGGTACTGATAGCCGTGCCAAGGGCAGGTGATGCAGCCGTAGACGATGCGCCCCTCGCCAAGCGGGCCGTTTTGGTGGGCGCAGGCATGGGAGACGGCCGAGAGCTTGCCGTCATAGCGAAAGACCGCCGCCCGCTCGGCCGGGCCGAGGCGGATGATGCGGGCGCGTTTGTCGGGGATTTCGCCTACCTCGCAGACCGTCACCCAGTCGTCCCGAGCCTCGGCGACGGCGTCGCGCGGTTGGCGCCAGGCGGCGATGTGCAGGCCGGCGACCAGCAGGGCGCCGCCGCCGGCGACCAGTGCGAAGCCGGGATTGTCGACGTCCTGCAGATAGCCCAGGCAGATGTGTGCCACCACCGCGGCATAGGCCGGATAGATCAAGAGGTGCAGGCGCTTCCACAGGGGTGCAGTCAGGAAGGTCAGCCAGAAATCGTGGCTGGTCGTCGCCAGGATCAGCAGCACCAGCAGCGCGAAGAGCCCGAAGAGCTCGAAGGGAAAGCCCAGGACCTGACCGAAACTGCTGTTACTATCCAGCAGCGCCTCCCAGCGCGGCGTCGGGCTGAAGGCATAGTACCAGCCCAGCACATAGGCCAGGTGGGTCAGCGCTACCAGGCAGGTCATGACGCCGAAGTGCCGGCGGTTGTAGAGCAGCGGCATGAAGCGGCGATCCAGCCGGGCAAGCGGGCCGATGCAAAGGATCACCGTCAGCATCAGGAAGGCGCAGGTGCCGAAGGCTCGCATGCGCAAGATGGCGCCGTCCACGGGCCGGGTCGGATCCTGCAGATAGGGTGCCAGACTCAAAAATGCGGTGATGTAAACGACGACGCAGACCAGCAGCACTCCATCGTAGACGTACTTGCTGCGCTGCCAGAGCACCGGCTCGAAACGCGCGCTCACTGGCTGGCCTCTTGCGCCGGCGCCGAAAGCTGTACGGCCGGCCGCTCGAAGGGGCCGTCCTGGCGGATGAGCAAAGCGCCCAGCAAGAGCAAAGGCAGCACCACGGCGAGCGCCAGGCCAAGGCCATCCTGCAGGCGCCGCGGCGGGGCGTGCAGCGCCGCCCAGCGGGCTTGCCCGCGCTCCAGCCGCCACCAGCGCCAGAGCACCAAGGGCCAGAGCAACACCACGCCAGGCACCACCAGCGGCCGGAAGGCATAGGCGCCGCGCGCTGCCGGCACCACCCGGTCGACCCCCCACAAGAGGAAGACCGCGGCCACCGCCACGCCGATCCAACAATAGGCCTCAGCCAGGGTCACGATGCCCTCAGCCATGCGTCACTCTCCGCCTCGCGTCGCCGGCATTTCCTGCACAGCTAGATGCCGGGTGCAAGGCCGGGGTTACGATAGACGCGCTGACGCGTCGTCAATTGGCCGCGAGTGGCAGTCGATTGACCGGAAGTTTTCTGGCGCGAGGGCGCATAGGTTCTAGCCACGCCTCAATGAGCACTCGAAAAGGTCGCATCATACGGTGCCTGGGCGGCGTCATTTCGAGGAACGATGGCGACGCGGCAATCCAGGAACGTTGAAGATGCCGATAGATTCTGGATCGCCGCGCTTCGCTCGCGATGACATCGCTTGGCTATGGCATGTTCTTGGGCCCGCATTCCGTTGCTGTCAGAGGCCTGCGGCGGACAACTCCATCCGTGCGACGCGCTTCCGGCTCCCCTGCCGGCCGGGCTTGCGTTAGGGTCCCGGCCAGGCTGAACGAGAGGCGAGATGGCGAGCATACAAGACGCAGAGCGGGCCCTTAGAGCCATCTTCGGCTTCGAAGGCTTTCGTCAGGGCCAAGAAGCCGTGATGAATGCGGTGCTGGCCGGCGACGAGGTGCTGGCAGTCATGCCGACCGGCAGCGGCAAGTCGCTTTGCTATCAGTTGCCGGCCGTCCTTCGGCCCGGCCTGACCTTGGTGGTCTCGCCCTTGATCGCCTTGATGCGCAATCAGGTGGCGCAGTTGCGCGACTTGGGAATCGCCGCTGCCAGCCTCTCCTCGGCCAACGATCCCTACGAGAACCGTGACCTCTTGGAACAGGCCGAGGCTGGCAATCTGCGCCTTCTCTATATCGCCCCCGAACGGCTCTTGCGGCCGGAGATTCTGGAGCGCCTCGCCGACTGTTCCGTCTCTTTGCTGGCGGTGGACGAGGCTCATTGTATCTCGCAGTGGGGGCACGACTTCCGGCCGGAGTATCTGGCCCTCGGCGCGGCTCGCGACCAGCTGGGCGGGGCGCAGGTGCTGGCCTTGACCGCGACCGCCGACGCCGCCACCCGCGACGACATATTGGCCAAGCTCTTCGCCCAGCCGCCGCAGGTCTTCGTCGAGGGCTTCGACCGCCCCAACATCCGGTTGGCGATGCGGCCCAAGAACACGCCGAAGAAGCAGCTTTCGCGTTTTCTCGAAGGCCATCCGGGCGAGAGCGGCATCGTCTACTGCAGCACCCGCAAGCAGACCGAAGAGCTGGCGGCCCACTTCACGGCCGAGGGTCGCACTGCGCTGGCCTACCACGCCGGCATGGAGGCAGGCGACCGCTCGCGCAATCAGGATCGCTTCCTACAGGAGGACGGCGTGATCATGGCGGCGACCGTCGCCTTCGGCATGGGCATCGACAAGCCCGACGTTCGTTTCGTCGCCCATGCCTCGCTGCCCAAGTCGATCGAGGCCTACTATCAGGAAATCGGCCGGGCCGGGCGCGACGGCCTGCCGGCCGACACGCTGACCCTCTACGGCCTGGACGACATGCGCCTGCGCCAGCTGCAGATCGACGAGGGCGAGGCCTCCGACGATCAGAAGCGCGTCGAGCGCCAACGCCTCAATTTGCTGGTCGCCCTCTGCGAGGCACCGCGCTGTCGTCGCCAGACTCTGCTGGCCTATTTCGGCGAGCAGCTGGAGCCCTGCGGCAACTGCGATCTCTGCGAGGAGGGCGTGGTCTCGATCGACGGCACGGTGCCGGCACAGAAGCTGCTCTCGGCGATCGCCCGCACCGGCCAGCGCTTCGGCATCGGGCACCTGCTGTCCATCCTCTTAGGCGAGCGGACCGAGGCCATCGCCAAGTTCGGTCACGACCGGCTGAAGACCTTCGGCGTCGGCCAAGAGTTCGATCGCCGCCAGTGGCAGTCCATCGCCCGTCAGCTCTATGCCGCCGGCATCGTCGGCCTGGACATGACCCAATACGGCCGCTGGACCATCACCGAGCAAGGCATGAAGGTTCTGCGCGGCCAGGCGACGGTCTCGCTGCGACAGGAGAGCTTGACAGCGGCTGGCGCTCCGGCAAGGACGAAGCGGGTCACCGGCCCCGCGCTGGCGGCCAGCCTGGACGAGGAGGGGCAAGCTCTTTTCGAGCGTCTCAAGACTCTACGCCGACGCTTGGCGCAAGAGCGATCGGTTCCCGCCTACGTGGTCTTCCCCGACCGCAGCCTCATGGCCATGGCCGCCGAACGGCCGCAGAACAAGGCGGCGCTCAGGCGGTTGCACGGTGTCGGCGAGGCAAAGCTCGACCAGTACGGCGATGCCTTTCTAGCCGTGATTTGTGGAGAAAAGCGAGACGGCGGTAAGTCTCCAACTATATGACGACGACGCTCCGCACATCGCTCGGATCGATGTTGATGCTGCCAGAGTCGCCGTTGCCCTTTGAGTCAAGCTTGATCTTCCTTATGAAGGGGTTAGGCGTCCCCTTTTTTCGAGTGACCCTCAGCTCTCTGTTTCCTGTCAGCGGCGTGCCGGGCGGATGCTCGGCTCTGTGGACCTTTATTCGGAAGTCAGCCGCGTTCTTGCCGATGGCCTCGTACTCGTTGGGGCCGGACTTGCCGGGCGTGAGCGTGACGGCCCAGGCCGAGCGAGAAAAGAGGACGCTTGCCAAAGGTGCCAGCAATGCGATCTTGAGAAAGAGACGGCGGCCGTGGCCGTTAGTGTGCGACGCTGATACTCGCTTCATTTTTGAATGCTCCCAGTATGCACATTGGACCCCTCGACGCCATAATAGGCGATGGTGGCCACGAGACAAAGTGGAGACTCGTAGGCTGGCGGTCTCTGATTTCTGGCGAGACGGCTCCCGCTTTCCGATCAGCAGCTTCTCGGCCGGGACGGCTGCAGGCTGTCGGGGCAAGTATGAGGCCTACGAGGCGGTGCGCGCACGCTCATTCCTTGATGCGAGCACGCGCAAGAGGCGGATGGCGGGGCTGTCGTCCAGCCACATAGCGTCGCGGTCAGTTCACGGAGGGAGCTGACCCATGCAGGTAATGGACCGCTTGACGCTTGCCGCCTACGGCATGCATGTCGCCGACCAGATCGCGCTGGTCATGGTGCCGCTTGTCGCCGCGCTGGCGTTTCAGGCCTCGCCGGAGACCATCGGCGTGCTGGTGGCCTGTCAAGCCATGGCCCATCTCTTGGGGTCGATTCCAGCCGGCCTCTGCGTCGACCGCGTGCAGGCGAGGACGGTAACGATTGCAGCCACGGCCGTCTCGCTGATTGGTTTCTCCGCCGCGGCCCTTAGCGTCTACGCGGAAAGCCTTACTCTCTTTGCCGTCACGGTGCTGCTGTCCGGCTTCGGCATCGTTCTTTTCGTGCTGGTCGCCCTTTCGACCATTCCCATGGTCGTCACCGCCAAAGGATTTGCCAGGGCCAATTCGCGGCTGGAGATACCGCGTGCCGTCTCCGCCTTTGCGGTGCCTCTTCTCGCCGCCGCTCTGCTCGACGAGGAGAATTCGCACCTCGTCTTTGCCGCAGCCGCGCTTTGCTCTCTTGGCGCGCTGGCCGTCACTATGGGTCTGCCGCGTCTGCCCGAGCCACCCAGAAAGAAGGAACCGCTGCTGCGCATGATTCTCGAGGGCGGCCGCTTGGTCGTGCGCCATCCGCTTCTTCGCCCAATTGCCCTTTGCGCCATCGCCTGGAACTGGGCCTTCTCCGCGCTGCTGGTCCTGATCGTTCCCTTGATCCTGGATTACTACCAGGCCGATCCGGGCAGCTTCGGCGTCGCTTTGTCGGCCTTCGGCGGCGGGACGATCGCCGGGTCCTGGATCGCCGGGCGCTTCTCCGATCGCCTCTCGCCGAACGGTATTCTGCTGTTCGGGCCCGGAATCTCTCTCGTCGCAGTCTTGATGGTGACCGCCATTCCGGAGCGGGGGGCCATCGAGGTCCTCTATGGGGCCTTCTTCCTGATCGGCTTCGGTCCGTCGATGTGGCTCATCGCACAGAACTCCATCCGCCAGCTGGTAACCCCGACGCCGATGCTGGGCCGCGTCAACGCCGTGATCCAGACGGCCATCTACGGTATGCGACCGCTGGGTGCCTTGATGGGCGGAGTGATCGCCGGAGCGATGTCGCCAAGCGCCGGTCTGGCGGTCGTCGCCTTTGCCTTCGCCCTGTCGTTCGCGGCAGCCCTCTTCAGCCCGCTTCGCTCGGTCCGCGATTATGCCCTGCTTTCCTGTGCGAATACGCGTTGAGGTGCTAAGAACCGGGACCGATCATAGATCCTAGGCACTGTCCAGGGCGGAAGCGGCTCGCGTGCACTTGCATTCGCTGCTCAAGCCCGTTGAAAGCTGAAGCAAACTGCCTTCGTACGCAATTGCCTTTGCTCGAACCTCCCTTGAGTATTGCGTTAGCTTGTGCTACTATAACCTGCTTCACGTCCTCGGGGACTAACGGCTTTACCTTTGGTTCGTGAGGGTGCGAACGGGGGTTTGGCAGCAGTCCCGACTAATAGAAGATGTTACAGCTTTTCATATTCGAAAGGATCAGATCGATGTCTATGAAGCTCGATGCGGCGCTTGCCAACACCGGCACCAAGTTCAAGATCTTTGCGCAGCCGCCATTCCTATCAGGCTTCGCAGAGCCGGAGACCGTTTGGCTTTCCGTGCCGCGAGGAGAGGTTAGCCCCGGACCCGGTGATGATCGAATGTATGTCACTGATGCCCTCAACAAATCGCCTTATGGATACCCTTACCTGCCGCCGCACACGGGGCCCGCCAGGCCGGCGGTTCAACCCAGCGAGGAGGGACACTTCGATCACCTCGACGTCGATAGCCGGGATTTCAAATCAGCACACATGTATGCTGTCGTGCGTCGGGTCCTGGATATCTGGGAAGACTATCTCGGGAAGACGATCGAGTGGCATTTCGCGATCTCCTTCGAGAAGATGGAGCTGATACCCCTGATCGCCTGGGATAACGCGCATTCGGGATATGGTTTCCTGGAGTTCGGCTATGGTCGGACGCTCGACGGAAGCCTCAATCTTTCGCGACCCTATTGCCTGAACTTCGATGTACTTGCGCACGAGCTTGGCCATTCGCTGATCTTTGCGGAAGTGGGCTTCCCGAACGAGGCTAGCAGAACAGAGGAGTACGGAGGTTTTCACGAGTCGTGCGGTGACCTCGTGGCGCTAGTGGCGTCGCTGCATTTCAATCTGGTGGTTGACAAACTCCTGGCGACATCGAAGGGGAACCTCTTTACGGTCAATGAACTTGCCCGCATCGGCGAACTCTCGGACGTCAGGCAAATTCGCAATGCTTTCAATTACGAACGCATGTCGACCGTAACGTCAGAGCCGCACGACCTTTCCAGGCCATTGACTGGTGCAGTGTTCGATGTGTTCGTCGAGGTGTTTCAAAAGCACTTGGTAGATGCAGGATTGATTAGCCAGGAGTTGGCGGACCGCTCCTATCACGGCCCGGATGAAGATCTTGACGATGATGCCATTCAACAGGAGTTTGCAGCGCTGTATGATCAAAGACCGGATGAGTTCAAAGTAGCGCTGCTGATGGCTAGAGACTACCTCGGGGCGTTGCTTGCGGGCACGTGGGATAGCGTGTCGCCGCACTTCCTCACTTACGCTGATGTGGGTAAGGCCATGTTGTCGGTGGATCGAACGCTTACCGACGGCGCCCATCATTCGACGATCAGAGAGTGCTTTGCGTGGCGAGAGATTGGCGTCGAGCCGGGGTCGATGGCTCTGCAAAGCTGGCGAATTTCGGACTGCGCGAAAGGGGCCGCGGGGAACCATGGTGGGTCGTCATAGCCGGTTTCCTTGCCGTTGGAGGTCGACCGGATGGAGAGAGGCCAGGATGTCGAGTTGACTGGCGGCAAGCTTATCGAAGTCGTCTTCTTCGACCTCGGAAACACCCTTATCAACGACGGTCGCCTGTGGGTACCTGGTGCGAAAAACTGCCTAGAGGTGCTTCATGCGAAGGGCTTGCGGCTGGGTATCATCTCCAACACGGGCGACCTGACGGAGGCCCAAATTGAAGGCCTGTTTCCTGCCGACTTTCCAAGCGACCTGTTCGAGGCAAATCTGGTGCTCTACTCCTCAATCATCGGCATCGAGAAACCGGACGCTGGTGTTTTCCGTGCAGCCATCGAGGCAGCGTTGGTATCGCCGGCCGCTTGCCTGTTTTGTACGGAGAGCTTACGAGATTGCTTGGCCTCACAAGCGCTAGGGATGATAGCGTTTCGGCTGTCGAGACAAACGAGAGAGGATTTCGAAGCGATGCTGTCTTTGATTGAAGACTATCCTAACTTCACGAGTGAGTAGGTCGGCGGCTAGAAGCCCCATCAGCGGTGTGCGTGAGGACCGCTCCAACGCCCTCTGTGAGCCAACCTGGCAGCTGGAGTGGCTTCCTCCAGTTTGCCAATCTGCGCAAGAGCCTTGACGCACCCTACGAAGAAAGACCCGGCCGGCATGAAACGACCCTTGACCTCGCGGCGCATGGAGGCCGTGCGGGAGGCCAAGAGCGCCTTCTGGGACTTTCTGGTGGGACCGGAGCGCCAGCATCGGCGCCACCAGCCCGGCGTCATCGACATGTCGCTTGGCGATCCGCACGAGATGCCGCCGGCCGGTTTCGTCGAAGCTCTCAAGACCTGGGCCGAGCCGCATTCGGTCGACTGGTTCGCCTACAAGGTGAGCGAGCCCAAGACCAGGGCCGCGGTCGCCCGCTCTCTGACCAGATGGCGAGGCATGCCTTTCGAGCCGGAAGACATTGCCATGACCAGCGGTGCCTTCGGGGCGATCGCCGCTGCACTTTTGGCAACGCTGGACCCCGGCGACGAGGTCATCATGAACCTACCGCCCTGGTTCAACTATGAAGCCATGATCGTCAGTCTCGGCGCCGTGCCGGTGAAGGTAAGGGTGCGCGAGGAGGATTTCGACCTCGACCTGGCCGCGATCGAAGAGGCGATCACACCGCGCACCCGCATGGTGATCGTCAACACCCCGAACAATCCGACCGGGCGGATCTATCCGCCCGCCACGCTGGAGGCCCTGGCAGACATCCTCACCACCGCCTCGAAGCGCAACGGGCGAACGATTTATCTCCTGGCGGACGAGCCCTACAGCCGCCTCGTCTTCGATGGCCAGAGCTTTCCCAGCCCCAGCGCCTACTACGCCAACACGATGATATCCTATAGCTACGGCAAGGTTCTGCTGACGCCCGGCCAGCGCATCGGCTTCCTCGCCCTGCCACCCAGCATGCCTGATCGCGAACCACTTAGAGAGAGCATCATGCTGGCGCAGATCGCCGGTGGCTTTCTCTTTCCCAATGCCCTGCTGCAGCACGCCATCGAAGACCTCGACAGGCTCAGCATCGACATCCCGGCGCTGCAGCAAAAACGCGACTATCTGGTCTCCCGCCTGCGGGCGGCGGGCTACGAGCTGCATCAACCGGAGGGGACCTTCTATCTGATGCCGAAGACGCCCCTTGCCGACGACGTTGCCTTTTGCGAGCGCTTGGCCGATCGCGGCTTGCTTGTTCTGCCGGGCAGGGCCTTCCATGCGCCAGGGCGCTTTCGCATCACCTTTACGGCAAGCATGGAGATGATCGAGCGCGCCTTGCCGATCTTCACCGAGGTGATCCGTGAGGTTCGGGACGAGGCGACGGCCTTGAACAGTTGATGGTCGGCCCATGGCTTGCCATGTCTGACCAGGGGATTTGAATGGCACCGAGAAGACCGAGATGACAAAGCTCCTCACCGACCAGGCGGTCTCTGATTTCTGGCGAGACGGCTACTATTTCCCGATCAGCATCCTCTCGGGCCAGGAGGCTGCCGATTACCGAGCCAAGCTCGAGGCCTACGAGGCGGAGAGCGGCGGGCCCATCGCCTCCAATCGGCGCCATAAGGTGCACCTGCTCTTCACCTGGGCGCAGCAGCTTATCCGGCATGAGACGATCCTGGACGCGGTCGAAGACCTGCTTGGCCCCGACCTCCTCTGCTGGACCACTAACTTCTTCATCAAGGAGGCCCGCGATCCCGGTTTCGTCTCCTGGCATCAGGATGCGACCTACTGGGGGCTGGAGCCCGACGACGTGGTGACCGCTTGGGTTGCCTTCTCCGAGGTGCCGCCGCAGAGCGGGCCCATGCGGGTGATCCCGGGCAGCCATCGCTGGCCGCAACTGGACCACCGCGACACCTTCCACGAGCACAACCTGCTCTCGCGCGGCCAGGAGATCGCGGTGGAGGTCGACGAGCGCCAGGCCGTGGCCATGCCGATGCGGGCCGGCGAGATGTCCTTGCACCACGTCAAGCTGGCGCACTGCTCGGACGCCAACCGCAGCCGCGACCGGCGCATCGGCTTGGCGATCCGCTACGTGCCGACCAGCGTGCGCCAGGTAAAGGTGAGGGACAGCGCCACCCTGGTGCGCGGCGAGGATCGCTTCGGCTACTTCGATCACGAGCCGGCACCCGCCGCCGATCTCGACGCAGCCGCCCTGGCGGCGCATGCGGATGCGGTCGGGCGCCAGGTGGCAGCCCTCTACCAAGGCACCGAGAAGTCGGAATTCCGCGCCTGACCTCTTGTCGAATGGGTGACGATCCCCTTCAATAGCGGTCGACTGTCAACAAGGCTTTGACGACGGCCGATGGACACGCTGGATGGGATGCGCACCTTTGTCGAGGTGGCCGCAGTGGGCAGCTTCTCCGAAGCCGCGCGGCGTCTCGGCATCTCCAAGGCCTTGGCCAGCAAGTATGTCGGCCAGTTAGAGGAGCGGCTGGGCAGCCGCCTGCTCAATCGCACGACCCGCAAGGTCTCGCTGACCGAGGTGGGGCGCGCCTATCTTGCCCGCGCCCGCGTCATCCTCGACGAGGTCGCGGAGCTGGAGGAAAGCGTGCAGATGGAGCAAGGCCGGCCGCGCGGCCTGCTGCGCATCGCCGGCCCGCGGGTGCTGGGCGAGGAGTTTCTGGTCGGCGAGGTCGGCCGCTTCCTGGAGCGCTACCCCGACATCACGGTGGACCTCATGCTGGAAGAGCGTTGGGTCGATCTCGTGCAAGAGGGCTTCGATCTGGCGGTCCGTATCGGCCGCCTGCAGGACAGTGCCATGGTGGCGCGCAAGATCGCCGACTATCGCTACGTCATCTGCGCTGCGCCGAGCTATCTGGCGGCCCACGATCGCATCGAGCGGCCGACGGACCTGGCAGCCCATGCGGCGGTGGTGAATGCCATCCTGGCGCCTGCCAACCAATGGGACTTCCTGGTCGGCGGTCAGATCCAGCGGGTCACCGTGGCCCCGAAGATCCGCGTGAATGCAGATCGTTCGGCCAGAGAGCTGGTGCGCGCCGGCCATGGCGTGGGCCTCTGCCTGCTGCCGGGTGTCCGCGCCGACATCGATGCCGGCCGCCTGGTGCGCCTGCTGCAGCCTTTCGAGGCCTATGCCCGGCCGGTCTCGGTGGTCTATCCGCACGCCCGCATGCTGTCGGGCAAGGCGCGCGCCTTCATCGACCACTTGGTCGAGGCTTTCGCCGAGCGTCCCGGTTAGAGCAAATCCCGAGCTGATGGACTCATCAGCGACGACGATTTGTGTTCATGATCAAACAGATTGAGTGCATTGGGCGAGCTATTGCGAGCCGAACGCACTCTAGCCCTCGGGCTCCGGGCCGATCTTGAGCGGCCGCAGGACCAGCAGGCCGAGCAGGAAGAGGACCAGAATCACGCTCATGCCGACCCTTTGGCTATCGCTGACGGCGGTCAAGATGCCCACGAAGGCCGGTCCTATGAAGGCCGTGACCTTGCCGGACAAAGCGAAGAGCCCGAAGATCTGTGTGGTCTGCTCCGGCGGCGCCATGCGGGCCATCATCGAGCGCGAGGAGGACTGCACCGGGCCCACGAAGATGCCGATCAGGGAGCCGACGATCCAGAACCAGATGGCGCCCTCGACCACCAGGATGATGCCGCCCAGCAGGGTCAGGCAGACCAGCGAGACCTCGATCGTCGGTTTGGCGCCGAAGCGGTCGTCGATCCAGCCGAAGACGAAGGCGCCAAGGCCAGCGGTGACGTTCAGCACCACGCCGAAGGCCAGGATCTCCTCCACCGACATGCCGAAGGTGCCGGCGGCATAGATCCCGCCGAAGGCGAAGAGGGTCGCCAGGCCGTCGATGTAGAGCAGGCGCGCGATCAGGAAGCGGATGATCCAGGGGCGATGCTTCAGGCTCTTCAGGGTCTGGATCAGCTCCTTCAAGCTCTCGCGTACCGCCGGGCCCGGCTGCCGGGCTTTTCTCGGCCGGTCGGGGGTGAAGAGGAACATCGGCCAGGCCAGCAGGAGGTACCAGGCAGCGACGAAGGGGCCGACGATGCGGATCTGCTCGGCCGTCGCCTTGTCGAGGCCGAAGGGCGGTACCTCCGGCTGCACGAAGACCACCAGGCAGATGGCCAGGCACAAAAGCCCGCCGACGTATCCCATACCCCAGGCCCAGCCGGAGATGCGGCCGATACGCTGCGGCGAGGCCAGGTCCGGCAGCATGGCATTGTAGAAGACCTGCCCGAACTCGAAGGCGGCGTTGGCCACGCCTGCCAGAATGAGCGCCATGGCCACGAAACGCTGATCCGGCTCCACGAACCAGAGCCCGGCGCCACTCACCAGGCAGAGTAAGGTGAAGAGGAGAATCCAGGGTTTTCGCGGCCCGCCGCGGTCGACCAATGCTCCGAAGATGGGCGCAAAAAGCGCTACCGTAACGCCGGAGATCGCCATCGCCATGCCCCAGAGGGATTGCCCGGCCGTTTCGCTGGGCGCCACTGCCTTAGCAAAATAGGCGGCGAAGACGAAGGTCACGATGACCGTCGGGAAGGCAGAATTGGCCATATCGTAGAGCGCCCAACAGGCCAGGCCCAGCCGTCCGGACTTGCCTTGCGCTCTTGCCTCATCGCTCACGGTGGCCGGCCTCCTCGCTCATGCTGTGGACGGACGCAACTGAACTTGGTTGGGTGCTACTTTGCAAGCCGCAATGCCAAGTGGCTAGAGACCCGCATATGACGGTTGAGAGTCGGGCGACGATCCAGCCGCCGCATGGTCAGTCTTCGTCCAGATAGGGCGGCAGGAGCATGTTGACGGCCTCGCCGCAGGCTTCGAGCGCGCTGTCTCCATTGGCATTGGTGGCAATGAGGCAGGCCAGGTTCTTGGGTGGCGACAGCCAGTCGACGGCCGTCCACATGCCGTTGCTGCCGCCATGGCTCAGCGTCGGCCCCAGGGCCGACTCTTGATCGCCAATGCCCCACCCCAAGGCATAGCCTTCCGGCCCGCGCGGTCGATGCATCCGGGCAAAGGTCTCCTTGTCGAGAAAGCTGCTTTCGTCGCGCGCTCCGGCCAAATGAAGCGAGGCGAACTTGCCGAAGTCCTCCAGGCTGCAGTGGACCGAACCGGCAGGGCCCAAGACCGCCGGATTGTCGGCCTCGACACCGGGCTCCATGGGTTTCCCGTCCAGATGACCTCTGGGCTGGGTGAGCGCACCCGGGATGCCGGGCGGGCCGAAGCCCGCGCTCTCCATGCCCAGGGGCTGAAACAAGAGGTGGCGCAACAGACTTTCCCATGAATCTTGCGCCGCCCGTTCTGCCATGGCCCCGGCTACCGTGTAGCCATAGTTGCTATAGAGCATGCTCTTGTCCGGCGCTTGAAAGGGCGCTTGGCTCAACACCAGCCGGACCAGTTGCCGTCGCTGCTCTCGGATGGGCCCTGTGAGCGCCCGGACCCGGGGAAAGACAACCGCGTCCGGCTCGCGGTCTTCCGCCAGGCCGGAGCGGTGCGACAGCAGCAACTCGATCGTGACGGACCGCCAGGCGGGATCGAGATCCGGCAGCAGGTCGGGGAAGCTCTCGGCGATCGTCGTCTCCCAGCGAAGCGCGCCTTCTTCGACCAGCGTGGCGATCATGGTCGCCGTCATCGCCTTGGCGCAGGAGCCCAGATGCCAAAGGTCGCTCTCGCTGACCGGTACGGGCGAATCACTGCGGCGTCGGCCCACGGCAGCGATTTCGACGGTCTCGCCGCCTTGTACCACGGAAGCTGCCAAGGCCGGCAGCTGATGCTTCTCGCGAATGGCCTCAAGCTCGGCCGCGAGTGCGGCTTGCGATCGTGCTTGGTTCATGCCGCTAGGCCTCGCCGATATAGGGTGAAACAAAGAACCTTAGCGCGGCTTGGCAGGCTTCGAGCGCGCGGTCGACGCCGGCGTTGGCGGCAACCAGGCATGCCACGTTCTTAGGCGGAGAAAGCCAGGTAATCGCGGTCCAGAGGCCGTTGCTGCCGGCATGACTGACGGTCGGGCCGACCGGCGTGTCCTGCTCTCCGACGGCCCAACCCAGGGCATAGCCCTCGGGACTGCGCGAACGGTGCAGATCGGCGAAGGTCTCGGGCCTCAAGAAGCCGCTCTTGCCCTGCGCCCCGGCCAGATGCAGCGCGGCAAACCTGCCGAGGTCTCCCAAATGGCAGTGGACGGAGTTCGATGGGCCGCAGACCGCCGGATTGTCGGCCTCTATCCCCGGCTCCACCGGCTTTCCGTCCTCGTGACCTCTCGGTTGCGAGAGATCGCCAGGTGTGCCGGGCGGGCCATAGCCGGCGCTGTTCATACCCAGAGGCTCGAAGACCCGCGCCCTCAGTAGGTTTTCCCAGGTGTCCCGGGCTGCTGCCTCCGCCATGGCTCCCGCGACGCTGTAGCCGTAGTTGCTGTAGACCATGCCGGTTTCGGGCGGCTGTGCCGGTGCCTGGCCCATCACCAAGCGGACCAGCTGCCGGCGCTGCTCGCGCATGGGTCCTTTGATTTCGCGGATCTTGGGGAAGATCACCGCATCCGGCTGGCGGTCTTCCGGCAAGCCGGAGCGATGCGACAGCAGCTGCTCGACGCTGACGCTCCGCCAGGCAGGATCGAGGTCCGGCAAGAGATCGGGAAGGCTTTCGGCGATCGTCGTCCCCCAACCAAGCGCGCCTTCCTCGACCAGGGTGGCGATCAGGGTTGCCGTCATCGCCTTGGTGCAGGACCCCAAATGCCAAAGGTCGGACTGGCTGACCGGCACGGGCGAATCGTTGCGGCGCCGGCCCACGGCGGCGATTTCGACGGTCTCGCCGTCCTGCACCACCGAAACAGCCAAGGCCGGCAGCTGATGCTTCTCTCGAATGGCCTCGAGCTCGGCCTCGAGGGTTGCTTTCGTTCGTGCCCGGGTCATGGAGGCCCGCTCCCAGCTGTCCTTCGTAAGCGAGCCTAGACCAAGTCGGTGTCGCCCTGCGAGCCCAGTCGCCTGATCCCCCAAAACCGAGGTGATTTGACCGGCAAGATGCTCGACACCTATGCTTGCCCGGGCAGAAGTGGGGAGCCGAGGACAGATGAGCACGATTTCCGCAGAGGTGCGGCACATATACATTTCGGGGACGCAAATCCCTACCGGTTTCGGTCATCTCTATCTGGTCTACAAGAACGATGACGGAGAAGAGTTCAAGATCGAGGGCAATCCGGCCGGCAGCTTCCCTTTCTTTGGTGATATCGTAACCGATCTCGGCATTCCGATCGGGCCGGAGCGGGACCAGAACGGCAATCCCACCAGCATGGTCAGGGGGATTCAGGAGCTGGATCTAGGCGAGCGCGACGCCGACGATGTCTGGTCCTTGCTGCTGCAGCACGCTGAGAACATCGAAGACGAAGGGATCTCCTACGATACCCTGACGCAGAACAGCAACTCGACCATCGTCTCGCTGTTGCAGATCATCGGCCTCGATCCCGCCGCCTCGCTGCCGCAGAGCAATCTCTCAGTACCGGGCATCGGCAACCTCCTGGTTTTCGACTACCGCTTGACCGGCGGTGACGGCTTCGACGTGATGAGCGGCCTGGCCGGTCATGACAGCTTCGACGGCGCTGGCGGCGAGGATGTGCTGGAAGGCGGCAGTGGAAGCGACACGCTGGTCGGCGGGTCCGGAAATGATAACCTTCTGGGCGAAAGCGGCAATGATGACCTGTATGGAAACAGCGGCTCCGATGTCCTGGAGGGTGGTGAGGGAGAAGACGCTGCCTACGGCGGAAGAGGGCTGGATACAATACTCGGTGGCGAAGGCGACGACGCCATCGGGGGCGGTAAAGGCGGTGACAGCCTGCTGGGCGGCTCCGGAAATGACCGCCTCTTCGGCCAAGGCAGCGACGATTCCCTGGAAGGAGGCAGCGGAGAGGACTTTCTTGTCGGCGGTGGTGGCAGCGATACCGCCTACGGCGGTGCCGGGAACGATACCTTCGTCGTCGAGACGCTAAGCGATGTGGTGCGCGAGTTGGCCGGCGAGGGCGAGGATGACCTCATCCGCTCCAAGGCGCCAGATTACACGCTCTCCGGCGGTGTCGACGGCTTCGTCGAGAACGCCAACGTCTCCGCCAATGTCGGCGATGCGACCCTGGTCGGCAACGCCTTGGACAATGTGCTCAAGGGGAACAGCGGTGAGGATCTACTGCTGGGCGCCTCCGGTGCGGATCTCCTGCTCGGGCGGGCCAGCGACGATGAGCTCTACGGCGGTTCGGGGTTCGACAGTCTGAAGGGAGGCGATGGCGCTGACGTGCTTTGGCTGTTCGACGAGGATCGGGCCCTGGGCGGGACGGGAAGCGATTCCTTTGCCTTCGACGGCGGGCCTCTGGGAACCAACGGCGCCGGCGGCCCCCTGATTCAAGACTTCCAAGGCGTTCTGCTGAACCCGGGTAGCGACGAGGACAAGCTGGTCTTCGCCACCGGCGTGGAGAGCGGCACCTTCTCCTTCATCGGCGATGCCGCCTTCGCCAACGATGGCAACAGCCAGGCGCGCTTCGACCACAGCCGGCAGGTTCAAGTGGACAGCGATGGCGACGGTACGACCGACATAGCCTTTGAGATCAAGGGCCTGACCGCCGCCGACTTGCTCACCAGTACGGACTTTCTGTTTTTGTCGTAGGTGACCGATGCTAGCGGGTGCGGTGGGCCCGGGATTTGGGGGCGAGTCCGGTAAGGGAATTCCAAATGCTTTCAGAGCGTTGTCCCTATTTTCACGTCATGACCGGGCTTGACCCGGTCATCCACGATTTTGCCGCCATGGGACCGAAACATAGACCAAACGCCAGGATGACTACCTTTCCCTTCCATAGGCCCGCGTGGAACGATCTCCAAGATCGACGCACTTGAAGGCGTGGATGACCGGGTCAAGCCCGGTCATGACGATGTGTGTTGTGGGGCAGAGGGTGAAGGACAGTACAAGAGGCCATCCCTGGCTAAGGCTCCAGGCCCACCGCTCCCTTCGCCGCCTACGCCAGATCGAACAGCTTCCGCGGAAAGTCGGCGAAGGTCTTGGCGCCCTTCTCCGTCACCACGAAGGACTCGCTGATGACCAGGCCGTAGTCGTCCATCCAGATTGCCGGGATGCAGTGGAAGGTCATGTTGGGCTCCAGGACGGTGCGGTCGCCGGCGCGCAGGCTGCAGGTGAGCTCGCCCCAGGTCGGCGGATAGCCGATCCCGACGGGATAGCCGATGCGGCTGTCCTTCTCGATGCCGTGGCGGGCGATGGTGCGCTGCCAGACTGCCGCCAGCTCCTCGCAGACAACACCGGGTTTGATCGCGTCGAGGACGGCGTCCAGGCCCTCGGCGATCACCGCCGCGATGTGGGTCATGCGCTCGCTCGGTCTGCCCAGATAGAGGCAGCGCGACAGCGGTGAATGATAGCGGTGCCGACAGCCGCCAAGCTCGATGTAGAAGATTTCGCCCTCCCTCAAAGGCGCGTCGGTCCAGCTCAGGTGCGGGGCACTGCAATACTCGCCGACCATGGCGTTGGGCGGCTTGCAGGTGAAGGTTCCGCCGATCTCCGGCGTGCCGCCGGTGGTGACGCGATAGAGCTCGGCGATGGCGTCGCACTGCCTGACGCCGGGGCGGGCGGCGTCGATCGTCGCCTGCATGGCTGCCGCGGCGATCTGGCCGGCTTCCATCATGAAGGCGACCTCGCGGTCCGACTTCTTCATCCTGACCCGGTTCACCGCCAGGAAGGCATCGACGAAGGTTGCGTCTGGTAGCGCCGAGGTCAGGATCTGATGCCAGCGTGCGGTGTAGTAGTACTCGTCCATCTCGATGCCGATGCGCCGCGCGCCCCAACCGCGCTGCTTGATCGTCTCGGCGAGGAAGCCGATCGGATGGCGTTCACCTGAGGACACATAGCCGTCCGGATAGGGCAGAATGTGATCCTCGTCCATGAAGGCGGTGAACGTCGCGCCGACTGCATCCATCGCGCGGCCGAACCAGATGGGCTGTTCCTCTTCGGCTGCGACGACGACCATCTGCGGGGTATAGAAGGACCAGCCGTCATAGCCGGTCAGGTAGAACTGGTTGGCGGGGCTGGCGACCAGCAGCAGGTCGACGCCCAGCGCCTCCATCGCGCTCTTGGTTCTCGCGACCCGGCCCAGGTATTCGGATTTCTCGAACAGCGTCATGAAGAACTCCACTTAGAATAGGGATGCTTGTTGCCGCCGGCCGCCGACAGGAGGCAAACTTGCACGGGATGGACGAGATTGTCTAACGCCGCCCAAGGTCGCTGGAGGGTAAGCATGAGGCCGCTATCGAAGACCCGGACGCCGATCCTTTGCCTGGCATTGCTCTTGATCTTGGTGGCCGGGCCAGGCCACCACGCGCAGGCATGGCCGGTGGAGGAGTGGGTTCAGTGGAACGCTGTCTCACCCTCCCACTATCCGGGAGAGACTTGGACCCGCTATGCGACGCCTGAAGAGGCGGGGTGGGATTCGGAAGGCTTGGCGAACGCGCAAAAACTCTCCGAGGCCTTCGGGTCAGCGGCGGTGATGGTGGTCTACGACGGGGTGGTCCTGGCGGAGTGGGGTCAGGTCGATCGCCGCTACATGTGCCATTCGATGCGCAAGAGCCTCTTGAGCGCACTCTACGGAATCGCTGTCGACAGAGGCCAGATCGACATAGAAGAGATGCTCGAAGAGATCGGTATCGAAGACGATTCGCCGCTCACGGAAACAGAAAGAACGGCAAAGATTTCGGACCTCTTGAAGTCGCGCTCCGGTGTCTATCTCCCTGCTGCCTACGAAACACCGGCTATGAAGAAGGCGCGTCCGGCCCGCGGCAGCCACGCGCCCGGAACCCACTGGTACTACAACAACTGGGACTTCAACGTTCTGGCAACGATCTACAATCAAGAGACCGGGGGTGACCTCTTCAGGGCGTTCAAGGAGGATATCGCCGATCCCCTGCAGATGCAGGACTTCGAGATGCGCCACACCTACTATCACCTGGAGGCCGAGAACTCCCGCCACCCGGCCTATCCCTTTCGCATGTCGGCCCGCGATCTGGCCCGCTTCGGCCTGCTTTTTCTGAACGATGGTAGGTGGAGGGACAAGCAGATCATTTCGAGCGCATGGGTGCGCGAGAGCACGGCCTCCTACTCCAAGGCCCGCAATGGCGGCTATGGCTATATGTGGTGGACGGCCGGTGGTCGGCTGGGCGAGCTTGGGGCCTATGCGGCGGCGGGCTACGGCGGGCAGTGGGTCTACGTCATACCGGGGGCCAGGCTCGTCGTCGTCCATCGGGCCGACACCTACCAAGACAAGCACGTCGAGTTCACCTCGGTGTGGACCATCCTGGCGACCATACTGAACGCCAGAACCGGGCCGCCGCTTGCCAAGCCGCGGTTCGTCGAGATGGAGCCGCCGCCACCCGTCGATCCAGGGCCAACTCTGAGCGATAGCCAGCTGGCGCCCCTGACGGGCAGCTATCGCCAGGAAGACAACTTGGCAAGGATCCAGACAACGCCAGACGGCCTGGAACTGGAGAGCCCCACCTGGGGCCGCTATGCTCTCATCCCGCGCTCGGCCACCGAATTTCTCGTGGAGGATGTCGAGCTGCCTCTGGAGTTTGTGCTGGATGCCAGCGGCGGAGCTATGGCGATAAGGATCTGGTTCGAAGCAGACGAGCCATACGACATGCCGCGCGTCCCGTGAGCGACGCCATCATCTCCTAATTGACGAAGAGCCGCGGCAGCCAGGTGGCCAGTTCCGGAAAGAGAAACACGCAAATCAAGGTGAAGACTTGTGCGGCGACGAAAGGCAGGACGCCCTTGTACATGTCCATATAGGTGATCTCGGGCGGTGCGATCGATCTGAGATAGAAGATCGAGGGCGCCATCGGCGGCGTCAGGTAGGAGGTCTGGATGACGATGATCATCAAGACCGCAAACCAGATGGGGTCGATGTTGGCGGCCGTTAGCAGGGGTATGAAGATCGGCAGGCAGATCAGCACCACCGAGACCCAGTCCAGGATGAAGCCGGCGATGAAGACGATCCCCAGCATCAGAAGGATCACTCCGCCTTCGCCCAGGCCCAGGAACTGCACGGTGTCCTCCACCAATCGGTTGCCGCCATGGACGCGGAAGACCCCGGCGAACATGGAGCCGCCGACCACGATCAGCAAGATCATGCAGTTGACCAGCAGGGTCTGGGTGAGTGTCTCCCTGAACACCGTCCAGGTGAAGCGGCGATAGAGAATCGACAGCACCACGGTGCCCAGCGCGCCGACCGAGGCTGCTTCCGTCGGCGAGGCGATGCCGAACATGATAGCGCCCAGGACCGCGGCGATCAGGACCACCACCGGCACCAGGGCGGTCAAGGTCACCCACAGCTTGTAGGCCAGCGAGGGCTGGTCCGCCTTCGGCACCGGCGGGGCATAAGACGGCCGCAGCGTCGCCAGGACCAGAATGTAGAGGAAGAAGGCGCCCACCATGATGGCGCCCGGCAGCATGACGGCCGAGAAGAGCTGGCCGATCGAGAGATTGGCCACCGAGGCATAGATGACGACCACGATGGAGGGCGGGATCATGGTGCCGAGCGAGCCGCCGCCGCAAATGACACCGGCAATCAACGACTTCTTGTAGCCGTAGGACATCATCGCCGGGATCGCCATCACCCCGATCAGCACCTCGACTGCGCCGACGATGCCGGTGGTGGCCGCGATGAAGCCGGCCATCGCCATGGTCGCCAGCGCCAGTCCACCGGGCAGACGCCCCAGCCAGAGCTGCATGGCGGCGAAGAGCCGCTCGGCGATGCCGGCTCGCTCCAGCATGAAGCCCATGAAGACGAAGGGCGGCACCGCCGAAAGTACGAAGCTGGAGGCCGTCTGGGTGATGCCGGCATACATCTGCAAGGGAATGCGATCGCCATAGAGCGGAATGCCGAAGAGGAAGGCAGTCGCCAGCAGCGAGAAGGAGATGGGAATGCCTAAGAAGACGAAGGTGAAGAGCAGCGGGAACATGAGCCCCGCCCAGAGTTCTCCGCTCATGACCGCGGCTGGCCGCTTTGCTCGGCGTGGAACTGCTTGGGCGTCTCACCCTCCACCTCCGCCTGTCCCGGCAGGCGGACGGCTGCCGGGTCGGCGATGCCGATCACGTGGCGCACCGATTCGATGAAGACCTGGAGCGCTAGCCCGCAGACGCCCATGGTGATGCCGAGAAGGAAGGGCCAGACCAGCGGCTCCCAGGTGCTCATGTTCTCCAAGGTGCCGCGTCGAATGGCGCGCAAGGTCTTGGTCACGCTGCTTTCGCTGGTCATCACCAGGACCGGCAGGAAGATCAGCAGGTAGAAGCCCAAGTTGATGCCGTGCTGGACGCGCCGCGGCAGGCGGCTGGAGAGAAAGTCGATGCGCACATGCGCATCGTGCCTCAGTGTGTAGGCGGCCCCGATCAGAAAGAGACTGCCGTTGGTCATGTAGGTGATGTCGACCGCCCAGATGGTCGGCGCGTTGAAGAAGCGCCTGGAGATCACTTCGAACAGCATCACCGCGATCAGAGCCACGATCATGACCATGGCGATGGCAGCCAAGAGGGTGCCGACCCGATCGAGTGCCGGCAGGATCCTGGTGAGCAGAAGCGATTTCACGAAGCGGACTTGCCCCCGGGGGTGAGGCCCGGCCGGAACCCCTGCTCCGGCCGGACGCCACGATCCTACCGACTAGTCGGCGTGATCCACCACCAGGTACTTGGAGCCGGCGATCCAGCGGTCCTGGAAGTCGAAGATGGAGTTGGCCACCTTCTCAGGCCACTCATTGCCGTTGGCCTTCTCCTCGGCGGCAACGGCCATGGCCCAGCCACGGGCCGCCTCGCGTGCCTCGGCGACGAACTCCGGCGACAGCCTGATCAGCTCGTTCTTGCCCTCGGCGGCACGCTGCTCGATCTTCACCACCGCATCCAGGTCCTTGTTGATGATGCTGATCATGGAGTCATGCGTGACCAGGCGGGCGGCGACCTCGATCGCCAGCTTCACGTCATCCGGCAACTCGTCCCAGCCCTCGGCCGTCATCATCAGCTCGAAGGCCCAGGCCGGCGCGTGGATGCCCGGATAGATCACGTAGGGGGTGATCTCGTGATAGCCCCGCGCCCAGTTCTCGGCCGGCATGGAGTACTCAGCCAGATCGACGCCTTTCTTCTCCAGCATAGAGTAGATCTCGGAGCCCGGCACCGTGGTGGGGGCTGCCGAGAAGGCGTCCTTCACGATCGCTGCCCAGTTGCCCAAGGTGCGGTACTTCAAGCCCTCCAGGTCGGCGGTCGAGGTGATCGGCACGTGGCTGTGCGCATACCATTCCGACGGGCCGCTGCCGAGCACGATGGAGTGCATACCCATGGTCTCGCGACGATGCTGGGTCAGGAGGTCCTCGCCGCCGCCCTTATAGACCCAGGCCAGGAAGGAATCGGTGCCCAGCCCGGTCGGGAAGGCCTGGATCATCGCATTGGTGGGATCGGCGGTGCCGAGGAACACGGCCGGCCAGTTCACCATGTCGACCAGGCCATCCTCCAAAGCCTCGTGCAGCTTGAAGATGTTGCCGACGGTGCCGGCCGGCAGCGGCTCGATCAGCACCCTGCCGCCGGTCAGCTGGAAGACGAGGTCGGCGAAGGGCTGGGCGATGGTGGTGAAGTAGACGCCGGTCTCGTTGTCGATCGTCGCCATGCGGAACTTGTACTCCTGGGCGCTGGCGCTGCCGCCGGCCCAGACCGCCAGCGCCAGGGCGCCGGCCGATGCATAGTGAAGGACCCTCATGATCATCTCCCTTGCTGTGAAACGCCTCAATTCTTGTTGGTAACCGGGTCTTGTTGGTAAGCAGGCTCACCGGGCCTGAAAGGCAAAGGTAACGCCGCTGGCCTCTGCGGACGGAACGATCAGGGTGCCGCCGTCATCCTTCAATGTGACAGCCTTCTCCTGCAGGCTTGCCCGGGTCTTTGCGGAATCGGCCGTGACGAAGACCAAGGCGCCAAGGCCGGGGTCGTTGGCCGGGCGCTCGCCAAAGCGCCGCTCGAAGGCCGCGGGCGAGAGAAACGTCAGGCGGCCATTGCCGAGGTCGAAGGTGACGCCGTCCTGGCTCCGGCCGATCGCCATATCGACGAAGCGGCCCCAGGCAGCCTCGACCGCATCCAGGTCACTGGCACAGGCGACGACCTCCTCGAGGCCGACGACGGCATTGGGCTGCTCCAGGTAGTCCGGCCGCCAGACTACGTCCGGCGTCAGGTGCTGGCAGACGAAGGCGTAGATCCCCTGGCTCGCCTCGGCGGCAATGTGGGCGGTGCGGAAGGCGGCGTCGCGCGTGCCGCCCGGCAGCTCGACCGGCCGGGAGAAGTCGTTGACCGGCCCGGCGGACACGCTGCGTTGGGCGAAGGCAGCCTGCGCGCCTGCCGCGTCACCGGTCTTCATGGCCACGCCGAAGAGGTGGCGGCCTTGATCGACGCCCGCGAGGATGTCCCGGCTACGCTGGGTGTCGGAGACCACGCCCAGGACCTCGAAATAGGTGTTGTCGGGCAAGACGATGGTGCTGTTGGCGGTGCCCATGTGGGCCGAGTGGTAGCCGCGCGGCGTCGGCCGAAAGCCCAATCGGCTCATAGCCGCTTCGCCGGCGTCCAGATCCTTCACCGCTATGATCACGTGGTCGAGGCCGGTTATCGCAGTCAAGAGTGACGCTCCTTCGCTTCGCGCGCGGCAGCCGGCCGCACTCAAACCGCCGCGGCGAGCAGTCCTTTGCTGCCGGGCGGCACCGTTCAGCTCGTGCGACTTGCCCCTCCCTTGGGCCCGGCCGACGGCAGCTGCCGCCGAGGCCGACCACGCGAAAGCGCGCGGTTGAGCCAAACCAAAATCCAAATCATGTTACGGACGGCGGGCAAGGCGCACAAGCACCCTTAGCGGAACATGATCTTGACGGAGGGCAGACGGCATGGATGGGGAGATCGGATCTCTCTGGGAGGCGAAGACCCCGCCGGCGCAAGAGGCGCTGCCACTTATGGGCGAGGTCGATGCCGAAGTCGCCATCGTCGGCGGCGGCTACAGCGGGCTCTCGACGGCCCTGCACCTGGCGCGCAAGGGTGCGGCAGGCGAGGTCGTGCTGCTGGAGGCCGCAACGCCCGGTTTCGGTGCTTCCGGTCGCAACAATGGTCAGGTAATCCCGACCCTGACGCGCGGCGATCCCGACGACATGGTGGCGCGCCTGGGTCCTGAGCGGGGCCGGCGCTTTGCCGAACTGGTGCGAGATTCGGCGGCAATCACCTTCGACCTCATCCGCCAAGAAGGGATCGCTTGCGACGCCGTACAGAAGGGCTGGGTGCAGCCGGCCCATCGCCCCTCGCGCTTCAGGCAGCAGGAAGGCCGGGTGCGCCAGTGGCAGGCGCTGGGCGCCGATGTCGCGCTGATGGACGCCGCCGAACTGGAGCGGCGGATCGGCTGCGAGGGTTACCACGGCGGCTGGATCGCGGCGAGCGGCGGACACCTGAACCCGCTTGCCTATGCGCGCGGCCTGGCTGCCGCCATCGCGCGTGCCGGTGTCAGGCTCCACGCGCAAAGCCCCGTCCAGTCGATCGAGCGACGCGATGGCCGTTGGCTGCTGACGACGCCCGAAGGCAGGGTGTCGGCCGATCAGGTGGTCTTGGCCACGGCCGCCTATACCGACGCCCTTTGGCCGGAGCTGGCACGGACGGTGATCCCCATCACGGCCTTCCAGATCGCCACCGCGCCGGTCGGCCAAAACCTGCGCGGCGCGATCAACCCGGAGAACCTGGCCGTCTCCGACACCCGCTCCGACTTGCGCTTCTTCCGCTATGACCGCGACCACCGCTTGGTCAGCGGCGGCGCCCTTTTCATCCGGACGGGCATGCGCCGCCGGCTGGAGCAGCTGGTCGCCCAGCGCCTGACCGCGATCTTCCCCGATCTTGACGCCCCACGCTTCGACTACAGCTGGAATGGCCTGCTTGCGGTCAATCCCGAGCGCTTTCCCCACCTCTACGAACTGGGGCCGGGTCTCTTCAGCTGGATCGGCTGCAACGGACGCGGCGTCGCCCTGGGAACCGCGATGGGCAAGGTCCTGGCCGATCTCGTTACGGGGGCCGACCCGTCCGAGTTGCCGCTGCCTTTGGAGCGTCCGGCACCATTGCGGAACCATGCGCTCTATCGCCTTGGCGCGCGAGTGATGCTGCCGGTCTACCGCTGGCGCGACGGACGAGATTGACGACCAGCTCGCAAGTAGGATGGGCACGCCGATCCAGATCCTGCTCAAGGCCTTTTAGATGGCCCCTGCACGTTTGCCGGCAATTGCGGAGAACCAGAGTCGAGGTTGATGATAAGCCAAAGGAGGACGACTTTGTCGTCTAGTACCAATCCTGGCAGACGCGCGCTCCGAGCGGAAGGCCGAACTCCTCGTCGAAGAGAAGGGAGTCGGTACGCCGTCGATAGAGAGATTCTAGCGGGGCAACGTCGGCCGAAAAGAGGCCGCCCTTGGATTTCAGCGGATAGTTTTCGAAGAGGTGTCGAAAACCGGATACGCCATAGCCGGCCAGTGCCGAGACCCAATAGCACTGTGCCCTGTCACGCTTATCGCTCGGCAGGTTGTGCAGGGCAAATGCAGTAAATACCTCCTCCTCGCGGATGTATCGAGCGATGTAGCAAGAGGGCGAGACCTCAAACCGCTCAAGGACGAGACCTTGCAGCTGATAGAGGTCCTTAAGCTCGGCAAAGCCGTCATGAAAGCTGTCCCAGTTCAGCACCACCTCCGCTGCCGGAGCCAAGAAGAACACGGTGAAGGGATGGTTCTCGATGCCGGAGTCCGTCTCTACCAAGACCGAAAGCGCCTGGTTCAGGTTCTCTGGGAGGGCCTCGAAATGGACCGGCGTGAAGCGTGCAATCGCCGGGTCCAGATCGCCATAGAACCCCTCGAAGCTGAAGAAGTCCGCAGCATTGGATTCAAGGCTTGCGATGCGCATCCGCTTGGATTGAGTCGCCATCGGCGTTCGTCGCAGAAAGGAGTAATAGTCATCGCCGCCAAAGAGCATCTTGGCCGTGGCGCTGGGCAGCGTCCCCAGATAGACATTGTCGGCAGAACAAAGGGGCGTCTCGACGTCGCGTGAGGCCTGTTGGTACCCCTGCTTTTCCCCGCTGATGTAGCCGATTGCGATGCCACCGGACACGGTGATCAAGAGGACGACATAGTAGATCAACAGTTTGCGGAGCCGCCGCCAGAGTCCACGGTCCTTTCGCGATGGCTTGGGTGTCTCGCTGCCTTGGTTCATGTTTTGCCGCGCTCAGGTCGTTCGGCAAAAACGCTCCCGCCCACGGCCTGATCGCTGGGCGAGAGCGCGATCAAGGCGGCATCGACGTGGAGCGGCAGGGCCAAGGCGGCCAGGATCGCAGCCGAAACATCCTCCGGTTGCAGGGTGCGGTAGGGAGCGAAGAGAGTTTCGCGAAGCTGGTCGGCATCGCCGCCCAGGGCCTCGAGGTAGATGTCGGTCTCGACCCGGCCCGGGGCAATCTCGCTCACCCTGACCGCGCTGCCAGCGAGTTCCAGGCGCAGGCCCTGGGCGAAGGCGTGCACGCCTGCCTTGGTGGCGGCGTAGATGGTGGCCTTGGGGAAGGGGTGCAGTGCGATCAGCGAGGTCAGCATGAAGAGATGGCCGCGCCGCCTGGCCACCATGCCGGGCAACAAGGCGTGGGTCACCGCCATGAGGCCGCGCAAGTTCACCGCGATCTGTCGGTCGACATCGGCCATGCTGCACTCGATGAAGGGCTTCACCGCAGTGGTGATGCCGGCGTTGTTCACCAGCACGTCGATCTCCAGTCCGGAGAGTGCCTTCGCGACGGCCGCCCCCTCCGTGATGTCGAGGGGCAGCGGGTAACAGCCGGTCTCTTCTGCCAAGGCAGCAAGTGCCTGGCCGCCGCGGGCGACGGCAGTGACGTCATAGCCCAGCCGGCAGAGGTCGCGCACCGTCGCCGCGCCGATCCCGCGCGAGGCGCCGGTCACCAGGGCGGTCCGATAGCCATTGCTGCTCATGCCGTCCGGTTCCTCTTTGCACTATGGCGCTGCCTGATCCAGCGCCCGATGCGCTCCATGGCCACCACGGCTTCATCCAGAGCGATGGTCTTTTGCAGGGCGCCGTGGCAAAGGCCGGGGAAGACATCCAGCTCGGTCTCGACGCCGGCCGCCCGCAGACGCTGCGCCAGGGCGACGTTCTCGTCATGCAGCGGATCGCATCCGGCGACACTCAGATAGATCGGCGGCAGTCCGCGGTGGTCGGCAAGCAATGGCTCGGCAAGGGGATCGCTGCCCGCCTGATAGTCCGGTGGCAGGAAGCTGTCCCAGAACCAGTCGATGTCCTCACGGGCCAGGATGTAATAGGGGGTGCCGAAGCGGGCCATGCTGCCGTCAGCCGGCGGCGCCTGCGGCGGCTTGGCATAGGCGCCGTAGAGCAAGACGGCATAGCCCGGCAGGGCTTGGCCCTGATCGCGCAGGGCCAGGAGGCTGCTCAAGACCAGCTGCGCGCCTGCCGAGTCTCCCGCGGCGCCGATCCTGGCGGGGTCCAAGCCCAAGGCCGCCCCATTCTCCAGGAGGAAACGCAGGGCGGCGGCCACGTCTTGCCGGGCGGCCGGAAATCGGTGCTCCGGCGCCAGGCGGTAGTCCAAGGCGATGACACGCAGACCCGCAACCGACGCAAGGCGCCGGCACAAGGCGTCGTGACTCTCCAAGCCGCCCATCACCCAGCCGCCGCCGTGGGCATAGAGCAAGGCCGGTGCTGGCGCCGGGACGCCGGGGTCGTAGTGCCGGAAGGGCAGGCTGCCGCCGGGGCCCTGCAGCCTGCCCGCTTCGACCCTGGCCATAGGCGGGCCGTCGCGGTTCCAGGCATGCGTGAAAGGACCGTCGAACCAGGCGCGTAGCTCCTCCATGCCCATCTCCTGCAGCGATTGCTGCGCGCCGCGCGCCAAGGCCAGCTCGTCCAGCAGGAGCCGCAGCTGCGGCGGAGGCCTGTCGGCCGTAAAATTCTCCAGATCGCTGGCCTTCACCCAGCCTCGTGCCGAAAGGGGCGCCTTGGCGAGATCAAGTCCACGCTCGCGCGCCAGGCGCCGCGCCAAGGGTGTGGCGCGGACGAAGCCGTTACTCGTGGCGAGAGGCGGCCTTGGCGCGGGTGGCGGCTCTCTCGCGACCCTTTCCGCTTCGGGTTTGGGCTGCGCTATCTCCGGAGCCATCGCTTCGCCCTCGACACGCAGGCGGCAGAGGATCGCGCCGATGGCGACCTCTTGGCCGGCCTCGACCAGCAGTTCCGCCACCTGGCCTGCTTCCGGTGCTTCGATCTCGCTGGCGGCCTTGGCGGTCTCGACGGTGGCCAGGATGTCGCCGACCGCAACCTCGGCGCCCACGGTCACTGCCCAGTCCACCAGGGTTGCGCTTTCCATATACTCGCCCGCTGCGATCGCCAGCGGTACTTCGATCTGCCGGGCCATCAGGCGAGTGTCCGTCTGGCGGCCGCGGCAATGGCGGCGGCATCGGGAATGCTGGCCATCTCCAGCTCTTGGGCGAAGGGAATGGGCCGGTCCTCACCGCCGAGCCGTTCCACCGGTGCGTCGAGCCAGCCGAAGGCCACCTCGTTGATGGTGGCGGCAAGCTCCGCGCCATAGCCGCAGAAGCGCCAGCCCTCGTTGACCACGACGGCGTGATGGGTCTTGGCGACCGAGGCGGCCAGGCACTGGCTGTCCAGGGGCCGCAGGGTGCGCAGGTCGATCACTTCTGCCGAGATGCCCTCGCCGGCCAGGGCCTCGGCGGCTTTCAAGGCCTCCAGCACCATGCGGCTGGAGGCGACAAGGGTCACGTCGCGGCCTTCGCGGCGCACCGCGGCGGGGCCGATGGCCTCCAGATGCTCGCCCTCGGGCACCGGTCCGCGAGTGTTGTAGAGGAACTTGTGCTCGATGAAGACGACGGGGTTGGGGTCGCGGATGGCGGCGGCCAAAAGGCCCTTGGCGTCGGCGGGTGTCGCCGGCATCACGACCTTGATGCCGGGAATGTGCGCCACCCAGGCCTCCAGGCTCTTGGAGTGCTGCGCACCGGCCCCGGCGCCGGCCCCGCCTTGCGTGCGCAGGACGAAGGGCAGGGTCACCTGGCCGTTCCAGATCGCCGGCAGGACCGAGGCCTGGTTCACCAACTGGTCCATCGCCAAGGGCAGGAAGTCGACGTACATGATCTCGGCAACCGGCTTCATGCCCAGCATGGAGGCGCCGACCGCCATCCCAGCGATCGCCTGCTCCGAGATCGGCGTGTCGCGCACTCGGGTCGGCCCGAAGCGCTCCTGCAGGCCGGCTGTGACCTTGAAGACGCCGCCGTACTGGCCGACGTCCTCGCCGAAGAGGATGACGGAAGGATCGCGCTCCATCTCTGAGATCAGCGCTTCCTGCAGGGCCTCGGCGTAGCGCAAGTCACGCATCGGCGTACTCCGGGGCAGTCTGTGCGGCGGGAGGCGGCGCGGCGAGGGCACGCTCGACGGCCGTCTCCACCTCTTCCGATGCGTCCTGCTCGATCTTCGCCAAGCGGCTCTCCTCCACCCCATCAGCAAGCCGCGCGCGCAGGCGGGCGATCGGGTCCTTGGCGCGCCAGGCGGCCATCTCCTCCTCCGATTGATAGCCGCCGACGTCGCTGGTGGAAAATCCGGTCGCCCGATAGGTGCGCGCCTCGATCAAGCTGGGGCCCTCGCCGCGTCGCGCCCTTGCAGCGGCCGTCGCGGTGGCCTGGAAGACGGCCAGGGCATCGTTGCCGTCGACCTGAACGCCCGGCATGGCATAGCCGGCCGCTCTGGTCACCAGATCGCCAACGGCGGACTGCGCCTCGGCAGCGACCGTCAGGCCGTACTCGTTGTGCTCGCAGAAGAAGATGACCGGCAGCTTCCAAAGTCCGGCGAGGTTCATCGCCTCGTGGCAGCCGCCGATCTGAGCCGCCCCGTCACCGAAGAAGGTGAGCACCACACCATCCCTTTCTTGGCACTGCAGGGCCAGGGCTTGACCGATCGCGATCGGCTGGGCGCCGCCGACGATGCCGCAGCCGCCCAGGAGGCCGTGTTCACGATCGGCGATCAGCATGTGCCCGGCCTTGCCGCCGCAGGCACCGCTGGCGCGGCCCAAGATCTCGGCCACGATAGGCTCGATGGCCAGCCCCTTGCCGACATGGTGGGCATGGCCGCGATGGGTGCTGGTGACGATGTCCTGCGCCTCCAGGGCGGCACAGGCGCCGATGCCGACGGCCTCCTGCCCGTCGCAGCGATGGATGGGCCCGCGCGTCTTGCCGGCCTTGTGCAATCGGCCCAACGCCTCCTCCAGCCGGCGCGTCAGCACCATGCGCCGGTAGATCTCCAAGAGCTCCTCGCCCGACGGGCGGTTGCTGCCGTCACTCACCTTTTGTTCTCCTCGCATTCCGACAGGGCCGCCAAGCTCGCCTGCTGCAGCCGGTCCCAGGGTATCCTGAGATCCAGCCAGGCCGCCATGCGTCCGCTATAGAGCACCGCCTCCTCCAGGATCGCTGCGGCGGCGGAGGGAGTCCGGCGCAAAGCGTCGCGAAAGCGGCCTAGGTGTCCGGCTGCCTCCGCAAGGCCGCAGAGGCCGCCAACGCGGCGGGCGGCATGGTCGAGCAAGCCGCCGCCGGCGCGCGCGGCGAAGTTCGGCTCGCCCGCCTCGCCCATCAGGAGCTCCCAGAGGTGTTCCTGCAGCTTGCGGAACTCGCTTTCGGCCAGCAGCAGCGGGCCCAGCGGCAGCATGACGCCGCGCCGCCCGACAAGCTCGGCAATCTCCTTCGGTTCGGCGCGCCAGGCCAGTCTTCGAAGATCGGACAGCCCCGCCAGGTCGCCTGGCAGGCGCGATTCCGGCGCTTCGGGCACTGCGCCCGACAGAATCGAGAGTTCGGCGAAGAGCGGGCGGATACCGTGATACTCGATCACGCGACGGCCCAGATCCTGCAGCGGGCCGATGGGGCCCAGCATGCGGCCCAGCGGGGTCACTTGCGCGCTTTCGGCCTGCAGCGGCGCATAGATCAGCTCCAGAAACTGGCGATCCGGCCAATAGAGAAAATTGCCGGCAGGCAGGTCGAGCACCGATGTCTCACCCTCCAGCGGCTCCACGAAGGGGGCGTGCCAGAAGATATGGTTGCCGGCGATCTTGGCACAGTGCAGATCGGCCCTGAGCGGCAGGTTCGCCAGCAGGGCCGCCGCCGTTCGAGGCGCCCCGTCGCGGTCCAGCGCCAGCTCGATCTCCAGGTCGTCGAGCGCGAACAGGAGCCTGGTCTGCATTGCGGAACCTCCTTCCTAGGGGCAGCTCTCTTGGAATGGCGATTGCCCCGGAGGGTCAGCTGCGGTTTCATTGTCCCCGGCTTACCCGCAGGACGACAAGGGGGCATTGGGTCCGCTATGGCGCTTTCCAGCCGGATTTCACAGAACCTGGGCTACTTCAGCCACGAGGCGTCCAGGGCTATGCCGGAGCGCACGGCGATCATCGACCTCTCAGGCGAGCGCGAGCGGATCGTCTCCTACGCCATGCTGGAGGACCGCCTGAACCGGGTGGCCAGCCTCTTGAGCGCCCGCGGCATGAAGCCAGGCGAGCGCTTCGCGCTGTGCGTCGGCAACCGCTTCGAGTTCGTCGAGATCATGTATGGCGCCATGCGCGCCGGCCTGGTGCCGGTGCCGCTCAACACCAAGCTGGGCGCCGAGACCATCGCCTATATCCTGAAGGATTCCGACTGCCGCGGCGCCGTCGTCGAGCCGGCCAGCAACGCCAGCATCTCAGAGGTGGCGGCAGGCTTGGGGCCTTCCCTGGCGCTGGACGGCGGTCCGGCCGGCTGGGACGACTACGAAGCGGCCTTGCAGGCGGCAGACCCCGCTTTCGAGCCGCCCGAGCTTGCCCCCGACCATCTCTCCTTTCTGCCCTATACCTCCGGTTCGACCGGTCGGCCCAAGGGGGTGGCGCTGACGCATGGCGGGCAGCTTTGGTGGATCCGCGCCTTGAACCGCTATTGGCCCGCGACGCCGGATGTGCGCGCGCTGACGGCCATGCCGCTCTATCACAAGAACGCCATGGCCGGTGCGATCAAGCCCTTGCTGATGGTGGGCGGCAGCGTGGTGCTTCTGCCAAACTTCGAGCCGCGGCGTTTCTTGGAGATGCTCTCGCGCTATCGCTGCACCAAATCGGGTGGCGTACCGGCGGCCTTTTCGCTGATGCTGCGCCACCGCGATCTGATCGAGGCGCTGGACTTCAGCCAGTTGCAGAGCTTGGTGATCGGCTCCGCCCCGGTCGCCAAGGAGCTGGCCGATCAGATCGAGGAGGCCTTCGGGGTCACGGTCGGCGAGAGCTACGGCCTGACCGAGGGCGGACCGGTGATGCTGGGCCCGCCCTTGGACGGCCGGCCGGTGCCGCACGGCAGCTGCGGCGTCGCCTGGCCGGAGGGCGAGGTGAAGCTGGTCACCGCCGACGGCTCCACTTCCGAGCGCGAGGGCGAGCTCTGGGTGCGCAACCCCGGCGTCACCCCCGGCTATCACGGCCTGCCGGAGGTCAATGCCAAGCGCCTGGTCGACGGCTGGCTCAAGACCGGCGACCTCTTTGAGAAGGATGGCGACGGCTTCTTCTATTTCCGCGGCCGCACCGACGACATGTTCAATTCGGGCGGCGAGAACATCTATCCCAAGGAGGTCGAGGACCTGCTGCTCAGCCATCCCGACGTGGTGGACGCCTGCGTCGTCCCCGTGGCCCACGCCATCAAGGGCGAGGTTCCGGTGGCACTGGTGATGCTGCGCGCGTCCGGTGCCACGACGCCGGAGAGTTTGAAGGACTTCACCTTGCAAAACGGACCCGCCTACGCTCACCCGCGCCGCATAGAGATTGTCGAGGCCATTCCCTTGAACGGCGCCGGCAAGAACGACCGGGTGCTGGTCGCCCGCCAGCTCGCCGAGCGTTACGGCCTGCTTGGGCGCGAAGAGGAGGCCCAGGTGCGATGACGGCAGACTCTCGGATCATCCTGCGCCGCGACGAGGGCGCTGTCGCCGTCTTGACCCTGAACCGTCCCGAGGTGCGCAACGCCATGGATACCGCTATGATCCGGCGGCTCGGGGAGATGGTGGTGGAAATCGGCGAGGATCCGGACCTTCGCGTCGTGGTCATCGAGGGTGCCGGCGACAAGGCCTTCTCGGCCGGCGGCGACATGGGAGAGATGCTGACCTTCGATGCGCTCAAGGGCGACCTCATCATGGAGGCCTGGCAGTGGGGCCTGGAGCAGGTCGAGCGCTCGCCCAAGCCGGTGATTGCGGCGATCCACGGCTATGCCTACGGCGGCGGGACCGAACTGGCGATGGCCTGCCATCTGCGCCTCGCCCGCGCGGACGCCAAGCTGGGGCAGACGGAAATCGCGCTCGATCACATCCCCGGCGGCGGCGGCACCCAGCGCCTGCCGCGCCTGATCCCGGCCGGGATCGCGACCGAGTACCTGCTGACCGGCGACCCCATTCCGGCCGAGGTGGCCTGGCGGCTGGGCCTGGTGAACCACGTCTGGCCGAAGGAGAGTTTTCGCGAGGAGGTCATGGCGCTCGCCCGCCGCATCGCCCAGCGCTCTCCGACGGCGGTGCGCTACACCTTGGACTGCATCCGCGAAGGTCTGCGCGGCCCGCCGGAGAGCGGCCAGCGGCTGGAGCGGGCGCTGGCTTCCCTGGTCATGGAATCGGCCGAGGCGCGCGACGGCATCGCCGCCTTTCTGGCCCGCAAACGTCGGCCCAGCGACGGCTAGGCCATGGCCTTTCAAACCCCGCCCGGCATCGATTTCCTGGCCTTGCTGGAACGCCCGCTGGGCCGCGTGCCGGAGAAGACCGCCTTCATCGACGATGCCGGCAGTGCCAGCTTTGCCGAGGTCGACGCGCAGGCGAACCGCCTGGCCCGCTGGTTCCTGGCGGCCGGACTGACGCCGGGCGAGCGGGTTGCAACGGTGCTGCCCAACGCCATTCCCTTCATCGTCTCGGAGATCGCCATTCTGCACGCCGGCCTAGTCAAGGTGCCGCTCAACATCCGTTTCCACCGCGAGGAGGTGCTCTACGCCGTCGCCGATTGCCGGCCGCGGGTCTTGATCTGCGGTCCGGAGCTGGCGGGCGAGATCGAGGCGCGACGCCGGGAGGTGCCCTCACTTGCGAGGATCCTGGTGGTCGGCGAGGGCGATGGCCGGGATCGTTACGAGGACGTGGTGGCAAAGGGCGACGGGCCGGCGGTGCGGCGTCCGCATCGGCCCGACGATCCCCTCTTGCTGCGCTATACCGGCGGCACTACGGGCCGGCCCAAGGGGATCGTGCATACGGCCGAGAGCATTCTCGCCATCCACTTGGACGTGCTGCGCGAACTGGCGATCCCCGCGGACGAGGTCGCCTTGCACTTGGGCCACCTCTCGCACGGGCTCAACTTCATGTGGGCCGCCTGGTATGCCCAAGGGGCGACGCAGATCCTGCGCGAACGCTTCGACCCCTCGGCTGTCTGGCAGGACATCGACCGGCATCGGGTCACCTACACCTACATGGTGCCGACCATGATCCAGCGTTTGCTGGAGGCCGACGACGGCAGCCACGATGCCGCCAGCCTCAAGCGTTTTCTCTATGCGTCGGCGCCCATGCCGGTGCCCTTGCTGCGCCGGGCCCTGGCCCGTTTCGGCCCGATCTTCACCCAGGTCTACACCTTGAGCGAAGCGCCGGTGATCACCACGATCCTGCACCCGGCCGAGCATCTGGAGAAGGAGACCCGCTGCGGGCCGCGGCTTGGCTCCTGCGGCCGCCCGGTGATGACCATGGCGCTGAGATTGCTGGACGAGGAGGGCTGCGAGGCGCCGGACGGCGCGGTCGGCGAGATCGCGGTGCGCTCGACCAACAACATGGCGGCCTATTGGGATCTGCCGGAGGAGACGGCCAAGACCTTGGTCGAGGGCTGGGTCATGACCGGCGACCTCGCGCGGCGCGACGAGGAGGGCTTTCTTTACTTGGTCGACCGCAAGAAGGACGTGATCATCACCGGCGCCTTCAACGTCTACCCAAAGGAGGTGGAGGCCGTTCTCTACCGCCACCCTGCCGTGGCCCAATGCGCCGTCGTCGGTGTCCCCGACCCCGAGTGGGGCGAGGCGATCAAGGCCTTCGTGGTGGTGAAGGAGGGCATGACGGTGACGCCTGAGGCGCTGGTGGCCCTCTGCCGGGACAATCTCGCCGACTACAAGAAGCCGCGCCAGGTCGCCTTCGTAGACGCTCTGCCTCTCAGCCCGGTGGGCAAGATCTCGCGCAGGGCCTTGAGGGAGGTGTAACGGGCGTCACCAAGAGGCCACTGGCGCCACCCTTGGCACCTACACTATAAGCGCCGCCAAGCACTCCTCGCCGTCATCGCGAACGCACGTGAAGCGATCCAGGGTCATCTCCGATCGTTCGGACCCTCTAGATGGCTTCGTCGCTCACGCTCCTCGCCATGACGGTGATGGGTCATCGGATCGAGCCCAGAGGACAAGAGGAAGATGCATCTCGAAAGCGACCGCCTGCTGTTGCGCTTCTGGCGCGAGGCGGACCTGGAGCCCTTCGCCGCAATGAACGCCGATCCGCGCGTCATGGAGCACTTCCCAAGACCTTACAGCCGCGCCGAGACAGAAAGACAGATGTCGGCCGCTCAGCGCAGCCTGGTCGAAGAGGGCTTGGGCTGGATGGCCCTCGAAGAAAAGACCTCCGGCCGCTTCCTCGGCTTCGTCGGCCTGATGCGGGTCGGCTTCGAGGCCCCCTTCACGCCCGCCGTGGAGATCGGTTGGCGCCTGATCGTCGATGCCTGGGGCAAGGGCTACGCCAGCGAGGCCGCCCGCCTTTCCCTGTCCGACGGCTTCACCCGGCTGGGCTTGACGGAGATCGTCTCCTTCACCGCCGTCCCGAACCAGCGCTCTCAGGCGGTGATGCAGCGCATCGGCATGACCCGCGACCCCTCGGGCGACTTCCTGCACCCCAAGCTGGCCGACGGCCATCCCTTGCAGCGCCACGTCCTCTACCGAATTCGCCCCGCGGCCCTGTCAAAGCCCTTGCAGCCGCCAGGTCCGCTCGCTATATAGCGCCTCTCGCCCAGGTCCCCTTCGTCTAGAGGCCTAGGACACCGCCCTCTCACGGCGGCAACAGGGGTTCGAATCCCCTAGGGGACGCCATCTCACACATGCCGCTGTGAATCTCGCCTAAGGCCTTGAATGGGGCGGCGATGGTCGGTGTTCGAAGTCCCTCGTTTCGGCAGTAGGGTAGACGCTCGGCAAAGGCCAGTCTGAGCACCGTTCTCTTGAGGTCGAGTTCACCGGAAGCCCATATTTTCCAGGGGTTTGCGAGAAAGCTCATGGCGTGTTCGAAGGTTTTCTCGAAGCTGTGCAGCGGTTTGGCCGTGCCGAAGAGCTTTTCGCGCATCAGGGCCTTTTCGCGTTCCAGCTTGGCAATCCTGGCTTCATAAGCCTGCACCACTGACACGCTGCTGGCCTCAACCACTCTGTCGAGGAGTTGTTCGCTCTGCTTTTCCACGCGCGCCAGCTTGCCCTTGAGCGCCTTTGTGGAGTCTGCCGACTGCGCCAGCCGGATATCCCAAAGATCGCTGAGCATGGCTTTGGCGAGCCTGAACAGGGCCTCTGAGGGCCGCAGGCGATGCAGGAGTGCTTCGAACTCGCCCTCCAGCTTATCCTTCGCAATGGACTTTCGGTAGCTGGCGCAGCCCTTAGTCGGACAGAGATAGTAGGCGTACTTTTTTGCCTTGCCCTGCGACCAGCAAGCCGTAAGGGGCTTATTGCAGTCGTTGCACAGGATGAAACCGCGCAAGGGGAAGTCGGCATTCAGATCCGGGCGTGCCGGTGCCTTCGCGCCTTCCGTCAGACGTTCCTGAATGCGCTCATGTGTCTCAAGACTGATTAGTGGTTCATGCTGAGCCTTGCACAGTGGCAGGTTCCAGTCGGGCAAGGTCATGTAGCCCGCATAGAGCTGACGGCTGAGCATGTCGGCGACATGCTGGGCGCGGACATCGCCCTTGGCGGTCTTGGGATATTCCGGGTGCGACTCCAAGAAGCGCTTCACCTCGGCCTGGGTCTCAAAACGGCCAGAGGCAAAGCCTTCCAGCGCCTGCGTGACAATGGAGGCCAGCGGCTCGTCACGTACCAGCATCTTGCCATGACCACTGACCCGCTCGAAGCGATAGCCAACAGGCGGCTGAAACACCCAGTAACCGCTACTGGCCCTGGCACGCATGCGGTTGCGGGTTTGCTCGGCATTTTTCTGGCGCTGGTGTTGTGAGACGCTGGCCAGCAGGTTTTCGACCAGCACGCTGTCGGAATCCTCGCCAAACTCGATAGACGGAGACTCCAGCTTGCCGCCAGCGGCCCCGATCTCTGTGCGCAATTGGATATGCGCCTCAAGATCGCGAGCCAGACGGCTGATATCATCGATGATGACAACATGCTCGCGGTGCCTACGGTGTTTGCGCAGAAAGGCCAGCATGGCCTGCATACCGGGGCGGTCGATCAGACCACCTGAAACGCCCTCGTCATGAAAACTCTGGGCTACGGTATAGCCCTTATGTGCGGCGTACTCCCGGCAGCGGGTATCCTGCGAGCCCAGCCCATGGCCTTCGCGCACCTGCTTGACGCTGGAAACGCGGCAATAGACGACGGCGTCCTGATCCTTAATCCTGGTCATGGGTCCTGCCTTTCCGGCGCTGGGAGGCCCCTGCTTCCTGCTCGAATGCCTGTGTCGTGATCCATTTTACCCGAAGCACCTCTGCGGGTGAATCCTCCTCGCGTTCCATAGCCGGGACCTGCTGCGCCGGATGCAGCCCGAAAGCCCGGTCGGCAAAGCTCTCCATGACGTCCCACAGGCTGTGGATAAGAGCCGCCTGCTGTGCCGCATCGAGATTGAGCCCGTCCAGATAGGCGCGGTACTTTTCGAGGTCGGCAGGCATGGCTTAACGCAACGAGTCCTTTCGTCCGCGCGCAGGTGCGCAGCGGCAATAGCTTCTCTTCCTTGGCTGGTGATTGAAGACGGCAAAGCCCGCCGACCTGGGCGAAAGGCGGGCGGACAGGCAAAGTGCGGTCTGTTCGAGAAAGATACAAATGTGGCAATATGCAACCTATAATGGTATAAAATGACAAAAATGTCCAGTAGTTTTGTGCCTTGGCAGCAAAGGCGGTATCAATGCGCGGAGGCATCATCCATTATCCCTTCTTGAAATTGGACAGGGGTTGCCCTGCAACCCTGCCCTTCGGCGAGAACGGGGTGTGCAAGCGGAAGGATAAATCGACGGCGGGCGCACAAGTGAGCCACAGGCGAACGCGGAGCCTCGGGAGACCGTCTATTTCTCCTGAAGCGCGCCGAGGGGCTTGCCCCTAAGAGTTTGCGTGGAGCGTCAAGGCCAGTTGAACAGCGATCCGGGCAAGGTTAAGTGACGAAAGGCCAGACCGGCAAGCCACGTTTGTCCACAGGACAAGTATTTCTGTGCAATATATCAGGATTTACTTCATAGTCTTGCAATAATTAGTAAAGGAGCATTTGTAGGATAGAATGAAACTATCCTATGCACAGAAACGGGAGGCTTACTACAAAGCTTGAGAATTTGGAGGTATGCTGTGACAGGGAAGAACTCTAATGAGAAGGCGGGAGAAGATTCATCGCACGAGTCGATTGGCGAAGCGCCGATTGAAGGCGAATGCGTTTTTCATGATCATCCTCTTCCACCTGAAGAGATGGAAAGGTACAGCCCAATTCGAGATTTCCATTCTGAAAACGATATTGCGAACTACGTTCAAGGACAAGCGTCAGGGGAATTGGTAAAACATGTCGAAAAAATAAAGACAGAGTACGTCCTGGGCGATGCGTATGAGATCTGGGATGTTACCACGGACCAAGACCGGTGGTGGGTCCTAACGAATATGACAAATCTATACTCTCAACGCCTCTTTCCAAGTATGGATTACACACTCTCATTTCACATTGGGCTGATGATGAGGCTGCGTAGTAATAACCAGCGGCCTGATTCTTCAGACCCTTTTGATGAAGTTATCCGACGTCTGAATCAAGCTGGCGACAAACATGAGAAAGGAATTGAGGTCGAAGACTATCAGTCTGTAGGCATGCAACTTAGAGAGGCTTTGCTGAGCCTTATCTCCTTGATGAGACGAAGAGTTGAAATTGAAACCGCCGATGAACAGCCGAAAGAGGCCGACTTTAAACTATGGAGCGAGCTCATTATCGGGCAACTCTGTGCCGGGGCACAAAATAAGACTCTACGCCAGTATCTGAAGACAGCATCAGAAAAAACCTGGCAGCTTGTGAATTGGCTTACGCACAATAGAAACGCGAATAAAACCGTTTCTTCAATAGCTTTGCGTGCCTGCGGATCGCTATTTGAGAGCTACCTCGAATTACTTATCCGATCCAAGTTTGATGGCTCTGACACATGCCCTCGCTGCGCTTCAAAAGATATCAGATCGCACTTTGACATTTATATCGAGCCTGACGGAGAATATTATCAGACATGTGGATCGTGCGGCTGGAGCAGTCATCCAAATTGGGAAAAGGATTAGGCGCGTGCTTAGCAGGTTACTGGGAATTGACGGGATGAGCCATGGTTTCTGGGTGCTGTAGACCGTTTGGGTGCAGTTCAGCGGCGATAGATTGGTCCAGTTGTCTGAAGGTCAGTTGATAGTACGACCAGATGATGTAAACACGAGTCGCTATGTGTTCTCGTCGCGGCTGACACCGGGGGGATGCAACGGGGGCGCGCAGCGGGCCCCCTTGCCGAACAAGCGCAGCGCAGTGAGCTAAGATGGTGCTGTACTACAGCACACATCTTGCGGTCATCGGAAAGGACCCTCTCATGGAGAAGATGTACCACAGACGACGGGGCTGGAGCGCCAAACGTAGTGGAGACCGGAGCGGGTCGGCAGCCTTGAGTAGTACGAAGGGGTTGACGGCAATATCGGAGGGGCACGCCGGTGCGCTGAAGGATCGTCCCGGTTCAGGTGATCCTCCTGTCTAGCCGGTCGTCTTGCATAGTGCCTGGGTGCGTCCGCTGTCCTGTTGGCATCATTGCTACAACGTACGGGAGATCCGGAGTGGAAGATCAACTGCCTTGGACAAGCTAGTCTAACGCCTTCATTCAACATAGAAAATCGCAAATATTTGACAGTCTGCTATCTATGAGTGTAGATAGCTAAATAAATGAAAACCAGCTCTTCGATGAACAGATTGCGCATTATCAGGTGTATTGCGTAGATTGTAAAAGAGTTATTGATACTGTGTACTTTGTAAGGGGATTCAATGAGAGGTATTATAGCTGTTCTGTTTGCTCTGCTTGTCTGCGGAGCGGCTGTCGCCATGAGTGAATTGACGGAGGAGACGGTCTATAGCTGGCGTTACCGCATAACGGTCAATGTGGACACGCCTGAGGGGCTTAAGTCCGGGTCCGCTGTGAGGGAGGTAGAGGTCACGTTCAAGCCGCGGCCCGAATACACGCCTCACCCATATCATTCATCCCACAAGATGCGCGGCGAAGCGGTCGCCGTCGATCTGGGCGAACGCGGGGTGTTGTTCGCGCTGATCACCCCTGATTCCTATCCGGAAGTGACGGCGACGTTCAGGGGGCCGCCAGCCTTCACACTCGAAGGAGCGGAGTTCTATAGCGACCTCAAAGACGCCAAGGCGACCTTGGACCCGACACGCTACCCGAACTACCCGCAGCTCGTCACCTTCACCGATCCCGACGATCCGAAGAGCGTTGAGAACATTCTGACGATTGAGCGCGTCGGAAAGGGCTACTCCACGAAGATCTGGGACCGGGTCTACAAAGTCACGGAAAACCGCATGGATGAACTGTTTGGCGACGGTGTGCGGATAGAGAGCATCACCGTTGAGATGACCGATGACCCGGTGACGTGGGGCGTTGTGGAGACGTACCTGCCAAAGAATTTCAAGGAAGAAATTACCGATAACTGGCGAAACCTTCCAATGCAGGAGCGCGGAAGGCTAGCAGACCTGATTAGGTTCAAGCAGGGACAAGAATAATGAGTATTAACGATAAGACAATGTACGCCATACTGGCGATGGATTCCTATAACAGGGGCTATAACTCGGGGATTGATGGACTATCTGCGACTATCAATACTCGAATTGGTAGTGCAAAAATTCGAACGAACTCAACAATAGCACTTGGCGGAGACGTTGATCAGGGCACAGGGTTTTATGCTGTTGCCTATGATTACGGCACCCAAAGCATCATATCCTACCGTGGCACGGATGATCCTACCGGATTGGTCAGCGGCGGAGATATCGTCAATGGCTGGGTGATCGGTGCGGGCGACGTGACCGATAACCAGGCAGAGTGGGCCTTTGCTTTCTACAATGAGGTGGCGGCAGATCGGAATGGCGGCAGTCGAGTCGATCCCCGTACGGCAAATATTGAGCTGACGGGCCATTCCCTGGGCGGCGGGCTGGCCGGTCTGGTCGGACGTGTTTACGACAGAGACGGCTATCTCTTTGACAACATGCCCTTCGAAGCGGCGGCGGAAGAGGTCTTTGAAACCTCCTCAGTGGCTTCGCAGAGCTATAACCCTGCGTTGCGGAGTTTAGTGTATCAGGGCAATGCCCCCTGGGCACCGGACCTGTTTGATGAAGGCATGCAGTCGCACGCGATCGAAGGGGAAATTCTCACGGCGCTGCGCGGCGGCCAGATAACGACCGAGAACAATTATGATCTGGGCGATGATGTGAACCTGCCCGGATATCTGAGCGCGGGCGTAGCGCGGCACGATATGGCCGCGCTCGCGATCCGTCTGTTCGCGCAGGAGGATGACGTATCGTCCTCGACCTGGCGCGCATCGGGCCAGCATTTCTGGCCGGTGATGTTTGACAACGATTTTGCCGAGAGCATCGGGTTCAAGGATGTGATTCAGGGATCGCTGAACACGGACGGCAACTATTCCGGCATACTAAGGCAGACGATTGCCTATTCGGCTATTGATGAGGGGACGCGGGTGTTCGGAGATACGGGCATTCGGGCGCTGTATGACGATGCGAACGATCTGGGCGCTGTGCTGACGGTTGCGGGTGATGACAGCACCGTCGAGCAGTTTGCAACGGATATCAGCAAGGTCTTTGTCCATTTCGCCGGGCAGCTTGCACTCAACGAGGTCCTGCAGAGCGATGCGAATGGCACGGAGGCGCTGGCGGGCGTGCTGACCTATTCCAACGTGCCGCAGAACCGGACGCTGAGCGTCAATCTCTCCGATGACTCCTGGGATCTGCTGACCGGAACCACGGACCACAACGCCGATGTGTCGCGCGCCGCGCTTCTCTCATCTGTGTTATCCACCACAGGGGACCGGATAGCGGCCGAGAGCGCGATGTCTTCGCAGGGCTTCGGGCAGGCGGCCTCAAGCACCATCGAGCGCGTCGTGTTTGCTGCGCGGGAAAGCATTCAGACTGACTTATCCCTGCTCTCACCCCTTCCTGGCGAAGGCGGCGTTTCGCCTGCCAAGATCTACTTCGTCGGGGGGGCAGGCGCCGACACAGTTACCAGCACGACAGGTGCTGACCTGCTGGACGGCAGAGATGGCGACGACACACTGAGGGGCGGTGCGGGAAATGACCTCCTTCTTGGAGGGACAGGCCGTAACACAGCGGACTATAGCAAAGACGGGCTGGCCGGAGGTCAAGGCAGCATAATCGTTTCCGAGGATGCTGGCTCAGACGCACTTCAGATAACTGACGGATTCGGTGATACAGATGTTGCGCATAATATCAGTAGAATTATCGGCACAAATGAAGATAATCATTTTTTCCTGACCGGAGAAAATACACTATCAATTGATGGAGGCAATGGAAGCGACACGGTATATCTTGATGGAAATTTCAGCGCCTCCGCAGGGAAAGAAATCCATGTTGTATCTGATATAGATAATACAGAGAGTGAGACGAGTGCGGAAGATATTGAGGTTTTCATTACTCAAGGAGACCATGCACATTTTCTAATTGAGACACTTGGGAGTACGTTTATTACGACGGAGCCTGGAAGCTACGAAAACCACATCGTTTTAGACTACAGCAAGTTCGGGAGCAGTCTCACCTTCGATTTGCAAAACATGACTATTTCGGATGGTTCGGGAGGTTCTGATGGGGTAGCGGAGCGCTTGAATGATGGATCGCTAAAGAAAACCGGCGTTTCTATAGTTGGAACGGACTTCGGAGATGATTACTTCTTGATAGGAGGTCTATCTTCCTATGAATTTACAAATATCCCAATCTTTAGCGGTACCGGGGATGATAATTTCTACATGCCTGAAAGCTATACTGACCTTGGTGACGTTACAGTGCACTATAGTGGCGGTGATGACGTGATGTTCTCAAGGCAGTTTATTAACAGTATCGTATTGCCTGTGAATGTAAAAGGCTCTGACTTAGCATTTAGCGTTGAGAGCATTAATTACTCACACACTGTTACTTTTGCAAATGGAGATGTTGATTATTATAAAGGAGATGTGCGGTTAGATATAGGTGGATATGGATCAATATTATTCAAAGAAAATTATCAATATTCATATTCTCACGTTTCTGACGAGCATCGCATTGAGTATTTGAGCCACGCGCGCCTGTTACTCCAAAGCGAGAGTGGTATGCAATGGATTGATACCGCTGCGTCTATACCGGTAGATAATCCATCTATAGCTGTCGAGGTTAATGATTTTACTGTCGCGACATTTCCAAGTGAATACAATGGAACGGCAGGTGATGACTATATCGATCTGGGAATTCATAATGCCTATCGAGAGTATTATGCGCATAGTGGTAATGATATTGCCGTAGGTAGTGAAAGCGCGGATCGGATCTATGGAGGAATCGGGGATGATGTACTGGCTGGAGAAGGTGGCAGTGATAGGCTGTATGGAGGGGCTGGAGACGACACAGTGTCCGGGGGAGAGGGACATGATACAATATACGGAGGAACGGGGAACGATACCATTAGTGCTGGGGTCGGAAGAAATACTATTTACGGTGATGAAGGAGAAGACACCGTCGTCGTCAATGGCCTATCGACAGAATTTGCAATTCGCGGGCAATGGTCTTCATTTTCAGTTCAGTCAAAATCCTTTGAGTACGGTGGCGATTTCGACATGCTCCACGATGTCGAGCAGGTCCAGTTTGACGACGTGACTATATCTATCGGCGATCTGATGGGTCATGCAGTCGAAGGGACGAACACAGCGGAGGACCTCGGTGGAACAGCCAAGAATGAACTGATCGAAGGTTATGGGGGGAATGACACCCTGGTAGGTCTTGGTGGAGACGATTTGCTTCGTGGGGGTGATGGTGACGATTTGCTGTTTGGTGGTGCAGGCGCGGATTCACTGAATGGCGGAGACGGCAGAGACACTGCCTCTTACGCGTACAGCACAGGCGCTGTTGAGGTCAATCTTACAAACGATGGGTCCAACAAAGGGACTGCGGAGGGAGATTACTTTACCAACATCGAGAATTTGGAGGGTTCAGCATTTGATGACAAGCTTTGGGGCGGCGGTTCAGACAATATCATCTGGGGTGGCTCAGGAGATGACCGAATCTACGGTGATGAACTGGATGAGTACTGGTACGCTGATGAGTTTGAGGACGCCGGGCAGGACGAACTTTATGGCGGTGATGGAAATGACTTCCTTTGGGGTGGAATTGGCGCGGACGTTCTCGACGGTGGTGAAGGGATTGACCGCGCCTCCTACACCCAAGCAGAAGAGCGCGTGACCGTCGATATGATCGTCACGAGCCGCAATTTGGGCGAAGCGGAAGGTGACAGCTACATCTCCATCGAGAACCTGCAGGGCACCAAATACGATGACAAGCTGCGGGGCGATCACGAGGACAATCGGATCTGGGGCTATAAGGGGGATGATCTCCTTTGGGGCCGCAAGGGCAACGACCGCCTGTATGGACAGGCCGGGGATGACATTCTGCGCGGTGATTCCGGCGCGGATGTGCTGAACGGCGGCGATGGGAGCGATACGGCAGACTACACAGGGTCCAATGAAGGTCTCGTCGTAAGCCTCACGGATGCGTCGGTCAATACCGGCCAAGCGGCGGGAGACAGCTACATCTCGGTCGAGAATCTCCTGGGCTCGGAATTCGGTGACACGCTCATCGGCAATGCGGGCGATAACGGGCTGAGCGGCAGCGATGGCGATGATGTCCTCTCCGGCGGCGCTGGTGCAGATGCCCTGGACGGCGGTGCAGGCAGTGACACTGCAGACTATGAGGATGCTTCGGCAGCTGTAACGGCCAGTCTGGCGGACCCCGGCGACAATGACGGCGATGCAGCGGGCGACACCTATGTCTCCGTCGAGAACCTTCAAGGTTCGGAATTTGACGACCGCCTGTATGGCAATGATGGAGACAATCGGCTCTACGGGGGGGAAGGCGACGATCTGCTCTGGGGCGGGGTTGGTGCAGACCTTCTGGATGGCGGCGATGGCATGGACCGGGCCAGCTATACTCAAGCAGCAGGGCGCGTAGTCGTTGACATGGCCGTGACCAGCCGAAACCTAGGGGAAGCGGACGGTGACAGCTATGTCTCTGTCGAGAACATCCAGGGCTCAGTGTACGACGATAAACTGCGCGGAGACGAGAACGCCAACCGGATCTGGGGGCATGATGGCGATGACCAACTCTGGGGCCGCAACGGGATCGACCGCCTGTCCGGGCAAGACGGCAATGATGTTCTGCGCGGCGGCAAGCATGCCGACATCCTGACCGGCGGTGCGGGCGACGATACCTTTGAGTTTATGTCGAGCGAGCTTGGCAGCGGCGCGGATACGGTCACGGATTTTGTTCGCGGTGAAGACAAGCTTGATATCAGCGATGTTCTGGATGGCTTCTATACCGAGGGCGTCGACAACATCATCGATTTTGTGAGCATCACCGATGATGGTACCGACACAACGGTCCTGATCAATCAAGACGGCGACCAGAGTGGTTTCGTCGAGATCGCCGTTGTTGAAGGCGTGACCTGGAACGGCGTCAACCAGATGATCAACAACGACGTGATCGTCTAGGCGTCCGGCAGGCTGGCCCAGAGATCCAGGACATAGGCGTAGTGATCTTCGCGGACCTTGCTGTTTTGGCCCATCAGCCAGTTCGTGAGCATGTTGGCGTTGAGGCCGTGCGGGACGTCGTCAGCGAACTTCAGCAGGCGGGTCGGCCCGATGCCCGTGCGGACCCGTTCCGCTTTGAGAAAGGCAAGACGTTCTTCGGTGAGCGCGATGCGCGGCCTGCGGTAACGCTGGCGGCGCAGAACGCCAGGGTGGAGGTCCGCTCTCAGTTCCGAGCGATCAGGAACATCGTGCCATCGGCTGAGGACATAGTGCAGGTGGTCGGGATCGGCTGTTTTGGCTTTGCCCTCGATCCAGCTCGTAACCATGCGGGCATTCAGTCCCGGCGGCTTATCGTACGCGCCGCGAAGCATGGCCTGGGGCCCCATCCCGGACTCTGCCTTTAACTGACAGAGTGTTTCGATATGTTCAGGCGTTTAGAACCACGCGCTCCTTGCCTGTCGCGGAACTGCCGCCCTGCGGCACCAGCCGGGCCGGAACGGCGCGGGATGTGGTGGTTGGTGTATTGGAGTCTTTGCCGTCCATGTTTCCGTTGATTATTCCAAAAGAAGTTCCAGCAGCCCAAACCATTCAGGCGGCACTCTCCCATTAAATACAAACAAGTTTAATAAAATATGAACTGTATTTGATGCAATTTTACATAATCATTAACTATTCTATGCGATAGTACTGTCAACAGGGACTGTGCGCTGCAGCAAAAAAGCGGCTGCACTTGAAAAAATGACAACTGTGGGGACTGAAAATGGCTGTGAACGAACAGCGGATACGGGAGTTTCAGGAGGCTGCGAAGGAATTGGGGGAACGTGATTTTCTGGGTTCCGCCTTTGGCATCGGGCGGCTTGGTGCATTGACCGGCCAGGAATCAGCTCATGAAGACCGAACGACTGAGGCGGATCAAGCGCATACGCGTGATCCCGGCAAAGAGCATCGGGATGAACTCAAACTGAAAGCACACAACTATGCGGTTAAGTCCGGGTCTGACGAAAGCTCTATCGCCGGGCTGCGGATGAATCAGGTGAACGCCAGCGGCACCAGCGCTGCGGGCGGGAAGTCGAAAAAGGAGCGCCAGACTCAAAAGGCGATCATCGACGAGATGCTCCGGCAACTGGCCGACATCAATCGCCAAATCCAATGGTACGAAAAAGAAATTCACGCGCTGAGAGCAGACCTGTCCCACGTCCAGATTGAGGTGAAGGAAGCCAATGCAAGACTCAGTGAGATCGACGACTTGATTGCCCTGCGCGATGGCGATGAGTTTGATCCCGAGAACAACCCAGAGCACGCGGCCCGTCTCAAAGCGCTTGGGATCTCCATTGAAGAGTATCTTGCCGATCCAGGCATTTTGGACCGGGCCGCCCAAGAGGAACGGGATCGTATTCGTGACCTCAAAGCGCAGGAGCAAGACCTAAAGACAAGAATCAGCGACTATGGCGATGATCTGGACCAATTGAAGGAAGAACGTGAAGGCCTTACTAAGAAAATTGATCGGTTAGGGAACGATCCGTCTGTTCAAGAATTAGAGGCGGTTACGGCAAGCGTTAGCGACAGAACTTCAAAGCAGGTCACCGCGGACGCCTCTACTTCAATTGAACTGAGTCAAAAGCTTCTGGAAGCAAGAGGTAGAGGGGAAACGGAACAAGACGAACTCATGTCGCTAAAGGAAGGCGCGTCGCTACAAGAAGTGGAGGCACCCATTGCGGTCAGTGATGCTTCTCCTGATTTTCTTCATTCAGATCCGGGTTCTAGCCGGACAACATCTACAGCCAAGGAGATTACACAGCCTCCCTTCATGACCGCCAGCATTTCCGACAAGTTTGAGAAGGCACACAGAGGGGAGTCTTCCGACCCTGAAGAAGTTCAGAAACAGACCGTCGTGGCCGACTTGCACACCCCGCCCGACTTCAACACAGTCTAGGCGAGCTAAGACCAGCTAGTTCAATTCAGCTGATGCGAATTGAGGGTCAGATAACTGGGCTAGATGTTCGCTTCGCGCGCCATCCATGTGTTGCTTTGCACGTGATGTAAGATCAGCAAAGTCCTGTGATTTCGCATGGTTGGCGTTCTCTACGACTATGGTCCGGTGCCTCCAGCCATTGCTCCATACTTCTATGTTCACCGTGTTGAGGTCGTTGTCGTTGTCATCGGCCTGCAGAAAGTAGATATCCCTTCCCGGTCCGGAGGCGGCATAGTCCTGGGCTGCCGTGTAGACAGACCGGAGGATCGGATCGGTGCCACCATACACGATTACGGAGACACGCCCTGATGATGCCATAGCCGGAGCATCACCGACGAAGCCTTCGCTCTTACCACGAATGTCGGCAAACATCACGCGCCCGGCCTCGTGCGGCGATGTCGCCGTCACGGTCTCAGCGACCTGCGTCGACGGCTTCGCATCCTCGGCATAGGCCGGTGCGGTCATCGCCATGGGAGACAGCACGACCATCGCCGCGAGGCCACCGGCAATGACCTTGCCACGGGCGGACTGGAAAGTGCTCTTCAGTGTATCGAGTTCCATCGCGGGTTTCCCCTTTCTGCCATGTTGACTAAACCGGCTCCGGTGCGGGGATTATCGTCGCTCTTGATTTTCCTGCGTCTGTACTCATCTAACAGAAAGGACGGTTTTTGTTGCAATTTGTATGTAAAAGTAATATGATGTCCGCGAAATGAAGATGCGGGAGTTTTTCTTGCGCATTTACTGAAAGGAATACTTAGTTCGGTCGCCTCAGGCGATCCCTCGAAAAGGGTCCTTTCTGATAAACCGGAGACGTTCCGGTCAACTTATTGAATCAAGACAATAAATCTGGAGTGAGACGGCTCCCGGAGGTGCGTCATGCAGCCGCGTAAAATTGGCTATGCCAGGGTTTCCACAGAGGATCAGACGCTTGATTTGCAGTTCGACGCGCTGAAGGCGGCAGGCTGCGAGGACATCTATGCCGATCACGGCCTTTCAGGCGCTCTGCGAAACCGCCCCGAGCTGGTCCGGGCACTGGCGGCGCTGGAGCCCGGCGACATGCTCGTGGTGTGGAAGCTGGACCGGCTGGGACGCTCCGTTGCGCATCTGATTGAGCTGTTGGATGGATTGTCGAGCCGCGGCATACATTTCGAGTCGCTGACAGAAAAGCTGGACACCACCACGGCCTTCGGCGAGTTCGCCTTTCACATCATCGCCGGGTTGGCGCAGATGGAGCGCAAGATGATTGCCGAACGCACGCGGGCCGGACTGGCAGCCGCGCGGCGGCGTGGTGTGCAGTTGGGGCGCAGACCGGCGCTGAAGCCCTGTCAGGTTTTTGCCGTACGCCAGCAAATGAAATCCAAGATCGCCAGCGCAGAGGTGCTGGCGGATCGCTATGGCGTCTCGGTCATGACCATCTACAGGGCTTGCAGAGAGGATAGACACTGGGATGGGGTCAATGAGGGTTCCTGGTGCGGCGGGCATGAAGACCGCCAGCGCGTTCGACCGCGTGCAGAACCTCGCGGCGCAAGTCGTGATCCGTGATAGAGAGATAAGCATAACCGATCCGCATCAACTCGGACAGCGGCACAGCGGGGAGTTCATCTCCTGCCTCGGCTTCGTCGTCGCCGGGTTCCTTCATCTCTCGCCCTTTCGCCTGGTGGCCGGACCTTAGAACCCTTCAGACGAAGGTGCGCCTTATTCGTGCCTTGCGGCCTTATCTCGGCGCAATCCGGCCCGAAGGCCGAGTCGTCTGACAGGGTTCTAAACCTGGTCGGATGCTGGCGCATTCAACACATCACTTATAATAGTTGATCACTAAAATGGAAACACATCAATCAGGTGAATACTTCGTTATCAACCGGAAATCGCCAGCTGAGAAAATTGGAGGACCATTATGTCGGTGCCGTGCAACGATCGATCAGCGACAACGTGCGGCTACCGAGGGCAACAGCGAAACAAGAGGCAGTAAAGTTGCATTATTCCGATTGTTTCATGTATTGATTGAATTTACTGTGTAACTGTGTAACGCACGGTGGGATCGAAGGTCCTGGCCGTTTGGCTTCCCGCCCAGACATCCCATCGTGAGGAAGGGGAGTTCATGACAAACACACCGAAGAGACTGCGCATCAGCGCCGCATTAGCGCGCTGCATCTGTGGACGTTCAGCGGCCTCCTGCGAGAAGACCTCGATTACTTCTTCATCGATTTGGAAGAGTGAACAATTGCTGACTTTGGAGAGCGATTTCGATGAGAAGTTGTGCGCAAACTTTGCATTTCCTCGGCAAGATTGTGTATATTAAGGCTATGCTGAACTACTTGGTGGAGCGTGAAAACGAAGAAATGTTCCGGACGACTGTCCGCTCTCTAACCTTTCCAGACGGCGAAACCTGCCGTATTGAAGCTTACCGGCTTGTGTGGTCTTGGTATGACCGGCTGATTGCTTATGAGTTCGGACCCGACGAAGACAGAATTCTTACACTGGCCCGGCAATGTAGCGCTGAGGAAGACCTGCCGCTATCAGATGCTCTGGGACGCGTGGTGAACTATCTGCTGGAAAGCTATGAAAGCATGGGCCTCGATGTCACAGATGATCCGCTGGAACTGAATCTGGCGCAGCAGCCTATCAGCCAGTTTCATAACCGAAAGGCCGCAAGGCGGTCATAGAACACCGCTCAGGGTTCCGGTTCGGGATATGCCCGCCGCGTCCGCCGTATTTCGGTGCGGGTTTCCTCTGCCGATAGACGGGCGGTGATCCGGTCCCGGTTCTGCCGTAAACTTTGAAGGCTTCGAGCATGATGCGTTCGCAACTGCCGCAAGTCCCATCGCAAGGCACGGCGTTCCTGAAGCTGCCGCTCTATCATCTGCTGGCGTTCTGCCTGATCGCGCTCGCGAGCGGTCTGGGCCTCCTGCGCATTTTGGCGCTGTATCTTTGCATGGTTGCCGGTGATGCGCTGCCAGAGACCGCGTAGGCCCTTGTTTAACCGCGCTGAGCGCAAGCGACTGGCATCCGCCTCCCGCTGCTGTTGCAGCCTATGGAGCTCGCTTCGGTTTTGCTGGTGGCGCTGGACGGTTGCGGCGCGGCGGCGCTCCCAATCTTTCAAGTCGCTGTCTTTCTCTGCCTGCACAGCTTGGCTGTGGCGTTTGAAGGCTGCGCGCATGTCTCTTGCCAACACAGCTTTGGCCTCCTGAATCGAGGACAAGGCTGCTGGATCGCCCAGCTTGGCGCGCACTTCCTTGGCTTTCTTACCGGCATAGCGGGCAATCGACAGCACTTCGCCGTCATGGGTCACGGCTACATGACCACGGCGGTCACCTTTTGCCAGGATCATGCCTCTTTCACTCAGGGCTTGCTCGAATGCGCTGCGGGAGTCGGAGATGGCCCAGCAATCCTGGATCATTGTTTTCAGGTCGCGGGCCTCTTGCCCCATGCGTTTGGCCTGCTGCCATTCCGCCAAGGTAAAGTTGCGGGGATCGGCGGGCTGACCCTGCACCAGGCCCCGCGGCATCCGCCAATCCTGCTGAAGATAAATCTCGCGGGCGATGTCCTGGAGTTTGCGTTTGAAGAAGGGCAGGTTCGCCGCCGTCATGGTCTCGGCGTCGATGCGTGACCAGACACAGTGCGCATGCCTGCGCCCGTTCTTTTCATGGAAGACCACGACACGCGGTTGGCCGCTCAAGCCGTTGCGCTCTTCGATCTCCTGTATCGCGGCTTCAAAGACCGAAACCGAGACGTTTTCATGCTCCGGCGGGTTGAGGGAAACGGAGAAGAGGAACTGCTTACAGCGCGTGCCCTGGCTGATAGCCTGGGCCTCTTTCAGTGCGCCGGTCACGTTATCAGAGATGAATCCCCTGATCTCATGCAGTTCAACATGTTCGTTGTCCTCGGTCTTCAGCAGATGGAGTCCGAGTTGCTTCGCTCCGCCGCGCTGGCTGGCAACAAGAATCATGACTCTTGAATCCCCAGCGCCTTCATCAGCATGACCTTGATCGCGGCGATATCGCGCGCGGCCTGATTCAGAAGAGCGTCTGTTTCCGGGCTGAGCGGCAACGCACCTAGATTGGCGGCGGCTGAGATATCACTAAGGCTTTGCGCCAGTTGGCTCTGACCCAAGCGGGCCAGGACCTGCGCCAAGGCCTGCCGGTCTTTAATCGGATAGCGCCCGCGCCGCTGTCGCGCCCGTTCGTCGCTCTCCAGGAGAACTTTCCGGGCATAGGCGCTGACCGGCATGCCAGCGGCCCGTCTCTCAAGCTCCAGACGCTCTTCGGGCGTCAGGCGCAGCGAGAAAGGCTTCGTTGCTGGCTGGCGGTCGTTTGGGTTCATTCTGTCTCCCACAATGGAAAAAGCCGCACCCCGACTGAGGTGCAGCAGATAATCTGCGATGGATGAAATGTCGTGTTTTGGCGCGCCCGTTTGGGCGAAAGCCTTCTATGGCGGCGGCGGTGTATGGCTGTCTATCTGCTCCAAAACGCTGTTCCAATCGGCCAGCGTTTCAAACAGAGTGTTTGAACTCTCTCCTTCTAGGGACGCCAAACTGACACCCTAACATATTGATTTTACCGCGCAAATCGCATCCAGGCGTTAAGCGTTCCCTCACACGTTCCCTCGAGCTGTCAATGTGTGAGCTAGAGAGGACGCCAATAGGGCATCTTTGCACAAGCAGTGTGACTTTATCGCAGGCGTGGTCGGTGGGGTGGTGCCTCGCGCGCGTAGTGCGCAGAAATCGGGCCCCGGTGCGCATCGTGCGAATCAGAGCCGATTTCGTGAAGTCGGCCGACCAGCTCCGGGCCGTGCAGGTGCGTGCGTTGCTGGTGTCCAGGCGCTGGCGTATCCCGGTCTGCAAGGGCACTGCCCTGGAAGCAGAAGGAGATGCCGATGGATACGTACAGCGTGCAGCTGTTCGAGCGCGGAATCATGGACAAGGTCGAGCCCCGGCAAGTCGAGGCCAGCTCTGCGGTCGAGGCGGTGGCACTGGTGTGTGACGAGCCGCTTCGCGATGGCGGAAAGCCGGGTCAGTTGCGTGCCGTAGTCTGGCCGCTCAACAGGCCTCGCCAGAAGTCGACCTTCTACAGGCTGCCGTCGAGCAGCTGAGCGGGTTCGGGCGGACCGCGACCACGCAAAAGGCGCCCCAGCAATCTGGATGCCGGTAGGTGTGCCTAACGTGCAGAACGTGCCTAACGGCGGCGACTGGTGGGCCGCCACCCCCTGCTGTTTCCGCCATCCCTGCTATTCGTCGCCAGCCGGGACTCACCCGCCACCGCTGTGATACTCTCTTCGTTGCAAGCGCCAGAACCGCAGCAACGGGGGGATGAGCCGTGGCATTCATTCCAGGGACCCCGGGTCCGGACACGCTTTCGGGCGGGAGTGGTGTCGACACTATTCTGGGCTACGGCGACACGGACACGCTCTATGGGGCAAGTGGGGCGGACAGCCTCAATGGTGCCAAGGGAGACGACCTGCTCTATGGCGACAGCGACGCCGATAGGCTTATCGGCGGACGAGGGGATGACGAGCTGTTCGGCGGCGAGGGTGGTGACGTCTTGCTGCGCGGCGACAGCGGCAGCGACTCACTTTCTGGCGAGGCCGGCGACGACAGTGGGCTCTTTGGCGGGTCTAGGGCCGACGTGATATCAGGCGGTCCGGGCGATGACCGCGCTCTTTACGGCGGTCTCGCCAACGACACCATCACCGGTGACAGCGGGCGCGACAGCCTTCTCTACGGTGACTCGGGGGTAGACACGCTCTATGGAGGTAGCGCAGTGGACCGCGGCCTTTTCGGCGGCAGCGGCGTTGACGGCCTTTACGGGGGAAAGGGTGACGACCGCAACTTCTACGGCGGGGACGGCCGAGACCATCTCTCCGGCGACGGTTGGAATGATCGCTATTTCTACGGAGGCAGTGGCGCTGACGGCCTGTTCGGCCGAAATGGACACGACCTCCACTTCTTCGGCGGAGACGGCCGAGATAGTCTCTACGGTGGCGGTGGGCCTGATCGCTCTTTCGTCGGAGGCAGCGGCGCTGACAGCCTCTTCGGTGGAGATAGGAATGATAGCCGTTTCGACGGAGGCGAAGGCACCGACAGCCTTTTTGGCGGCAGTGGGGATGAATACGGTTTCGCTGGACGCGAAGGCGCCGACCGCCTCTATGGTGGCGCTGGGGACGATAATATTTTCAACGGAGGATCCGGCGCCGACCGCCTCTTCGGGGGCGATGGGGACGATGTAATCTTTAGTGGACGTCACGGCGCTGACAGACTCTACGGTGGCAGTGGGGATGACAGTGGTTTCGACGGCGCAAGCGGCGACGACACGCTCTTCGGCGGTGACGGGGCTGATACGGCGTTCCGTGGTTACAGCGGCGCCGACACGCTCTTCGGTGGTGACGGTGCTGATACAGCGTTCCGTGGTGACAGCGGCGCCGACAGCCTCTTCGGCGACGATGGAGATGATTTCTTGTTCTTCGGAGGAGCCGGCACCAACGGACTCTTCGGAGGCAGTGGGGCGGATCACTCCTTCGTTGGTGGGGGGGGCACTGACGGCCTCTTCGGCGGCAGTGGGGTGGATTACTCTTTCCTCGGACTCCACGGCGCCGACAGCCTCTATGGCGGCGATGGGGGTGATCAATCCTTTTTCGGCGGCACCGGGTCCGACAGCCTTTCCGGCGGCAGTGGTAATGATTTCGGCTTCCATGGTGACTCCGGGTCCGACTGCCTCTACGGCGGCAGTGGGGAGGATGCCGGATTCAGCGGGCGCAGCGGCGAGGATCGCCTCTACGGCGGTGATGGAGATGATGGAGTGTTCGACGGTGGTGAAGGCGCCGACAGTATATTTGGTGATGATGGGGATGATTACAGCTTCGCCGGTGTCAGCGGCGCCGACGGCCTCTTCGGCGGCAGTGGGGATGACTCCTTCTTCAACGGTAACCTCGGCGACGACCGGCTTTACGGAGGTAGCGGTAACGACAGCCGCTTCTACGGTCACAAAGGCGCGGACCGCCTGGAGGGCGGCGAAGGTGACGACTACTCCTTCTTCGGCGAAGCCGGGGCAGACAGCCTCTATGCCGGCAGCGGCGCGGACTCCTACTTTTACGGCAACGGCAAGGAGGACGCGCTCTTCGCCGGCAGCGACGACGACGCGACCTTCTACGGTGGTGGCGGGAACGACCGCCTCTACGGCGATGCGGGTGGCGACCACTCCTTCTTCGGGCGCGCTGGGGATGATAGCCTCTATGGCGGCGATGGGGATGACAGCTACTTCTTTGGAGGAGATGGCAGTGATACCCTCTCCGGCGGGGCCGGCTCCGACAACCTCTTCGGCGATAGCGGCGGCGACGTGTTCCTGGTGGCCAGTCAAGGCGATTTTGCCGGCTACCTCTACGACGGTGGCGCCGGTACCGACACCCTGATGCTGGGAGCGGGCGTCACCATCCCAGGCAGCGGCACTGGGCTCGTGTCCATCGAGGTCACAATCTGAGGCATAGCGATAATGGCCCCGCCGAAGCGAGACCCCTGCCGATGGTGATAGGGGTGGCCGTCAAGCGGCCGCTGGCGCGGGCAGAACCCGGCTCGGCGACTGCGGAATGGCTCGCTCTATCGTGCCGAAGAAACCTGCCACAACGCCACGCCCAACGGTATCCCGGCCGGCCTCCATCACGGTCAAGACGATGTCCGACAGCAGCCGCTCGCTCTGGTCGCCGCCCTCATGCAGATACCACAGCGCAGATTGGGAAAGGGCTTCTCCAAGGACGGAATCGTGATGGTAGTTGCCGGTGCTGTTGGCTGACCATTAGGAACTGCCTGGCTGCTTTGAGGCTTCCGAAATTAGGGGAAGGCGAAGGAACAGCGGCAGAACCAGAGCGCGGCCGCCCATAGCTGCTATGGACGCGCTCGTGACGGCGCCCTCTCTTGTACCGGTCATGGCGCAGTTTGACTGCCGGAACAGCGACTTCTCTAACGCAGCCTTTGCCAAAACCGCCCCGATAATCTATCCTTGCCACAGTCCCAGGGGGCAGACGCGAACGCTCTAGCACGCCACGGTGGTTGGCACCGTGCAGGAGGCTGCTGTGAGATACTGCGTGAAGCCGCTGCGCACCGCCCTTGGCAAGGCAATTCCCATCAGCAGAGCCCAAGTGATCGCCACGTCGGATGAAGCGAGGAACTTTCGCACCTTCGCCCGCATCCACGCTGGCTTCGCGGAGGTCACCCAGGCGGGCTTCTACGAAGAGCTTCTGCCGCAGGTGGTTCGGATGGGCTCGGTCGAGTTGACCGCACCTCCGGGCCTGGATGGGCTCGCCTTTCCTGATCATTTCCCCTTTCAAGCGTCCGATCCGCTGGCCTCGATCTTCGCGTTGGGCGATCCGGTCGAGGGCGATATCTCGCGAAGGCTTTGGGCGCAGATCGACCTCAGGCTCAATGTCGAGGAGGACGTCGCCGTCGGCGGCATTCTCTTCGGCGGCTATCCCTACCTGCCCTACTACGTCACCGAGGACGGCGAGAACTCCGCCAATTTCGGTTTGCCCCGCGAGGTCCACCTCTCCTGGAAGACCGAACGCAACGAAGGCTTCCTGGATGCCGAGACGGGCGTCGTCCGCCAGCAGCCGACCTCTCACAGCGGCTTTCACCTCATCTGCACAGAGCCGATCGTGACGAACCGGCTGGTGCTGCGCCTGGCGAGCTTTCCGCGCATCCTTCGCCGCATCAGAGAGGTCAAGTCCACGGTGGAGCTGGAGGAGAGGTGGGCCTTCGCCATCCCCTATCTCTATGTCTTCACCTACCACGAGGGCGTTCGCTACCGACCGCATGTGCCTGCCGGTCTCTTGGCGGCCACGCAAAGGCCGCCAAATTTCACCTTCTCTCACTTCTCGCCCGTCATCACTGCCGACAATCCGGAGGAGACGCAGCGCTTTGCCGGCGCCGCCTGCGACTTCATTCGCCCCACCACCTTCGAGGGCGAGTACTTTCACCTCTCGGCGGCCAGCCTCCTTGGCGCCGGCCGCAGCTACCAGGTCGACATGGTCGGCGGCAGGCGTGAAAACTTGCAGGAGTTCTTCGCTTCCAACCCCTTAAGAAAGGGCGAGGAGGTCACCCTCTACCTGGAGCAGGGAGAGGAGTTCGAGCGCTGCCTTGCCGGGCTTTGCCTCTTCCCGCACCTCGCCGCCATCCCGCCGGGCCAGCCGCAGCGCTTTCCCGGCCGGCTGCGCATTCGGGTCTTCGAGATCGATCCCCTCGACGGCGTGTCGCCTCTTCGCCAGAACATCCGGCCCGAGGAGGATCGCTACAGCCGTCTGCTCTGCGACATCGAGGAGGGGCCGGGCGCGCGCCTGACCTGCCGCTTCGTCCGCGTCACCACGGCGCGCTACCTGGCGATCGTGCTTACCTGCCTGGCGAATGAGGGCGGCATCGTGATGCTCGATCGTATCGAGCTGGTTCAGTCCTCCCGGGTCGCGGTGACCTCTCGGGTGTCGCGTGGCGTCTGGTCCACGCCATGCGCTATAGGATCATCGGACCTGAGCTGGCGCGCGACTACGCGAGCCTCGGCGACCCCGGATTCTCTTTCGCCGTAGAGGTTCAGGCTGGCGGCCAGCGCAAGGAGGTCTTGTTCGAGGCGAAAAGCCTCTTGGACCTGCTCCAGGCCGGCTCCGCCCGGCTGCTCAGCAACCAACGCCGCCTCGAACCGGCCAAGGAGATCACCAGAGAGACGGCATTGACCGATGCCGGCAGCTGGGAGCGGCGGCATGTCGACACCTCCTCTTCGGGCTGGCGCCAGACGGAGAGCGGCGACGACGTCCATTGGGACAAGGGGCGCCCCTATCCGCCGCCGCCGGGCCAGGGCTTCCGGGTGTTCGGCTCGCAGGAGACACGCACCCACACCGAGCACATCGGCCATCGTGGCATCGGCGGCTATTGGGAGAACGTGATTACCGCCTACCGCGACCTGGGCGAGCTGGTCGGCGTCGACCTGCGCAGCGCCCTTCCGCTGCCGCCCCGCGACAATCGCTTGACGCTCACCGGGACCACGTGGGAGCCCAGAATCTGGGGGGCGATGGCGGTGCCCTCGGTCGAAGGCCTGTCCAACCTGTCGGTACCGCCCGTCTTGATGCCCAACGAGATGCTGAGCGACATCTTCGAGACGGCACGCGCGATCGCCGAGGTCAGCCAGGGCGATCTTTCGAACCTGAGCGACGCCGACCTCAATTCTCTGGTCAATGGCTTTTTCGCCACGACCTGGTTCCTGAACGGTCTCGCGCCCTCGGTCAGCATCACGCCCTTGGGCATCGGTGTCGGTCTTTCGACCCAGCCGGTGATGCCCACCTTGGCGCGGACCAGCACCACCGGATCGCTCGGCACCATAGCCAAGCAGGGCAATCGTGTCGGCTACTCCTATGCCCGTTACCTAGACAAGGCCTATCAGGGTGCGGGCGTTTATAGCGAGTTTGTCGGCGAGAAGGGTGGCCATGCCGGAGAGGTCCGGCGCACGCTGATCCGCGAGCCCAATCAGCCCGGCACCGAGATGCGCCGGCGCAAGGGGGCCGAGGTGGTCTGGCAGGGTGAGCGGCAGGACATCGTCGTCGGCTCCGTGCCGCTGGGGCTTTCTCTGCCGGCAATCGCCTCGCGCATGCATCCCACTTCCGACCTCAGCATATCCGTGCGCTTTGGCGGCGGTATGGGCGAGGACGCCAAGATGGATGTCTGGTTCGACCTCGAGGAAGAGGTCATCCGCGATGATTATTGATCAGACGCCGCTGGCCGGCGCGGAGGCCTATCTCACCAGCAGCGACGGCCGGGTCAATCTGGCCGAAGGCAGCGGGCGCGCCGGCGCGACGCAGGAGATCGCCGAGGGATTGGCCCATGAAATCGATAGCATGGGCCTGCTGTTGGAGGGGGAAGACCTGCTTCCACTTTATGCGCGGCAGGAGAAGCCTCTCTTCACGATCGAACTCACCAAGGAGATGTTTCCCGGCCTCTTCCGCAATCCCTATGCCAGCCGTGTTCATCAACTGGCCGGCCTTGAGGCACTGCGCAGGGGCGAGTTCGACGGCATGCAGGCGATGGAGGTCAATGGGGTCCCGACCTTGGTGACCTTGGGGGACAGCTCGGCGATATGGCGATCGGCGATCTACCGCTTGCCGAAACCCACGACCATCGCGGACATCGCCTGGGACCTAGCACCCTCGAGGAAGACTCACAAGGAAGCCTTCCGCTATCAGATCGACATCGAGATCTGGCGCGACAGCCCGGAGGGGCCTAGCCAGACGCAAGCCGTCGTCACCGACCGTGCGCCGGATGAGGAGCGCTTTCGCGATAGCATCGACTTGGAGCGGGTCGCCGCCTTCCGCCTGGGCCTGAGGGCCGCCGTCAGGCGCGATCAGCAGATGCAGGAGTTGATGGTCGGCCTACCTGAGCGCGATCCCCTCGGCCTGCCACTGTTGCAGGCGATCTACCTGCGCGAGCCGGTCGCCTCTCGCTTTGCCTTCAGCTCACTCTTAGAGGTGACCGCCGGGGCCAGCCAGTACCACCTCTTCGAAGAGGCCGAGGGCCCGGCCCGGCGCCTGCTCGTCCATCTGCCCTTCGCCGCCACGCTGCTCAAAGGGGAGTCGATCAGCCTGACCGTGATGGACGATCGCATCAAGCGGCTGGAGGCCAGGCTCAACGCCCTGGTGCTGGTCCGCAAGGCCAAGCGGTCGGACGAGGTCTAGCCGATGGCGGAGCTCTTTCCGCGAGGCGATCCCCATACTGGTGTCTCCACCAATCCCAGGTCGGACAAGGTGCGTGCCGATGCTGAGACCGAAGACGCAAGGCCGATCGAAGCGGAGCGGAGCGATGGGCTCGCCCCGTCGCCATTCACCGATTTCTTCAGCGGGTCAGCCTTTGCAGACCCAGGTCTGCATCGCCATCTGCGCGAACAGGAGGGCCTCCCGCCGCTTCCGGAGACCAGTTTCTCCGTGCCCCTTGGCGAGCAGTTTCTGCCCCCGTCGCCTCGTGAGACCGGGGAGCGCGCATGGCGGCCGCCCCGCTTCGAGAACCCGACCCATGACCGGCCTTTGCGGCCAGGCAGGCCGTCCCGGCGCCGAAGTCGGCGGCCTGCGCGCGCCGGCCGAGAGCCTAGCCAGGACGCGGCCGCGCAGCGCCAAGAGCCCTTCGAGACCTCTGCGCCTGCCGCCGAGCAGGCCTGGGAGCCACCGCCCACCGACCCGGCCGACTGGGGCGACGATGCCCCCTTCGATCCCGCCGACGTCGCTACGGCACCCAACCAGGTGCAGCGCAGCCGGACAGCCGCGCCCGCTACCGGCCCTCGCGCCCATGAAACCCACCGATGGTGGGATCCTCATCGGGACTACTACGCCAGCGCGCCAAGGAGTCCGCCACAGTGGGACCTCGATTGGCTGGTCTTTGCCGACGAGCTGGTCAGCACGGCATTGCTGGGCGCAGCGATGGCCATCGCTGCCGGCTTCGGCATCGCGGCCGGCATCATATCAGCGCCCTTCGTTGTCGTTGCCGGAGGCCTGATGCTGGCGATCGGGGGCACCCAGTCCTTTTTCGATCGTGCCAACCTGGCGCTCGATCTGAGCCTGAAGGACTTCTCCGGTCGAGCCGCACTCGCCGCGGCAGGCGATCCCATCGGCATCACGCCTCTCGTCGAGGGAATTCGTGGCTACGACGTGGTGACCGGCTTGCGGCTCGACAGCTATGAGCGCAGCCGCCGGCTCGGTCGCGGAGCCGGTGCCTTGGCCACCATCGCCACCGGCCCTAAGACCTTCAAGTTCGGGCGAAGCATGGGCCAGGGGGCGATCAAGAAGGGGTTCATCGATCCCTATTCGGTGCCATCGATCAGTCGGCCCGGCCCGAAGAACCCCCTGGTCATTGGCCGCTACAAGACGCCGGAAGGTGTCGTCCTGGAAGGTGTGCGTCCCTTTCAATCCCTTCGCTGGGGCGTTCAAACCTACCGCAATTCCGGGGGGTCGCGTCTGCAGCGCCTGGAGCGAGCGCTAGCCGCAGCCGACGCGGGCTTCGAGGGAAACTACGCTCACATCTTGCGGCATTTTCGCGATCAGCCCAATCGTGTTCTGGCAAACAACAACCCGCAGATACACAGCGTCTTCAATCGCCATTTGGAAAGCCAGGTGGCGCGACTGATTGACGATGCTGTTCGGCAGGGAACGGGAGTTGAAGGCTTGATGGTGCCACAGGGAGACCGCGTCGCTTTGATCGCCTTCACCGACGTGCCCGTCGGACGCGCGCTTGGCAATAGGCAGTGGTACCTGGCGAACTTTGGAGACTATCGGCACTACGGCGCACCGCTCGACCACTACGTGCTGGTGCTGGAACAGCAGACGATGCGTGCCGTCACAATGTATCCTGGCGTTCCGAACAATGGCGTCGGACCGCTGTTTATCGAGGTGCCGCCATAGCCGTCGGATGTCCGGGCCGATCTGCTCTAAGGCCCTTGTCAATGTGGGAGCGATTGGCAATTCTATAGTCGATTATTGAGGGCGACAACAGACTCGAAGGGGCATTTGCGCGGCTGAGTGCGAACCGAGCATGATGTTGCTTGGCGCTGGCCAAGGAAAAGAACCGCGCCTCTTGGCGCCTGTCCGCAGAGAGGCCAGGCATCGGAGTAACCTGTCGTCCCCTGGTCTCAGGGAAGGCCACGCGAAGTTTCCTTCACTAGACTCTGTTGCTCAAAATTGCCGCTTGCGCAGTTGGCGTTACCCTCGTCTCCCGCACGCTGGGACGTGCTCGGCCCGGCAACCCGGCTATGGTGAACAGACCAAGAATCTTCACGATTTTGTGTGCGGTGGCTTCCGCCACTGGAAAGGCCGGCTTGAAGAGAGTTCACTTTCACCCTGGGGGATGAGGGTTCCGAGGATCGTTACTTCGGACGTTGGCGCGCGGGCGCTTCTGCCAGCCCCCGAGACGACCGGAAGCTTGGGCTGTCCGCTGAACTGCCATCGACTACCTAGAGACGGGAGCGCGCGATGACGACGCTGTACGGGACGTCTGGGAACGATCTGCTGTCGGGCACGGAACTGGTCGACAGCCTCTTTGGGCAAAGCGGTGACGACGGGCTCTACGGGCTCGCAGAGGGTGACGGCCTCTACGGCGGAGCGGGCGCGGATAGCCTCTTTGGCGGTGGCGGCATAGACTTGCTGCGCGGCGCTTTAGGTGCCGACACTGCTTATGGGTCCGGCGGCGGCGATACATTGCAGGGCAACAGCGGGTCGGACTCCCTCTTTGGCGGTGCCAGCCGAGACCGCCTGGTCGGCGGCAGCGGCGTCGACATCGCTGCCGGTGAGGTGGGCAATGACGTCATGCTGGTCGATAACGTCGGCGACCAGCTGGTGGAGGTGGCGGGCGAGGGGACCGACAGCGTCATCGCCTCGGTCGACTTTACCTTGCCGAGCACGGCAGGTGGCACGGGCTATGTGGAGGAGTTGCTGTTGGAGCAGGGCGCCGGCCCCCTGTCCGGCGGCGGCAACGAATTGGACAACCGCATCCGCGGCAATTCCAGCGTCAACACCATCAGCGGTATGGCCGGCAGTGACCGCCTGCTGGGACGCAGCGGCGACGATCACCTCTTCGGCGGCGACGACGGTGACTCGCTGATCGGCGACGATGGTACCGACAGCCTTGCCGGCGGGTCCGGCAGCGATCAGTTGAATGCCGGCAGCGGTGACGACCGCCTATTCGGCGATAGCGGTGATGACCTGCTGCGTGGCAAACGCGGCGATGACGCCGCTTATGGCGGCCAGGGCGGCGACGACCTCTCCGGTGATCTGGGCTCCGACAGCCTGAACGGCGACGCCGGCGACGATCTGCTACGAGGCGGCGATGGCGACGACTTGGGTTATGGTGGTTCCGGTGAAGATAGTCTCTATGGCGGATCCGGCGCGGACCTGCTTGACGGCGGCAGCGCTGCCGACACCATGAGCGGTGGCAGCGGCGACGACAGCTTCCTGGTCGACGATGCCGGCGATGTGGTCGAAGAGGCGACAGGTGAGGGCAGCGATCGGGTCCTGGCATCGGTCAGCTTCACCCTTCCCGGGACCGCCGGCAACGGCGACGTCGAAGACCTGACCTTGCTTGATGACGCCGGCGACATTGCCGGCGCCGGCAACGAGCTGGACAATGAGATCCTAGGCAACAGCGGCACCAACGCGCTCTTTGGCCTTTCGGGCGCCGATTTGCTTTATGGTGGACGCAGCGGCGACACGCTGCAGGCTGGCGCAGGCGACGACCGGGCTTATGGCGACGGCGGTGCCGACAGCCTACTGGGCGAGGAAGGCGCCGATAGCCTCTTCGGCGGCACCGGCCGCGACAGCCTGGCAGGCGGCTCGGGCGCCGATTTCCTGGATGGAGACCTGGGTGACGACACGGCCAGTGGAGGGCTCGGCGGCGACCTCCAGTACGGTGGCTTGGACGATGACACCGCCTACGGCGGTAGCGGGGCCGATCGCCTCTATGGTGATTCCGGCGCGGATACCTTGGATGGCGGTAGCGGTGTCGACACTATGGCAGGCGGCAGCGGCGCCGATAGCTTTTTCGTAGACGACAGCGGCGATGTGGTGGTCGAGGAGGCCGGTGCAGGTAGCGATCAGGTCGTGGCTTCCGTCGACTTCACGCTGCCCGGGACCGCCGGCAGCGGCTACGTCGAGGACCTGGTCTTGATGGCAGGCGCCGGCAACCTTGCGGGCGCCGGCAACCAGTTGGACAACCTGCTTCTGGGTAACGGCGCCGATAATCGACTCTATGGTCTTTCGGGCGACGATAGCCTCTATGGCGGATCGGCTTCTGACACTTTGAGTGGCGGCAGTGGCGCTGATACCATGGTCGGTGGCAGTGGCGACGACAGCTTCCTGGTCGACGACATCAGCGACATGATTGAAGAGCTGGCGGGCAACGGCAGCGATCGCGTGGTGGCCTCGTTGAGCTTCCTCCTGCCGGTTGTCGCCGGCGGCGCTGGCTACATCGAACAGCTGCAGCTGGCCGAGAACGCAGGTGATCTGGATGGTACAGGCAACACGCTCGACAATCTGATCCTGGGTAACAGCGGGGCCAACAGCCTGGAGGGGCTTGACGGCAGCGATCGCCTCTACGGCGGCGAAGGCGGCGATTGGCTTGGCGGCGGTCTTGGCCTCGACATCCTTTATGGTGATCTCGGTGATGATAGCGCCTATGGCGGGGCCGGTACGGATAGCCTCTATGGTGGATCAGGCGCCGACCGGCTTGACGGTGGCAGCGGCGCGGACCGGATGGCCGGCGGCAGCGGTGACGACACCTTCCAGGTCGACGATGCCGGCGACCTTGTCGAAGAACTGGCGGGCCAAGGCACGGACCGCATCGTGACGTCACTGAACTTCACCCTGCCGAGCTCCTCGGCAGGCGACTACATCGAAGAGCTCTTCCTGAGCGATGGCGCAGGAGGCCTCAATGGTGTCGGCAATGCGCTGGACAACTTCATTCAAGGCAACAGCGGGGCAAACAGCCTGAGCGGCCTTGGCGGTGACGATAGGATTGACGGCCGGGCCGGTGACGACGTCGGCTATGGCGGCAGTGGCAGCGATAGCCTCTATGGTGGATCGGGGCAGGACTACCTGCAAGGCGACAGCGGCGTCGACACCATGAGCGGCGGTGCCGGCGATGACACCATGCTGGTCGACGATACCGCGGATGTGGTGGCCGAGCTTCCCGGGGAGGGAAGCGACACGGTGCGCGCCAGCGTCAGCTTCACCCTGCCAAGCACGGCGGCCAGCGGATACATCGAAGAGCTTAGGCTTAACGATGGTGTCGGCCCTATCAACGGTGCCGGCAACGAGCTTGACAACATCCTGCAGGGAAACGACGACACCAATGGCCTCTACGGAGGCGTCGGCGATGACGAGCTCTTAGGCAGAGGTGCGAGTGATAGCCTCTTTGGCGGTAGCGGATCCGATACTCTGGGTGGAGCCTCGGGCGTAGATACTCTGTTTGGTGGTTCCGGATATGACATAGCCAATGGTTCGGAGGGCGCGGATGTCATCTATGGCGGAGCTGGGGACGACTCTATGCTCGGCCGACCTGGCGCGGACACCATCCATGGTGACGAGTACACCGACACTCTGCGCGGTGAGGTGGGAGAGGATCTGCTGTATGGTGGTCACTACCGGGACCGCCTCGTCGGCGGCGGAAACGACGACACGCTCTACGGTGGGCATGGCAATGATACCAATTCCGGGGCGGGCGGCGACGACACCAACTTCGGGGGCATCGACGACGACTCGCTTAATGGCGGTACCGGGGACGACTCCCTCTTTGGCGATGCCGGCGACGACCGCCTCTTTGCCGGCTGGGTCACCAATAGCGACAGCCTCTATGGCGGTGACGGCGATGACACCGTTCACGGCGGCAATGGTGAGGCCAGCCTGTTCGGTGGCAGCGGCATGGACACCTTCTGGATCGAAATCGAGGCGCTGAAGGGCGAGGAGCCGGGCGGGGAAACGATCCTGTTCGGCGGTACCCAAGGCCATGTCTTCGACTTTACCGGCGATGCCGATGGCGGTGGCGACAAGGTTCTGTTCAACTATGTAGGTTCGTCCGGAGAGTGGATCGGCACGGCAACCTTCGATGGCACCGGGGCCACGGAAGTTCGCTTTGCCACCAACGGGTCGGGCGAGAGCGTGCTTGAGCTCGACGAAGACGGCGACGGCACGGCTGACATCGATGTCGTAATGGAGAACATCGACTCGGTGGAGCAAATCACCGCCACGGACTTCATATTCGCGTAGCTGGGCTGCTGCCATCTGGTCAGCAATCGCTCTCGTTGTTTAGACCCGGTGGCAGCCAGGTTATTGACAGGAGGGTCTTTGTCCTCCCTCCGCTTCGCACGGAAATGACGCCGTTGGGTAGTCGATGGTAGTTATCGTGGTTCGTGTGTTATATTATCAATGTTTGCTGTGTTGAATTGTGTGATTATTGTCAGTTGTTGACATTTCATATTTGCTACGGCAAAGTGTTCTATGGATTTGCGGATCACGCGGGCTAACGATGTCCACTTACCTGGGTACGTCTGGCGCCGATACGTTGATAGGCAGTGATCGGTCTGATGATATCTTTGGGCTGGCGCACAGTGATGCGCTCTACGGGGAGGCGGGCGACGACCGGCTCTTCGGTGGCGGCGGCATCGATGGTCAGCATGGCGGAGAGGGCGACGACGTTGCCTTCGGATCGGGCGGGCGCGATTCGGTTTACGGTGGCAGCGGCAGCGACGCGCTCTATGGCGGCGCCAGTAGAGACCGCCTGGTGGGCGGCAGCGGCGCAGACCTGCTTGTCGGTGGAATCGGCAATGACGTTATTCTGGTCGACGATGCCGGTGACGCTGTCCAAGAGGTAGCGGGCGAGGGTCGCGACAGCGTCGTTGCGTCGGCGAGCTTCGTCTTGCCGAGCATTGCCGACGGCAAGGGCTATATCGAGGACCTCTTGCTGGACCCAAACTCCGGCGCGATCTCGGGCGAGGGTAACGAGCTTGGCAACCGCATGCATGGCAATGCGAGCGCCAACACGCTCAGAGGCCGCGTCGGCTCCGATCGCCTCTTCGGTCATAGCGGTGACGACAGCTTGGATGGCGGCGACGATGACGATGACCTCCACGGAGGTGATGGCGCTGACAGCTTGCGAGGTCGCAGCGGCTATGATCTTCTGCACGGGGGGTCTGGTGCTGACTTTGCCAATGCCGGCGTCGGCGACGATCGCCTGTTCGGTGGCAGCGGTGCCGATCAGCTCAGAGGCAAAGGCGGCGACGACCGCGCTCTCGGCGGCGTTGGCGACGATCGCCTTTACGGCGATGACGGAGCCGACAGCTTGAGTGGCGGCAGCGGCGGTGATACGCTGAAGGGGGGCGAAGGAGGCGACTGGCTTGTTGGTGCGTCGGGCGGCGACAGTCTTTTCGGTCGCGAGGGCGTTGACCGCCTCTATGGCGGTCATGGTGACGACACGGTGCAAGGCGCCAGCGGATCGGATCTCGTTCGGGGGGGATCCGGTGATGATTCATTCAACGGCGGGGAAGGGGCCGACAGCCTCTTTGGCGACACCGGCGCGGATTCCATGGCTGGCGGCCTTGGCGACGACATCGTCTATGGTGCGGAGCAAACGGACAGCTTGTCCGGCAACAGCGGAGCGGACTTGCTGTCGGGCGGGCTCTATCGCGATCGCTTGCGGGGCGGTAGCGGCGACGACGCGCTCTACGGTGGTGACGGCAACGACACCGACTCCGGTGGTGGAGGAAACGACCGGATCTATGGCGGGTCTGGAAGCGACTATCTGAATGGCTCCTATGGCGTGGACCAAGTGTTTGGTGGCTCTGGCCGCGATTACCTCTTCGGACTGGTGGGGATTGGCGGCGCACATCGCCTTTACGGCGGCGATGGCGAGGATTTCCTTACCGGCGGAAACTCGGATGTTCGTCTGTTCGGCGGATTTGGAGCCGACACCTTCTGGTTCGATGGCGACAGCTTCGTTCTGACGACGACCAACGACACGATCTACTTCGCCGGCACGCAAGGAGAGCTGTTCGACTTCACCGGCGCCATGGGCGGAGGCCAGGACAAGATCTTCTTCGGCGTCACCAATCCGCAAGGGCAATGGATCGGAAGCGAAGCCTTCTCCGGAGCCGGCCATGCCCAGGCCCGCTTTCTCGTCAACGGCTCCGGCGAGAGTGTCTTGGAACTGGATGCCGACGGCGAGGGAAGCGCCGACATCGCCGTCGTCCTCGACTCTATCGACTCGGTCGGGCAATTGACCAGCAGCGACTTCGTGTTCGTCTAACTGCAGAAGGAGCGACGCCGTGCTGAAGATGGGCGGCTGGACAGAGGCCGCAGCTCTCGAGCGGCGGCGATGGTGATGCTGGTCAGAGGCACTGGCGTCATCGCGGCGGCGGCGATGCTGCTCGGCATCCTGCTTTCGGGGCCCCGCGCAGACTCGCCCTTGCCGTTGATCGTCGATCGGATCGATTGCTCGAACAGCGGCCTTGTCTGTGCCCACACCGACGCCGGTGCCCTGCGCACCGAGCTCTATCGCGACGGTTCCCTCCTCTGGTGGGTGCCCGGCGTCTACCGCGATCTCCATGTCGCGGACGACGGCCTGCATCTCGTCGCGGGCTACGACGGCCTGAACCTGCTCCAGCCCGACTACGGGCCCGATACGACGATGCTGACCTTCTGGCGCCAAGGCAGCCTGCTGCGTGAGGTGCCTCTCAAAGAGCTGATCGTGGACTTGGGAAGCCTGCCGGCAACGGTGTCACACTACCTTTGGGGCCGCGTCCTGGGCATCGACGGCCAAGGCCGCTTGGTCGTGCAGACCATCGAGAAGAGATGGATCGCCTTTGACCCGGCGACCGGGCGCGCGAGCGAGATCTGGTCCGAGGCCCGCTAGACACCTTATCTCGTCCGCTCGAAGCGGAGCCCCGCCTGAACGGGGCATGACCGCCTCCATCGCCTGTTCGGCGGAGGGAAAGGGTCATCGCAGCCTCCCCAGTGCCGGAGGGTCCGACGGCGGTCGGAATTTGATGACATCATTGACAAGAGCGTGGAAGAGCGACAATCATCAATTGTTTTTGACGAAAGGTGTTACGCTCAAAATGACGACGCTTTTTGGAACGTCAGGCGATGACAGTTTAGTCGGTACTGAGCTGGTCGACAGCATTTTTGGCCTTGCGGGCGATGACGGCCTCTATGGCTTGGCTGAAACCGACTACCTCTATGGCGGGGTTGGCAGCGACAGCCTCTTCGGCGGCGGAAGTGTTGATATCTTGCGCGGGGGAGCAGGCGATGACTCGGCCTATGGTTCGGGCGGCCGCGATGGTCTGCTCGGCAAGAGCGGTAGTGATAGGCTGTTCGGTGGGGCCAGTCGGGATCGACTGGTCGGCGGTAGCGGCGCTGATATAATGGCGGGCGGGATCGGCAACGATGTGGCCATCGTCGACGACGCCGACGATCTGGTCTTGGAGGAACCCGGCGAGGGTAGTGATAGCGTCGTCGCCTCGGTCAGCTTCACCTTGCCGGCGGGGGTGGCTGGCGATGTCGAAGACCTGCTGTTGAGTGAGACGGCTGGCGCGATCTTCGGGTTCGGCAATGAACTCGCAAACCGGATTCGTGGTAACTCGAGCAACAACACGATCGAGGGCTTGAATGGCGACGATCGCTTGCTGGGTCTCAGTGGACAAGACAATATTGTAGGTGGTTCGGGTGCGGACAAGGTGCGCGCCGGGGCCGACGATGACAGCTTGTATGGCGGCAGCGGCGGTGACGAACTCCAGGGTCAGTCGGGCGACGACTCGATAGCGGGCGGAGAAGGTAGTGATGTGCTGCTCGGCGGTAGTGGCGAGGATTTTGCCGCCGGCGGTGACGGCAGCGATGTCATTTTCGGAGCTGATAGTACGGACAGCATAAGGGGGCAGGGCGGTGACGATGTCCTAGTGGGAGGCGGGAGTCGCGACCGCCTCATCGGTGGTAACGGGAACGATACCCTCTTTGCTGGCGATGGCGGCGACACCAGCTCAGGCGGGCCGGGCGATGATCTGAACTACGGCGGGTCCGGCGACGACACTGTGAACGGCTCCAATGGTGTTGACACGCTGTTCGGCGACTCGGGGCGGGATTATGTCCTCGGTTTGATCGGGCTTGGTGAGAACAACCTCTACGGAGGAGTGGGCGACGACTTCATCACCGGTGGGAATGCTGAGGGCCGTCTGTTCGGCGGTGAGGGGGCCGACACCTTCCGGTTCGATGGCGACACTTTCGTTCGGGTGACAACGAACGAAACGCTCTACTTCTCCGGTACGCAAGGAAACGTGTTCGACTTCACCGGCGCGGTCGAGGGCGGCCAAGACGAGATTATGCTCAGTGTTGTCAGTCCCATGGGGGAGTGGATTGCTGCGGATACATTCTCGGGCACGGGTACGGCCCAAGCCCGCTTCGTCGTCAACGCGTCAGGGGAGAGTGTTATAGACCTCGATTCTGATGGTGACGGCACGACGGACATTTCGGTTGTTTTGCACAACATCGGTTCCGCCGGACAATTGACCAGCACGGATTTCGTTTTTGTTTGATGTTGAGGGTAGGTCGACCTTGTGCCGTCACGCTTAATTCCCTGTATTTGTAAGACGATTTTGTGGCGCCAGTGGATTGCTTGAGTTGCTTGCTGTGCAGTGTGTTGAAAGGTGCGGACTGAAACCGCGCTCTATCCGTCTCCGCTGAGCATCGCACTCGGTCTCAGCCGATTTCCTCTATCAGTCGGCAAGGATGCGGCTAAGGCGCGCGGCACCCGCACCGCTTGAAGGCGCGAGGCGCTCGCCCGCCCAACATTCGTCACGGGTACTTGCAAGGCAGCGAGTGCCAAGCGCAGTGAAGCTCCGACCTTCGGGGTCCGATGGTCGTCAGTCTCACACGCTCGGTCCCGCCGGCGCGATCAGAAGATGAAGTCGTCTTCATCCAGGTTGCTCAGTGAAAAGTCCTGGATCGTCAGCTCCGGCTTGCCGAAGTCAAGCAGAACATCGTCGCCGACTTGACTGGCGGCCGCTTCCACGTCGTCGAAGCCGTCGACAGCGTTGATGCCGGAGAGGTCGATCTTGTCGTCGCCCTCCTCCATATCTGTGATGGTGTCCTGACCCAAGGTGAAGACGAAGCTATCGCCGCCATCGCCCCCGGTCATGACGTCATTGCCACGCCCTCCGGAAAGCTCGTCGTCGCCTTCACCGCCGAAGAGCAGGTCGGAACCGTTGGCGCCCTCGATGACGTCGTTGCCTTCACCTCCGAAAGCCCTGTCGTTGCCGCCGCCAAGGTTGATGGCGTCGTCGCCCTCGCCGCCGAAGGCCCTGTCGGCCCCGGCCCCGGCATTGACGACATCGTTGCCTTCCTCGGCAAAGAGACGATCGGCGCCGCCGCCTCCGGCCAGTAAATCGTTGCCTTCGCCGGCTTCCAGGGTGTCGCGCCCGCCGCCGCCGAAGAGCGAATCGTTGCCTGCCTCGTCGGTCAAGTGGTCGGCGCCGGCCCCGCCAAACAGGGTGTCTTCGCCCTTGCCGCCGATGACCAGGTCACGGCCCTTGTCGCCGCTGACGATGTCGTCATCGTCGCCGCCGTCGACGGTGTCGTTGCCGGCCAGCCCGTTCAGCGTGTCCTCGCCGTCGAGGCCCCGCATGAGATCGGCGAAGGAGGTTCCGAAAAGGGTGTCGGCCTCGCCCGTACCAAAGATGTTTGCCATCAGTCAGCTCCTATAGAGTTGCATCGCCCCGACGCGCTACCGTCATATGTTGGCCGGATTGATGAATAAGTCCTGAAAATCGGGTTAAGTTCACTGATCACCTTTATGGGTGCAAATTTAGCAGATATTGATATTTGAGATTCTCGTATGATTTAACACACAGCTTAATGTATTACTTCTGAACCGGCGTCATGTTTGACGCTGACGGCAGGCTTCGGGGAGACCAATTGAGTGACGGCAAGGTTCGCGGTTAGGAGATCAGCCAGGCTCGGCAACCTGTGCCTAGGCTTGCCCCGGACCGCGCTGACCCGGCAGCAAGGGAGCTCTGCCCGAAAGGGGCATGACCCTTTGCTCGACCTCTGATAGTGAGGGGAGATGGCCATCGCAGCATCACCCGTTCGCGCGAACCATCCGGCAGCCGGGATCGCTTTCATCCTGCTGGCGATGGTGGCTATCTCGGTCAACGACATGCTGGTCAAGCGGCTTTCCGGCGGCTATCCGCTGCATCAGCTGGTCTTCATCCGCTCGCTTATCGGCATTTCCTTCTCGATGGTGATGGTGCAGGTCGAGGGCGGCTTCTCGATCCTGAAGACCAGGACGCCGCTGCTGCATGCCTTGCGCGGCATCCTGATCGTGATCGCCAACCTCTCCTTCTTCACCGCGCTGGCCGCCGTGCCCTTGGCCGATGCGACGGCGCTCTTCTTCGTCGCTCCCCTCTTCATCACGCTCCTGTCGGTGCCATTGCTGGGAGAGAAGGTGGGCCACATGCGCCTGGGAGCGGTCGTGGTCGGCTTCTTCGGCGTGCTCATCATGCTGCAGCCCTGGGAGAGCGGGTCGGAACGCGCGGTGCCCCTGGTCGTGCTGCTGCTGCCGGTCGTCGCCGCCCTCACCTATTCCCTGAACCAGATCCTGACTCGCCGGCTGGGCGCCACCGCCAAGGCCTCGGCCATGGCGGTCTATATCCAGGCCACCTTCCTGGTGGTTTCAATCGGCTTCTTCCTGATCGCCGGCGACGGGCGTTTCGCCCAGGGCACCGAGAGCGAAAGCCTGCGCTTCCTGCTGCGCGCCTGGGTCTGGCCGGAGGGCGAGGACAGCTATCTGCTACTCGGCCTCGGCCTCAACTCGGCCATCGTCGCCTACGCCCTTTCCCAGGCCTACCGCCTGGCCGATGCCGCCACCATCGCGCCCTTTGAGTACGTCGGCTTGCCGCTGGCCGTCTTCTGGGGTTGGCTCATCTGGGGCAACCTGCCGGGGCCCAGCGTGACCTTCGGCATCCTACTCATCGTCGCCAGCGGCCTCTTCGTCTTCCTGCGTGAGCGGCAGAAGAGGCGCCGGCTGGCCTCGGCGCAGCAGTTGCGGCGCCGCTATTAGCGCTAGATCGGGCGGCCGGTGTCGTAAGGCCGGGTGATGATCTCCAGAAGATGACCGCTGGGGTCCAAGAAATAGAGGCCGCGACCGCCGTCCCTGCGGTTGATCTCGCCTTCTTCGCTGCGCGCGGGATCGGCCCAGAAGGCGAGGCCTTTATCGCGAATGCGGCCGAAGATCTGGTCGAACTCCGCCTCGCTTACCAGGAAGGCATAGTGCTGCTCGGCGATCCTGCCCTTCCTGCTCATGAAATCGACGCTGACGCCGTTGCCCGTCTGGACGATTTGGAAGCGGCCCCACTCCAGGGGGGCGGGCAGGCCCAGAACCTCGGCAAGGAAGGCGGCCGAGGCCCTGTTGTCATGGGACCATACGATCGTGTGGTTGAACGCGACAGTCATGGGAGTGCGCTCCGTATCCTTACTTGCTCGCCAGTGTGGCAGGCGTTGGCCAGCTTATCGTTGGCTCTGTCGCCTGGTTGATCACATGGCTGTGCTCCAGGAACGCTAGGAATTGAATCGCTCGCAAGCGGGCGCGACCTTGATCGCGCCTGGGCCGCAAGCTATTGCTCGCTCGCCAGGCTGACGCTGCGATGGGCGTCGCGAGACCCGAGGTACCAAGAGGAAGGTATACGGCCAATGGGCGACCTGGAAGGCATCTTTGTCGTCTCTGTGGAGCAGGCAGTGGCTGCACCCTATGCGTCGGGCCGTCTGGCGGATGCCGGCGCCAGGGTGGTGAAGGTGGAGCGACCGGACGGCGACTTCGCCCGGCGCTACGACAGCCTGGCCAAGGGCAACAGCGCCTATTTCGTCTGGCTGAACCGCGGTAAGGAATCGATACGGCTCGATCTCAAGGCTGCTGCCGACCGCGACCTGCTGGCGGCCATGGTGGCGCGTGCCGACGTCTTCATCCAGAACCTGGCACCGGGGGCGGCGGGACGTCTGGGGTTCGGCGCGCCGGCGCTGCGGGCGCGCCACCCGGAGCTCATCGTCTGCTCGATCTCCGGCTATGGCGAAGAAGGCCCCTATCGTGACCAGAAGGCCTATGACCTCTTGATCCAAGCCGAATCGGGCATCTCGGCGATCAACGGCACCGCCGAAGGGCCGGCGCGGGTCGGTGTTTCGGTCTGTGACATCGCCGCCGGCATGACCGCCTTTCAGGCCATCCTGCAAGCGCTCTTCGCCCGGGCGCGCGGCGGCGGCGGCCGGGCCATCGAGGTCTCGCTCTATCACGCCATGGCCGACTGGATGAACGTGCCCTATCTGCAGTACCGCTATGGCGGCAAGGCGCCGCGCCGCGAAGGCCTGCAGCATCCCACCATCGCCCCCTACGGCGCCTTCCTCTGCGGCGACGGCAAGGTGCTGCTGATCTCGATCCAGAACGAGCGCGAGTGGCGCCAGCTTTGCGAAGAGGCGCTGGAACTGCCGGAGATGGTCGACGATCCGCGTTTTGCCACCAACGCGCTGAGGGTCGAGAACCGAGAGGATCTGGACCGCCGGATTGGCGAGGTCTTCGGCCAGCGTGACCGGGAAGCCAACATCGCCCGGCTGGAGGCTGCCCGCATCGCCTATGGCCGCCTTTCCGACCTCGAGGACCTGACCCGACACCCGCAGAACCGCTTGATCAGGGTGGAGACCGAGACGGGCCCCATCGAATTGCTGTCACCGGGTGCGGTGGTCGCCGGGCGGCAGGAACGCTATGGCGCCGTGCCGGCATTGGGTGCCCAGGACGAGGCGCTGCGGCGGGAGTTCGCTGTCTCGGCAGAGGCCTAGCAGCGCAAGCGAGCAAGCTGTTCCCTCCCGCAGGAGGTAAGGTGGGCCGCTATTTGGCTCGATTGCGAGCATTATTGTCGTGTGCGTGTTAGACGAAAGACAGAGACGGCCGTTAGTAGTTGCAATAGGCGCATGCCGGCTGCGGTTGACATGATTTTGGAGAGCGAAATCATGATACCTTCGTCGAAGGTCTCGTTCGAAGACGATGCTCTGTCGCTGGTCGATCTGGCGCGCTATCCGATCAACGATCTGGAGAGCGAAGAGGGGCAGGCCTTTCTTCATGACTGTCAGGCGCAGATGGCTGTCGATGGCTGGTGCAGTCTAGACGGCTTCCTGCGGCCGGACGCCGTCGCTGCCCTGGCAAACGAGGCCAACGCGCTCTTACCGGAGGCCGAGGCGCTGACGATCAAGCGCAACATCTATGGGGGGAAGGCGGACGGATCTGCCGGCGTAGGAGATTCAAGGAAGCGAGAGTACATCCATCGCGCCCTGCAGTTGGCCGATGATCAGATCTCCGGGAAGACGCTCATCAGAAGGCTCTATCTCTGCGATGCCTTGACGGACTTCATCCGGCAGGTGGAACAGAAGCCGCAGCTGTTCCGTTCGGCGGACGAGTTTCAAGCACTCAACATCGTGGCGCTGCCGCCGGGAAGCTGGCACGGCTGGCACTACGATCATGACGAATGCGTCGTCACTCTGCTCTTGCAGCCTGCCGAGATCGGCGGTGAGTTCGTCTTCATACCCAACAGCCGCACGCGTGATCTTGAAGATAGCGAAGCCGTCGAGCGCTTTCTGGCCGGCGACATGTCGGTCGCGCAGACGATCGGTCGGAGCGCCGGCACGCTGACCATCTTCCGCGGTGAGTACTCCCTGCACGGCGTGACCGAAGTCCAAGGCAGCAAACCCAGAGTGTCTGCCATCTTCACCTATGACGAGCAGCCGGGACGGGTCTCCACGGACGACATCAACATCCGCATCTACGGCCCCAGGGTAGCGCGCATTCTGGCGGAGCGGCGGCAGCGGCCGGTCTCGTGAAGGTAAGGGTCAGTCGTCGTTCAGGAAATCCTCGGGCGTCAGGCCCTTCTCGCGTGCCTCCAGGTAGTCGTCGGTGGTGCGCGGGCGCGGGCGGTCGCCCAGGACAAAGGGGTCGCCGCCGCTGATGTCGGCCTGATGCTGGATGCGGCAGTCGTCGCACATGCGGATCAGCTTGCTGTGCTCTTCCGACTGGTACATCCAGTGCTTGCCGGAGAGCTTTTCGGAGATCCGCTCGATGGTGGCGCGGCTGCCGAAGGCCTTGCCGCAGCTGATGCAGTGGAAAGGCTCGTCCTGGTTCAGCACGCGCGGCCTCAGCACGGCTTCCTCGAAGGAGAGCTGCGGCACCAGGGTGATGACCTTTTCCGGGCAGGTCGCAGCACAGAGGCCGCACTGCACGCAGGCCGCCTCGATCTGGGCCACCTGCGGGCGATCGGGGCTGTCGCGCAAGGCGTCTGCCGGGCAGGCGGAGACGCAGGCAAGGCAGAGCGTGCAGCCCTGGCTGTCGATCTCGATCCGGCCGTAGGGCCCGTCGACCGGCAGGGCAAGGGTGGCGGGCTTGGCGCTCGAGGCTTCTTGCAGCACCGTCAGCGCGGCGCGGGCGACGGCGCGCTTGTTGCCGACCGGCGCAATGGCCGTCTGGGCCAAGGGCGGCAGGGCCGCGAGCTCCCACAATGCCTGCTCGACCTGGTCGGGATCGGGGCTATCGAGGCTTAAGAGGCGCTCGGCGCTCTCGCCCAAGCCTTCCAGGATCGCCCGCATCAGGCCCACCTCCGCCGTGAGCCCGCCCAGGTCGTCCTGCTTTCGGGGATCGATCAGGAGGGCGACGCGCGCGGCTCCGGCTGCCAGGGCGGCGGCGAAGAGGTCGTGGCCGGCTTCACCCAGGGAGTGCAGCGCCAAGGGCAGCACATTGACCGGCAGGCCGCGGCCAAGGCGCGCCATGATCGAGAGGAGCTCGCTGCCGCGCTCGCCGTCGTGCAGCAGCAGGACCGCATCGCGGCCGCCCGCCTTGGCGTAGGTCGTCACCAGCACCTGCGCACGCTGGATCAGGTCATTCTGCTGGGGGTAGTCGTAGGTGACGGCGCCGGTCGGGCAGTGCGCCGCGCAGGCACCGCAGCCACCGCAGATGGCATCGTCGATGGCAACGCCGTCGCCTTGGCTGGTGATGGCGCCTGCCGGGCAGAGGTCCAGACAGTTGGAGCAGCCGGTGATGCCAGAGCGCCCATGCGCGCAGATCTCCGCGTCGTAACGGACATATATCGGCTTTTCGAAACTGCCGACCAGATCGCTGGCCTTGAAGATCGTCAGTGCAACGGCGGCCGGATCGCCGGGATCGGCGCTGAGGTAGCCGTCACGCTTTTCCCAGCCGGTGAGCGGCGGCGGCTCGCCGGAGAGGTCGACGATCACCGAGCACTGCGACTTGGCCTGATCACGCGGCATCAGGAAGGTGGCCTCGCCGCGCGAGGAGGGCAAGACCGGGGCGTAGCCGTCGAGCGTGACCGCGAAGCCGCCCAGCGCTCCGGTGACTTGGCGCAGCTGGCCGCGGTAGAGCGGCACCTCCATCACCTCCGGCAGAATGAGGTCGCTCCAGTCGCTCAAGACCAAGGTGACGGACAGGCGTTGGTTCAGCAGGCGGGCTGCCTCCAAGGCCTCTTGCCCTTTGCCGTAGACCAGGCAGACACCGTCGGACTCGATGGTCTTGAGGCGCGATGGCCGGACTTGGACCTGCGTGGCCGCCAGCAGGGCCGCCATTTTCGGCGTTGGATCGCCTTCGGCGGTCCAGCCGGCATGCTCGCGGATGTTGACGAAGTGCAGATTGCTCTCTGCCTGGGCGTCGGCTGCTACTTCCTCGAACAGCGGTGCCTCCTGGGTGCAACCGACGAGCAGCGGCTCGCCACTGGCCAGGGCCGCTTCGAAGCTGGCGAGCTCGCTGCGGCAGAGGTTGTTGGCGGCCCGATCGGCCTTGCATTCCAAGAGCTTGCCGATCGCCTCGGCCTCGACGCTCATGGTCTTCTCGCAGGTGCACAGCAAGAGCCGGCGGCTCGCTTGCGTCATGGTGGTCCCGTCTCCCTTGGATCTCTCGGACGAAGGCCTTGCTTGCCCTCGGTCATCTTTTCGCTATCTGTAACAGATCGGACGCAAAGGCAAAGCAACAAGGACAAGGGTGATGGCAGGCCCGCTCCAGGCGGAGATGACGGTAGGCGTGCTGGTGGAGAAGCGGCCGGCACAGAGCCTCTGGGCCGATGCCGTCTGGCGACCGGTCGCGGTGATGACCGGCGAGGCCCGGGCCGAGCCCTGGACGCCGATCGCCGAAGAAGAGGACGGCACCTTGCGCTATTGGGCCGGCGCCCAGCAGTTGACGCTCTATCGCGGCGACAGCGAGGCCTATCGCTTCAATCTCTCCAGCGATCCCAGGGTCTATGTGGTTTTGCGAGACGCCGGCCTGGACTCGGCCATGCCCTACCAGCTGCACCTGGTCACGCTCTCGCCCTATGAGGCGCAGGACCACCTGGACAACGACGAGGACATCGTCGAGGCGCTGCCGCTGGTGCCGGAGATCCGCCTGTTCCTGGAGCGTTTCGTCGCCGCCCAGCCGGAACCTGCAGCCTTCAAGAAACGCCGCCGCGACAAGGCCGTGCCGGACCGCGTCCAGTTTTCCAAGGAGCCCATTTTCCTGCGCCGGGCGCGCTGGCCGGAGGACGAAGGCCATGGCTGACGAACCCAAGGACGAAGGCGCTTTCCTGTCCCGCTGGTCCCGGCGCAAGGCGGGGCGCGACGAGTCGGACGAGGCGGCCGCGCCGACGCAGCCGGAAGCGCCGGAGACCGAAGAGGCCGAGCGCCAGGCGGCGGAGGACGAGAACCGGAAAGCAGCGGAAGCGGTGGACCTGGAGAAGCTGAGCTACGAGTCCGACTACAGCCTCTTCCTTAAGCCGGGCGTGCCTGGTGTCCTGCGTGATCGGGCCTTGCGCCGCCTGTGGCGCTCCAATCCGCTGTTGGCCAACCTGGACGGGCTCAACGACTACGACGAGGACTTCACCACGCCGGCAGGCGCTGCCGCCAAGGTCGTGAAGACGCTCTGGAAGGTGCATGGCGGCTACCTCGACGATCCGCCCTCGGAGCAGACAGCCGAAGTCTCCGAGGCAAGCGACGCCGATGCGGCCGCGCGGCCGCAAGCTTCGACGTCTGTAAGGCTGCCGGAAGAGGCTTCGCGGGAGGGCGTAGAGGCGCTAGGGGAAGAAGAAGCGGAGCCGCAGAAGGAAGACGAGACAGTCGAAGGGCCGCGGGAAGCGCAGGAAGAGGGCGATCACGATCAAGCTACGAGGCTGGAGGAGACACCCCGTGTCGGCCTTCGTGCGCGGCTCGATTTCGATGCCTTCAAGCGCCCGGAAGAGGCCTAGAGATGCGTCCCTTCTAGTCGACACCGATCGACGGAGTCTTCAGACCCCTACCGAAGTCGCCGGCCCTCGATTGTTTCGCGGTGCTCGTCCTGGCCGCCGTTCCTTTGCAGGCTTGGGGCGAGGCTTCTTGGGACTGCCGCAACCACGACCTCACGCCGGCGACCTGCGTGCCGGGGTGACGCTCTTTCCGCTCTAGGCTTTCGCCCTTCCCCAGGTGGCGCCTTGGTGGCGGCTGATGTTGGCCAGCACCTGGCGGTGGACCGCCCAGTAGCTCTCGCCCACCGGGTGCAGCCTCTCGCCGACGGCGGCGTGCAGGCGCGGCAGGGCATGGAATGGCACCATCGGGCAGAGATGGTGCTCGGCATGATAGGACATGTTCCAGAAGAGGAAGTGCAGCCAGGCCGGTGCCCGCGTCGTGCGGGTGTTGGCGAGAAGGTCGCCGCTCTCCTCGCACTCGCCGTGCTCGGCGACCCTCAGCCATCGCATCACCGGCTCGCCCAGGAAGCGCGGCAGCAGCCACAGCATCACCATCAGCCAGCTGCCGGCCAGAAGGCAAACGAGTGCCAAGGCAGCATAGATGGCAAAGATGATCCGGGCCTCTCGAACCACCCGCGGCAGCTCGCTTTGCGGCAACACCGTCCGGTCGATCGCCGCTACCCGGCCGAAGGGGTGAAAGAAGAACCAGCGCAAGCCGCGCACCCAAAAACGATAGCCGGTAACGAAGAGGAGATAGTCGCGGACCGTCATGCGCTCGGGCAGCATGTCGTGATCCCGGCCGCGGATCTGTGTGTGGGTGTGGTGATGGGCGTGGCTGTAGCGGAACATGGTCGGCGGCACCAGGTAGAGGAGGCAGACCAGCCAGAAAACGGCCTCGTTCAGCCAGCGCGAGCGAAAGGCCGTGCCGTGGCTGCACTCATGCACCGGCGCGAAGAGAAAGGCCAGGACCGACCCCTGCAGGAAGAGGGCGGGCAGGAGCCACCAGCTTTCCAAGGTCATCACCACGGCGGTGCCAGTGAGGCCGAGCAGGCCGAGATGACCGGCAAGGCGCAGCAGGCCGTCCCGGTCCGTCCGCCTGACGAAGGGCTTGAGCGCTTTGCGGTCGATCACCGCGTCGCGGCCGAAGGTGCCCTCGACAACAGCCATGCATTCCTCCCGCACGATAGACGTCGATCGCTGCCATCCTCGCCGGGCCGAGCGAGGAAGGCAAAGCGGAAGTTTTTGACTTTCTATAAAGAAATTCAATAGTAGCCTATGACCTACCGCTTGCCGCCGCTCAACGCTTTCCGCACCTTCGAGGTAGTTGCCAGGCTCCAGAGCTTCTCCAAGGCAGCGGGAGAGCTGCTCTTGAGCCAAGGCGCGATCAGCTATCAGATCAAAAACCTTGAAGAGAAACTGGACATCGTTCTGCTGCATCGCAATGCGCGCAACGTGACCTTGACCGAGGAGGGCGCCAGATTGTTGCCGGTCGTGCGCTCGGCACTCAGGCGGCTGGAGGAAGAGATCGCCGCCATCCATGCCGAGCGGCAGGGCGGCATTCTCACGATTGCGATCAGCACGTACGTGGCGACCCGCTGGCTCTCGCCCAGGATCAACGACTTTCTGCGCCATTCGCCCGGCACCGTGATCCAGCTGCGCCACGGCGTCGAGGATCCGGTGCCCGGCCCCGGCGGCGTCGACCTGGCGATTCGCTGGGGGCAGGGGCACTGGCCTGGCTTTGCCGCGGAGCCTCTGATCGGCTCTCCGATGCAGCCCTACTGCAGCCCCACGTTGGCGCGCAGGCTCTCGCAGCCGCGCGATCTGCTGGCCCTCACTCTGTTGCGCGAAGAGCCGCCCTTCGACCTATGGGAGGCCTGGCTGGCACGGGCAGGCCTGGCGGCGGAGGCACCCATGTACGCGCTCACCATCAGCGATTCCAACGTGCGGGTGCGGGCCGCGGTCGACAGCCAAGGCGTGGTGCTGGCCGACGTGCTGGTCGCCGAAGAGCTGGCCAGAGGCAGCCTGGTAGCGCCCTTCGACATCGCCTTGGAAGGCTGGGGCTACTTTCTGCTTTACGAACCGGCCCTGGCCGACAAGCCGGCCGTGGCCGCCTTTCTCGAGTGGGCGCGCCCGCCCGTCGCCTGAGGCCGCGAGGAATCGTCAAGGCGCAGATCGATTTTGCCGAAGCCTAATGACCTCCAAGGCACTCTTGTGGTGCAAGGATGTGAAACACAAAGAGGGAGGGCACAGCATGTCGGAGACCATCGACCGGCCGCGGCGCTCCGGCGGACGCAAGGCGCGCAAGGCGGCGCGCAGCCCGGAGGCAGTGCAGATCAATCCCTGCCCGCCGGGACAGCCCGGAGGGCACTATCGGCCGCTCGGCGACAGCCATGTCGCATCGATCTACGAGATGGCGCTCAGGCTCTTGGACGAGCTGGGGATGGGCGAGACGCCGCCCAAGCTGGCGGAGCTCGCGATTGCCAAGGGCGCGCGGCTGGATGCGCGGGGCCGGCTCTCGTTGCCGCGCTCGCTGGTCGAAGACATCATCGCCGGCGCCGCCAAGTCCTTCGTCTTCTATGGCCGCGAGCGCCAGCACGACTTCGAGCTGGGCGGGGATCGGGTCTTCTACGGCACCGGCGGGGCCGCCGTGCAGACACTGGACCTGGAAAGCGGCCTCTATCGGCCGTCCACCTTGCGCGACCTCTATGATTTCGCGCGGCTGGTGGACCGGCTGACCAACGTAAGCTGGTTCACGCGCTGCTGCATCGCTACCGATCTGCCCGATGTTTTGGAGCTGGACGTCAACACGGCCTACTGCCTGCTGCGCGGCACCACCAAGCCGGTCGGCACGTCGATCACCCTGGCCCAGCATGTCGATCCCATCGTCGACATGTTCGACATGGCGCTGGGCGGCGAGGGCCGCTTTCGCCAACGCCCCTTCTGCAAGGCGCACATCTCTCCGGTGATCTCCCCCTTGCGCTACGGCGAGGACGCGGTCGCCGTGGCCCTGGCCTGCATTCGCCGCGGCATGCCGATCAACTGCATCACGGCGGCCATGTCGGGGGCGACGGCGCCGGCGACGCCGGCCGGCATGCTGGCCCAGTCCTTGGCCGAGACCCTGGCCTCGCTGGTCATGGTCAATCTGGTGGCGCCGGGCTACCCCATGATCTTCTCCAACTGGCCCTTCGTGATCGATCTGCGCAGCGGCGCCTTTTGCGGCGGCGGCGGCGAGATCTCGGTGATGAACGCCGCCTCGGCGCAACTGATCAACTGGCTGGGACTGCCCTCGGGCGTGGCCTCATCCATGTCCGATGCCAAGGCGGTGGACGCACAGATGGGCTCCGAAAAGGCCTTTTCCGCTCTGGCTGCGGGCCTTGCCGGTGCCAACATGGTCTACGAATCCTCCGGCATGATGGCGAGCCTGTTGGGCGCCTCGTTCGAGGCCTTCGTGCTGGACGACGAGATGCTGGGCCACATCTACCGCACGCTGCGCGGCGTCGAGGTCAACGACGAGACCCTCAGCTTCGAGGCGATCGAAGAGGCGGTGCTGGGCGAAGGGCACTTTCTGGGTGGGGCGCAGACCATGGCCTCGATGCAGCGGGACTATTTCTACCCGGCGCTGGCCGACCGCGACGAGCCCAGGACCTGGGCCGAAAAGGGCGCCAGGGATGCCTGGAGCGTGGCCAAGGATCGGGCGCGCGAGATCCTGGCCAATCATCACCCACGCTACATCGATGCCGCCGCCGATGCGGCGATCCGGGCCCGCCTGCCTATCCGTTTGCCCTAGGGTCGGCCTCCTGCCCCTCGGCATTCAGCAGCACCATGTGGCGCCTGAGCCAGGGCATCTCGGCGATCGCCGGCAGGACCTTCTCCCGCAGCATCAGCTGGCGCAGCGTCTCGGCCGCCTTGGCCGGGATGCTGCCCAGAACCTCACGGCGCGCATAGAGCGAGACCGTTCGGGTCACGCCGCGAAAGGGCAGGGGATGGGCCTCGACCTCGGGCCGCTGTGCCAGACCGAGCAGGCTGATCGGCGAGGTCAAGGCCCAGCCGCCTGACCTTGCCACCATGGAGACTATGGAGGCCGTCGAATCGAACTCCAGGCGGCGCGGCGGCGACAGGCGAATGCGCCGCAGATGCGCCTCGATCTGCCGGCCCATCAACTGCTCCGGCGTGTAGCGGATCATCGGCGCCGCCTTCAGCCGTTCCAGGGGATCACTCTCGCCGAGCAGCCCCTTGGCGGCGATCAGGATGTAGGGCTCGCGCAGGATGGGATGGATCTCCAGCCAGTCGATCGAGCTGTCGACCTCGGCGGCGACCACCAGGTCGACGGCGCGGCTCTCCAGGGCGTTGACGTTCTGGTGGCTGGGGCCCGAGTGCACGCTGAAGCGGCACTGCGGGCGTTCCTTCGCCAGTTCCTCGACCAAGGCCGGCAGCACCTCGGCATCGAGATCCTCCGTCGCCGCCAGGCGCAGTTCGGGCAAGGCGGCCAGGTCCAGCTCGATCAGCTCGGCCCGTGCGCCGGCGGTCTGGTCCAGGATCGAGAGCGCCCGGCGCTGGAACATGTAGCCCGCCGGGGTCAAGGCCAGCGGCCGAGCCGAACGCTCGATCAGCCGTGCACCCAGCGCCTCCTCCAGGTTCGCCACCTGTTGCGAGACGCTGGAGGGGCTGGCGTCCAGGCGCTTGGCGCCGGCAGCGAAGGAGCCCTCCTCGATCACCGCCACGAAGACCTCGATGGCGCGCAAGGTCAGGCGATGCGGGGTCTCCTCGTCGCCCATGTTCTCACTTCTGGTCTTTGCGCCGGAACCCCCCCTGCACGATGCGGTCCATCACCATGGCGCAGAGGAGGATGGCGAAGCCGCCCAGCAAGCCAGGTCCCTTGGCGGCATACTGCAGTGCTTCCAGGATCACCTTGCCCAATCCACCGCCGCCGATCAGCGAGATGATCACCACCATGGAGAGGCACATGAGGATGGTTTGATTGACCCCGGTCATGATCGAGGGCAGGGCCAGCGGCACCTCGACATCGCGCAGCAACTGCCGGCGCGAGGCACCGAAGGCGACGGCGGCCTCCTTGATGCTCTCCGGCACGCCGCGCACGCCCAGCGCGGTGAGCCGCACCACCGGCGGCATGCCGAAGATGATAGTCGCCAATACGCCCGGCGGGTTGCCGGTGCCGAAGAAGGCGATGATGGGGATCAGATAGACGAAGGCCGGCATGGTCTGCATGAAGTCCAGGACCGGCTCGGCGATGCGGTAGGCGCGCTGCGACTTGCCGAACCAGATGCCGAGCGGAATGCCGAACAGCACGCAGATGAAGGCGGCCGCGCCGACCAGCGCCACGGTCTCCATCGAGATCTCCCAGTAGCCGAGGAAGGCGATGTAGGCGAGCGAGGCGGCGGTGAAGATCGCCACCCTGGGGCCGGCGGCGCGCCAGGCGACCACGACGATGACCGCCATGACCACCGGCCAAGGGGTGCCGATGAGCGCGATCGTCAGTGCATTCAAGATGCCGCGGATCGCGGCGGTGATGCCGTCGAACATGCCGGCACCGCCGATCGCCGCGGCGTCGAACACGCCCTCCAGCCACTCTGCGGCCGAGGCATAGAGCTCCCGGTTCGCCGGAAAGGCGTCAAGGATCTCCGGCGCATTGGTCACGGTGAACTTGTAGATCGTCAAGGGCGCAATGGCTGCGACCAGGAAGATGCCGAGGATCAGCCCGCGGGTATTGCGGCCGGACGGCACGCTGCGGTCGATTCGCCAGCGCGAGTACTGCTGCTCGTAGGCGATATTGGAATAGACGCCCTCCACCAGCTTCAGGATCAAGAGGATCGCGAGGCCGGTTATGAGAATGCCGAAGGCCGCCGCGTCGGCGGTGTCGGCGGCGGCTTGCGATTTCTCGGCTGCGCGGGTCATGTTGTCGGCCAGCTTCTCGAAGCGGGCAGGGTCCTCGCCGGCCGTTTTGGCGACTTCTGCCTTGGCCAGGAACTCCTCGGCCCGCTCGCGCTGGCGCAGCGCCTTGGCCAGGTCCTCGGCACCCAGGTTGCCCCAGAGGCCGCGGCCGATCTGCACCCAGGCGATGGTCTCCAAGAGGATGAAGGTCCAGAAGAAGCCCCAGGCGCCGCGGGCCGAGGCCCAGATCGGCCCCAGCAGCGCTGCGGCCCAGTTGAAGGTCAGCGGTACCCAACTGGTGGCTTCGTGGATGGTGTGAAAAGTCTTCTGGTAGTAGGCGGCGTTGTCCACGGCGAACTCGGCGATGGAGGCGTCGAGGTCCTGCTTGTCGACTTCGATCTCCGAGACGGCAGCGATGCTCTCGGCTTGCTCGTTCATTCCTTGCCTCCCTGAATGCCGCGCAACAATCGGGCCTTGGAGACCAGGCCGATTTCGGTGCCTTGGGCATCGGTGATGACGATCGGCTGGTCGCTGCCGACCGAAAGGTCGATTAGGTGATCCAGATCGGTGTCTTCCAGCGCGCGCGGTGCGCCGGAGAGGTCGCCGGTCGCTTCGGCCAGCGGTCCCATGACGCTATGTGCCTTGACCAGCTTCAGCTTGGAGATGTCCTGAACGAATTCGCGGACATAGTCGTCGGCGGGTTCGGTGACGATCTGCTCCGGCGTGCCGATCTGCACGATGACGCCGTCCTTCATGATGGCGATCCGGCTGCCCATGCGGATCGCCTCGTCGAGGTCGTGGGTGATGAAGAGCGTGGTCTTCTGCAGCTTGTCGACCAGGGCCTTGAACTGGTTCTGCAACTGGCGCCGGATTAGCGGGTCGAGCGCCGAGAAGGGCTCGTCCATCAAGAGGATCTCGGGATCGGAAGCCAACGCGCGGGCGATACCGACGCGCTGCTGCATCCCGCCCGACAGCTCCTTGGGCAGGCGGTCCTCGAAACCGCGCAGCTCTACCAGGCCGAGCGCATGCTCCGAGACCGTCCAGCGCCTGGACTTGGGTTCGCCGCGGATCTCCAGCGGATAGGCGACATTGTCCCTGACCGAGCGGTGCGGCATCAGCGCCATGTGCTGGAAGACCATGCCGATCTGCTTGGCGCGGGTCTGGCGCAGTTCGCTATCGCTCATCTGGGCGACGTCGCGGCCCAGGATCTCGATCCGGCCCGAGGTCGGCTCGATCAGGCGGTTGACGTGGCGCACCAGGGTCGATTTGCCGGAGCCCGACAGCCCCATGATGCAGAAGATCTCGCCCTTGGCGACGGAGAAGCTTGCGCCGGCGACGCCGACAACGCAGCCGAACTCCGACAGGATCTCGGTCTTGCCCATGCCCTGGGTCTTGATGGCGTCCATCGCCTTCTTGGCGTCGGCGTCGGGGCCGAAGATCTTCCAAACGTCTTGAATGTTGACGACGGCTTCGCTCACCGCACAGTCCTCCCCGTTTCTTGCCTCCCCTTTTGGCCCCCTTTTTTTTGGCAGGGCCGGACGGCCGCCGCCGCTCAGTGCGTGCGGCGGCGGCCGTCTGCTCTAGGGAGCTACTGCAGCCAGGAGTCGACGACGTCCGGGTTCTCCGCCACCCACTTCTTGGCGAATTCCGCGGGGTCCTGTTTCTCCACCACCAGGGCGTAGGTCATGCCCGAGACGGTGTCGGTGTCCAGCTTGTAGTTACTGAGCAGGGAGGCGACCTCCGGATGGCTCTCTTCCAGCTCTTTGGCATAGTGGAGGTGCAGATAGGCCAGATCCCAGGCCACGCCGGCTTCCGACTTCTCCAGCCAGTTGGGATCGTCGGTCGGCTGAATGACGTTCCACTTGGCGGCGTCGTACTCCGGCTCGGCCAGCACTTGCAGGTCGTGCAGGGCGAACATGTGGTGAGGCGTGTAGCAGAAGCCGACCCAGCCGCTATTCTGCTGGACCGCCTTGTCCAGCGCGGCCAAGGCCAGGGTCTCGTCCATCTCCAGAAGCTCGAGGCTCTCGTCGTAGCCGTAGGACTTGGCGCGGATCTTCTCGACGTTGGTCGAGGCCCAGCCGGGCGCTCCGATCCAGATCTCGCCCTTGCCGTCGTTGTTGCCGTCGAAGAGCGCTGCCTTGTCCGGATCGGTCAGGTCTTCGATGGTCAAAACGTCATTGGCTTCGGCGAAGGCCTTGGGCACGCACATGCCCTGGAAGGCCGGGATGCCGTTGGTATTGAAGGCGACCGTGCCCTTGTCCTTCACGAAGGTGTTGTGCAGGTTGACCTGGTTCGGCATCCAGACCTCCGGGTGCACATGCATCGAGCCCTTGTCCATGGCCTCGAAGATCACCGGATTGGTGCCGTTCTGCAGCTCCACGTCCAGGCCAAGGTTGTCTTCCATGACCACCTTCAGGACGTTGGCGGTGGCCGCCACCGACGGCCAGTTCGGCACGCCGATCACGACGTCGGCGGCACTGGCGTAGGCCGAGAAGGCCAGGGATCCGGCCAGAGTGGCGAAAGCGATTCTATACTTACCCATGTGAGTCTCCCGTTTGATGAGGTCTTCGGTCGCTTTATTGGTCAGCTGATCTGCGTGCGACCTGTGCGCAGGATCTTTGAGGCGATCGCGGCGAGCAGCCACGATCCCGTTTCAACGACGGCCCTCGTTGAGCCAAGGATCATGCCGTCATCTCTTTGCGTGGTGGCGCCTCCGCATCGCCGAAGGCCGCTCTTGCGCAGTCCTCGATGATGGTGCCGATCAAGCGGCAGTCGGCCGGCGAGAAGGTCAGCGGAATGCGCATATCGAAGAGCCGGCGCAGGATCCGATCACTCTGCGGCAGCGTCTGGGCCGTTATGTAGTGCCAGCTGTCGTGGCGGCTGGTGTAACCGCTGGGCTCTGCCTCGCCGAACCACTTGAGCTCGACGCCACGGTGACGGCAACCCGCCTGGAAAGCCATGCAGCGGGCCGGATCCGGCTCCACCGTGAGAAACTGGATCGAGCTGCCGACGAAGTGTTCCGCCGCCGGTCGTTCGCGCAGCCTGAGGTGCGGGGAAGCCCGCAGGGCGGCCTCGAGGATGCGGTAGCGCTCGTTCCAGCGTGCGACCTGACGGTCCAGCTGGGCCAGCTGCGGGCGCAGCACGGCGGCACGCAGGTTGTCCATGCGGCCACTGTAGTTAGGCGTTTCGAAACGGACGTCGGCGAAGGCTTCCAGCGCAGGCACCGCATGATGGCGGCCGTAAAGCATGTAGGAGCCGGCCAGCACCACTGCGCGCGCCATCAGCTTGGGGTCGTTGCTGGTGAGAAGGCCGCCTTCGCCGGAATTGAGGTGCTTGTAGGTCTGGGTGCTGAAGCAGGCCGCGATGCCGAAGGTGCCGCTCTTGCGCCCGTTCCAGGCAGCACCCATGGTGTGGGCGCAGTCCTCGATCAACGCCACGCCGTGGCGGTCCAGCAGCGCCGACAGCGCCTCCATGTCGACCAGGTGGCCACGCATGTTCGACAGCAGCAGCAGGCGCGCGCCGCTGGCGTGGATCTTGCGCTCCAGGTCGCCCAAATCCAGAACCAGATCTTCCGTTACATCGACCAGCACCGGCTCGCCGCCGGCGTTGTCGATGGCGCCCGGCACCGGGGCCAGGGTGAAGGCGTTGGTCAGGACCGGCTCGCCGGGTTTCAGCCCGAAGGCCTTGAGCGCGATATGCATGGCATAGCCGCCGGACGCACAGGCCAGGCAGTGTGCGACGCCCATGTAGGCCGCGAACTCACGCTCCAGAAGCGCGGTTTCTCCGGCCTCGCCCTCGGCAAGATTGTAGCGATGCAGGCGGCCCGTGCGCATGACCTCCACCGCCCGCTCGATGGCCTCGTCGGGAAGCGCTTCCTGCTGGGTGAAGCTGCCGTGAAAGACCCGTTCCGTCATGGTCCTCTTGCCGTCACGCCGATCAACCCCTGTCGCGGCCGAGGCAAAGCAAGGGGTATCCGGTCTCATTCGATGGGCAGCTCACATCTTCGCCTCAGGCAGAGAGTCAAAATTTGCGGAGGAGACTAGGCCGCGACACTAAGAGATTTCCAATGCCGACTTCAACAATTAATATGCAGACTCTGCATGTAACAAGGACAGCGACGTGCGACTGGAATGGATCGAGGACCTGCTGGCGGTGGCCGAGTCGGAGAGCCTGACCGAAGCGGCGCTCAGGCGCAACGTATCGCAACCGGCCTTTACCCGCCGGATCCGGGCTATCGAATCGCAGATCGGTGTCACTTTCCTAGACCGCAGCCGACGTCCCGCACGCCCGACGTCGGCGCTGATCGAGCGCACCGAGGAGTTTCGCAGTCTGGCACGCTCGCTGCGCCGCATGCGCGCTGCGCTCTCATCCGCCGAGAGCGGTGAAAGCCGGGTGGTGATGGCCTCCACACCGGCCTTGGCGAACTCGATCGTGCCGCGGCTGGCGGCCCCGCTCTCAGCCCGACTGCCGTCGGTGCGGCTGCGCCTGCTCACGGCCAACCGGCATGACTGCTTTGCCATGCTGATGACCGGCCAGGCAGCGATCATGGCGGCCTTCGAGACCGAGAGCACAGAGCTCGCAACCGAGGACCTGCTGATCGAGAAGCGGCGCGTACTCGGGGAGCGCCTCTGCCCGGTCGTCGCGGCCCAAGGGCGGCCGCGCGACTGGCGACCGTCGCCAAGCGAGGATCTGCCGATCATCGTCTACCCGGACGGCGTCTTCATGAGCCGTGTCTTGGAGGCGGCGCTCGCGGCCCCGCCCTGTCGGCCCTTTCGCTTTCAGACGGTCTGCGAGACGCCCTTGGTCACCGTCGTGCTGCAGCTGGTTCTGGCCGGCTGGGGCATGGCCTGGGTGCCGCATTCCATCGCCGGGCAGGATCTGGTAGCGGGTCGCCTGATCGACCTCAGCCCTCACCTGGGTGCACAGGAGATGGATGTGGTCATCGCTCGACTGAAGACGCCGCAGAGTCCGGCCGAAAACCAGGCTTGGCAAGTCTTGACCGCGCCGCTGGACTAGCTGGGGTCTGCCTCGGCCTCCGGCACCGGCCAGGCGGCCAGCGGTGGCAGCGACATGAGGATGGCATCGGGGTTGCCGCTGGTCATCAAGCCGAAGCGGGTGCCGCGGTCGTAGACCAGATTGAACTCGGCGTAGCGGCCGCGGCGGAAAAGCTGATGGCGTCGTTCTTCTTCGCCGAAGTGCCGGTCCTTATGCCGGCGCACCAGGCGCGGGTAGATATCGAGGAAGGCGAGGCCTACCTCCCGGGTGAAGGCGAAGTCCGCCTCCCAGTCGCCATCCAGATAGTCGTAGAAGATGCCGCCGACGCCCCTCGGCTCGCCTCGGTGCTTGTTGAAGAAGTACTCGTCGCACCAAGCGCTGAAGCGCTCGTAGTAGTCCGCGCCGTGCAGGTCGCAGGCTTGGCGCAGGCGCGCATGAAAGGCCTTGGTATCGGCCTCGTCGGGATAGATGGGATTGAGGTCGGCGCCGCCGCCGAACCAGGCTTTGGTGGTGATGACATGGCGCGTGTTCATGTGGACCGGCGGAATCAGGGGACTGCGCGGATGCAACACCAGGGAGATTCCGCTGGCCCAGAAGCGGGGATCCTCGCCGGCTCCCGGCATCTCCTTGGCGAAGGTCTCGGAGAAAGTGCCCCAGACCGTAGAGACATTGACGCCCGCCTTCTCGAAGATGCGGCCTTCGCTCAAGAGGCCCATGACGCCGCCGCCGCCGCCTTCGCGGTCCCAGGGACGGCGCTCGAAGCGGGCAGGCGGCAGGTCATCGCCGGCAAAGCCGCCTTCGTCTTCCAAGGCCTCGATTGCTGTGCAGATCTTGTCGCGGAGCGATTCGAACCAAGCTTTTGCTTGGGCTTTGCGATCTTCAGTCACTGACAACCCACTGCACCAATTGGTTGGAAGATGCACCGCAGCACGGAGACATCTCCACGTCTTGTCGATGAAAAGACCTCATTTCCAACAGCCTATTGACGTCATCCTCCGAATTGATCGGAGGATCGTTGGCCGCTTGCCGAAGCGGTGGATAGAGATCCTCCGGTCAAGCCGTAGGACGACGTAGCGTGAGTATGCAAGCGCAGACTCCTTCAGGGAAGCATTGGAGGATTCGGCGCCTGTCCGCCACCTCACTGTTCTGCAGATGCTCGTACTTTTCAGCCAATTGTGACTCAAGTTCCAAGCTTTCCGTGATCCGGTCGTGCCGTGCGAGCTTGGCGCAAGGCCTCGCCCAGAACCATGGCGGCGGCGAGGGCCACGTTGAGCGAGCGGGCGGCAGGGCGCAGCGGGATGGTGAGGCGATGATCGGCCTCTTGATGCAGGCTCTCCGGCACGCCGGCCGATTCGCGGCCAAGCAGCAAGCGATCGCCCGGCTCGAAAGCAAAATCGAGATAGCTTTGCGCGGCCTGCGTGGTCAGCAGCACCAAGCGGCCTTGCGCCTGGGCGCGATAGGCTTGCCAGGAGGCGTGGCGGCGCATACGGCAGAGCGCGACATAGTCCATGCCCGCGCGGCGCAATCGCCTGTCGTCCAGCAGAAAGCCAAGCGGCTCGATCAGGTCCACACCGACGCCAAGACAGGCGCCCAGCCGCAGAATCGCGCCCGTGTTCTGTGGAATATCCGGCTGGTAGAGCACCAGCCGCAGATCGATCTCGTCGCTTGTCGGCATGGCCATTCCCTAACGCGCAAGCGGGCTTGGCTGACAAGGGTCTTGGCGTCTTTCCGCATGCGGCGGAATGGCCGGCCTAGTTCTTGCGGCCTCCTGCCGCACGGGCGATGCAGAAGCGGGCTTTGGCGCTATTGTCGGGTTAAAGCGAGGGACACGGTCGCCAGTGGGCCGCCCTTTGCCGTGCGTCTTTGATTTGGGTTCGGGAGCTTGGAATGTCGGAGGAGGTAAAAGGGGGAGCGGCCGACGAACATGAAGGCTCGCGCCGCGACTTCATTATTCTGACTGCAGCCGCGATGGGCGCCATCGGCACCGGCGCCGTCGCCTGGCCCTTCATCAGTTCGATGAACCCGGCCCAGGACGCGCTGGCCCTGGCCACCGTGGAGGTCGATCTGACGCCGGTCGAGGTCGGCCAGTCGATCACCGTGCAGTGGCGCGGCAAGCCGGTCTTCATCCGCCATCGCACGGCTGAAGAGATCGAGGCGGCAAGGGACGTGGATCTCTCGGACCTAAAGGACCCGCAGAGCGATACGTCGCGCGTCGTGCTCCCGCCGCCGCCGCCGCAATCGCAAGTGGCCGCCGTTGCCGCGGAGCCGACGTCCGACTTCTTGGTCGTGATCGGCGTATGCACGCATCTGGGCTGCATCCCCTTGGGTCAGAAGCCCGGCTCGGAACGCGGCCCCTACGGCGGCTGGTTCTGTCCCTGTCACGGCTCGCAGTTCGACACCTCAGGGCGCATTCGCCATGGGCCTGCGCCGACGAACCTGGTGGTTCCCGAGTACAGCTATCTTACCGAAACCCGAATTCAGATCGGCTGAGGACTTCCCGAAAGGCACGTCATGGCAACGAATGGCGCATATCCTGGCAAGGCCGTAGTCGACTGGGTCGATCACCGGCTGCCGATCTTCACCTTCATGAAGCACGAGACGCACGAGTACCCGACGCCGCGCAATCTCTCCTATTGGTGGAACTTCGGATCGCTGGCCGGCATCGTGCTGGTGATCATGATTGCGACCGGCTTGGTGCTGGCGATGCAGTACAACCCCAGCGTCGAGGGCGCTTTCGATTCGGTCGAACGGATCATGCGCGACGTCAACAGCGGCTGGATGCTGCGCTACGTCCACATGAACGGCGCCAGCTTCTTCTTCATCGTCGTCTACATCCACATGTTCCGCGGGCTCTACTACGGCTCCTTCAAGGCGCCGCGCGAGATCCTCTGGATCCTGGGCGTGTTGATCTTCGTGCTGATGATGGCGACCGCCTTCATGGGCTATGTCTTGCCGTGGGGGCAGATGTCGCTGTGGGGTGCCACCGTGATCACCGGCCTCTTCACGGCCATTCCCTGGATCGGCGATGGGATACAGACCTGGCTGTTGGGCGACTTCACGGTCAACAATGCCGCCATCAACCGCTTTTTCGTGTTCCACTTCCTCTTGCCCTTCGTGATCGTGGCCGTGGTCTTCCTGCATCTCTGGGCGCTGCACCGCTTCGGCTCCAACAATCCGCTGGGAATCGATGCCAAGGGACCGCAGGACAAGATCCCCTTCCATCCCTACTACACGATCAAGGACGCCTTCGGCCTGGGCGTGTTCCTCATCATCTTCGCCGCCGTCACCTTCTTTGCGCCCGACTACATGGGCCATCCCGACAACTACATCCCGGCCGATCAGCTGGTCACACCTGAGCATATCGTGCCGGAGTGGTACTTCCTGCCCTTCTACGCGATGCTGCGGGCGATCACCTTCGACATCGGCATACCCTTCACCGGGGTGGTCATCATCGATGCCAAGCTGGGCGGCGTGATCGTGATGTTCGGCTCGATCATCCTCTTGGCCCTGGTGCCCTGGCTGGACCGCTCGCCAGTGCGTTCCGCGCGCTTCCGGCCAGTCTACAAGTGGTTCTTCTGGCTCTTCGTGCTGGACTGCGTGATCCTGGGCTATTGCGGCGCGCAGAAAGCCGAGGGCATCTGGCCTTTGATCTCGCTGCTCGGGACGCTCTGGTACCTGGCGCACTTCCTGGTGATCCTGCCGCTGCTTTCGGTTCTGGAACGCCCGCGGCCTTTGCCGGTTTCGATCAGCGAACCGGTGCTTAAGGGCGGCGGCAGCATGGCCGGCGCCACCGCCAAGCCGATGGAGAAGTCCTGATGTCAGTCGCTAAGATCGCGCAAGGCCTCCTCCTCACCGGCGGCCTTCTCGCAGCCTCCACGGCCCAGGCCGCGGAAACGGGCGTGCACTATCCGGAGCTCGATTGGTCCTTCAACGGGGTGTTCGGCACCTATGACCAGGCCGCGCTGCAGCGCGGCTTCCAGGTCTACAAGGAGGTCTGCTCGGCCTGCCACGGCCTGCGCCTGCTCTCCTATCGCAACTTGGAGGGGATCGGCTTCAGTCCGGAAGAGGTGAAGGCGATCGCGGCCGAATACATGGTGGTCAAGGGGCCGGACGAGAACGGCGACATGTTCGAGGCGCCGGCCCTTCCGTCCGACCGTTTCCGCGAGCCCTTCCCCAACATCGAAGCTGCGCGGGCGGCCAACGGCGGCGCGGCCCCGCCCGACCTCTCGCTGGTCGCCAAACGCACGGCCTATGGCGCCAACTACGTCTACGCGCTGCTGACCGGCTACGAGGAAGAGCCGCCGGCAGATTCGGAGCTCAAGCTCGCCCCCGGCCAGTACTACAACAAGTACAAGGGGGCCTTCAGCATGGCGCCGCCGCTGCTGCCGGACATCGTCGAGTATCATGACGGGACCGAGGCCACGGTGGACCAGATGTCCCGCGACGTTTCCCAGTTCCTCATGTGGGCGGGAGAGCCGCACATGGAGGCCCGCAAGGAAACCGGCATCAAGGCCATCCTCTTCCTGATCGTCTTCACCGCGGTCCTCTATGCCGTGAAGCGCAAGGTCTGGGCCGACCTCCACTAGGCGCGCGAACTCGAACCATGGCGGTCCGCAACCCGGAGAAGCGCTTGGTCGACGCGGCGATGAAATTGGCCGCCGAGCGGCCCTGGGCCGAGATCGGCTATCGCGAGATCGCTGCCGCAGCCGGCGTGCCCCTGGCCGAGGCCTGGCGCGCCGCGCCGGGGCGCAGTGCTATCCTCGGCCACCTCTCGCGGATGGTGGACGAGGCGGTGCTGAAAGAGCCGGTCGCGCTCGACGAGGGCGATGCGCGCGATCGGCTGTTCGACGTCTTGATGCGGCGCTTCGATGCGCTCGGCCCCTACCGGGAAGGCTTGGCCTCGGTGGTCGATGCGCTGGGCCGGAGCCCGGCGCGGGCGCTTTTCGGCGGGCTTGTCCTGCTGCGCTCGATGCAGGCCATGCTGATCGCGGCGGGGGTCCCGGCGGAAGGCCTGCGCGGCCAGCTCAAAGCCAAGGGCTTGGCGGTCGTTTGGCTGGCCACCCTGCGCACCTTCCTGCGCGACGATAGCGAGGACCTTTCGCCGACCATGGCGAGCCTCGATAAGCAGCTGCGCCGCGCGGAGCGGCTCTACGGCTGGCTTGGCCGGCGCCGCACGCGCCGCGAGTCAGAGGGCCCTGACGAGACGGCCGGCGGCGAGCCGGCCTGACACGCGTTACGCCACTCACCTTCAAACAGCGGGATCGCAGCAGTGACCAGCGACACCATCACCTTTGACGATTTCCTGAAGGTGGACGTCCGCGTCGGGCGCGTGACGCGCGCCGAGCCCTATCCGGAGGCACGCAAGCCGGCGATCAAGCTGTGGGTCGACTTCGGGCCCGAGATCGGCGAGCGCAAGAGCTCTGCCCAGATCACCAAGCACTATGAGCCGGAGGACCTGATCGGCCGTCAGGTGCTGGCGGTGGTCAACTTCCCACCGCGCCAGATTGGCAAGTTTCTCTCCGAAGTGCTGGTCCTGGGCGTTCCCGACGCGGCCGGCGAGGTGGTCTTGATCCGTCCGGACCAGGAGATCCCGCTCGGCGGGCGCCTCTTCTGAATCAGGAAGCCCGCGCCGATGGTCCCTCGGCGCGGGCTTTGAGCAGAGGCCGATCCCTCCGACCAGGCTTGATTTAGCTCTCGTCGAAAGCGCCGAGTGCGGTGCGGCGCAGCTTCTCCGTCAGGAAGGAGAAGATGGTGCGCTTGCCGGTCACCAGATCGACGGTGGCGGTCATGCCGGGCGAGACGGGATACTTGTCCGGCACCTCGCCCATGTAGTTGTTGTTGGTGCGGACCCAGACGTTGAACAGCATCTTGCCGGTCTTTTCGTCCTCGGTCGCATCGGGAGAGATGCGTGTGACTACTCCGTCCAGGGAGCCATAGCGGATGTAGTTGTAGGTCGACACTTTGACCCGCGCTTCCTGGCCGATCGAGACGAAGCTGATGTCGTCGTTGCTGAGCTGGGCTTCGATGATCAGTGATTCGCCGTCCGGAACGATACGCATGATCTCCTGGTTGGGTGATAGGGACTGGCCGATGTTATTGACCATGAGCCCCTGCACGACGCCGTCCGACGGCGCGGTTATGACCAGGTTCTTCAGCGCCAGACTGCTCTTGTCCAGCTCGCCGTCAAGCTGATCCAGCAAAGTCAGCGCATCCGAGAGTTCTTCCTTCACCTGGGCCTGATTCTGGTGGTCGACTGATGCCAGTGTCTCCTTCGCCTCCTCCAGAGCCGCGCGGGCCTCCTGCAGTTGGCTCTTCGCTTCCAGCCATTGACCTTCCGCATCGTTCTTTTGGCGCTCCACGCCAAGGTACTGGATCTCCGGGAAGTAGCCCTTGTCACGAAGGGTTGAGAGCTTCGCCGCCTGCGTGCTGATGATCTCGTAGCCGCGCTTGGCCCCCACCACTCGGCTCTCGAGGGTTGCCACCGTGAAGCTGCGCTGGCTCACCACCTGCTCGGCCGAGGCGCGCCTTGTATCTATAGCTTCGGTTCTCGCCTGGAAAAGGCTCATTTGCGCGGCTGCCAAGTCCGGTCGTTCGGCAACAAGCGTGGTATCGAACGAGGGTTGGCGGCCTTCGGCTTCGGCCCTCAGACGCTCTACCTGTAAGTTCGTTGCGATCCACTGGTCGCGCCGCTTTTCAACCTCCTCGCCCATGATGTCGGGGTCGAGCGAAAGCAGCACGTCGCCTTCCTTCACCTCGTCGCCTTCGCGCACCATGATGGCCGTCACCCGGCCGCCTTCGGGGTGGTTCACCACCTTTACGCGGCCATCCGGCCGCACCACGCCGGATGCGGTCGCAACCTGATCCACCTCGGCGACCGAGATGTATGTAATGAGACTTATCACCAAACCGATCAGCACGTACAGGATTATGCGCGCGTATGGCGAGTGCGGCTTCTCCACGACGGCCTGGGTTTCTGGAAGAAACTCGGCAAAGCGCTTGCGCGACTTCTTGGACATCGCCTGCGGCAGGCGCTGTTTCGGCACCGCCGGGGTCCTGGCGCGAAATGGGACAGGAGGCTTCATTGCTCACTTTACTCCGCTTCTGCCTTACGAGCACAGATCCCTAAGAGATAGGGGCTCAAGTCGGTCGGGCAACTTCCGCCATGCGGGTCTTGGCATAGGCGATGACCTCTTTCGGCTCGCCGATCTTCTCGATCTCGCCGTCGATCAGAAGGGCTACCTGGTCGACGATGGAGAGCGGCGCCAGACGGTGCGTCACCAGAATCACCGTGCGCCCGCGCGCTGCGCGCCTGAGATTGCGCAAGAAAAAGTCCTCGGCCACCGGATCGAGATCGCTGGTCGCCTCGTCGAGAATCAGGATCCGCGGGTTGCGGACCAGCGCACGGGCGATGCAGATCAACTGGCGCTGGCCATTCGACAAACCAACGCCGCGCTCGCTCAGCATGGTCTCATAGCCCTTGGGCAGGCGAGATATGAACTCGTGGGCGCCGACGAACTTGGACACCGCTGCGACCCGCTCCGGGAAGCGCTGGAAGCCGCCCATAGAGATGTTTTCGCGAACCGTGCCGGCAAAGAGCTGACTGTCCTGCGGCACCACGCCGATCTGCTGCCTGAGCGCGCCGAGCGACATGTGCTGAACGTCGGTGCCGTCCATCACCACGCGGCCGCTGGCCGGCGGATAGAGGCCTTGAATGCACTTCGCCAGGGTCGACTTGCCGGAGCCCGAGGGCCCGATCACCGCCAGCATGGTGCCCGGAGCGACGTTCAGGCTGATCTTCTTCAGGACCGGCGGGCGCTCGGGATTGTGGTAGTAGACCAGGTTCTCGACCCGGATCCGGCCGCGCAGGTCGGGCAGCATGGAGTTCTCGCCGGGCTCGGGCTCGGCCGGCTGATGCATGACCTCGTTGATGCGCTTGAAGGCATCGCGGACCTGGCTGACCTGATGCCAGGCCGAAGCCACTTGGCGCAGCGGCATGAGGACCCGGCTCGCCAGCATGTTGCCGGCGATCAGCGCGCCCAGCGACATCTCGCCGGCGATCACCAGAAGCGCGCCGACCGACAGCAGGGACACGGTGGTCAGGAGCTGCAGCACATGGCCGGCTGCTTGCGACAGGCTCGCCAGGTGGCCGGCGCGGTAGGAGTTATGGGCGGCGCTTGCGACCCGTCCCTCCCAGCGGCGCTCGATTTCCGCCTCGAGAGACAGCGACTTGACCGTCAGCGAGTTGTTGACCGTCTCGTTCAACAGCGACGACTTGGCCGCTTGTGCCTGGAAGGCCTCGCTGACCAACGCCATCTGCTTCCGATGCATTATGGCGGCGACGCCGACCAGCAGGGGGGCTGCCGCCAGCACGATGAAGGCCATGTAAGGCTGGATGAAGAAAAGGACGGTGATGAAGAGGATGATAAAAGCCAGGTCGACGATGTGAATCGGCATCTGGCCGGTGAAGAAGGCGCGCACGGTGTCGAGCTGACGCACGCGCTCGACCATGGTGCCCGCCGACTGCTTTTCGAACTCGCTATAGGGGATGCGCAGGAAGTGGTGCATCACCTCGCCGCCGAGAAGCGAGTCCATGCGCGCGCCGGTGTGGGCGGAGACATAGCCGCGCAGCGCTCGCAAAGAGCCTTCGAAGGCGAACACCATGACCATGCCGATCACCAGTACGATCAAGGTGTCGACCGCCTCTTGGCCGACCACCTTGTTGAAAACGGTCATGGCGAAGAAGGGCATCGCCAGCGCCAAAACGTTGATCGCGGACGAGGCCAGAATGATTTCCCAGATGACGTTGCGGACGCGCTTGTTGGCGATCTTCCACCAGCTCACCTCGGCTTCGCTGTGGCTCACCGGCTTGAGCTTGAGGAGGATCGCCTCCTGCGCGCTGGCCGCCAGTGCGCCGGCCGGCAGGACGACGGTCTCGTTCAAGGCGCCGTCATAGACCAGCAGGCCGTCGGGCTCGTGCCCCAACACCAGCCGAGCCGAGTTGCGGCGCGTGCCGATCAGCAGGGTAGGCGCCGGCATCTCCGCCAGGGTCGCCGCGTCCACCTGGCCTTCGCGCCGGGTCACATAGCCCATGCGCTCCGCCACGCGGCAGCATTGATCGATGCTCATGCCGCCCGGTGTGAAGGGCGCCAGGCCGCGGATCTCCACCGCATCGACCGGACGGCCGAATTCGATGCTGGCACGTGCCAGGCAGCGGATGACGCTGTCCGGCGCACGCTGTGCGAGTGCGGTGCCGGTTTGGGCCGCGGCCGGCTGGGCCGGAGCCTCGGCCGCGCCGGCGTCGCTGAGCTGCAGGTTGGTCAGGGCCGCGTTCCTCTTGCTCTCTTTGACCAGGTCAGTGTGACCAAGGACACCAGATGTAAAAGTCAAAATTTTGACGAAACCGCGTCTCATCCGGTCACGTGTGTCGCCTGCCGCCCACACCCGCTTGTCCTGTCGCCAAAGCATCGACAGCGATCCAGCGTCGAGCCAAGGCAGGCACCCGGTTCGGTCATGCGCTGCATGTTTGGCAGCCCCGGCCGTCCCGATCAAGCATAGCGAGCGCATGCTAAGCATTGATAATATAGCATGACTCGCGGCGGCCTTGCCAAGGAAAGCGCGTAGTGTGGCTTTTCGTGCAGTGCCGCGGGCGCCCCTGCTGGAGTGAACACATTGCCGAGAGCGCTGGAACCTGGACGGCGAATCTATGCGGTGGGCGACCTGCACGGGCGCATTGATCTGCTGGATGCACTGCTGCAGCTGATCCTTGCGGACCTTAAGGACTGGGCCGGTCGCAGCCAGGTGATATTTCTGGGCGACTATGTCGATCGCGGCGCGGAGAGTGCTGCCGCCGTAGAACGCCTGCGCCAGGGGCCCGACGCGCTTGGCCTGCCCCGCGCCTGCCGGCTGCTCTGCCTCAGGGGCAATCATGAAGATCTTTTCCTGCGCGCCTTCGAGGCCAGCGAGTATCTGCCGATCTGGCTGGCCAATGGCGGAGATCAGACCTGCCTCAGCTATGGTATCGACCTCCAAGAGCTCGCCGGGGAGGGCGGGGTGATCTCCCGCTTGCACGTCGCGCTGAGGCAGGCGGTGCCGAGCAGTCACCGTGCCTTCTTGAGGGCGTTGCCGCTTTGCTACAGTGCCGGCGATTATTTCTTCTGCCATGCCGGGATCAGGCCGGGCGTGCCCTTGACGGAGCAGACAGAAGAGGACTTGCTGTGGATCCGAGAGCCCTTCCTGGGTGCGGCAGAGGACCATGGCAAGCTGGTGGTGCACGGCCACACGCCGGTGCACCGGCCGGAGGTGCTGAGCAACCGGATCTGCATCGACACCGGCGCCGTCTACGGCGGGCGCCTGACGGCCTTGGTGCTGGAAGGCGAAACGCAACGCTTTCTGCACACTTGAGGTCGCCTGCCTGCAGATCAGGCGGCATACTGCCGGTGATCGGTGATTTCGGGGCGACGACGCGGACCGCCATGGGCTATGGCTCGCTCGCCTGCCCTTAGCCTGAGGAGGGGGAAGAGGGGATGACAATGCTTCGCAAACGGGTCCTGGTGACCGGTGGCGCGGGATTCCTCGGCTCCCACCTCTGTCGGCGCCTTTTGGAGCGCGGCGACGACGTGCTCTGCGTCGACAACTTCTTCACCGGCACCAAGGACAACATCGCGTCGCTCTTGGGCTCGCCCTTCTTCGAGCTGCTGCGCCATGACGTCACCCTGCCGCTGCACGTCGAGGTCGACGAGATCTTCAATCTGGCCTGCCCGGCCTCGCCGGTGCACTACCAGGTGGACCCGGTGCAGACCACCCGGACGTCGGTCATCGGTGCCATCAACATGTTGGGTTTGGCCCGGCGCATCAATGCCAAGATCCTGCAGGCCTCGACCAGCGAGATCTATGGCGACCCGACCGTACATCCGCAGCCGGAAAGCTATTTCGGCAACGTCAATACGACCGGCCCCCGGGCCTGCTACGACGAGGGCAAGCGCTGTGCGGAGACGCTCTTCTTCGACTACCGCCGGCAGTACGGGCTCAAGATGAAGGTGGCCAGGATCTTCAACACCTACGGCCCCAATATGCATCCCAACGACGGCCGCGTGGTCTCCAACTTCATCCTCCAGGCCCTGCGCGGCGAGCCGCTGACGATCTATGGCGAGGGCCAGCAGACCCGCTCTTTTTGCTACGTCGACGATCTGATCGACGGCCTCTTGGCCTTGATGGATACCGGCGATACGGTCACCGGCCCGGTCAATCTGGGCAATCCAGGGGAGTTTACCATCATCGAACTGGCCGAGCAGGTTCTGGAGATCACCGGCTCCAAGTCTCAGCTGGTCTACCAGGACCTCCCGGCCGACGACCCCTTGCAGCGCCAACCGGACATCGCGCTTGCCGAGGGCCTGCTGGATTGGCGGCCCAAGGTGCCGCTGGCGGAGGGCCTGAAGCGGACCACCGAGTATTTTCGGGACATGCTGGGCGAGCCCTCTCTGGTGCTGGCCCGGAGCGGTCGGGCCTAGTCTCCGGGCTCAGGCCCTTGCAGGCCTGGCAGGGCGATGCGATCTATCGTTCGAGCAAGCGCGACAGGGGAGAGCGGTATGACCGCGTTCGACAGCGAGCGGCTCTTCGCCGCCGGTTTCAGCGAGCATCTCGAGGTAGCCGCCCGCAGCAGGGCTGCCTTGGGCGATGATTTCGCGCGGCTGGTGGAGGCAGCGCTGGCGACCGTCAAGGGCGGCGGCAAGATCCTTTTCTTCGGCAACGGCGGCTCTGCCAGTGACGCGCAGCACTTGGCGACGGAGCTGACGGTGCGTTTCATCTCCGACCGGCCGTCGATTCCGGCGATCGCGCTGACAACCGACAGCTCGGCCCTGACTGCGATCGGCAACGACATGGGGTTCCAGCAGCTCTTTGCCCGGCAGGTGGAAGCGCTGGGCCGCAAGGGCGATCTCGCCATCGGCATCTCGACATCGGGAAACAGCGAGAACGTGCTGCTGGCGCTGAAGGAAGCGCGGGCGAGAGGCCTCACCACGGTGGGGTTTGCCGGGCGCAACGGCGGCAAGATGGGCGAGGTCTCGGACATTCTGCTGGTCGTCCCCAGCCAGGTAACGGCACACATTCAAGAGATGCACATCACCTTGGGCCATCTGCTCTGCGCCGCCCTGGAGCAGGGATTGGGTCTGGTCGAGGCCGCCTGAGGCAAGCGAGGATGAGGCGCGAATGGATAACGCAGAGGATCTGAGCCAAGCCCTGGACCTGGTGCGCGGCGCGCGCGTGGTAGTGATCGGCGACGTCATGCTGGACCGCTTCGTGCACGGCACGGTGGAGCGGATCTCGCCGGAGGCACCGATCCCGGTGATGCATGTCGAGCGCGAGGACATCATGCTGGGCGGTGCCGGCAACGTGGTGCGCAACCTGGCAGGCCTGGGCGCGCGGCCGGCCTTCATCTCGGTGATCGGCGACGACGCGGCCGGCCAGCAGCTGCAGGAGTTGGTCACGGAAGCCACCGGCGACCTGGGCCATCTGCTGCTGGACCGCAGCCGGGCCAACACCATCAAGGAACGCCATGTCGCCTTGCACCAGCAGCTGCTGCGGGTCGATCGCGGCACCTCCCAGCCGCTCTCTCCGGCGCTGGCCTACACGCTGGTCAGCACCGCCGAGACCCATCTGGACGAGGCCAAGGTCCTGGTGCTGTCGGACTACGGCAAGGGCGTCCTGGGGCCGGCAACGGTCCAGGCATTGATCGCCGCGGCGCGAACCCGCGGCTGCCAGGTCGTGGTCGATCCCAAGGGGCGCGACTTCGGCCGCTATCGCGGCGCCACGGTGGTGACCCCCAATCGGCGCGAACTGGCCGAAGCGAGCGGCCTGCCGACCGGCAGCGACGAAGAGGCCATCGCCGCCGCCCGGCTGATCGCCAAGGCCTGCGGCATCGATGCCGTGCTGGCGACCCGCAGCGAGCAAGGCATGACCTTGTTCGATAAGGAGGGTGCGCGGCACCTGGAGGCCCGCGCGCGTGAGGTCTTCGACGTCTCGGGCGCCGGCGATACCGTCGTCGCCGCGTTGGCGGCCGCCATGGCCGGGGGCCTGTCGCTCTTCGACTCTGCAGGGCTCGCCAACATTGCCGCCGGCATCGTGGTCGGCAAGGTCGGCACCGCGGTCACCACGCCGGACGAGATCATGCAGACGGTGCATGCCCAGGAGTTCATGACCGCCGGCAGCAAGATCCTGGGCCTGAACGAGGCCCGCGCCAAGGTGCACCGCTGGCGCCAGGCCGGCTTGAAGATCGGCTTCACCAACGGCTGCTTCGATCTGCTGCACCCCGGCCACGTCTCACTGCTGGCGCAGGCCGGCGCCAAGTGCCACCGCTTGATCGTCGGCCTCAACAGCGACGACTCCGTGCAACGCCTGAAGGGGCCGCGCCGGCCGGTGCAGAGCGAGATCTCGCGCGCCACCGTGCTCTCCTCGCTGGCCAGCGTCGACGGCGTGGTGATCTTCGAGGAGGACACGCCCGAGCGCCTGATCCGCGCGCTCAAGCCAGACGTTCTGGTCAAGGGCGCCGACTACACGGTCGACCAGGTCGTGGGCGCCGACATCGTGCAGAGCTACGGCGGTGAAATCCATCTGGCGGAACTTGCACCGGGCCACTCCACGACCAACACCATCCAGCGCCTCTCGGCCGAAGGTTGAGCGGAGACAGGCTGCGATGCTCGGGACTTTGCTCGCCAGCTCCCGACTGTCACGAGGTGCTTAACGTTGCGCATCGTCTGAATTCGGACTATATTGTTTGAATAGTCTGTTTTCGGAGCAACAGCCATGGTTTCGCAGGCGCGCTTGGCAACCGTGATCGACCGAAAGGGATTGTCCGGCCCTGCGCTGCGCACCTTCTTCCGCATTGCAGAGCTATGGGACCTGTCAGTCGATGAGCAGATGACCCTTCTCGGGGTCACTGTCCGATCGACCTACTTCAAATGGAAAAAGGAAGGTGACGCTGTCCTGCCGAAGGACACGCTGGAGCGCATCTCCTATGTGGTCGGCATCTATAAGGCGCTTCGGACTCTGCTGCCAGACGAGAGGGCCGCGGATGAGTGGGTCAGGCGGGCCAACACGGCCCCGCTGTTCGCAGGGAAGTCGGCTCTTGATCGCATGCTCTCCGGCCAAGTCGCGGACCTCTTCGTGGTGCGTCAGTACTTAGATGCGCAGCGGGGCGGCTGGGCATGAGCATTCCCGTCACTCAGGTCGAGTGGAAGCCGAGCTGGCGGATCATTCCCAGCCGGTTTCCGCCGATCTCGCTCTTTGAGCGGGTGACGGACCCGGATGACCTCGAAGCGATCTATGCCGTCGAAGCCCTGACGAATCCGCGCTTGCGCGAGGAGGCCGGTGACATCCATCTAGTGCCAGCGGAAGATCGCGTCAGTGGCCCTGGCTCCAGCGTTATCATGGCAGCATTCACGCATCTCAATCCCACGGGCAGCCGCTTTTCCGATGGCACATTCGGCGTCTTCTACGCCGCGAACGATCTTGATACCGCGATTGCCGAGACGAAGCACCATCGCGAGCGCTTCATGCGCGCCACGAACCAAGGGCGCATGGAACTCGACATGCGGGTCTACATCATCGATCTGGCGGCCGCTTTGCACGATTTGCGCGGCCTGAAAGCAGAGTTTCCCCTCGTCTACCACAACCACGACTATGCGGCCGGCCAGCATCTCGCGGTGACACTGCGCAAGGTGGGCTCAAGCGGTATTGCCTATGACAGCCTGCGCCTTCAGGGCGGTGAGTGCGCGGCCGTGTTCCGCGTCCGCCTCCTGTCGAACTGCCGGCAGGAACGCCATCTCTGCTATGTTTGGGACGGGCAGCGCGTCAGGTCCGTCTATGAGAAGCGAGAGCTAGGCGCATAGCCGTCCGACGTAATCACGATGTGCTCAGCAATTCGCCGACTGAGGAGCGGAAAGGTTGCAGTCGGTGCGGGCTGCACATCAAGGAGGTCATCGAAGAGCGGCGGCCCTACCGGGAGCTGCTGCGGGACAGCTGGGAGATGCCGCGGAAGATTCTCGGAATCGCAACATCAGTTAACATCGAGTTCGAGGTCACGGGCGTGACGCGAGCCAAAAAGCAGATCGGGGACGGTTTTCTCCTCTCCGAGCGACCAAGCGCTCCGTAGATATCGCGAACTCATGCAGGGTCATCCGTGAGCGCAGACTTGAGTAGCCCTCAGCCGCCCCCGGAGGCTATGTCCTCTTCCGCCAGCCAGGCGTCGGCATGACTGTCGGCACCCGACGGCAGGGGCTGGTCCGGGGCCTTGATCCAGGCGGCCACGTCGTCGATGACGGTCTTGGCCTGCAGGTCTTTGAACAGCAGGTGCCAGCCCTCGGGATAGAGTGCGCGGCGTTGGCCATCCGCCGAGTCCGGCAAGCGTTGCCAGAGCAGGGCCATGGCCTCCGGCGGCACCAATTCGTCCTTCTCGCCGTAGAGAATGAGCGCCGGTGCGTCGAAGCTGTCGGCGCGCTCCTGGGCCAGGTCCATCAGGTCGACCAGCCCGTGCACCGCGTCGATGCGGGTGCGCTTGATCACCAGGGGATCGCGGCCTAAGGCGATCAGGGCCTCGATGTTGTCGGAGGCCTGGACCTCGACGCCGCTGGGGCTGAGCGCCATCCAGGGCAGGGTGTGGCTCATGAAGAAGAGGCTGATCCGATGGCCGAAGGGCATGGTGTCCCGGTCCCACACGCTGGGTGCGGCCAGGATGACGCCGTCGAGCTCGGCTCTCGGCTCTGTGGTGGCGGCGGCAATCGCGATGGCGCCGCCCATGGATTCGCCCAGCAGATAGAGCGGCACAGCGGGATAGCGCGCCTGCAACAGGACCACGGCGTCCAGGGCGTCGCCGGCATAGGCCTCGGCGCCGGCCCAGAGGCCGAGATTGGGGGCGGCCCCGAAGCCGCGCTGATCATAGGCGAAGGTGGCGATGCCCTGGCCGGCCCAGACCTCGGCGGCCGGCGCGATGAAGCTCGAGTGGTCGTTGAAGCCGTGCAAGGCCAGCACCACGGCAAGCGGCTCGCCCTCCGGCAGCCAGCTGCGCATCTTGAGGCGGTAGCCGTCCTCGGTGATGAGCGCGGCCTCCCCATCTCCGGCGGCGATCTCGATCTGCGCCGGTCCCGGACCCGGCCCTTCCGGCGCCAAGCGGGGCGCGCAGGCCGCCGCCAGGGTCAAGGACAGAAGGGCCAATGCCCAGAGATACGAACGCCGGCGCCTCATGAGCGGGTCAGCTGCAGGAAGAGGTCTTCGAGGTCGGGCTCGCTGGTCGAGAGGTCGACCACCCCCAGACCCAGGGCGGCCAGCGTGGCGAGAATGCCGGAGAGCGGCTGCTCGCTCGCCCGGTAGTGGAACAGCAGCCGGCGCGGTTCGGTCAATTCCACGTGATAATGGCTAAGCGCCGGCGGCAGGGCCTCGAGATCGCGGTCCACCAGGACGGAGACCTCCTTGGTATCGAGGCGGCCCAGCAAGCCCCTGGTGGTGTCGCAGGCAATGACGCTGCCGTGGTTGATGATGGCGATGCGGTCGCAGAGCTCTTCGGCTTCTTCCAGATAGTGGGTGGTCAAGAGGATGGTGACCCCTTGCTGGTTGAGCTTGCGCACCTCCGCCCAGAGCTGCTGGCGCAACTCCACATCGACGCCGGCGGTAGGCTCGTCCAGCACCAGCACCGGCGGGCTGTGCACCATGGCCTTGGCCACCATCAAGCGCCGGCGCATGCCGCCGGAGAGCGTGCGAGCATAGGCCTCGGCCTTGTCGGCAAGGCCCATGGACTGCAGCAGCGGCATGGTGCGGCGCTCCGACGGCGGCACGCCGTAGAGGCCCGCTTGCAGCTCCAGAAGCGCGCGTGGCGTGAAGAAGGGATCGATGTTGAGCTCTTGCGGCACCACGCCGATGGCGGCGCGCGACAGCCGCGGATGGCGATCGATGTCATAGCCCCAGACCGCGACGCTGCCGCCGGTCTTGATCACCAGGCCGGCCAGGATGTTGATCATCGTCGACTTGCCGGCGCCGTTCGGGCCCAACAGCCCGAAGAGGCTGCCGCGCGGGATCTCCAGGTCGATCCCCTTGAGCGCCGGCTTGCCGGTCTCCCCGCGCCTGCCGGCGTAGGTCTTGGCAAGGCCGCGCACCTCCACGGCGTTCTCCGGCAGCGCCAGCTCCGCCTCGTCGTTTCTTGCGATCGCCGTCATCCCCGGCCCATCCGTCCTGTCCTGCCGCCGCCGATAGAGTGATTGAGCGCTCTTGAATTGGCACGAGAGCGCTTGCGGTACAAGCGACGTTGAATGCCGACGGCCGCGCGCTATGATCCGGCTCTTGATCCTACGAGAGAGGCTGGTCCCATGGCTCAGAACGACGCTCCCCTCGATGCCGAGGCGCCGGAGGTCACCGAGGTCGACACCGAGATCGTCGCCTGCGACGGCGGCGGAAGTGCGCTCGGGCATCCGAAGGTCTGGTTGAACATGCACGGTCGCAGCTGGGTCGAATGCGGCTATTGCGACCGCCGTTTCGTCCTGCGCAAGTAGTCCCCTCAAGCCAAGGTTCTTTTCCATGAGCGCGTCAGCGAACGACGATCCGCGCCACCTCTTCCTGGTGGATGGCTCGGGCTACATCTTCCGCGCCTATTTCGCCATTCCGCCGCGCTCCACCTCGACCGGCATACCGACCAACGCGGCCTTCGGCTTCACCAACATGCTGATCAAGCTGCTGCGCGACAGCGAGTGCGACGGCCTGGCCGTGATCTTCGATGCGTCGGGCACATCTTTCCGCAACGAGATCTACGCCGAATACAAGGCGCACCGCCCGGATGCGCCGGAAGACCTGGTGCCGCAGTTCGCGATGATCCGCGAGGCGACCAAGGCCTTCAACCTGCCCTGCCTGGAGATGGAGGGCTACGAGGCCGACGACATAATCGCCACCTTGAGCCACCGCGCGCGCGAGGCCGGCTGGCAGGTCACCATCGTGACCTCCGACAAGGACATGATGCAGCTGGTAGGCGACGGGGTCGTGATGATGGATCCCATCAAGCAGCGCGAGATCGGGCCGGATCAGGTGGTCGAGAAATTCGGCGTCATGCCTGACCGGGTGATCGACGTGCAGGCACTGGCGGGCGATTCCGTCGACAACGTGCCGGGCGTGCCCGGCATCGGCGTCAAGACCGCCGCTCAGCTGATCGAGACCTATGGAAATCTGGAGACGCTGCTGGAGAAGGCCGAGGAGATCAAGCAGCCCAAGCGGCGCCAGAACCTGATCGAGTTCGCCGAACAGGCCCGCATCTCGAAGCAGCTGGTCACTTTGAAGGACGACGTGCCGATGGAGGCGGAGCTCGACTCCTTCGGGCTCGCTGAGCCGGACAGCACCGACCTTCGCGCCTTTCTCGAGCGCTATGAATTCCGCTCCATCCTGACCCGCTTGGCCGATCAGTTGGGCGGTGGTGCTGAGGCCGACGACAAAGCGGATTCGGGGCCGGTCGGCCAGTCCGGCTACCAGCTGGTGCAGAGCCTGGAGGACCTGAAGCCCTGGCTCGATGGCGCCCTGGAGACCGGCGTCCTGGCCGTGGATACGGAAACCACCGGCCTCGATGCACTGCAGGAGGACCTGGTTGGCGTCTGCCTCGGCCTGCCCGGCGGGCGGGCCTGTTACATCCCTTTGCAGCACGGCCGGATCGCGGCCAAGGGCGAGACCCTGGACCTGACCGTCGAGGTGCCTAAGCAGATCGCGCTTGCCGAGGCCGTCGCCGCCTTGAAGCCGGTGCTGGAGGATCCGGGCATCCTCAAGGTCGGGCAGAACATCAAGTACGACATGCTGGTCCTGGCGCGCCAGGGGATCGAGATGGCGCCGATCGACGACACCATGCTGCTCTCCTACGTGCTGGAGGGGGGCTTGCACGGCCATGGCATGGACGAGCTGTCGGAACTGCACCTGGGCCACAAGCCGATCGGCTTCAGCGAGGTCGCCGGCAGCGGCAAGAAGCGGATTACCTTCGACCAGGTGCCCCTGGACAAGGCCTTGGCTTATGCCGCCGAGGACGCCGATGTCACCTTGCGTTTGCACCAGGTGCTGAAGCCGCGCCTGGTCCCGGCCCGCGTCACCCGCGTCTACGAGACCCTGGAGCGGCCGCTGGTGCCGGTGCTGGCGGCGATGGAGCGCCGCGGCATCAAGGTCGACCGGGCCAAGCTGAAGGAGCTCTCGGACGACTTCGAGGCGCGCCTCGGCGCCTTGGAGACGGAGATCCACGGCCTCGCCGGCCGGCCCTTTGCCATCGGCAGCCCCAAGCAGCTGGGCGAGATCCTCTTCGACGAAATGGGCATCGACAGCGGCGGCGTCAAAAAGACCAAGACCGGCGCCTATGCCACCGGCGCGGACGTGCTGGAGTCGCTGGCAGCGCAGGGCCATGACCTGCCGGCCAAGGTTCTGGACTGGCGCCAGCTCTCCAAGCTCAAGTCGACCTACACCGACGCCTTGCAGCAGCAGATCAACCCCGAAACGGGGCGGGTGCACACCTCCTATAGCCAGGCGGTGGCCTCGACCGGGCGGCTCTCCTCCTCCGATCCCAACCTGCAGAACATCCCGATCCGCACCGAGACCGGCCGGCGGATCCGCGAGGCTTTCGTGGCCGAGAAGGGCCATACCCTGCTCAGCGTCGACTATAGCCAGATCGAGCTTCGCCTGACCGCGGTCATGGCCGGCGTGCCGGCCTTGAAGGAAGCCTTCGACGAGGGCCAGGACATCCATGCCAAGACCGCCAGCCAGGTCTTCGACGTGCCCTTGGAGGAGATGGATTCCGAAACCCGGCGCAAGGCCAAGGCGATCAACTTCGGCATCATCTACGGCATCTCGCCCTATGGGCTGGCCAACAACCTGCGTATCCCCCAGGCAGAGGCGCGCGCCTACATCAAAGCCTACTTCGAGCGCTACCCCGAGATCCGAGACTATATGGAGCGCACCAAGAAGATGGCGCGCGAGCAGGGCTATGTGGAAACCCTCTTCGCCCGCAAGGTCCACACCCCGGCGATCAAGGACAAGAACCCGGCCCGCCGCTCCTTCGGCGAGCGCGCGGCGATCAACGCGCCGATCCAGGGCACGGCGGCCGACATCATCAAGCGCGCCATGATCCGACTGCCGGATGCGCTGGCCGCCGAGCGCTTGTCCGCCGGCCTGCTCCTGCAGGTGCACGACGAGCTCATCTTCGAGGTGCCGGACGGCCAACTGGAGGCCACTTCAGCCTTGGTCCGCAAGGTGATGGAGGAGGCGCCCGAGCCTGCGCTTACGCTATCGGTCCCCTTGGTGGCCGATGCCGGCAGCGGCGCCTCGTGGGCGGAGGCGCACTGAGGCCCTCGCCGAGGTGCCGCGAGCGCGAAGGAGCTCCCTTGAATGGATGTCCTCTGGCCGCTGAGCACGCCGGGCGGCCTGCTGCTCGCCGCCTTCTTCATGGTGATGCTGGGGTCGGCCTTTCAGGTTGCAAGTGGGGTCGGGCTGGGCTTGATCGCCGGTCCCGGCCTGTTGTTCGTGCTTTCCGGCCCGGCGGCGGTGCAGGTGGCCATTCTGCTCAACCTGGTGCTGACGCTGTTACTTCTTCCCTCGGAAGCCAAGCGGGCCGATGTCGGCGCGGCGTGGCGCCTCACTCTCTGGGCGATCCTGGGCCTTCCTGTGGGCGTCGGCCTGATGATGCTGTTGGACTTGCCGGCGCTGCAGCTGATGAGTGGGGTGATCGTGCTGCTGGCAGCGGTGCAGCTACGCCTGAACGAAACCCGTTTCGGCCTTGCCCTGGCGAGAGGCCTGGGCCTGCCGGCAGGCGGTTGCCTGTCCGGGCTGATGACTGGCGCCATCGCGGTTCCCGGACCGGTCGCTCTCTGGGCGCTCCTCAACACCAAATTGCTGGCCCAGGTCGTTCGCGCGACCTTGAGGGTCTACTTTCTGGCGGCCTATTCTATCGCCCTGATCTTGCACCTCGGCGTGAACGGTCTGGCGGAAGGGGTGACGACCATGAGCCTGATTCTGCTTCCGGCGGTTTGGCTGGGGATCGGCTTGGGCGTCTTGGCCGGCCGACGCGTAGATGGCTTTATGCTGCGTCGTTTGCTGGAGGTGATGCTGCTGCTGATGGGTGGATCGCTGTTGGTGAAAGGAGCCTTGAGTGCCCTCTGACATGGAAAGCCTGCTCCAGCTCGTCCCGCAGCTGGCCGATCATCCGCGCGTTCCGCTGTTCCGCACGCCGAGCGAGCTCGATCCGCTGCCGAGGCTGGGGGCGCGCCTGGGCATCACCTTGGACGCCAAGCGCGACGACACCCTGCCGCTGGCCATGGGCGGCAACAAGATCCGCCAGCTGGAGTACTACCTTGGTCCGGCGGCCGAGCAAGGCGCCGACACGGTGCTGATCACCGGCGCGGTGCAGTCCAACTTCGTGCGGCTCTGCGCGGCGGCGGCACGGCGGCTGGGCTGGCATCCCGTGGTCCAGCTGGAGGACCGCGTGCCGAAGGCGGATCCCTACTACAACAACTCCGGCAATCTGCTGTTGAACCAGCTGTTTGGCGCCGAGATCCATCGCTTTCCCGAAGGCGAGAACGAAGCGGCTGCCGATGCCAATCTCGATCGCTTGGCGGAGGAGAAGCGCGCGCAAGGGCGAAAGCCCTATGTCATCCATCTCGGCATCGACCATCCGCCCTTGGGCGGCCTCGGCTATGTGGCTGCGGCGGCGGAACTCTATCGCCAGTACCAGGCCATGGGCGTTCTGCCCGATCATGTCGTCATTCCCTCGGGCAGCGGCCTGACCCATGCCGGCTTTCTGGTGGGCGCACGGGCGATCGGCTGGAGCGTGCCGGTGCACGGCATCTGCGTGCGCCGCGACGCCGAGCAGCAGAAGGTCCGTATCACCCGCCGCGCCATGGAGCTGAACCAGATGCTGGGCGGCAAGGCGGACCTTTCAGAGGGTGATGTCATCGTGAACGATCACAGCCTGCCACCGGGCTATGGCCGGATGAACGAGGCTGTGCGGGAGGCCATTTCCTTGGCTGCGCGCGACGAGGCGCTGCTGCTCGATCCGGTCTATAGCGGACGGGCGATGGCTGGCTTGATCCATCTGCGCCAGCGAGGGGTGATCGAAGAGGACCAACGGGTCGCCTTCATCCATACTGGCGGCACGCCCGCCATCTTCGCCTACCAGACCGATCTCACTGAGGCTCGGGAGCCAGTGCAAACGCACTAAGAGACCATTGCCGCCCACCCCTGTAGGCGGCAGAGTGCCGATCCTTACCGGCCAGCCAGCCAGGAGAGGAGCAACGGTGACAGCCCTAAGCAACCTCCAGGCCCGCTACTACGTCGACCCGGCCGTCTATGAGGCCGAGCGCCAGGCTGTCTTCCGGCGGACCTGGCAGCTCTTGGGACCGGGTCGCGGACTTGGCGGAGCCCGGCAGCTACCTGGCGGTGGAGCTGGCCGGCTGGAAGCTCTTCGTGCTGCGCGGCAAAGACGGCCAGCTGCGCGCCTTCCACAATGTCTGCCGGCACCGCGGCGCTCGGCTGCTGCCGGAGGGCCGGGGGCATTGCAGCCTCTTGCGCTGTCCCTATCACCTCTGGCTCTACGATCACGAGGGGCGGCTGATGAAGAAAGCCCCCTGGTTCGGCGAGGATCCGGGCTTCCCGATTGGATGACTATCCGCTTGAAGCAGGTGGCGCTGGAGGTCTGGCGCGGCTTGCTCTTCGTCGCCATCGCGCCCGAGGCGCCCTTGCAGCAGCAATTGGGCGCCTTGCCGGACGAAGTCGCCGGCCGGCCGGCTCTGGAAGACCTTGCCGCCCTGGCCGAAGAGCGCTTCGTCATCGACTGCAACTGGAAGATCTACACCGACAACTTCGTCGAGGGCTATCACGTGCCCGCCATCCATCCGGCCTTTCGCCGCCAGATCGACTTCGAGGCCTTCGAGACGGTGGCCTTGGACGGGCTGGTCAGGATGACCGCGCCCTTGCGGGAGGGCGCCTTCTATGGCGGCACCTGGATGTGGTGCTGGCCCAACTGGACGCTCTCGGTCTATCCCGACGGGATGAACACCAGCCGGATCAATCCCTTGGGAGCGGACCGCACCGAGCTGATCTACCACTTCTACTTCGCCGACCGCTCCGAGGCGGGCGCGGACAAGCGGCGCTCCACCATCGAGCAGAACTGCCAGGTGGTGCGCGAGGACTTCTCGATCTGCGAGGAGACGCAGAAGAACTACGCCTCCGGCGGCTTCGACAGCGGCCCGCTCTCGCCCAGGCACGAGCAGGGCGTGGCCTACTTCCAGCGCCGCATTCTGGACTCCCTCGGCGAGAGGGCCGAGGCGGCCGAGTAGGGAAAGAGCGGTCGCTCCGCTACGGCTCTACCGGGAGAGGGCGTTGAGCCCTGAGGGAGGCCATCAGGTCGCCGCCATCGGCAAGGCTCACCTGTTCCAAACCGAGCCAGTCCGCCAAGCTCTCGAGCGCGCCCCACAGGGGGGCCGCGAGGTGATCGGGCTTTTCGCCCGCCTCGGCGAAGGCGCCGTGGACCAGCAAGCGGTTGCTGGAGCGCTCCGCCTTCACGTCGACCCGGCCGACCAGCCGGTCGCCCAGCAGGAAGGGCATGACGTAGTAGCCGAAGCGGCGCTTCTCGGCCGGGGTGTAGAACTCCAGCCGGTAGTGAAAGCCGAAGAGCCGGGCGCAGCGGTCACGGTCCCAGACCAGCGAATCGAAGGGCCGACAGCAAGACCGCTCGCTCGAAACGTCTTGGCCTGCGCGCGTCGGGGGTGCAGATAGGCCGGCTGCTTCCAGCCCTTGACGGCGACCTCTTCGAGGGCCCCGGCCTCCAGCAGTTCGGCCAGCCTCGCACGGGTATCGGCGACGCCCATGCGGAAATAGGACCTGAGGTCGGTTCTCGCTGGCCACGCCCATGGCCTCGGCCGCCAGCATCAGCAGCCGGCGCTGGGCGTCTTCCTTGGGCGGCGTCGGCAGTGAGAGGACCTCGGCGGGCAGAGCGCGCTCGGGCAGGTCGTAGAGGGCGCTCGAAGGTCTTGCGCCGCGCGAAGGCGGTCAACCTGCCCGGTCCAGAAGAGGTATTCCAGGGCATGCTTGGTCTCGCTCCAGCCCCACCAGCCCGCCGCTGCCGCGCTCGCCGCCGGCCTCGCCAGCGAGGATCGGCCCGTCCTCGCTGACGCGGTGCAAGACCCGGTCGATGAGGATCGGCCTTTTCGCTGGCGAAGCGGCAGAGGCTGGCATAGGGACCGACGCCTCGCCTGGCCTCCTCCATGCGCCAGCGGAACAGCGGATGCAGCGCCAGCGGTATCAACGAGGCCTCGTGCCCCCAATACTCGAAGAGGTGGCGCTTGCGGCCTCGGCTCAAGCGATCGAGCAGCGTCGTCGGATAGCCCCCCAGCCGAGAGAAGAGCGGCAGGTAGTGAAGAGCGCACCAGGACGTTCACGGAATCGATCTGCAAGAGCTTCACCCGCTCCAAGACCCGCTTGACGTGCCGTGCATCGACGGCGCCGGCGGGCAGAGGATCGGCGAAGCCTTGGGCGCCGAGGGCGATCCGCCGGGCTTGCTTGGCGGTGAGCGTGCGAGGGGAGGACATGGAGGGTTAGCGACTTGCGTTGTTGGGGATGGCTTCGATCCTGCCCAGTCTAGGACGAGCCGGCCCGAGTCCCGGGACGAAACAAGAACAAAACTTTTGTGCCTCGAGGGCGCGGTCAGCTTGGACCCGGCGGCTCTTGGCATCCAGCCTGCTTATGGGACATAAGCCTCTCCGACAGGCGCGGCGTCGGGCCGCCGCCTCGCAAGCCAGATCTAGGGACGAGCAATGGAATACCTCCACACCATGGTGCGTGTCACCGACATCGACGCCAGCCTGGACTTCTACTGCAACAAGCTGGGCCTCAAGCAGGTCCACAGGATCGACCGGGAGCAGGGCCGCTATACCCTCGTCTTTCTGGCCGCGCCGGGCGACGAAGAGCGCGCCCGCTCCAGCGCCGACGCGCCGATGGTGGAATTGACCTACAACTGGGACCCGGAGGATTACGACGGCGGGCGCAATTTCGGCCATCTGGCCTACCGGGTCGACGACATCTACGAGTCCTGCCAGCGGCTGATGGACGGCGGCGTCACCATCAATCGCCCGCCGCGCGACGGCCGCATGGCTTTCGTCCGCTCGCCGGACGGCATCTCCGTCGAGCTCCTGCAGCGCGGCGAAGCGCTGCCCAAGCAAGAGCCCTGGGCCTCGATGGAAAACACCGGCAGCTGGTAGATGGTGGCTCGGTGGATATTGCGCTAAGTTTCGGTGCTGTGCAGTAGTTTCTCAGTAATAGCGTTGGTTCGTCATTGCGAGGAGCGATAGTGACGACGCAATCTAGTGTAAGTCCCGCTCGTTATACAATGGATCGCCGCGCTGTCGCTCGCGATGACGTGGCTGTTGCTTCTGGGTGCAGGCAAGCCTTTCAGGCCTGCAGCGTCTATAGTGGTAGAACTTTGCCTGAGCCGGTCGCCTTGGGTGCGCCTTCGCTAAGGTCTGGGCAACGGCAAGAACATCTTGACCATCCGTCGATATGTCGGCAGGTATCGACATATGAACAAGCAGGATGCCATCCGCGGGCTCTCGGCTTTGGCGCGCAGGAGAGCCGGCTCGACGTCTTTCGCCTGCTGGTGCGCGGCGGCGAGGAGGGCATGCCGGCCGGCGAGATCGCCAAGCAGCTGGAGGTGCCCCACAACACCCTCTCCACGCATCTCTCGCTCTTGACCAATGCCGGGCTCCTGCAGGCCGAGCGGCAGGGCCGGAGGGTCATCTACCGGCTGGACAAAGGCGGCATCAGGGCATTGATGGCCTACCTCCTGGAGGACTGCTGCCAGAGGCACGCGGACCTCTGCCAGCCCTTGATCTCCTGCCTGGCCGAGCCGCGGCGGGCCGAGACGGACGCCTGAGCGGCCATGCCCGCCGTATCCCTGCCTCGCCGCCTCGTCGCGGAAAGCCCTGGGCACGGCCATGCTGCTGGCCACCGTGGTCGGCTCGGGCATCATGGGCGAGGCGCTATCCGGCGGTAACGTCGCCATCGCGCTTTTGGGCAACACGCTGGCGACCGGGGCGATCCTGGCCGTTCTGATCCTGGGCCTGGGGCCGCTCTCGGGTGCCCACTTCAATCCGGCCGTCACCCTGGCCTTCTGGCTGCGCAGAGAGATCGCCGGCCGCGAGGCCTTGGCCTACGTCCTGGTGCAGCTGGCGGGTGCATTGGCCGGAATGCTGCTGGCGCACCTCATGTTCGACCTCGCTGTCTTTCAGGTCTCGACCAACCTGCGCAGCAGCGGCGGTCAATGGCTGTCGGAGGCGGTGGCCACCTTCGGCCTCTTGGCCGCGATCCTGACCACCTTGCGCTGGCGGCCTGACGCGGTTGCCTTCGCCGTCGGCCTCTACATCTCGGCCGGCTACTGGTTTACCGCCTCGACCTCCTTCGCCAACCCGGCCGTGACCGTGGCGCGTTCCTTCACCGATACATTCAGCGGCATCCTGCCGGCCCACGCACCGGCCCTTCATCATCGCCCAGCTGCTGGGGCGCGACTGTTGCCGTCCTGCTGTTCGGCTGGCTCCTGCCGGCGGCCAAGAAAGAAGAGCAGGCCTGAGGCGGGACCGTTCGATCACCTTATGGCTTCAGATCCATCTCCAGCCGGATGTAATCGCCGCGGTAGGTGGCTTCTCCCAGATAGATCACCGTGCCGTCGGGCGCGCAGAGCACGCGGCGCACCTCCGCCACCGGTGCGTTGAGCGGGATCTTCAGGTCTCGTGAGACGTCGACCTCGGCGGTCGAGATCATCAGGGACTGGTGGGCCGAGGCGACCGTGATGCCGGGCAGCGACGTCAGGATGGGTAGGACCACCTCCTTGCGAAAGCGCTCCGGCGCTTTGCGAAAGACGCGCTCGTCCAGGAAGATCGAGACCACGCAATAGGCCTCGCCCTCGCGCGAATGAACGCGGCGCATGTGGAGGTAACGGGGTGCGGCGAGGCCGTCCTTGTCGGTCAGGACCGGCTGCTCGTCTGATTCGATCACGTTCGACAGGTCGGGTTTGTCGCCCCGGTACATGTTGACCAGGTCGTCCAGGTTGCTGTGCACCAAGAGCTTGCGGTTGCGCCCCGCATCCCCGGTGACGAGGGTACCGCGCCCGCGTTGCGGCGACAGCAATCCTTCGTCCGACAAGAGCTTGCAGGCCTGGCGCACGGTCACGCGCGCGACGTCGAACTCCCGCATCAAGGTCTCGATCGAGGGCATCATCTCGCCGGGCACCCAGTAGCCCTTGGCGATGCGCCGGCGCAGCATGCCTGCGAGCTGCACGTAGCGGGGGATTGGGACGTTGCTGAACACCATCGCCTGGTTCGATATTTCCCTCTTGCACTAAACGTCCTAATGTTAGAATGTTTAGGACGTTACGCCAAGTCGCTTTGATGCCGGTGAGGGAAGCCCATCGCTAATTGGGCGAGGTCCCGAGCTGCCGAAAGTGATCTTCGAAGAACGTCCCTAAGGGCGAAGCGGCTTGCCGTAGACACGCCTCGACGACTGGCGCGCGACGGCGCCGGAAAAGCAGGGAGGACAAAGATGGCGAACCGGAAAAGAACAGTCACTCCGTTTACACTTACCCGGCGCATGGCCCTGAAAGGCGCGGCTGCGAGTGCCGCCGTCCTGGCTGCTCCGGCCATCTTGAGCGGCAAGGCGCACGCCGCCGGCCAGTACATGGACCTGGAGTCGCTACGCGGTGCGAAGATCGACTGGCGCCAGGCGGAGGGGGGCGACGATCACCGTGGGCGTCATTCCGGCTGGCTACTTCAAGAACCTGGA
>CAXXGD010000035.1:0-42624 GCA_963669385.2 Rhodospirillales bacterium
GCCTGGTCGATCAGTGAATGACCCGGTCGGACCAGGAGGTCCTCGATGTAGAGCGGATCACCGATGTAGGCAGCCCAACGGCACATCTAGGTGCTCCGCCCCGGCGCGGCCCGGCACGCATTCGACGAGAATGCCGGACCGCAGAGGACGTGAGCAGTCTCTCCACGACAGTGTGCGTCGTGTACGGCGGGGGCACTGTTGGAAGAACTCTCGGACATGCGCGGCTCCCATGCTCATGGAGTATCTTGACATGGCAGTTCGCAACTATGTTCCCAAGTTTCACCCAAAATCCGCATAAGCGCGAGATATCATCCCGGCATTTTCAACAAGGGGGGAGTTTCTCCCAAACATCGCATGTGAGTCTCAGGGGAGCGCTCTGCCTTAATGCCGAGGTCGGATCCGCGCCATCGCCAAGGGCTGGGCCAGGTCCCTCTCGACGCCTTTGTGCAGGGTCCCTACGCATTGCGGATCCAAGACCTGCTGCCAGAGAAGGATACCCTGGGATAGACACCCTGCAGATTAAGCTCCATGGTCATGGACCATGTCTCGATCCGACATTCCTTTAAGGCAAAAAGAAGTTTCTGGCGGTCAGGGGTAGCCGCTAAGGTCTTGGTTTACTAGGACTCGGGTGGTGGGCGCGACAGGCTTTGCGGGCCTGAAACCCTCTCGTCACCTCGTAACGGCGTCTTCGCAGCGTTCCTGCGACCTACTCCTCAAAGCGACCGGTGGCGTCACGATTGCGGTCGTATCGTCTCGTGAGCGGGAACGGCGGCAACCAGGACTCGCGACGGACGATCCAGCTTTCGTAGGTTGGCACCAGTTGGTCAGGGGCATCCAGGGATCCTAAGTGCACTTCGACTTCGTCTGCGCTGCGGGCGAAGACGGACGAGCCGCAGCGGGGGCAGAAAAACCGCCCGCGGTAGTCTTGTGTTTCGCCATCGATCGTCACCGCATCCTGAGGGAACACCGCTGACGCATAAAAAAGGGCCCCATGATGCTTGCGGCAGTCGAGGCAGTGACAAAGGCCCACCCGGTATGGGAGTCCTGACGCCACAATTCGGACGTTGCCGCACAGGCAACCGCCGGTGAAACGGTCCATGATGCGTCTCCTCCTAGATCAAGCGGCCGGAATGGTTACAACGAGCAGCACTGTCATAGCAATTGCCCGCTGCGGGCGGCGGTCGAAACCGACCCTCAAATGTGGTTTTCTTTGGTCACCCGCCAAGCGAGATGTTCTCAGTGCCTTACAATGATGATATTGCATTGATACTTATAGAAGAACCGTTCAACCAGGTCACCAACTTGAAAATCCAATTGGGAAATCCGGGTGTATATCAAGTGAACGACAAAGGACGCGCCATGACTGAGATTCTCCGCAATCGGACCACCGCTCTTCCCGGCCGGAGGCCGGAACTCTGGTCAGCCGCACGCTGGGAGCGGCGTGGCAGCCAAGCGGCACGGACGGATTTCTCATCAAGCCGCTCCACGAAGATGCCGCCACGGGACAGCGGACGTGGCTGATGCGGATCGAGCCGGGAGCCTCCGTGTCCTCGCATGCCCATGAAGAGATCGAGCAGATCTACGTCATCGAAGGCAGCTTCTTCGACGAGGAGAACAGCTATCAAGTCGGCGACTTCGCCATCCGCGCGCCCGGTGCCCTGCACACCACCGGGAGCGAGACCGGAGCGGTGGTGATGCTGGTTTTCGTGCGCCCGAACTGAGACAGCCGACCCAGCTTCGGCTGGTCCATGACCAGGATGCTGCGGCTCGAGTGTCGAAAGATTCCGAGATCAGCGGACGCGGAGGTTCTTCGGATCATAGAGCGGGCTCAAGCTGACGCGGGCGGGAAAGCGCCTTGTCCGCACCTCCAGCTCATAGCTGCCGCTTTCGACGAAGTCCCTGTCGACGCCCGCGGCGTGGCGCAGGTAGCCTAGCCCCAGCGGCCGGTCCAAGCTGTGGCCATGGCCGGACGAGGTTAGCCATCCGATCAGCTCGCCGTCGCGATAGATGCTCTCACGCCCATAGAGAACGACCTCCGGGTCGTCGAGCGACAGCGAGACCAACCGCCTGGTAGGTGCGCCGGCCTCTCTTTGCCGAAGCAGCGCCTCGCGGCCGCGGAACCGGGGCTTGTCGAAATCCACCGCAAAGGCGAGCCCAGCCTCCAAGGGCGTGTAGTCGGGGCCGATATCGTGACCCCAAATGCGCCGCGCCTTCTCCAGGCGCAGGGAATCGATCGCCCGATAGCCGGCATCGCGCAGCCCCAGCGAAGCACCCTGCGCCTTCAGACTGCGATAGACCTGCACCATGTACTCCGACGGCACGAAGAGCTCCCAGCCCTGCTCACCGACGTAGGACAGGCGCAAGGCTATGACCGGAGCGCCGGCGACGAAGGCCTCCTTGGCGGTGCCGAAGGGAAATGCCGTCGGATCGATCGCCTGCTCGCACACCTGAGAAAAAACCTCGGGCGCATTGGGGCCCATCAGGCTGAGGCAGCCATAGGCAGAGGTCACGTCGACCAGGTGGACATCGCCATTCTCGCCCATGCCACGTCTCAGCGTATCGCCATCGCGCACCGCCGAGCCGGTGCCGGTGACCAGGAAGTAGCGGTCCTCTGCCAGCCGGGTCACGGTGACGTCGGCCTCGATGCCGCCCTGCTCGTTCAGCATCTGCGTGTAGATCACGCTGCCGACGGCGCGCGCCATACTTGCGGGGCAGATGCGATCCAGCACGGTCTCGGCCGCCGCGCCGACGATCAGGAACTTGGCGAAGGAGGACTGGTCGAAGAGGGCCACGGCCTCTCGGCAGGCCCGGTGCTCCTGGCCGACGTGGCTAAACCAGTTGGGCCGACCGAAGCTTGGCAGGTCTTGCGGCTCGCTCCTTTCGGGCGCGAACCAATTTGCCCGCTCCCAGCCCGCCTTGCTGCCGAAGCAGGCGCCGCTCGCCTTCAGCTCGCCATAGACCGGGCTGAGGCGCAGCGGGCGGCCGGCGCTGGGCTCGTGGTGCGGCCAATGCATGGCATAGTGCTGCGCCTGGCCCTCGAGTGCCCGCACCATCACCTGCCGGCGCGCGCCGTGGAAGCGGGAGAAGCGGCGGATGTCGGCCGCCCAGAGGTCGAAGGGAGCCTCGCCCTCGAGAACCCAATGCGCCATGGCCTTGCCGGCGCCGCCACCCGACGCGATGCCGAAGGCATTGAAGCCGGTAGCCACGAAGAGGTTGTCCAAGCCTGGCGCGGGCCCCAGGATGAACATGCCGTCCTCGGTGAAGGACTCGATGCCGTTGAACCAGCGCTTCACCCCGACCTGCGCCAGGTCGGGAAAGCGATGATAGGCCTGCGGCAGTGCCGGACTGAAGTGCTCTATGTTCTCCGGCAGCAGCTTGAAGGCGTGATCATCGGGAATCGGCTCGGCGGTAAAGGGGATGGGATCGAACTCGTAGACCCCGACGGCCAACCCGCCGACCTCCTCCTTGAAGTAGAGCTGGTGGTCGGTGTCCCGGATGGTCGGTGCGTGTCGCGGCAAGCCATCGATTACATCGGTCACGAAATACTGGTGATGAGACGGCTGGATCGGCACGGTGATACCGGCCATCGCACCAATCTCCCGCGACCAGATGCCGGCTGCGTTCACCACCGCCTCGCAGGCCACACTGCCGCGCTCGGTCTCCACGGCAACGACCCTCGGGCCGGCCAGGGTAAGGCCGGTGACAGGGGTATTCTCGATCACGCTCGCACCATTGGCGCGCGCCGCCTTGGCCATGGCCTGGGTGATGTCGGCGGGGTTCGCCACCCCGTCGCTGGGCAGGAAGGCGGCGCACTCGAGATCGTCGACCCGCACCTGCGGCACCATCTCCTGCACCTCGCGGGGTGAGAGGAAGTGGAACTCCATGCCGAAGGAGCGGGCCATGGTTGCCGCCACCTCAAACTCGGCAACACGGTCCTTGGTGGTCGCCAGCCTGAGCGAGCCGTTCTGTACCCAGCCGGTCGAGAGGCCGGTCTCGGCTTCCAGGCGGCCGTAGACCTCAACCGATTCCTTCAGCAGCTGGGTGATGTTGGCGTTGGCGCGGAGCTGCCCGACCGCACCGGCAGCATGCCAGGTAGAGCCGGCCGAGAGCTGATAGCGCTCCAGCAGCAAGACGTCGGAGCAGCCCATCTTGGCCAAGTGATAGGCAGTGGAGCAGCCAATGATCCCGCCGCCGATCACGACGACCTTCGCCGCCTTTGGAAGCGCTCCATCCATCGTCATCGTTCGGCGCGCGAGAGATAATCCTCGGCCAGCCGACAGCTGTCGGCGGTAAAGCCGGGACCGATCTCTCGGGCGAACTCCAGGTGGTCGTACTGGTATCCGACCCAGCCGATGAGCTGCAGCCGGCGCAGCATGATGAAGGCGGGGATCGCCGCCTCCATCTCCGCGGTGAGCGGTTCGATCCGCCGGTAGCCTGTCAGCCAGCTGGCGATCAGCTCCGGCACCTCCGGACGCTCCTCCAGGAAGCTCAGGGCGGTCGCCAGGTCGAAGAGGTACCAGCCGTCGCCGCAGTCGTCGAAGTCGATGATCGCCGTGCGCTCGCCCTCGACCAGGAGGTTGGCAAGGCGAAGGTCCGCATGGATGAGGCCGAACTGCTCTCGCTCTCGCGGCAAGGTGGCCAAGCGGCCGCGCAGGGTCCGGTCCAGCCGCGACAGCAGGGCGAGTGCTTCGCCGTCGACCTCGACACCGTCGCGCCAATGGCCCCAGTTCAACTGGTCGTCGAGGATGACCTCCGGCGTCCAGACGTGGCGCTTGAAGGCAGCGGGCGCTTGCCAGCGCTTGGCATGGCGATTCATGCGCGCGGAGATCTCGCCCAGTCGTTCGAAGCCGGCAGGCAGATCGTCCTCGGAGGGCTCGCTGCCGGAGAGGAAGCTGTAGACCGCCACGTGGCGTGGCTTGTCGAGATCGGGCCCGTCCAGCGTCTGCACCAGCGAACCGTCGCCGGCCGTCAGCACCCGCGGCACCAGGATGTCGGTGTCTTCTCTCAGCGCCATCAACCACATCAGCTCCGAGGCGATCGAGGGCGGCCTATGGTATCCCAGCCGCCCGGAGTTGACGCGCGCCACAAAGCTCTCTGACCCCTCCGGGTCTTCGACCAGAAAGACCTTGTTCTCCGACTCGCTCAAAAGAGAGACCCGGGTCTCCCTCGAGAAGCCGTAGCGCGGGATGATACGCTTGACCTCTCTCTCTATCGCCTGCGCAAGAGCGGCATTGCTGTTCTCATTCGATGTCATGCACACTCACCTTTTCCAGCCGACAGCACCCCTAGCCTCATCGTCTCAGCTTTCGTCGAGGAAGCCTTCCACCACCGCGAGGTAGGCTTTTGGGTTTTCCAGGTGGGCGGTGTGGGAGCAGCCCTCGGCGACGTCAACGCGGGCCTCGGGCGTCATCGCGGCGAAGTCGCGGCAGGCGCCAGGCGTCGCCTCGTCGAACTCCCCGCAGGTGTAGAGGGTTGGCACGGCGATACGAGACAGGCGGCTGTCGCCATCGTAGTCTTTCAGCACACCGGTCGAGGTGAACTCGGCCGGGCCCCACATCGTCCGGTAGAGATCGTAGTTGAAGAGCTCGAAGGCCTGCTCGATCTCCCAGGGCCAGGGCTCCGCCCGACAGAGGTGACGCCGATAGAAGACCATGACGGCCTCCTGATAGGCGTCGCTCAGCACCGTGTCATCGGCCTCGTGCCGGTCCAGCACGTCCTGCAGGTCCTTCGGCAATTGCCGGCGGTAGGCCGTGCAGTCGGCGATCCAGCGATGGGTGTTGATCACCGGGCTGGCAAGAACCATGCGACGCAAGCCAGGCGGCTGCCGCATGGCGTACTCCGCAGCGATGGTGCCGCCCCAGGAGCTGCCGAGGATATCAAGCACGCCCAGGTTCAGGTGCGCGCGCAAGGCCTCGACCTCGTCGACGAAGCGCTCGACCCGCCAAAGGGCAGGGTCATTCGGTCGATCAGAGTTGCCGCTGTCCAGCTGATCGTAGAAGATGACAGGCCGCGATGCCGCCAGCACGGCCAGGGTCAGCAGGTAGTGGTGGGAGAGGCCAGGCCCGCCATGAATGCACAGCAGTGGCGTCTTGCCGGCAGCGAAGTGCTGCTTGCCATTGACCCGATACCAGATCCATCCGCCGGGTACTGCACAGCGTCCGACGTCTTCCGGATCGAAGTGGGCTCCATAGTCGATCGCGAGCATTGTCGTCCTCCATGCATCGACACCCGTGCCGTCCGGGGCCGGCATGCGAACCTCGCGCCGGCCCCTTGGCTCGATCGGTCAGGCTTCCTGCAAAGCCTCGACCGATTCCGGGATGATCTGGCCGCCGTCGACTACCAGCGTGTGACCGGTGATGTAGCCGGCCTCCTTTGACGCGAGGAAGAGAGCGGCATTGCCGATGTCCTCCACCGTGCCCAGGCGGTTCAAGGGCACCGAGGCCGCCATGGTCTTGAGGTAGTCCTCGCCCAGGGCGATGAGGCCTTCGGTCAAGGTGTTGCCGGGCAGGACCGCGTTGACGGTGATGCCGTACTTGGCCACCTCCATGCAGGCCGTGCGCATGAAGCCGAGCTGGCCAGACTTGGTGGCGCCGTAGTGGGTCCAACCGGGAAAACCGGTCATCGGTCCGGTGATCGAAGAGGTCAGCACCACCCGGCCGTAGTCGCTCTTCTTGAGGTGAGGCAGGCAGGCCTTCATAGAGAGAAAGCTGCTCTTCAGGTTGGTGGCCATCACCTGGTCCCACTCGTCGGGGTCCATCTCCTCCATCTTGGTCTGCGGATAGATGCCGGCGTTCGCACAAAGCGTGTCGATGCCGCCGTTGCGCTCGGCCGCGGTCGCCGCCATCTGCTGCATCGCACTCCAGTCGGTGACGTCGCCGACGAAGTGGGACGCGGTGCCGCCGGCGGCATTGATCTCCTCTGCCACGCCAGCGATGGTCTGCTCGCTGCGGGCCACCAGCAGCAACTTGGCGCCCTGCTTGCCGAAGACCTTGGCGATGCCCTTGCCGATGCCGCTGCCGGCACCGGTGACGATGACCGAACGGCCCGCTATGGGTGTTAACATCTTGCTTTCCTCCCTTGCTTGCTGAGCCTCATCCCTTGACGGCTCCGAACGTCAGTCCCCGCACCAGGTGCTTCTGAATGAAGAAGGTGAAGACCAGGACCGGGATGCTCTGCACGACGGAGGCCGCCGCCACCTCACCCCAAAGCGTACCGGTGTGCAACACCAGCGAGGGGATCATCACCGTCAGGGTCCGCATCTCGCCGGCCGACAGGATCAAGGCGAAGAGCAACTCGTTCCACGAGAAGATGAAGACGAAGATTGAGACGGTGACCAGCCCCGGATAGGTCAGCGGCAGCGAGACGTTCCAGAAGACCTCGAAGTGACTGCAGCCGTCCAGGTAGGCGGCCTCCTCGACCTCGCGCGGCACCTCGTCGAAGAAGGACTTCATCATCCAGACCACCAGCACCAGGTTGAATGTGGCATGCGCGATGACGACGCCGGCCTGGATGTTGGTAAGCCCCAGCTTGAAGAACACCAGGTACATCGGCAAGGCATAGGCCACGGGCGGCCCGAGCCGTGTCGCCAGAATATAGAAGAAGAGGTGCTGACCGGCCGGAATCCGGTAGCGAGAGAAGCCATAGGCGGCCAGGGTGCCGATGGTCACCGCGAGCAGCGTGCTCGTCACGCCGATGATCAGCGAATTCATCAGGTAGACGTCGAAGTTCTTCTCGATGAGGATCTGGCGGTAGTTCTCCAAGGTCGGATCGAAGATCCAGCGCGGCGGCGTGGTCAGCAGGTCGGCCCGCCGCTTCAGGCTGGCAAGGATGATCCAGACATAGGGCACCAGAGAGACCACCAGCAGGAAGGCCAAGGGCAAGGCCCAGAGGATGGGGTTGTGCCGGCGCCGCATCGTCTCACACCGTCCCCTGGCGGTTCATGACCTTGTAGAACAGGGCGGCGGCGATCAGCGAGAAGAGCGCCAGGACCAGGCAGATCGCGGCACCGTAGCCCAGATCCCACTTGATGAAGGTGGTGCGGAAGGCGAAGACCGAGATGACCTCGGTCGCATTGCCGGGCCCGCCACCGGTTAGCACGAAGACCGTATCGAACACCTTGCTGGCCTCGATGGAACGGAACAGCACTGCGAAGACGATCAGCGGCTTCAAGAAGGGGATCTGCACGTGCCAAAGCACCTGCCAAGCATTGGCGCCATCCAGATGCGCTGCCTCGATCGGCTCTTCCGGCATGGCGGTCAAGCCTGCCAGCATGATCAGCATCATGAAGGGGGTCCATTCCCAGATGTCGATCATCATCAGCGCGCCCATGGCGGTAACCGGCTCGGAAAAGACCGAGGCCTCGACGAAGAAGCCGAGGCTCTGCAGATAGGAGGTGAGCAGGCCGAAGCTGGGCATCAGCAAGTAGCGCCAGATCATGCCGACCACCACCGGGGCCACCATGGTCGGCAGCATGATCAAAGTGATGATCAGGCGGCGATAGCGGAACTCCCGGTTGATGTACCAGGCGATCGCCAGTCCCAGGGTGAACTCGATCGGCACGACGACGACGACGAAAAGCAGCGTCTTCCAGATCGCCGAGAAGAACTTGGGATCCTCGCCAAGCAGATGGCGGAAGTTGTCGAGACCGATGAAGGCGCCGCGCTTGGTGAAGACGGTGAGCGAAAGCTCTCTCAGGCTGTCGGTGATGGCCACGATCATGGGAACCAAGGCGACCACGATCAGGAAGATGATCACCGGCGCCATGCAGAACCAGACGAAGCGCCGCGCTGATTGGCGATCGCCGGCGATCATTGGCCCGCCTCCGGCGCCCTGAGACGACTTCCATCACGGGCGTCGAAGGTCAGGATCTTGTCTTTTGCCACGCCGAGCTCGATGCCGGCCCCTGGCCGCAGATGGTCCTGGCGGCCAAGCTTGGCGACGGCCTCGACCTCGCCAAGCGATACCTCGATCAAGGTCTCGGCGCCCAGGTGCTCGACGGTCTCGACCTCGGCGCGAAGCACCTGCTGGCCAGCCTGCGCCGGATAGGAAAGGCTCTCCGGTCGCAGGCCGAGCACGATTTGTGATCGGCTTGCCGCCTGACAGCCATCGGAAATCTCCAACCGAGCCGGGCCGAAGCGGGCAAAGCAAGCCTCGCCGTCACGCTCCAGCGTCGCTTCGAAGAGGTTCATCGAGGGGCTGCCGATGAAACCGGCGACAAAGCTGTTGGCGGGGTCGTCGTAGATCTCCAGCGGGCGTGCCGACCTGCTGCACCAGGCCCTTGTCCATGACGACGATGCGATCGCCCATGGTCATGGCTTCCACCTGGTCGTGGGTGACATAGACCATGGTCGCGCGCAGCCTTTGGTGCAGCTTGATCAGCTCGCTGCGGGTGGTGGTGCGCAGCTTGGCGTCCAGGTTCGAGAGCGGCTCGTCGAAGAGGAAGACCTCGGGATCGCGAATGATGGCGCGGCCGACCGCGACCCGCTGGCGCTGGCCGCCCGACAGCTGCGCCGGCTTGCGCTTTAAGAGGTCGTCGATGTCGAGAATGCGGGCCACCTCGGCGACGCGGCGCTCGATCTCGGTGGCCGGCCGCTTGGCCATCTTAAGGGCAAAACCAAGGTTCTGGGCGACGGTCTTGTGCGGATAGAGCGCGTAGGACTGGAACACCATGGCGACGTTGCGGTCGCGCGGATGCACCTCCGTCACCTCGCGCTCGCCGATGAAGATACGGCCTGAGGTGGCTTCCTCCAGGCCGGCAAGCATGCGTAGGGTGGTGGTCTTGCCGCAGCCCGAGGGGCCGACGAGCACGACGAACTCTCCGTCCTCGACCTCGAGGTTCAGCCGGTCGACGACAGGAGTGGCGGCGAAGGCCTTGCTGACGTTGTCGAAGCGGATGCCACTCATGCCGAGCTGCCCAGATAGATCAGTTCAGCCACAAGAAAAAGCACGACACCCCAGAAGCGGACCTCGCCGCTGGTCAGCCACTTGGCCCGCGTGTTGGCAGCACCCAGGGCGAACTGAAAGGGGGTTGCCGCCGCAACGACGAGCAGATGCTCAAACATCGCCGCCAGCCCTACCGCGGCGCCGCAGGAACTCCAGCGGCAGGGTCACCAGAAGGGGCAGAACGACGATCGCCAGCGGCACCGTGACGAAAGGCGTCACGCCCAGGGCATCGAGCGCCCCGGCGCCGACCACCAGCGAGAGGCAGTAAAGCCAGGCCCAAGCGGCGGCGAAGAGGTTGCGGCGATCGATCAGCATCATTGCGGGCAGAAGAGCCGGCCAGACATCGCTAGCCGACTCTTCACTCCTCTCAGCCCTCTGCCAAGCCTTCTAGTTCTGCCCCATGGCCTCGCGGACTCGGCTGGCCATGTTGTCGACCGTGGTCTGGGCGTCCTGAAGGTCGGCGCCGGCGGCACTCAGCTCTTCCATGACGATCTCCTGGATCGCCAACATCTCGGGCGGGTTCGGGCGGACATAGAGGTGGCCCTCGTCGATCAGCGCCCGGTGCATATGGAAGCGACCCTCCTCGTCCCAGTCCGGCATGGCCAAGACATCGACGCGGAAGGTGGCGCAACCGATCGCCTGGCATTCCGACTGCACCTCCTTGGAGACCAGAAACTGCAGGAAGAGGAAGGCGGCCTCGGGATGCGGCGCCTTGCTGGGAATGACCCAGCCCTGGCCCTCGGCGACGGTCGTGTGGGTGCCGGGGTGCAGGAAGTAGCCGATGTTGCCCGCCGCCTCGGGACAGTCTCCCGCGATTTCGAGGAAGGGCGTGGTGTCGCCCCAGGAGAAGGTCGAGAAGAGGTTGCCGGCACAGAAATCCGAATACTGCTCGTCCCAGGTGTACTCCCGGTAGGACGGCGGCGAATGCTCGCGCCAGGCCAGCATGGTCTCCAGGGCTTTCAGGGCCTCCGGGCTGTCGAGCTTGACATTGCCTTCGGCGTCGATGATCTCGCCGCCCATGCCCAAGAGGATGCGCTCATAGTCGTAGAGCACAGTCAGGTGCCGCTTGAAGGGGGCGGTGATGCCGTAGAAGGACCGTTCCAGGGGTTTGCCGGCCAGGCTCTCCCCCTCCCCTCTGGTGAAGAACTCGGCCATGTCGGCCCACTGGTCCCAAGTGTCCAGAGAGGTCAGCTTGTCACCGGAGAGCGGCAGGTCGTAACCATACTTGGCTTTGAAGGCCGCCTGCTCGGCCGGGTCGCCGGCGATGTCCTTGCGGTAGATCGCAAACGGCGGGATGTAGTGGAAAGGCAAGCCGACCACCTCGCCCTTGTAGGTCGAGGTGATGGCGAAGTTCTCCGGAATGAAGTCGTCGAGCACCAGGCCCGGATCCGCGAAGATCGGCGTTATCCAGGAAGGTGCTCATCGGCGTCGCGAAGCCCTGCGATCCCCAGACGCCGACGGACCAGGAGATCACCCTGCACCGCATCGTAGACCTGCGTGCCGGTCAGCGCGTCGGTCAGAATCTGCTGCTGCACTTGCAGAAGGTCGGCAACCTCGACGTTGACCTTGATCCCGGTCCTTTCCTCGAAGACCTTGGCCAGCTCCTTATAGGCCAGGCAGGGCGAGTAGCCGTCGCAGATGACGGTAATCTCCTCGCCCTTATAGGGGGCCGCAGCCTCCTCGAGGCTCCATGCGCCGGCCGACGTCGCCAGAACCGACATCGAGACGACGGCAGTGGCACCGGCAAACGCCGCGCCACGCATCCGATAGGTCACTGATTGAAGTGTCATTTGGCTCTCCCTCAATCCCTGGCGGAGACGGGGCCGGTCTTTTCATTCTATCGGATCAGACCAGCGCCCTCCCACGGGCAACCGATGAGGCCGCCCAGGGATGGGCATTGCTTGGGCTACCGGCCGACAGCTGCCTCATGTTGCGAATGATAGGAGAGGATCTTTTAAGGTGCAACAGAATATGTTGCATGTTGCACAAATTTTTGGTCTCATGCCCCTAATTCACTGAGTCTTTGGATGGCGAAGGACGGGTTGGATTGGCATGGCACGCCTCACCAGGAACGAGAGGCATCAGAAGCTCTTGGCCGAGTTGGGCGCTGATTCGGCGCGGCGCCTGACCGACTTGGCACAGGTGCTGGGCGTATCGCGGGAAACCATTCGCCGCGACCTTGCCGAGCTCGACAGCAACGGCATCATCAGCCGCACCTATGGCGGGGCGATCGTCCGTCCGCGCGGGTTCGAATCCCATCTGAAGGCTCGCGACTCCACCTTCGTTGCCGAACGCAAGGCCATAGCCGGAGCCGCCGCCGAGCTGATCAAGCCGTCCGAAGTGGTGATGTTGAGCACCGGCTCGACCACACTCTACCTGGCGCGCCAACTGGCCAGCGAGTGCCGCCCGCTGACGGTGATCACGAACGGGCTGGATGCCTCGGTCATGCTGGCGGTCAATCCGAACATCAGGGTCATCGTCGCCCCGGGCGACTACGATTCGCGCGAGGCGCGACTTTGGGGTGCGGAGACCACCAACTTCTTGCAGAAGTTCCAGGCCGACACGGCGGTGATTGGCGCCAGCGGTCTCTTCACCGGCGGTGCGTGCGAAGCCGACTCCCCCACTGCCTGGGTCGATCGCGTCATGCTGGAGCGGGCACGCCGGCGCATCTTACTGATGATTCACACGAAGTTCGATCAACCCAAGCTTGAGCTTATCTGCCCCTTGGACACAATAGACATCCTCATCTCCGACAGATCCCCGGAAGGTGAACTGCTGGAAGCGGTAAAGACGGCCGGCATTGAGCTTAAAGTTGTTTCCGTCGAGCAGCCTGCAACGACCGACGAAGCGCCAGACAGCCTGCGCTAGCTAAGATCAGGGGGCCGCACTTATCGGCGGCCCTATCCTTGGGCCTCTGCCAGGACGTTGCCACGCCCAAGCGGCCTCTCCCGCTCGGCGAGGAAGGCCCGTCGGAGCTCCTTAGCCACGGCCTGGCCCCTTGCCGCAGCACCTCGTGCCCCTTTCGCCGACGGGCGGCACAGCATTTACGGTCTGTTGGAGAGAGGTGTAGTGTCACGCTGCAGGTGCCTGGAGGCCAACATCGGGAAAGGCAGGGACGCGCCGGTGACCGCTCGCATGATCCAGATTCCCGTATCGATAAACCGCTCGGCGGATGTTCCGATGCAGGAGCAGCTCGAAGCGGGCATTCGCGAGCTCATCAAGCAGGGCACCATCAAGGCTGGCGTGCGCTTGCCGGCAACGCGCGCGCTCAGCCAACAGCTTGGGGTGTCACGCAACACGGTCAAGAACGCCTACCTCAACCTGATGAGCCAAGGCTATCTCTACAGCAGCAGCACGAGCGGGACTTTCGTAAGCCAGAAGCTCCCGGACTTGGCGATCTCCGCTCTGGCGGAAGACGAGCTTTCGCTCCCGAAGGCCGACCTCACCATAGATCGGCCGGCGGCGGTGCTCGCAAGCCCTGCCCAGCAGAAATACGATTTCCGCCTAGCGAGCATCGACCCGACGATTGCACCGGAGCGAACCTGGCGTCGCCTCTTGCTAAGGCACCTGCCCTACCGCTCGCGCCATGCGGGTCATGTCGACAGCGCCGGACTGGCAATCCTGCGAGAGGCGATCGGCAGCAGGATCAGCCCTCTGCGGGGAATGTCGGTGTCGCCCGACAATACCTTCATCGTCTGCAATGACTACCGGGGCATCGACACTGTCGGCCACGCCCTCCTGCGACCCGGTGCAAGGGTCGCCGTGGAAGATCCTTGCGACACGGGCCTCGCCTATCTCTTGGAGCGCGCCGGGGTCGAGCTGTTACCGATCCCGCTTGACGACCAGGGACTCCTGGTCGAGGCATTGCCGAGCCAGGGCGTGGCCCTGGTCTGCGTGTCGCCCTCTCATCAACAACCGATGGGGATGACGATGTCGCTCGAGCGCCGACGGCAACTGCTCGATTGGGCGTCGGAGAGCGGGGCCTACATCCTCGAGCAGGACACCTATGGCGAGTTCTGCTACGATGACTCCCCCTTGCCGTCGCTCTTCTCCATCGACAGCGACGATCGGGTGATCTATGTGAACAGCTTTTCGGCGTGGATCGGCACGGGCGCCAGGGTTGGCTATCTGGCGGCCCCTCCCCTCGTGAGTGCGCAGATCGCAAAGGCGATGCCCTATCTCAACCCCGGCACTTCATGGCTGGATCAACGCGTGACGGCCGAGTTCATCTCCAGCGAGAGTCTATTCGGCCACCTGAGGCGTGTACGGCAAACCTTCAAGGATCGACGCGATGCACTGGCTGCGGCCATCAAAGCCAATACCGGCCAGCCGACAGTCCTCGGCAAGAAGGCCGGACGTCACTTGGCCTGGCATCTTCCTCAAAACCTCCCGTCGGTCATGGAACTCAAGCGACGCGCGAGTGCCGCGGGCATCGCTCTCGCCACGCTCTATGACTTCTATCGCAAGATCGGTCCAGCCAATAGCGGTTGCGACCCAGACAGGACTGTCTTCCTAGGCTACACGGCCATGCCGGATGAAAAGCTACAGGAGGGCGTCGCCCGCCTGGTCGAGGCTTGGCGACGATAGCGGAAAGGGCTGTCCCCGATGCTGATGCGCATAGCCTGAAGAGGTGGCCGGCACCAACAGAACTCAAAAAAAAGGTGGCGGGCCTCGAGGAGATCAAGGCCCGCCCAGGATGGGACGCCGACAGAGATCGTTGTAGGGGGCCTGCGTGCCGAGCCCCCTTAGTCGTTCATCGTCAGCAGGAGCTTCTGGCGGTAGTTGTCGGCAACCACGGCCAGAATGAGCAGAATGCCGATCGCGACCATCTGCAGGTAGGAATTGAGCTGCAGGAGGTTCATGCCGTTCTGCACGAGAATGATGAAGATCGCGCCCAGCACAACGCCGCCCAGCCGGCCCACGCCGCCGAACAGGCTGACCCCGCCGATCGCGCAGGCCGCGATCGACATCAGCGGATACTCCACCCCGATGTTGGACTCGCCGCTTTCCAGGCGGGCCGTCAGCAGCAGGGTCGAGATTCCGGTGATCACGCCAGCCAAGCTGTAGGTCAGAAAGAGGTACATCCGGGTGTTGATGCCCGAGAGATCGGCTGCCTTGGGATTGCCGCCGATGGCATAGAGATAGCGGCCCATCCGCGTCCAGTTGATGAAGACGAACATGAGCAGGATGAGCGCGGCGGTGATGATCACCGGCACCGAAACGCCAAAGAGCTTGCCATAGCCGAAGACGTTGGAGAAGCCGGCGGGCATGCCGTAGACCGGCGTGCCGCCGGTTACGTAGAAGGCCAATCCGGCAACGATCGACGACATTGCCAAGGTCATGACGAAGGGCGGGACACGAAAAACGGCAACGCCAATGCCGTTGAGTGCACCGATGGCGATGGTGGTCGCCATGCCGGCGAGGCAGCCGATGGTAATCGCAAACCAGGCCGACCCCTCTCCCGACCACAGGGCCACCATAGTCATGGAGGTGGTCACAGAACTCATCGCGAACATGGTTCCGATCGAGAGATCCAGTCCGCGCGTCAGCAGCACCACCATCTGCGCCATGGCGGCGAGGATCAGGTAGGTCGATTGCCGTGCCACGGTCGAGAGGTTGCTGGTGGTAAGAAAGCTGTCCGTAGAGGACGTCAGCAGCAAGACGGCGATGACCAGAAACCAGGGCAAGACGCCGCCTCTCACGAAGGCGATCTTGGCCGTGTGGCGCAGTGTGAGAACCAGGCTTCGTCCCCCGTCAACGGAGTATGCATCTGTTGTCTGAGAATTCATTGATCATCTACCCCCTCGAAGAAGTACTTCAGCACGTTCTGCTCCGTGGTCTCTTCTTGCGAGAGCTCGGTCCGCAGCTCGCCCCGGTACATCACGTAAGTGCGGTGCGCCAGATGCAGGATCTCCGGCAAGTCCGACGAGATGAGCAGAACGCCGGCACCCGTCTCGCAGAGGTCGCGCATGGCACGATAGATCAGCATGCGGGCGCCGATATCGACGCCGACTGTGGGCTCATCGAAGATGAAGAGCTTGACGTCTCGCACCAGCGCCTTGCCGATCAAGACCTTTTGCTGGGCACCGCCTGTTATGTGCTCGATAGGGCGTTCCAGGTGCCGACCGTCCCCGCTAGGCTGCGGAGCCTCGCCGCCCGGCCCGCCGATACGATCTTTATGCCGCTCGATGCGTACCAGCGCTTTGCCGATCAGGGCTTTCTGCTGGTTACCGCCGGAGAAGTGCTCGACGGTCCGCTCGATGTTGAAGGGACTGAGAGCGAGCTTCTCGGATATTTCCGCGACTATTTTCCTTTCGCTCTTGCGGCGGAGGAACAGTCGGTCGGAGAACTTGGGCAAGGCCAAGGAGGACAGAGACATATTCTCGCGCACGCTGAGCATCATCGCCAAGCCCTCCTCCCGGCGGTCGGAGGGGACGTAGTAGAGGCCGCGGTCAAGCATGGCGCGAGGCTTCAGCAGGTTGACCTTGCGCTCGCTGTCGAAGACGGCCTCGCCGTAGAAGTTGATCTTGCCGGACGTCACCTTGCCGACGCCGAAGCAGGCACGGCCGATGTCCGACTTGCCGGATCCGACCAGCCCGGCAAGGCCGACAATCTCGCCGGCGCGCACATGCATCGACACCTTGTTCACCACCTGGCCGGCGATGGACATGTTGCGGATGTCCAGCAGCGTCTCGCCAGGATGCGACATGACCTCGGGAAAGACCTGGTCGATGACCCGGCCGGTCATCAGCTCCACAAGCTGCTGTTGGTTGGTGTCCGCGACCTGCAGTGTCTGGACCAGCTTACCGTCGCGCAGCACGGTGATTCTATCGCCTATGCGCTCTATCTCGTTCATCCGGTGGGTGATGTAGATGACCCCGATCCCCTCCTCCTTCAGCGTCTCGATGAGGGCGAAGAGGCGGTCGGTTTCGCGTTCGGTGAGCGAGGCCGTCGGCTCGTCGAGGATCATGATCGAGGGTTTGGTGCGAAAGGCCTTGGCGATCTCGACCATCTGCTGTTCGGCGCGCGAGAGATACATCACCAGTTGGTTGGGCTTCAGCGGAAAGCCCAACCGGGTCAGAGTTTCCTCCGCTTGGCGATGCAGCCGCGCCTTATCGAGAAAGGGGCCCCTCATCATCTCGGAGCCTAGGAAGAGGTTTTCCTGCACGGTCAATTGCGGGACAATGGAGAACTCCTGAAACACCGCACTGACACCCAGCTCGCGAGCGTGGTGGACGGAGTTCATCACCTCTTCCCGGCCGTTCAGAAAGATCTTTCCGGCCGTCGGGCGATGCACGCCGGCGACGATCTGGATCAGCGTCGACTTGCCGGCGCCGTTCTCGCCGAAGAGGACATGAACCTCGCTGGCCCGGACATCCAGGCTCACCTTGTCCAGCGCCAGGGTGCCGGGAAACCGCTTGGAGATGCCCTCGACCCGCAAGAGTGGAACCTCCCGAGGGGAGAGGCCTGCCTGGCCTCGCCCCTCGTCATCCGCGTGCCTAGCTGTCATGCCTGCAGTAGACACGGGATGCTCTGCTTTCTCGGCAGCTTGGCCGTAAACGACACTTGATCAATCCACACGGAAGACCGGCGTCCAGCCGTCCGGTGCCAAGGTCGATGAAGGATCGAACTCGCCGATGGTCTCCTTGGTCACCACGATCGGCACCGGCTGCACATGTTCGGTGATGCGCTCGGCATTGTCGTACTCAGGCGCACCGCCGGTCGACGTGGGAATGCCTTCGAGCAGGCGCACGGCCTGGTCGATGGCGATCTGGCCCTGCAGCACCATCTGATCGGTCGGCGCCATGGCCATACGCCCCTGTTTCAAGAGGATGTGCGATCCGGTGTTGTAGTAGTAGGCGACCAGTTTCGTGCTGTCTTGGATGCCGCGGTCGCGCACGACGCCGACGGCGGCCTCGATGGTCGGCGTTGCGCCGACGATGTAGTCCAGGTCCGTCTCGCCGCCCGAGGTGCGCGAGGCGACGACGTCCTCGACCAGCTTCAGCTGGATGCTTTTGCCGGTGTCGCCCCACTTGGTTGCCACCAGCTGAACGTCACTGCCCTTGACCGCGTCGTTGCAGCCCTGGTCGCCGGCGACCGACCAAGCCGCTCCAGGCGGCCCGGGGAACCAGGCGGCCGAGGTCTCGCCACTGCCTGCCGGATGCTGCTGGGCGATCCAGTCACAGGCCAGGTAGCCGAGCAGATACCAACTCTCCAGGATCTTGGCATCGACCTGCGTGCTGATGCCGTTCACCAGATCGACGACGGGAATGCCGTTTGCGCGGATTTCATCGACCTGGTTGACGTTACCCTTGCCGGAGATGGCCGAGAGAATGAGAATATCCGCACCTGCCGAGATGCAGTCTTCGACTTGGCGCAATTGCCGCTCGAGGTTGGTGTAGCCGCCGGCCTCGAGAAGGGTGACCTTCTGGCCAAGACGCTCGCCCTCGGAGATGATTCCATAGGCGACACCGACCCAGTAGGAGTCCTTAAGGTGCGGGAAGGATACACAGATGTTGTGCTTCTTCGTCACCTGGTCGGGATTGAGCGGCACGTACTGGTGAACCGGAAGCTTGGCGGCGTTGTTTTCCGGCAAGGCCCAGCAGGCGTCGGTGCCGCCGGTGCAAGAGGGATTGTAGGGGTTGACCTCGGCCGGCCACCACTGCTTGGCCTCTGCCATAGCCGAAGACGTCAATCCCATGCCACCTACGGCGACGGTCATACCAACTCCCAGTGCGGTTAGCAGCTTTTTCATGTTTCAGCCTCCTTCGCTTTGATTGCTTTGCTTGGCTTCGGCAGTGACCGGCCCGGGCCGGTCTGTGCCTCAGCCTCTCACCCGAGTCTTCTCTGGGTCGTAGAATGGAAGAGGGGCGACCTCTCCCGTCACGGTCACCGGCCCGTGAATCACGACCGGCGTCCCCGCCTCTGCGGCGAACTGCTTGAGATGGGCGAAGCCGATCGACTTCTTCAGGCGATTGGAGAAGAGGCTGGCCGTCATCGTGCCGGCCTCTTTGCCGAAAGCGTAGACCTTCTCGCCGCCTGCAATGGGTTCGCCGATGGCCTCGTCGTGATCGGCAACGATGCCAACGAAGTAGAGGGCCTGGTTCCCGCGCCGCTTGAGAACGCCCTCCTTGCCCAAGTAGTCACCCTTCTTCGTCGAAATCGACCAGCCCAGACCGGTCTCCCAAGGCGTGGTCGCTGTCGACATGTCGAAAGGATAGAAGTGCAGGCCCGCTTCGATGCGGATCGTGTTCAAGCAGACGAAAGAGCAAGGTCGAATGCCTTCCGGCCCGCCTTTCTCCATAATCGCGTCCCAGATGGCGCCGGCAACATCGGCACCGGCAAAGAGGTCATAGCCGCGCTCGCCGGAGTAGCCCGTCCGCGACAGCAGAACCTTCTGCCCAAACAGCGTGGTCTCCACATGGTGGAAGTACTGCAGCGCCGGAAGGTCGATCGGCGTGTGCTGATCGAGGAATCCCACCGCCTTCGGCCCCTGCAAGGAGAGGCAGTGCATATCGTCATCAAGATAGTAGGCTACGTTCTTACCGCGCGCGGCGATCTCCAGCTGCTTGGCGGTGCCGCCGGTACCGAAAACCAGCAAATAGTGGTCATCGCCCAGCCGGTAGATAATGGCGTCGTCCTCTATGCCGCCGTCTTTGGTCAGAACCAAGGTATAGGCGGACTTTCCAACATAGATCTTGGACATGTCGCGGGGCAGCAAATAGTCAACGGTGGCGAATGCATCGGGCCCCTTGATGTGGACCTTGCGCAAGCCGGAGAGGTCGAACAGTCCTGCGGCCTCCCGCACGGCGGCGTGCTCTTCGTCGACATGCGTGTGATAGGTCCAGGCAACGGCCATGTCGTTCCAGTCGGCCAGGCCAGCGCCAAGATCGACGTGTCTACTCTCCAGTACCGAGACCCTCTTGCCCATGGCAGAACTTCTCCGTTGCCTGGCCGCGGTTTTCTGTCCGGCAGCCGGTTGCACAAGATCTGGCGGCAAGCCCGAAGCGTATTCAGGCTTGGGTTGTTTGGGTGCGTCTGACCTAAGAGGCCCTAAGGTCGTTCGACCTGTTGTGCTCTTCTGACGGCCTTTGGATCAGACTCCCTCCCTTACGCTTGGAAGTCTGTGACAGTGGGCGCAATTATCAAAGACCCAAACGGCATCTACTTGATGGACCCAATTGGCGAGCTGCCCAGGGCGACTGGACCCAAGGGGACAGGATTGGAACCATTGCTATGTAGAGCCATCAAGTCGCCAAGATCAGGCTTTGCCGAAACCGCCGCTCTCATGCTGCATTGTAAAAACTCACGAGAGAAGCAGCCCGCCTAGGCGTCACAGTCGACCCAGACATCATCCGACTGCGGGATGGCTTGACAGAGCAGGATGTAGCCCTTCGCCTTATCCCGCTTAGACAGCACTGTGCTCTTTCGCATGATGACCTCTCCCGACTTCTTGATCACCATGCAGGAGCCGCAGTGCGCGTCTTTGCAGGAGTGGACGGGGTCCAGGCCTTGGTTCAGCATGCAGTCCAAAAGCGTTTGGCCGGCCTGATAGGGGACCTTGTGCTCTTCGTCGTCCAAGGTGGCGCGAAAGGCCAACACCTTGCAATCGGCTTCAGGCATCGAGACCGGCGCGTCGGCGTTGGAAGGATCGTCGGGCGAGGTAAAGCGCTCGATGAAGATCCGCCGATCTTCAACGCCTCTTGCGCCTAGCACGTTCTCGGCAAGGTCCATAAAGGGTGCCGGCCCGCAGATGAAGAAGTCACTGTCCAGGCGATCGCCGACAAAATCCGAGATCACGTCCGACGTGACCAGGCCCTTTTCCGCATCAAGATGGTGCCGGCACTGCAGACGGCCGGGGAAGTCGGCGCAGAGCCGCTCCAGCTCTTGGCGGAAGATGATCTGATCGCGATTCGCGTTGGCATAGAGCAGACGGGCCGAGAGGTCGGTCTCGTAGAGAGCCTGCTTGATGATCGAGATCACCGGCGTGATGCCGCTGCCGCCGGCGAAGAGAACGAGCGGGCGGTCGCGATTGCGCATGACGAAGCGTCCGCTGGGTGGGGCGACGTCGAGCACGTCGCCGGGCCTAAGCGTATCGTTGAACCAGTTGGAGCCTTTCCCGCCCTCGACCCGCTTGACCGTTACTTTCAATGCGCGGTCGCTGCAGGGCGCCGTGCAGAGCGAGTAGCAGCGCTCCATGTGAGCGCCCTGCCAGGGGATCCGAAAAGTCAGGAACTGGCCCGGCTTGTAGGCAAAGAGATCAACGTGCTCATCGGCCGGTCGCAGCTCGAAGGAGCGCGCAAGCGGCGTCTCATCGACCACCTGGCTGACTGTCAAAGGATAGAAGTTCACCCTAACACCGTCCTGCAGGGGTCAGTTCCGGTCTGGACGGCTCTGGCATCGCGCCAACATGCGTCCGTTGCAAGTGTCAATCGGCGAGCGCGATAGAGTCCCCTGCCCTCACCGGGCCTTCCTTCAAGACCGCCGCATAGACGCCGGCAAAGCCTTCGTGCTTTCTGGTCACATGCTTCAGCAGCTTGGGATCCGTCTCTGCCGTTTCCGGGTGGATGGTGATGAACTTGCAGCGGGGGTCACGCTCCAGCACCATGAGCTCGACGCTGTCGCCGACCTTGACCTTCTTGCCAACCAGCTCGTCCTCGAAGAATCCGCCCTTGTCCTTCCAGTCGACATAGAAGTTGGCACGGAATTGCAGCTTGTGAATGTCGGTGCCGGTCTCCTCTCGCAGCTGATCGACGGTCTGCAAGGAGAAGAGCGTTACGGGTCGGCAATCGACGACGCTGCGGTGGGTGAAAAGCACGGAGAGATCGCCTTCCGACTTATCCTTGAGGCCGGCCAGAAAAGCCGGGTCGGCGATGTCCAGAACCTCGCCGCCGGGACCCTCCACTTCGACGGCGAAGGCCTCGCCGCCCGGATAAGGTGCATGCACGTTGGCCGGATGGTCCATCGCCTCTTTCAAGTTCTCCGGCTTCAGCGTTCCCTGGCGCTTCTTAAAGCGCGCCTGATAGAGGACCAGATCCTCTTGTTCGCGTGCCGTGTGCCAAGGAAAGGAGGTCGGCGCAACCGTCGAGGAAAGCGCATAGACCCGGTCGCCCATCAAGCCGGTGAAAGAGACAAAGATCTCGTCGACTTCCTCGCCGCGCATGCTCTTGACGGGATAGCGCCAAACGCTTTCCAAGTGACCCAACATCGACCAGACCCTCCTGCTTACGTGTCTTTGGCGTACGTGTCCTTGGTTCAGCGACCGCCAGCCGCAAGCTAGCGGGCGGGCGGCGGGCTGCATGGGTCCAATTGCGACCTTTCTTATGGGCCCAATTTTCCGCGCGGCGTCAGGCCCATCTGCCAGAAGCGGACCTCCAGCTGCGCTGCCGTGCGAAAGTTGGTCACCAGCGAGCGCCAGCGCTGATTGCTACGCGTGTTGCTGGTCACGCCCCGGCGGTCGGCAACGCGGTCGATGTAGCGCTTCATGGCCTCGGCCCCCTCCTGGAATTCCTGGCCGCCATGCAGCTCGATCCAGTCGCGATAGGGATTGCCGCTCAGCTTTGTCTTGGGGTCGCCAAGCAATCGCGCGCCGATCTCGGCATAGCCAAGCGAACAAGGGGCGAGCGCCACCAAAAGGTCCAGGAGGTCGCCGGTCACCCCTTGATCGAGGACGTAGCGGGTATAGAGGCGGTTGGCGTCGTCCTCCGGCCAGGCGTCGAGTTCCTCCTCCGCCAAGCCCCAGTGCGCGCAGTACTCTATATGCAGCGCCATCTCGTAGTTGAGCTGCAGATCGACGTGCGCGGCCGCCTCACGCAGGTCGTCAAGGTGCTCGGACTTGAGAACGGCGAGCGCGTAGGCGCGGCTGTAGTGCTTCGAGAAGAGGTAGAGCTGCACCAGGTAGTGCTGAAAGCACTCGGGCGCCAAGCTGCCGTCGGCCAGCTGCTGCACGAAGGGATGGTAGACGTAGGCCCGCCCAATCGTCGGGCACAGTCGGCTTTCAGCTGATCGAAGAGGGTCTCCTTCGCGACCTTCTTTGCCCTCTTGGACCCGGCTGGCTTCGCGCGTGGGTCGGCAAGCGACTTGATGCTTGTGCTCTCCAGATTGCTCATTGCCGAAATGTCTTTCCCGCCAGGTTACGACGCCATCGCTTCAGTGGTGTTGCCCAGCCTTCAGTCCATCACGTCGTTCCTCAGCTGGCCAGGCTCGATCGCAAGTCTCACCAAGAAGGCAAGCAGCTTCGCGAGGGCACCGTCAACAAAGGTAGCTGTCGGAACCCGACGCCGACAATGTGCAAATTGGCAGCACGGCAAGACGTGCATCGTCACCTGATACAATCGCTCCATCTGGATAGGGTAAAGCCCCCACGCGTATAGGGACCCAATTGGGTCCAAAGCATAGTTCCAATTTGGGTCTATCCCGCTTTCTATCATCCCCTACTATCGGCGGCCAAATCGCCAAACGAACAAATCGCTCACGCGATGCAGGTCCGGGGAGGAACAGGATGGACAGCGCGACGACCAGCAGCTTCACAGTGAAAGGCGCCTGCCCGCAGGACTGTCCGGACACCTGCGCAATGCTCTATCACGTCGAGGACGGCAAGCTGGCCCACGTCGTCGGCGATCCCGACAACCCGCTCACCAACGGCCGGCTTTGCGCAAAGCTCAAGGACTTCGCCCGCCATCACAGCAACCCGGACCGCCTGCTCTATCCCATGCGGCGCAGCGGGCCGAAGGGCGCCGGCACCTTCGAGCGGATCAGTTGGGAGGCGGCCCTGGACGAAATCCGAGAACGCTGGACCCAGATCATCGCCGAACATGGCGCCGAAGCGATCATGCCGCACAGCTACCTCGGCAACATCGGATGCCTCAACGGCGTGACCTCGGGCGATCGCTTTTTCAATGCCCTGGAGACTTCGGTTGCGGAAAAGACATACTGCGAATCGGGCTCGTCCACAGCTTGGGTAATGACTGTCGGTGCAACTGGTGGGCTGGACCCCGAAAGCTTCGCCTATTCCAAGTGCATCCTGTTCTGGGCGCAAAATCCGCTCTCGACCCAAACCCATCTTTGGCCCTTTGCGATGGAGGCCCGGAAGAAGGGCGCCAAGATCATCGTGATCGATCCGGTGCGCACCCGTTCGGCCAAGCAAGCCGACATCCATGTGGCCCTGAAGCCCGGCACCGATGGCGCCCTCGCTTTGGGCCTGATCAACGTCATCACCCAAGAAAACCTGCATGACGCCAACTATGTCGGAAAGTACTGCCTGGGCTTCCGCGAGCTGAAGCGACGGGCGGCGAAATTCACGCCGGAGCGCGTGGCCGAGATCTGCGGGATCACCGCAGAGGAAATCAGGACGGTGGCGCGCGAGTTTGCTGCCGCCAAGGCCTCGGCCATCCGCATCGGCGTTGCGGTCGAGCGGCAGGCCGGCGGCGGCCAGGCGATCCGTGCCATCACCTGCCTGCCGGCCCTGGTCGGCGCCTGGAAGTATCCGGGCGGCGGTGCCGTTCAAATGACGCTCTGGTCCTATCCGGTCGAGTGGGACAAGATGACGAGGGGCGAGTGGATCAAGCCCGGCGTCAGGGTCATAAACGAGCTCGACCTGGGCAAGGCGCTGACCGGAGAGATGGCGCTCGACCCCCCGGTCATGTCGCTCTTCGTCTACAACTCGAACCCGCTCAGCATGGCCCCCTCGCAGGAAAAGGTACGGCGCGGCCTGGCGCGCGACGACCTCTTCACCGTGGTGAGTGAACACTTCGTCACCGATACCGCGCGCTATGCCGACATCCTGCTGCCGGCGACGATGCAAGCTGAACAGCTGGACATCATGTTCTCCTGGGGACACTTCTACCTCATGCTGAACCAGCCGGCCATCGAGCCGCCTGGCGAGGCGGTCTCCAATACGGAGCTCTTCCGGCGCCTCTCCAGTACCATGGGGCTGACCCGCCCGCAGCTCTATCTCAGCGACTGGGAGCTGGTCGAGAACTACATCGACTGGGACGCCGACAGCATGCGGGGAATCACGCTGGGCTACCTCAAGGAGCACGGCTGGGCACGCCTATGGGTGGGCGGCTCGCCGGACATCCGCGCGCCCCATTCGGAAGGCAACTTTCCGACCCCCTCGGGAAAGTGCGAATTCGTCGCCAGCGGCGCGATGGAGGGCAATCACGTGAAGCCGGTGCTGCGGTCCGGCTACAACTATTTCCAGGACGGCACCGCCATCGACCCGGTGCCCAACTACATCCCGCCAGTCGAATCGCCGGACACCAACCCCGAACTGGCAAAGCGCTTTCCGCTGAACATCATCTCGGGCAAGGCGCACGCATTCCTCAATACCCAATACGCCAACGAGCGGCCGCAGCAGGAGCGTCAGGGCCCGCTGCAGGAAATCATGATCAATTCGCAAGACGCAAAGCACCGCGGGATCGAAGCAGGCGACGACATAAGGGTGTTCAATGATCGAGGCGCCTTCACCGGGGTGGCCGAGGTGACCGACGACATCCGCAAGGGCGTCGTGTTCGTCTGCGTCGGCTATTGGGACAGCATGAACAAGTCCAAGACCGGGGTGAATGCCGTCACCGACGACCGCCACAGCGACATGGGCCAAGCAGGTGCCTATGCCGACGTCTTGGTCGAAGTCGAGCGCACACCCTAGCGAGGGGTTCAGTAGCCGCGCGAATGGGAAGGGTGACGGGCGGAAGGGCGCATGGACCTCCCCCACCCTCTCCGTCAGACAGAACCACACTATAGAGGCGCAGAATGCCGCACATCGTAACCGACAACTGCCAGGACTGCCGCTTCACCGACTGTGTCGGAACCTGCCCGGTCGATTGCTTCCATGGCGACCAGGAGCGGCTCTACATCGACCCTGACCTCTGCATCGACTGCGGCGCCTGTATCGAAGCATGCCCGGTGCGGGCAATCTTCGATGTCGCCGACATGCCCGACGAGCACAGGAAATGGATCGTCGTCAACGCCGAAAAAGCGCTTCTCTTGCCGGTGATCGACGCCAAGCAAACACCCAAGTCGACGGCCGAAACGCGTAAGGTTGCGCTGGGGTTTTGACGCATGGGCGCGCTGGGATCTGCCGGATCGCCTTTGCTCGTGGCCGTCGTCGGCAGCGGCCCGAGCGGCTTCTATGCCGTCGAGGCGCTGCTCAAGTCCGGGCTTGAGGTTAGGGTCAACCTCATAGAAAAGCTGCCGGCCCCATTTGGCTTGGTCCGCTACGGAGTAGCCCCCGACCACCCCAAACTGAAGCAAGTCAGTTTGGTCTTCCACAAGATTGCGCAGCATCCCCATGTCCAGTTCTACGGCAACGTCGAGCTGGGACAGGATGTCTCCCTGAGCGATCTGCAAGAGACGCACCATGCCGTCGTGCTGTGCTACGGCGCCGAAAGGGATCGCCGCCTTGGCATAGCGGGCGAGGACCTTCCGGGATCGCATACCGCAACGGAGTTCGTGGCCTGGTATAATGGCCATCCAGCCTATCGTGACAGCAGCTTTGATCTATCGAGCCGCGCGGCCGTCATTGTCGGTCATGGCAACGTGGCGGCTGACGTATGCCGCATTCTTGCCAAGCCGGTGGAGGCCTTGCGGCAAACAGACATAGCCAAGCATGCTTTGGAAGCCCTGGCGGAAAGCCGGGTGCGCGAGATCCACCTGGTCGGCAGGCGAGGGCCGGCCCAGGCGAAGTTCACCAGCAAGGAGTTGAGAGAGCTGGGCGAGCTGCCTGACTGCGTTGCCACGGTCGAAGGAGACAGCCTCCGGCTTGGCCCGGAGGACGAGACGGAGCTCGCGGAAAAGACAAACGACAACGCAGCCAAGTGCTATCAGATCTTCAAGCAGCTCGGCCGGTCGGGTGACGGCAGCGCGCGCCGCCGAATTCACTTTCACTTCCTTCTTAGCCCCTTGAGCCTCAACGGCAAGGGTCGCCTTGAAAGCCTCACCTTCACGCGCAACAGCTTGGTCGGTAGCGCCTTTGAACAGCACGCCGAGGCAACGAAAGAGACCATCGATATCGCGTGCGGCCTGTGCTTTCGCAGCATCGGCTATCGTGGCGAGCCGCTGCCGGATGTTCCCTTCGAGGAGCGCCGGGGCGTCGTGCCGAACGAGGCGGGGCGCGTCCGACAGGGACTCTATGTCTCCGGATGGATCAAACGGGGGCCCTCCGGCATCATCGGCACGAACAGAGCCGACAGCGTGGAAACCATAGCGACCTTGCTTGGCGACGTGCAGCACCTAGGCAAGGATGGCGCAAGCAGCAAGGCAAGCTTCGCGGGCCTCGTCAGCGCCAAGCGCCTGCACCCGATCAGCTACGACCAGTGGCGGCTGATCGATTCAGCGGAAACGCAGCAGGGGGAGAAGAGCGGCAAGCCGCGCGAGAAGATCACGAGTGTGGACCAAATGCTGGCGATCGCCGGCTGATCCTCGTTCGTCGTAGCGGAAGGCATCCGTCTAGAGTTGTCGGAGCCAATCTGCCCATCCGGCGACCCTTGCCGGTTGCGCCTTAGCCGACCTCGCCGTCGCGCGCGCGACGCTCCAGATCCTTTAGCCCTTCGGTGACGATGGCGAGGCGCTCTTCCTCCGGCCGGCCGTCGACATCGAACTGCATCCGGACGAACTCTTGCGCCAGCCGGCCGAGGAGAAGGTCCTCGGCGTCCGAGCCGTTCTTTGGAATGGTGAGCACTGTGTCGCCGCCGTAGGTCGGCAAGGGCACCGCGTGCTTGTCAGTCGCCATCATGGGCCGATCGCCGGCGGCCACGGCGCGAATCTGACGTCGCAGGCGCCGGCGCATCATGCCGATCCCCTTGTCGCTCGGGGCCAAGTGCTCGTTCTTATGGATGTTGATCGGCCCCATGCCCTCGCAGGCCTCCAGGTCCGCCGGGTAGCGCTGGCGCTCCTCATAGGGGCGCTCGAAGAGCTCGCCCTGCTCGATCAGCTGCGGACCCTCCCAAGTGTTCCACTCAGGCGGATCGCCGCGATCGCCGAAATTCGCCCAGGCGAAGCAGATGGTCTGCTCGTCGTCGATCGGCACCACCCAGCGGGAAAAGGCGCTGCGCCCATAGTAGCGCTGCTTGGTGCCGTCGGTGGCGAAGGCCGCACCCGCCTGGGTGAAGTTGGGAAAGACCAGCTCGTTGATGCGCATCCAAACATTCTCGCCGACCCGCCGCGTTGCGACGCCCAGCATCCAGGACTCCCGTTCGAAGAAGTCCATCTTGCCAACTTCGCCGAAACCCTCTGAGAACTGCACCCGGCTGATGTTGGAATGCAGGAAGGCGGTGTGGATCGGGTCGAGAATGGCGTCCAGCACCTGCAGCCAATTGCACTCGAAGGGCGCCTTGTAGGGCGTCATCTCCATGCCATCCAGCAGGAGGGCATCGTAGAGCGGAAACTCCGGTACATCCTCGGGCGGGCCCAGGTAAGCGAAGATCAAGCCCTTGAACTCGAAGGCCGGATAGGCGCCCAGCTTGATCTTCTTGCAGAGGTTATCCTGCGACCTTCCGGGCTGTCCGGGTGCCTCCAGCAAGGTGCCGTCGACGGCGAAGAGCCAGCCGTGATAGCAGCAACGAATGCCGTCCGCTTCACAGGTCCCGAATTCCAAGGAGGCCTGGCGGTGCGGGCATCGCTTATGGACCAATCCGACCCGCCCGCTCTTGTCCCGAAAGAGCACCAGATCCTCGCCCATGACCCGCACGGCAATCGGCAGCTCCCCCAGGTCCTCAGAAAGGGCAAACGGATGCCAGAAGCGCCTCAAGTACTCCCCGCAAGGAGTCCCCCGTCCAACGCGGGTAAGCTCGTCGTCGGCCTCGGCACTAAGCTCGATGCTATGACCTCTGTACCTGGCGGGATCAATCTTGGGGATTGCCAGCTCACTCACTCCGACCATAGCACCAACCCTCTCGAAAAGCTGCATAGGTGAGGCTTCTAGCCTTCGGTCTATCACCTTCATCGCCTTGACAACAAATGAGGAATTCGCACAATGGCTGTCAAAGGAATTTACAGCAAACCGCCGTGCCGATCTCTCAGCAGACCATAAATTTCAATGCCTTGCGGGCCTTTGAGGCTACCGCAAGGCATCTCAGCTTTTCAAAGGCTGGCGACGAGTTGCACGTCACGCACAGCGCGGTCAGCCATCACATCAAGCAGTTGGAGCAGCAGATCGGAACCCAGCTCTTTCATCGTTCCAATCGCGGCGTGCGTCTCACCAAGGCCGGAGAGGCCTTGGCGCCGGTGGTGTCGAGGGCCTTCAGGCGCCTCTTGGATGGCATCAACGAGGCGGCATCAGGGGCGGACAGTCCTAGACTCAATCTCACCACGACACCAGTCTTTGCTTCGCGCTGGCTGTTGCCGCGCCTGGCTGACTGGAGGAGCCGCGAGCGGGCTCGCGAGATCGAGGTGAATGTCTTCCCGACGGTCGAGCTGGTGGATTTCCTAACCGAAGGCATTGACGCCGGCATCCGTTGCGGCAAGCCGCCCTGGCCGGGTCTTGCGGCCGACTTCCTGATGCCGGTGACCTTGACGCCGGTCTGTAGCCGCTCGTGGATTGAGGATTGCGGCTTTTCCGGCGATCCCGGCGAGCTGTTGGAGGCGGACCTCATCCATGCCGACATCAAGGGGCATGTCCGTGGCGAAGAGTGGGCCATGTGGTTCGCCGCCGCCGGTGTGCCCCTTCGCGGTGACCTTGTCGGGCGTTCTTATCAGGATCCGGGGCTCGCCTGGCAGGCGGCGCAAGAAGGCCAGGGCGTCGCGTTGGGTTACCTCGAGCTCGTCGCAGCCGACCTGCAAGCGGGGAACTTGGTTGCACCGCTCCCCGTCACGGCGCGCCACGAGTTCTCCTACTACCTGGTCTACGACCCTGATCGGCGCCCAGATAAGGCAGTCGCCCTCTTTCGCGACTGGCTCTTGCAGGAAGCGGCATAAGTCCAGCCTCTTGCCGGGAGACCCTACTCAAGCTCGCTGACATCCAGCACCACGTGCCGAATATCAAGCCGGTCGTAGGTGTACGTGACATGGATAAGGCCGTCGTCTGCTTGAATGATGGCAGGATAGGAATACTCGCCGGGGCCCGCCTCCAGCAAAGGGCCCGGGCGCCAACGCTTTCCGTCATCGGAGAGCACGATCACGAGAGGGTTTCGTCCCTGATCCGTCGGGTTGATGACCAGAGCCGCGCGACCATCGCGCAAGACGACGCCATCGATTCCGCTGTTCGGGTTCTGCATCTCGCTCGCCCGGAGGTCGGACCAGGTCTTCCCCTTGTCGGAGGACCAGCTCTCGGCAACCACACGCTTTCCCGTTCTGCAAAGCGCCTGCAGCCGACCGTCCGGCCAAACAAGCAGCGTTGGCTGGATTGCTGAGAACCGGCCAGGGTCCCCGAAGGGCGCTCGATGAAGCCAGGCGCGCTTGCTCACGGAGTAGCCCTCGACATGGGCGTTCCACACCGGGCTCTCCGTGCTGGAGGGGCAAAGCAGAACACCGGGCTCGAGTTCCAGAGGCTTGTTCTTGATCGGTCCCAGGAACTGTTCCGGGAGAGGCTCTGCAGGCTCCCAGGTCTTGCCCTCGTCGTAGGAGAAGAGAAGCTCGGACCACCAGCTGCGAGGGTCCGGCCCGATCCGATAGAACAAGAGGTGGCAGCCCGCCGATCGGTGCAGGACAGGGTTCCAACAGGCAGTGACTTCGCTTTCTTTCGTGGTCGGTAAGGCGTGGTGGTCGCGCCACTCCCCATCCTTGAAGCGTGCCAGCCAGATGCCGGTATCGGCAGATCCCTCGAACTCCCCGCCAAACCACGCCGCCAGAAAGCCGTCCGATGTCTCAACGATCGTCGAAGCATGAGCAGAGCTGTGTGGCGCGTCCGCGAAGATGAAGTGGTATTCCATGCGACCCCTCTCGCAGCAGTTTAGCGGCTCGAATGCTAGTGCAGCGCTGCCCCATTCGACAAGCTGGTGGGCGTGGCCGTCTGCGCTGAGAAGGACGAAGGCTCCTATTGCCGCGTGCCCCGCGGCGTCAGAGGATCTTTCCCAGAAATTCCTGGGTGCGCGGCATTCGCGGGCTGTTGATCAATTCTTTGGCCGGGCCGATCTCGTGAATGACCCCTTGATGGAAGAAGGCCACTCGGTCGGCTACCTCTCGAGCGAAGGGGATTTCATGAGTGACCGCAATCATCGTGATCCCTTCGTCGCTGAGCAACCGCAGGGTATCGAGCACCTCGCCTACCAATTCGGGGTCTAGGGCCGAGGTCACCTCGTCCAGCAGCATGTAGTCCGGCTCCATGGCGAGAGCGCGCGCTATGGCCAGACGCTGCTGCTGGCCGCCGGAAAGCTGTGAGGGGTAGTGATGCAGCTTGTCGCCCAAGCCGACATGGGCCAAGTGGTGCTCGGCCAGCTCTCTGGCCAGCTTCTTGCTCTTGCCGAGCACACGGCGGGGCGCCAGGGCGACGTTGTCGATCGCGGTCAGATGCGGGAAGGCGTTGTATTGCTGGAACACGATGCCCAGCTTTTGGCGTAAGGCGTTCTGATTGGTGCCCCTGGCGTGCACGTCGATATCGTCCACCAGAACGCGGCCGGCCTGAATCGGCTCCAGTGCGTTGATGCACAAGAGCAGGGTCGACTTGCCGGAGCCGCTGGCACCGATGAGGCAAAGCACCTCCCCCTTCTCCACCGTAAGGTCGATGCCTTTCAAGACCTCCAGCGTACCGAAGGATTTCCGAACGCCGTCGATGATGATCATTGCAGTGCTTCCTGCTCGCGCTGCCAGCGCCGCTCGTACCTACCGCTAAGCCTGGCGATGACAAAACACATGACGAAGTAGAACGCCCCGGCACCGATCAGGATGAGCAGCGGGTCGTGGATGCGCGTGATGATGATCTGCGAGGAGCGCAGCAGCTCCGGCGGCGTTGCGCCGAGAACGGCGATGAGCGAGGTGTCCTTCATCAGCCCCAGCATCAGGCCGGTCCAAGAGGGCAGCACGGCCCGGGTGCCGATCGGCAGTACCACGTGGAAGAAATCCTGCAGATAGGTCATGCCGAGGCCGCGCGCGGCCATGCTGGTCCGTCGCGGCACCGATTCTATGCCAGCCTTCACCACCTCGGCCACATAGGCGGAGATGTAGATCGACAATGTGAGAATGCCCGAAATGAAGGGACTGAGCGGAAAGCCGGCAATCGCCATGAAGCTGTTGAACAGCACGAATTGGACGATGAGCGGCACCGCCCGGATCACCTCGATATAGGCGCCCAGCAGATAGAGCAGCAGCTTGCTGCCGAGGCATCTTCCCCAGCCGACGAAGAAGCCGACGATCGTGCCGAAGAGCCCCGAGACAATCGTCAGGAAGAAGGTGATCCCGGCACCTTGGAGCATCAAGAGGAAGTCTTGCCAGGTGAAGGTGGTCGACAGCGTGCTCATCTCAGCCGCCTCACCACCTAAACGCCAGTCGCGCGGTCAGGCGTGCGGCGATCAAGACTATCTCGGCCACCAACAGATAGATGATCGCGGCTGCCAGATAGAACTCGAAGGGCCTGAAGGTTTGCGACTGCAGGAAGGTCGTCATGCCGGTCAGTTCCTGAAGCCCGATGATCATGCCGAGCGAGGTGCCGAGCATGGCCCAGATGATCTGATTGGTAATCGGCAGGAAGACCGCGCGCAGCACCTGGGGAAAGATCACGTAAGCATACATCTGCAGGCGGTTCATGCCCAAGCCCAGTGACGCATTTCTCTGGGCGGGATTGACCGCATCGATGCCGCCGCGCAGGATCTCGGCGAGGTAGCCCGCGTTGTTGAAGCTGATCGCCGCCAGCACGGCGGTGTAGGGGCTGAGGTGAAGCCCGAACGACCCAAGCCCGAAATAAGCCAGATAGATCTGCAGCAGGGCCGGGGTGTTGCGCGCCAGTGCCACCCATGTCGCAGCAATCCAATAGAGAAGCGGATTGTCCGACTTTCGCCAGACCGACAGAACCATGCCGATCGCCAAGCCGATCATGACGGAAAGAACCGTAATCTGCAGCGTCAGCAGCGCTGCTTCCAGCAGCTCGGGCCAATGCCTGAAAACAACGCGCCATTGGAAGCGGTAGTCGAACACTGCCGGCCCTCAAGCTGTCGGTCTCGGGATAGAGCGGCCGCAGGTGGTCGGGGCCTGCGGCGCTCTTTCGGTGACCGCGCTTGCTTCAGTATCCATGCACACCCGGATAGGCCATCTCGGGGGCGTCATAACCGAACCATGCCTTATAGAGTTCGTCGGTGCGGCCATTCTTCCACTGATGCCAGACGAAGAGGTTCACCCAATTGAGAAAACCCTGCTCGTTGCGGCGCACCATCAGGCCGGTCCAGTCGGAGGGAGCCGAAGAGTAGTCGCAGCAGATCTCGATTTTGCCCTGGCCCGGGCCCTTCAGGTACTCGCCGAAGATCGCCGTGGACTCGACGATTGCATCGACCTTGCCTTGCTGAATTGCCAGGAACTGCTCGGCATTGGAGCCGTAGGAGATGTGGGTGGTGCCCTGGTCCTCCCAGGTCTCGAAGTCGTTCAGGAAAGCCACCTCGCCGGTGGTACCGCGAACTGTTCCGACACTCTTGCCGACAAGGTCCGTGTAAGACTTGATATCGGGGTTGCCGGCCGCGACAGCCACACCAACGTCCCAGATCTGATAGGGGATGGAAAAGGCAACCGACTTGGCCCGCTCCAGGCTGTTGGTCGCAGATGCGATACCGATGTCGACGCGCCCCGACAGGATCGCCGGAATGCGGTCGGGTGCCGGGGTCTCGACGATGACGGCTTCGACGCCCAGCGCCTTGGCCATATCCTTGCAGAACTCGACATCGAAGCCGATCGGATTGCTTTGGTCGTCGCGCATGCCGACCGGCGGCACGTCAAGCATGATCCCGCATTTCAGCTCGCCGTCGGCGATGATGTCGTCGAGTTGATCGGCGAGCGCTGGCTGCGCCAGAGCAACCAGGCCGGCAAGCGCGACTGCGCCCGTGAGATGATCCGCACACCGCATGAGAGTTCCTCCCAGATTGCCTCTTCCTAGCTGGCCTCGAAGCAGCGAACTGCCATTCGTTCTCCCGCGAACGCCGACCAAAGCTGCTGTCTGCTAGCCTCTCTGCATCCGGATTGGATTGATTGTACGAAAGGGACAAACTTTGGTAAGGGATTAGTGCACGCCCATGTCGACACTCGCCTTGCGCAGAGCAGTCGGTGTCAGCTGGTAGCGCTTTCTGAACCAGCGGATCAGATGCGAGCTGTCGGTGAAGCCGCATTCATAGGCGATCTGGGTGATCGAGCGATCGGTGTTGACCACCATCCAATGCGCGGAAGACAGCCGAATGTTGCGCCAGTACTCGGCCGGCGGCACTCTCAGATAGCGATTGAACAGCCGCGTCAGTTCGCGCTTGGTGGTTCCTACTTGGCTGGCGATATCGGTGACGTCGCAGCGCTCGTACATGCGTTGGCGCATGATGCCGATGGCATTGACGACACGCCGATCTTGGCAATGCGCGCCGATAAAAGATTTGTCATCTATGTACCTATCGTAGGAGTTGCTGTTCTGGTCCGCCATGAAATAGTGCAAGACCTTTTCGACGCGAGCCTTGCCGCAGCGCTCGGCGACCAACCTGCTGCCGAGGCTGATTGCGGCCAAGCCGCCGGGACAGGTGATGAAGGGGCCGTCTTCGACCACCGGCTTGTCGGAGACCGGGATCACCTTAGGGAAATGGGAGCGCAACGCCGGCTCCAGCGAGAAGTGGACTGCGCATTTCCGCTCGTCCAGCAACCCCATTTCGGCGAGCAGGAACTGGCCGGTGCAGAGGCCTATGACAGGTACATCCTCAGCAACGGCTTGGCTGATCGCGTCATAGATGTAGCGAGGAATCCGGCGCCTGGAATGCAGAATTCCGCCATGCACGATCAAATAGTCATAGCGGCTGAGCGCCGAGAGATCGGCGTCAGGAACGACGGCAAAGCCGCAACTGGATCTTATCGGGGCGCAATCCTTGGCTAGCAGCGACCACGAGCAATAGATTTGCCGACTGTAGTCGCTCTCGTCCGCGGCAAGGCGCAGGAACTCGACCAGGCAGGAGAAAGACATCAAGGTGAAGTCTGGCGTCGGCATGATGCCGATCTTCAAGGGTGGTTGGATCGTCGGCGGATCCATCTGCGGGCCCAATGCCCGGTAGTCGTGCCGCAGCGCCATGCCCCCTCCCCTTGCTGGGTGACCGTACATAAGTTTGACCCTATCGTACTATCCGGGCGATGGCCAGATGATAGGCTTCGAGCCTGATGAACCTCGGTTCTGCAACAGGTTTGCGCCGATACCCCTAGTGGTCCGATCGCAATGCTTGAGCCCCAAGCGTTGCGTGAATCGGTCCACTAAATCAATAGGTTGGTGGGGCGGATTCACGCAGGGATGGGGACCATCAATGCGATCCGCACCACTGGCGTAGCGATCCTCGGGAGTCGTCTTGTGAAGATCACCCGCATCAGCACCTATCAGGCGGACCTTCCGATGAAGGAAGGCTCCTACAGCTGGTCAACGCAGTCCTTCTCGGCCTTTGACAGCACCGTCGTGGTGATCGAGACGGATAGCAGCCTGACCGGCGTCGGAGAGATTTGCCCGCTCGGTCCCTCCTATCTAGCCGCCTATGCGGAGGGCGCACGCACGGGTATTGCGATGCTGGCGCCCGATCTCATCGGCCAAGACCCCTGCCAGCTTGGCGCCATCAACCAAAAAATGGACCAACTGCTTAAGGGCCATCCCTACGTCAAGTCGGCCATCGACATGGCCTGCTGGGATATCTACGGCAAGGCTACTCAGCAGCCGGTCTACAATCTTCTCGGCGGGCGGCTGCACGACAGGGTCAAGCTCTTCAAGGTGATTTCCAGAACCGACCCCGATGCCATGGCCGACAAGTTGAACGAGTACCAAGACCTCGGCTTCACGCAGTTTCAGATGAAGGTCGGCGAGAACCCGGACGTCGACGTTCAGCGCATTCGCAAGGTCGCGGCCAATCTTAGGCCCGGCAATGTCCTGGCAGCCGATGCCAATACCGGTTGGCGCCAACACGACGCCGTCTGCGTGGTGTCCGCGGTCAGGGATATCAGCATCTATATCGAGCAGCCTTGCTTGACCTATGAAGAGTGTCGTGTCGTGCGCGATCACTCCAATCATCCGATGATCCTGGACGAATGCATGGAGAGCCTGCAACTGCTGCTACGAGCCTATCAGGATCGCGCTATGGACCTGATCAATCTCAAGATCAGTCGCGTGGGAGGTCTGACCAAGGCCCGGCTCTTCCGCGACCTCTGCGCCTCGCTCGGCATCGTGATGACGATCGAGGATACCTGGGGCGGCGAGATTGCAACGGCGGCCATCGCACACTTGGCCCACTCCACGCCGCCGGGATTTCACTTTCAGTCTTCGCCCTTCCACGACTACGCAACGCTCGCCATTGCCGATGGAGGCCCTATGATAGAGGATGGCTACATGTGGGTAGAAGATTCTCCCGGTCTCGGAGTGACGCCGGATTTCGAACGACTGGGTGAAGCAGTCATGACGGTCACCTGAGTGCGGATAGGCAGCAAAGAGCACTTTGACATGCGTGTCGTCTCCCGTGATGAGCTCCGATCCCTGCTGACCTGGCCGGGCGCCATTTCCGCCCTTAGAGAGGCCCATCTGGGCAGCCGACCCATTCTCAAGGACCTTCTCGTACAGGAGGGAGCCTTCAGCCTGTTCTCCCGGGCCGTTGTTCTGCCGGGCAGCGGCGCGGGCTTGAAGGTGGCATCAATTCATCCACCCAATGTCACTGACCTGCCGCCGCGCCCCGTAGAAGATGCCGCCTTTCTGGTCATCGACGAGAGCACCAAGAGAATCACCGCTATCCTGGACGGCCCGGAACTTACACGCTGGAAAACCGCTGCCGATTCCGCGCTTGCGTCCGAGATCCTGTCCCGCAGCGACTGCGAAACCTTGCTGGTGCTTGGCGCTGGTCCGATCGCGCTCGCCTTAGCCGAAGCACATCACGCGGTTCGCCCCAATCTGAAGCGCATCTGGCTCTGGAACCGGACTCGCAGCAAGCTCGAGTCACGCAGCGACGAGCTGCACCGCCTTCTGCCGGTGGACATCGAGATCGTTGCGGATCTCGATGAAGCGGTCAGCAAGGCCGACATCATCAGCGCGGCAACCGCCAGCGGCAGACCTCTGATCAGGGGCGAGCACCTGAAGGCCGGCGTCCATGTCGACTTGGTCGGAGCGTTCCAGCCCTCGATGCGTGAGGCAGATGATGCGGTCATGAAACGCGGATCGATCTACGTCGATAGCCTGGACACCACGCTTGAGCATTCCGGGGATCTGCTTGAGCCCCTGAAGGCCGGAGTCATAGACCGTGAGAGTATCTTAGGTGATCTCTATTCCTTGGTCGCGGCAGCACCTCCGATCCGTTCGCAGGGCGACATCACTGTGTTCAAGAACGGCGGTGGAGCCCATCTCGATCTCATCATAGCCCGGCATGCGCTGGCCATCCGCTTGCAGGTCATGACACATCGACATCTCCAGAAGGGAGAGGACGAGTCAGGCCAGAATCGAGTCGATCGGGCCAAGCAGGTCGTGGGGTCGCCTCCCTCTAGTAACCGAGATCCGGGCGCACCGGATTGAGGAGCGCTTTCCCCGCCAGATACAGCTCCATGTTGCGGAAGAAGAGGTTCAAGGTCATGGGCACGTAGTGGTCGCCGTCATCCGCCGACACATGCGGGGTTATGATAAGATTCGGCGTATCCCACAACTCGGACTCCTCGGCGATCGGCTCAGGGTCGAAGACGTCGAGGATCGCGCCTGCGAGGCTTCCCTCTCTCAGCTTGGCGCAGAGCGCGCCGTAGTCCATGACCGACTCGCGGCCGATGTTGACGACGCCTGCCGTCGGCTTCAAGAGATCCAGCCTGCGGCGGTCCAGCAGACCGCGGGTCTCCGGCGTATCGGGCGTGGCGGTCAGTAGGTAGTCTGCCTGCGCCAGCGCCTCGTCCAGGCCCTCGATCGTCACCACCTCGTCGCAGCCCTCCACCGCCTTGCCATGCCGATTGACGCCGATGACGCGAACGCCCAGGGCCTGCACCTGCTTGGCGGCCGAGCCGCCCAGATTGCCAGTGCCGACAACCACCAAGGTCTTGCCCGCGATCGGCGAAGCATAGAGGGAATCATAGACCTTGCGCCGCTGATTGGTGACGATCGCAGGCATATGAGAGTGGAGCATGAGAATGCTCATCATGCCGAACTCCCCGGCCTTGGCGGCATGGACACCCTTGTTGTTGGTCAAGGTGACACCCGGTGGGATCCAATCGAGCGGCAGCAGATGCTCGACGCCGGCACCGATGATGTGGATCCACTTCAGCCGCGGTGCCACCTCGGCAAGGTTTTCGGTCGGCAGGCTCCAGGTCAGCAACACCTCGGCATCCTGCATTGACCGCGCAAAGTTGTCGGTGTCCCAATCAACAAAGGTTTCCAGCCTGCCGGAAACCGCCGGAAAATCGGCAAGCGCCCGCTCAAACCGCTCCCGGGTGATGGTGAAGACCTCTTCACCTTCCGGCGTGTTGGGAAAGGATCCCGGCGCCCAACGGTTGTTCTTGACGTGAACCTTGACAGCCATCGTGCATGTTCCCCAGTGGGTTCGGTCGTGACCCTGGCTTCGCCTCACCGCAAGCGTCGCGCAAGGACTAATCAGCCTCGTAGAGGCCGACAGCGGCGTTTGGTCCGGCGTTGCGGGTGTCCGCCGCACACCTCCATTACGGTCAGTGGAAAAAGTCCTCCTCAAAGGGAAAACGCGAAAGCAGCTCGTAGCCGCGGTCGGTGATCAGGATCTGCTCTTCCAGCTTGACGCCTTCCGCGGCACCCACCTCTCCGACGTAGCTCTCAACGCAGAGCGTCATGCCGGCCAAAAGCTCGCCGTCGTAAGTGAGGTGGCCGTCCTGGGGATAGTAGATGCAGGGCCATTCGTCGGACATACCGATGCCGTGCGCCATCACTGCATAGTGTTGAGCTTGGAACCGCTCGGCCTGCACGAAGCCGTTCTCGGAGATCTCACGAAACGACATGCCCGGCCGCATCAGCTCCAGATTATGCTGAATCTCCTCGTGAGCGCGCTGGTACAGCTCTTTCTGACGGCCGCTGGGCGTACCTGGCCCGCAAAAGAAGGTGCGGGAGACGTCTGCCGAATAGCCGAATGGCCCGACCATGTCCGTATCGAAGGCGAGCAACTCTCCCGGACGGATGCGCCGGCTCGACGCCTCTTGCAGCCAGGGATTGGTTCGGTCACCGGATGCCAACAGCCGCCCTTCGATCCAGTCCCCGCCCGCCTCCAGGTTGGCTTGCCACAAGAGCGCCCAAAGCTCGATCTCGCTGACACCGGGCTCCAGCGCCTTGCGCATGCGCCACATACCGGCTTCGGCGACGGCAATCGCGTGGTTCATGCAGAGCACCTCTTCCGGCGACTTGATCGCCCGTGCCGGCTCGGTCACGTGCGCTGCATGGATGACGTCGAAGCCCTTGTCTTGGAACAGCCGCTCTACCTGCGGAGCCGGCGGCTCGACGGCGATCCGCTTGCTGCCACCGCCATGGCGGCCCATGAGGGCGCCCATCTGATCGACCCAAGCCCTGCTCACCTGATCGATCCTGGTGCCGGAGAACATGTAGCTCAGATGCAGCGCTTCTTCGCCACAGGTGTCGATGGTCTCCAGCCCATCGGCGACCGATCTGGCCGTGTCGCCGCCGAAGAGCACCGTCCAATCGTCCAGTCCAACGAAGAGATAGCTGAGTGGAATGTGGTTCTGCATCACCGCGCCGTCGCGGAAGCCGGTGGCGTACCTCATCGAGTAGGGCGAGAGAAGCGCCAGCCCGCCGACGTCCTGGCGTCGCATCTCCGCGCGCAGGCGTTCCAGCCTGTAGGCCCGCAAGCGCCTCATGTCGAGCAGCCCTTCGGTGTCGGTCAAGACCACCGGCGGCGTCGTCCGGGCTGCTTTGAGGAGTGCGGCGCCGTCGTGCGAAGGTGTGTCGTTCAGTTGCTGCTTGGAAATCGCCTGCTCTCCACTAGCCGTTCCTTACTCACGAGGGTGCCTCCTGGACGCTTGAGGCTTGGCGGATCACGCTGGACCGGTCGTTCCTGCCAAGGCTGCGCCGCACGACGATCTTTAGCACTTCGACGTTGGTCCGAAGGAAGCCGGGATCCGGCTTGGGCAGCTGCGCTTCCAGCTCGGCGCTCAGTTCGGGCAAGGCATGGAAGGGAACGGTGGGGTAGAGGTGGTGCTCGATGTGGTAGTTCATGTTGAAGTAGAGGAACCGGAGAACCGCATTGGTGCGAAACGACCGTGTCGACGCCACGATGCTACTCTGATTGGCCTGCATCTCGACATGCTGCATGAGGATAAAAAGGTTCATTGCTGGCCCACCTATCACACGCGGAATCACCAGCAGAAAGATGGGCCAGACCCAACCGGCAAAGTAGCTGGCGAGGCCGAAACCCACGTAAGCGGCCAAGCAAGCACGCGTGCTCCACATCATGCGTGTCAAGTCGGATTCCGGTGTCACTCGTCGCACGGTCGATGAGAAACGGCCGAGGGAATGCTCGACGAACATCCGCGCCTGCTGCCAGAAAAGCCGGAAGGCCAGGACTTCTTCGATCCAGCCCCACAAGGTAAGCGGCAAGGGCGTCGCCGACATCTGCGCATCGCTGCCTACGATCCAGGTATGGGTATGGTGGCTGGCGTGCGCATAGCGGCGATGGAGCGGCTCTTCGAAGTAGATCAGCGAGGTAACCCAGAAGACCGCCTCGTTCAAGGCACGGCTGCGAAAGGCGGTCCCGTGCGCACACTCGTGGCTGAGCGCATAGACAGGCACCGTCAGGCAAACCGCGTAGACAAGGATGGCCGGGACCAGCCACCAGGTGCCGAGCGACAGCCAGACCAGGCCTCCGCTTACCAAGAGCAAAGCAAGCCATCCGGCCAGGTACCTGAGACCGGGGCCGTCGCTCCGTCGCATCAGCGCCTTAAGAGCCTTCTTGTCCATGACAATGCCGGAGGCTTCAGCGTTGCTTGCCATCGGTCTTGACCCGCCCCTATTGCAGCCAGGCGTCACTTTCATCGATCTCGATCACGGTCGGCCCCTCGACTTCAAGCGCTTGGGCCAACCCTTGGCGAAGAGCCTCACCGCTTTGCGGACGCAGGCCCTTGGCGCCGAATGCCTCGGCGATCGCAACGAAGCTGGGATTGTAGATGTCACAGCCGATGGTCGGCAGGCCCTTGGCGGCCATATACTCGCGAATCTCCTGATAGCCACCGTTCGACCAGACGATGATGGGGATGGTCAACTTCTGCTCCACCGCCGCGGCCAACTCCTCGATCGTCATCTGGAAACTGCCGTCGCCGGTGATGCAGGCAACCGGCCGCTCCTCGGCCCACAACCTTCATGCCGATGGCCACCGGCAGCCCGAAGCCCATCGCTGCATAGCCGTTCGGGAAGTGAAAGAGATTGGGGTGCCGCATCGGGTAGTGATAGAGCCCAGTATAGCAAATCTGCGAGGCGTCCGCGCTGATAATGGTCTCTTCAGGCAGCACCTCGTGAATGATCTCGAGTGCTTTTCTGTGCTTGGCAGATTCCTTGCAGAGATCGCCCGAGAAGAGCTGCTTGGCGGCCGCAACCCGCTCCGCGCCGGGCCGCTCACTTTGCGGACCGTTCATTCTGTTGATCTCCAGCAAGATTGCCTGGAGCGCAGGCTTGGAATGGCTCAGCAGAGAGGCAGCCGGCTTGGCGTAGTGCATCAGCTGACCGGCATCGATGTCGATACGGATGAGATTGCCTTCGATCGGATAGTCGGCCGTGAAGTAGCGGTCGGGCTCGGCGAACTCGGTGCCCACGGCAAGCACAACGTCGGCTGTCCGCAGCATCTCCCGGACGGGATCGAAGGCTTGAGCGAAGCCCAGACAGAGCGGGTGGTCCTCGGGAATCGCACCCTTGCCGGCGCAGCTTGTCACCACCGGTGCATCCAGGCGTTCGGCCAGAGCCCGCACCTCCTCGGCAGCGGAAATGGCGCCACCGCCGACTATCATCATGGGCGAGCGGCTATCCGCCAGCATTGCAGCAATCTTCGCCGTGGCCGAGGGGTCGGGGCCCGGTGGCGGCGGGCTGGGCCAGGCCTCGGCGTCGAAGTCAGCCGGACCTGCCAGAACATCCTGCGGAATCTGGATGCAGACCGGGCGCGGTCGCTGGCTGGAGAAGAGCGCGAAGGCGCGCGCCAGCACCTCCGGCAAGTTTCGTGCATCGAGCAGGGTGTGCGTGAAGGCTGTGACCTGGCTCAGAATGTCCGCCTGCGAGCGCAGCTCGTGCATGCGCCCGCCCCCCATGCCAAGCTCTCGGACATTGTTCATCGTGGTGAGCACCAGCATGGGCATAGAGTTCGAATAGGCCTCGCCGATGGCGGTGGAAGCATTGGTCACGCCGGCACCGGTCACGAGGAAACACACTCCCGGTTTCTTGGTAGCCGCCGCGTAGCCGTAGGCACCGTAGGCGGCCCCCTGCTCATGCCTCGGCGTGACCTGGCGCAATCCAAAGCGGTCGAAGTCTCGATAGAACTCGACCGTGTGATAGCCTGGGATGCCGAAGACGGTATCGACACCATAGGCCGTCAAGAGGTGCAATAGGCCCTCGCCGCAGGTTTGTTGCCTAGG
>CAXXGD010000036.1:0-55636 GCA_963669385.2 Rhodospirillales bacterium
GGACGCTTGGCCAGCAGTAGGCCCATCAGAAGCCGGGCGGCACGGTCGTCGCGGTTGAACAGCAGACCGATTTCCCACGGGCGATGATGCTGCTGCATCACCGGCGTGAAGCTGTGGATATCGGCCAGAAGCCGGCGCGGTGCTGTTTCCAGCCGGTTGGTGATCGCCTGCTCGAAGGGGCGGAAGATCTCGTTGACGCGTGCTTGGCGCTGGGCTGCGGAGATCTCTTGATTGGCCGGGACGATGGTCTCGTCGCTCACCTTCGGGACCGAGGTGGGCACCTCCGGCGGACGGTTGCAGTCGATCACCAGGCGGCTGTAGTGCTGCGCGACCAAAGGGGCGCCCATGCGTTCCGCCATACGCCTGGCCACCGCGCGCGCGCCGATGTCCCAGGCGATGTGGCGTTCCAGCTCTGCCGGCGGCAGGCCCAGGTCGCCCAGGCGGGTGGGTAGGCCGCGGCCGGCATGTTCACAGACCAGCAAGATGTCGGCCCGGCTTTCCGGGTTGACCTCTTCGACCGGGTGCGGGTCGTTCGGGCCCAAGAGTGTGTAGGTGGCTGTCTCGCTCATCGCGGCAGCAGACTAGCGCGCGCGCCGGGCAAGGAGAAGCCGCCTTTGCCGGGTGGCGCTGCGCGGCCTTGAGAGGCTATGACAGCCATCTCGCTAGCCAAAGTCAGGGGAGCAAGCCCGGTGATTCGTGAAGACCTGATCTTTGTGGCCGCGCCCGATGTGGCCGGGCGCCTGCGCGGCAAGGCCTTTCCGGCCGCGGACCTGGAGCGGCGCCTTGTCCGCGGCATCGGCTGGACGCCGACCAATGTGCAGATTACTTGCTTCGACCTGATTGCCGAGACGCCTTTCGGCGCGCTGGGCGACCTGCTGATGATCCCGGACCTGGCAGCCGAATCGCGGGTCGACTACGAGGACGGCCGGCCGGCCGATCACATCATGCTGGGCGACATCTTGGACTTGGACGGGCAGCCTTGGGCCTGCTGCACGCGCTCGATGCTGAAGGGCGCCTTGGAGCGCCTCCAGCGCGTCGCCGGCCTCACGCCCTTGATGGCCTTCGAGCACGAGTTTCACCTGATGGGCGCGCAGCGGCCGCATGGGGATGCCTACAGCCTGGCCGGGTTTCGCGGCCAGGCGAGCTTGCTCGAGACCCTGATAGCGGCGCTCAGGGCCGGCGGCCTGACCCCCGACACCGTCATGAGGGAGTACGGCGTCGACCAGTACGAGGTGACGGTGGCCCCCGGCCCTCGGCGTGCGGGCCGCCGACGAAGCCTCGATGCTGCGCGAGATCACCCGCAGCACCGCGGCCAGGTTCGACGATCGCGCCAGCTTTACCCCGCTGCGCGATCCGGCCGGGGTCGGCAACGGCGTCCACATCCACATCAGCTTTCGCGACAAGGAAGGCGCGCCGGCGACCTACGATCCGGCGGGGCCGCAAGGCATGTCGGCGGCGACCGGCGCCTTCATCGCCGGGGTGCTGAAATACATCGACGCGATCCTGGCGCTTACCGCGCCCTCGCTCGTCTCTTACTATCGCTTGACGCCGCACCGTTGGAGCGCGGCCTACAACAACCTCGGCGACCAGGACCGCGAAGCCTCCGTTCGGCTCTGCCCCACCACCGTCAAGGACCCGGAGTCGATCGCTCGCCAATTCAACTTCGAGTACCGGGCAGCCGACGCTGCCGCATCGCCCCACTTGGCTTTGGCCGCGATCATCCATGCCGGCGTGCAGGGGATCGAAGAGGGCCTGCCTGCACCGGAAGCGACCGAGGTCGACCTCACCACCTTGGCGCCGGAGGCCCTGGCCGCGCGCGGCCTGGTCCGTTTGCCGCAGAGCCTGCCGGAGGCGCTCGACCGCTTCGCGGCCAATGCCACGGTGGCCTCGTGGTTTCCCGCCGGCTTCGCCGAGATCTACATCAAGCACAAGCAGGGGGAACTGGCCTTCCTGAAGGATAAATCCGTGGCGCAGGTCTGTGCCGCCTACGAGCTCTCCTACTGAGCGGCTGCGCGCTCTGGCCTCTGGACGCGGCGGCTCGGACGCGGCATCACTCCCCCCACGATGCTGGCGGACTTCAACGATCTCTTGGCGGCGACGGTCGCCTTCGTGCTCGGGCACTTTCTGCTGTCCAGCAAGGGCATCCGTGCGGCCCTGATCCAGCGGCTGGGCGAGAATGGCTTCCGCGCCGGATACTCGATCGTCATCGCGGTTTCCTTCGTCTGGATGCTGCTGTCCTATGGGTCGGCACCCTACTATCCCTTGTGGGATCCGCCGTCCTGGACGGCGGCCCTGGCCTTTCTGGTGATGCTGCCGGCCACCCTGCTCTTCGTCATCGGTATCCTCACGCCCTCGCCCACGGCGGTCGGCGGCGAGCAGCGCATCGAGGTGCGCGATGCGCGCCCGCAGGCAGTGGGCATCCTGTCGGTGACGCGACACCCCTTCCTCTGCGGGACGGCGCTTTTCGCCATTGCGCACCTCATCGCCAACGGCGACGCGGCCACCGTTATACTGATGCTTGGGATCTTGGCGCTCTCGGTCGGCGGCATTTTTCACATCGACGCCAGGCGTTCGGCCGACTTGGGGCCTCTGTGGGGGCCGATCGCCATCACCACCAGCCGTCTGCCCTTCGCCGCGATCCTGCAAGGGCGCGTGCACTTCGATCTTGCCGGAATCGGGTGGTGGCGCATTCTGGCGGCGCTGGTCGCCTATGCCGCCTTTATCCTGCTGCACCCCTTGATTATCGGTGTGCCGCTGGCCGGTGTTTCCCTCTAAAGAGAGTGAGGGGCGCTCGCGCGGAAAGGCGGGAGCTCCTCGGCGGTGAAGGAGAGCCGGCGGCGGGCGTCGTCGGTCAGGCGCGGTCCCCATTTCTTCAGCAAGTAGCGTCGTCCGGCGACTTCGCGATGGCGGTCTTCGCGAGCCTCGCCGCAAATGCCGTCGGCGCCGCTGCCGTGCACTTGGCGATAGTCGACCAGGATGGCTTCCACCCAATGGCATTCCTCCGGTGCGGTCATGAGGATGCGCAGGAAAAAATCCCAGTCCTCCAGCCACCAGCAGGCTTCGTCCCAGCCGCCGGCCTCGCGCCAGGCTTGACGCGTGTGCAGGATGGAGTTGGCGTCGGGGCCTTTGAAGTTCAGTGCCTTGGCCAGGCTGTAATGGCGGCGCGGCACGGCTTCTTCGTCGATCGCCAGCCAGGTGCCGTCCCGTCGCCGTTCCCAGCGGCGCACGTACTGGCCGCAATACCAGAGCCGACCCGGATGTTTGTCGGCGGCGGCGAGCATCGTCGCCAGGAAGTCCGGCCGCCAGGTGTTGTCGGAATCGAGGTAGGTGATGAGGTCGCAGCGGCTGGCCCCGACGCCGAGGTTGCGCGCCCTGGAAGGCCCCCCGGCCGTGGTCCGGTGATAGCGGATGCGAGGGTCTTGAAACTCTTCCATCAGCCTGGAGGTGGCGTCTTCGGAGCCGTCGTCTACGACGATCAGCTCCCAATCGGCCCGTGTTTGGGCCTGAATGCTGAGAATTGCGCGCCACAGGACATAGGCGCGGTTTCTGGTCGGAATGATGATCGAGACGGCGGCAGCCATGAGAGGAAGCCTAGCCCGATTCGTCCGAGCTAGGCTTCCCCAGGGTGCAATTAGCCCCTGAGCGGGGTGTGCTGATAGAGGCGCTCCAGCCAGCGGCCGTCTTCCTGCTGCTGCCAGATGATGGTGATCACGACATCCGACGGCACGGGCCGGCCGTCACGGCTGCCTTCCATCGAGGCCTGGAAGCGCTGTACGGCAACGCCGGGAACAATCTCCTCGACAATGATCTCGGAGGTCGGCGTGCGCTTGAAATCCTCCAAGGGCGCGCGGGCAAGACGCTCGCCGACGTCGACAGTAGCGTCGCGGCTGGAGGAGACCGAGACGTGATCGCTGGTCCGCAGGGCGTTGATCGCATCGAGATCCTGGCGCTCGAAGGCATCGTTGATGGCCTCGTAGGCTTGGATCACCTCTGCGCGCGTGTCGCTGCTGCTGGCAAAGGCGGGACTGGCGAGGCCCAAGGCGGCAACGGTGGCGAGGGCAATGGTGGTCTTGCGCATGTGACGGGTCTCCTACTTTCCAAGTGGTTGAACGAGAGAGCGAACTAGGCTTGGGGCATCGGCGTCAGCTGAAAGTGGCGTTGAAACCACTTCGAGCCTCGCTTTTCCCAGACAATGACTACGGCGATCCTGGCCGGCATGGGCGTGCCCTGGCAGGTGCCTTGCGTGGCAGCCAAGTGGCGTTGCACGGCGATGCCGGGTGCGAGCTCGATGATCTCGATCTCGGAAACCGGGCGGTGCTCGTAGCCCTCGAACTCGCCGGCGGCGACGCGCTTCCAGATTTCCCGCTGTGGGGCTGGGTAATGAGAGACCGACTGGTGGTCGGCGGTGGTCATGGACTTGACCGTCTCACCATCGCCTTCTGCAAAGGCATTGGAGATCCGCTGAAAGGCCGCCAGTATCTCCGCTTTCGCGGTCGAGTCGTTTGCTGGCGTGGCCCGTGCGGCAGCTGAGTTTGGCATCAATCTTGCTCCTCGAGTTTCTGAGTGGGCTCAGGGGGGGCGAGAGTGCTGTTGAGAGGGGATAAGGGGAGCACCTGTGGCATTCCCGTGGCGCCTCGATGTGGTGAGAATGAACGATCGTAATTTTTCTTCGAGTAGGAAACGGCGCGTCCCCTTTTTTGGGGCGCGCCGTTTCTCTTCGTGATGGCCGGAGGCCTAAGCTTCGCTGCGAAGGACTAGTCCCTTAGCGGCGTGAACTGGAAATAGCGCTCCAGCCACTTGCCGTTGCGCTGTTCCCAGATGATGGTGATGGCGACCTTGGCAGGGACCGGTTCACCCTGATAGCGGCCGGTAAGTGCTGCATTGAAGTGCTGCAGCGCCACGCCCGGCGCCAGTTCCTCCACCACGATCTCCGAGATAGGGGTCTGCGTGTAGTCCACCAGATCGCCGGCCGCCACGATGTTCCAGACCTCCCGTGTGGCGCCGTCGACGGGGGTAACCGTTCGATGGTCGTGGGCGACCAAGGCCTTGATGGTGGCCGCATCACCGCTCTCGAAGGCCCGCTTGATCCTCTCGTAGGCTGCCAGGATCTCCGCCCGCACAGAGCCGTCGTTAGCGGCGCCGTGGACCGGCGTAGTCGCGTGTGCAGTGGCTGTGTTTCGCATCATACTCTCCTCGTTTGCTTGGGGAACGCTGCCGCCGTTAAGGCGCCTTGCGCTCAATCCTGATTAAGGAAGCGGGTGTGACGCTCTGATGGCAGCTTGATGGGCGAGCGATGAACAACCCGATTATGAGGCTGTCGAGTGAGTCAAGACCAGGCAAGATCGTGCACCAAAGACGTCATCCGTCCGCTAAACTGCTGATTACAAACGCCTTTGCAGCCTCCTGCAAAACCGGCGGCAAATTGTGAATTGAGGCCAAAGCGTGGCGGACCACATTGACACGCAGTTTGACTGCAGACTCGGAAGGAGGACGTCATGGCCATCATCTTTGGCAGCGCCGGCGAAAACAACCTTCTGACCGGCACGGACTATTCAGACCTTATCTATGGGCAAAGCGGCGATGACCGCATGTACGGCTTGTCCGGCTTCGATGATCTCGACGGCGGCAGCGGGGACGAAAGCACTCTATGGGGCGGATCGGGCGCGGACCTGATTCACGGCGACGACGGGGCCGACTCCTTTCTCGCCGGCGACGAAGGCGACGACCAGATCTTCGGCGGCAGCGGCAGCGACTATGCTCTTGCCGGTGGCAGCGGTGCCGATCTTCTGGAGGGCCGCAGTGCGACCGACCAAGGGCTCTACGGCGGATCGGGGGCCGACTCCCTCTATGGGGGCGCCGGCGACGACCTAAGACTGCTGGGCGATGACGGCGACGATCTGGTTGCCGGCGGCATCGGCGACGACAGCTATCTCTTCGGCCAGGCTGGGAACGACCGCCTCTACGGCGGCTTAGGTGACGACTACAGCCTGTTCGGGCGTTTTGGCAATGACACCTTGAGGGGCGACAGCGGCGCAGATGCCGCCTTCTATGGCGAGAGTGGTAACGACAGCCTGTTCGGGGGAAGCGGCAACGACCGCTCTTTCTTCGCAGAGAGCGGTGCGGATGCGATCCTCTCCGGCGCCGGAGGCGACAGCTATCTCTACGGAGGGCATGGCGATGACAGGGTATTCGGAGGGGCCGGCGACGACATCTCGCTGTTCGGTGGAAGCGGCCGAGACAGCATCTATGGTGGTTACGGCGCCGACGGCACCTTGCGTGGAGAATCGGGCGACGATCTGCTCTACGGTGCCGGCGGCAACGATGTTCGCCTGTTCGGTTCGGAAGGGGAAGACCGTCTCTTCGGTGAGGACGGTAACGATGTTTCCCTCTACGGCGGCTATGGCGACGACAATGTCTATGGGGAGAGTGGCAATGACGCCGCGCTACGCGGTGACGGCGGTGACGATACCCTGGTGGGCGGCAGCGGCGCGGACAGGGTCTTTCGCGGTGTCTTCGGCGCCGACACCTTGACCGGAGGAGTTGGCGACGACGGCAGCTTCTGGGGCGGTTGGCATGACGACATCCTTCAAGGCGGTGACGGGAACGACACCTCCCTCTATGGAGACAGCGGCCATGACACTCTTTTCGGGGGAGAGGGCGATGACGGCACCTTTCGGGGCGAGACGGGGAATGATCTTCTCTACGCCGGCGGCGGAAACGACATACGCTGGTTCGGATGGGAGGGAGAAGACCGGCTATTCGCCGAGGATGGCAACGATGTCTCCCTCTACGGCGGCAATGGGAACGACAGGGTCTACGGTGGCAGCGGAGCCGACGTTGCCTTGCGGGGTGACTTTGCCGATGACAGGCTCTATGGCGCGAGCGGCGCGGACAGAGTCTTCCGGGGCGTCTTCGGTTTCGACAGCCTGTTTGGTGGGGACGGCGATGACGGCAGTCTCTGGGGCGGTGCCGACGACGATAGCCTGCTAGGCGGCAGTGGGAACGATTCCTCCTTCTTTGGCGACACTGGAGCAGACAGGCTCGACGGCGACAGTGGAGCGGATAGCTACCTCTACGGAGGCGATGGTGACGACGTGATAGACGGCGGTGCCGGAGACGACCTCAGCCTCTCCGGCGGCAGCGGCGGAGATTCCTTGTTCGGACAGGCAGGTAACGATCTGCTGAATGGGGACAGCGGCAGGGATCTTCTCTACGGCGGGGGTGGTCTGGACCTGTTGCGCGGCGGCGCTGGTGCTGACACCGCCTACGGCTCTGGCGGCCGCGACACCTTGCTGGGCAAGAACGGCCCCGATACGCTGTTCGGCGGCGTTAGCCGCGATCGCCTGACCGGTGGCAGCGGTGCCGATTTCAATGCGGGCGGCGTGGGCAATGACGTGGTGATCGTAGATGATCTGGGCGACGTGGTCGAAGAGTTGGCCGGCGAGGGAACCGACAGTATCGTCGCCTCGATCGACTTTACGCTGCCGACTGCGTACGGCGGACCTGGCTACGTCGAAGAGCTCCTGATTGAGCAAGGTGCCGGGGATCTCTCCGGCTTCGGCAACGAGCTGGACAACCGCATTCGCGGCAATTCCGGGGTCAATGCGCTCTACGGATTGGGTGGAAATGACAGGGTCCTGGGACTGGTCGGCAATGATCTGCTCTATGGCGATGCCGGCGATGATTCGCTTATCGGCAATGAGGGAGACGACACCCAGACCGGTGGAACGGGCCTCGACCGCTTGAGCGGGCGCAGCGGCAACGATCGGCTATACGGAGGCTCGGGCGTCGACGTGCTTCGCGGCAATCAAGGCGATGACAACGGCTTTGGTGGCCTGGGCGACGACACCTTCTTTGGCCATAGCGGCACGGACTTTTTCTACGGCGGTGATGGTAACGACCGGGCTGCGGGCGGCAGCGATAATGACTATTTCTCCGGCGGAGCTGCTGCAGACCTGCTGTTCGGAGGCAGCGGTAACGATATCATCCTGGGTGATAGCGGAAATGACCGTGTCTATGGGGAAGCGGCGACGACTTCTTCAAGGGGGGCTCTGGCGACGACTATCTGGTCGGAGGAGTAGGCGCCGACAATGTCTACGGTGACGGCGGGGACGACACCTTGCTCGTTGCCACGCTGACCGACGTCGTCGGCGTCGAGACGGTCAGCGGCGGTTCTGGCCGCGACACGCTCTTCGTCGGCTCTCTAGTGGATACAGTCACGGATCTCAACCTCGTCTCCGTCGAGTATATTACGGTGATCTAGGCGGCAGCCCGGTCGGTGAGCCGTCCTATCGGTGGCGGGAGTCATGGGTTGAACCTCACGGAACGCGGCCCTTACGCTCATGCTTCTGCTGCCACCGGTTCTTTGCCTTTGGGCCTCGATCTTGCCGTGAAGAGGCGAGATACGCGCCAAAGTTTGCCGATAGCCGCAATCAATGCTATCCTCTCTTGTAACGGGTGAGGCAATCGGGGTGCCGGTCCCAGGGACGTGCCCGGCACGCAAAGAAGAAGAATCCACTAAGCCTTTGTAATTGCCTCAGAACAAGCAAGAACGAACGCCGGGGAGGCGCGGGCAATGGCATTCATTCCAGGAACTGCAGGACCGGATACCTTAAGCGGGACCGATAGTGTCGACACCATTCTGGGCTACGACGCGGGCGACACGCTTTACGGCTTGAGCGCCGCCGACAGCCTCTATGGTGGGCAGGGCGATGACAGCCTTTTCGGTGGCAGCGGGAACGACGTGGCGCTGGAGGGGGGCACCGGGCAGGATAGTCTCCTAGGCGAGGGTGGAGACGACAGCAACCTCGACGGCGGCTCCAGGGCCGATCTCGTCGCCGGCGGCGACGGCGCGGATGCGCTGCTCTTCGGTGGGGTGGGCGACGACACGCTCAGCGGAGGCAGCGGTGACGACAGCCTCCTCTACGGCAGCGCCGGCCTCGATACCCTGTCGGGTGACAGCGGGGCCGACACCCATCTGGACGGCGGCGCTAACGCAGACACCATCTACGGCGGTGATGGCGCCGATACCTCCCTCCTGGGCGAGCGAGCCAACGACCTGGTCTTCGGTGGCAGTGGCGCCGACCGCACGCTGGACGGCGAGCGGGGCGGCGACAAGCTCTATGGGGGCAGCGGGATAGACGCCTTCCTCTACGGCGGCGTCAGCCCGGACCGGATCGACGGTGGCGAGGGCGACGACTACTCGCTTTACGGGGGTGCGGGCAACGACTCCATGTTCGGGGGCAGCGGCGACGACTCCTTCTTCCAGGGCCAGGGCAAGCGGGATACGATGTACGGCGGCAGCGGCGCCGATCTCAGCTTCTACGGCGGCGGCGGTATCGACCGCATCTACGGCGACGCCGGGAACGATCAGCGCTTCGCCGGCCGTGCGGCCGCCGACAAGCTCTACGGAGGCGATGGCGACGACTATTCCTTCTTCGGCGGTAACGACAACGACACGCTCTCGGGCGGCAGTGGCCTCGACCGACATTTCTTTGGTGCGACCGGCAATGATAGGATCTACGGTGGGAGCGGGTACGACATTTGGCTCTACGGTGCCAGCGGCACCGACAGGATCTCGGGCGAGGACGGCAGTGATCGCAGTCTCTTAGGTGGGTCCGGCAGAGACACGCTTTCCGGTGGTAGTGGATTTGATAGGAACCTCTACGGCGGCGACGGCGCAGACAAGCTGTTCGGGGGCACTTACTTCGACTTCGGCCTATCGGGTGACGCGGGAAATGACAGCATCGCCGGAGACGACGGCAACGACAGGAGCTTGTTCGGCGGCGATGGAGACGACAGCCTCTCTGGCGGTAGCGGCAACGATCAGATCTTCCTCGGTGGATCCGGGAACGATAGCCTCTCGGGCGACAGTGGATCTGATGTATCAATTTATGGTGGATCGGGGGCCGACATAGTCGCTGGCGGCGACGGCGATGACAGCTACTTCTACGGTGGCAAGGGTAACGACAGCCTCTCCGGCGACGACGGAGAAGACCGCTTCTTCTTCGGCGATGAAGGCGACGATAGTCTTTTTGGCGGAAGCGAATCTGATGGAAGCTTCTTCGGCGGATCGGGTGCGGACAGCCTCGCCGGTGGCAGTGGTTCGGACTTCGCCTTCTACGGCGGAGCGTCGGTCGATACGCTGGATGGCGGGGACGGCGGTGACGAAGGGCTATTCGGCGATGGCGGTGACGACAGCATTTTTGGCGGTAGCGGCAGCGATGGGTTCTTCCTCGGTGGATCCGGGAACGATAGCCTCTCGGCCGGTAGTGGCGACGACCGCTATCTCATGGGAGGATCTGGAGCCGATACCCTCTCCGGCGATGACGGGAACGATTCCAGTTTCTATGGCAATGACGGCGCCGACAGCCTTTCCGGCGGCAGCGGGATCGACCGCACGTTTCAAGGCGGCTCGGGGGCCGATACGATTTCCGGTGACAGCGGCAGCGACGCCGCGCTCCACGGCGGATCGGGGGCCGACAGCCTCTCCGGTGGTGACGGGAACGACTTGGACCTCATGGGCCAAGACGGCGACGACAGCCTCTCGGGCGGCAGCGGCAGCGACACCGCTCTTGACGGCGGCTCGGGGGCGGACAGCCTCTACGGCGGCAGTGGCAGCGACGCCGGTCTCTATGGTGGCTCGGGTGCGGACAGGGTTTCCGGCGATCATGGTGACGACGCTCTCTATGGCGACGACGGTGCCGACATCCTGACCGGCGGGGCGGGGGCGGACAGCCTTTACGGCGGCAGGGGCGGTGACTCCAGCTTCGACGGCGGCTCGGGTGTGGACAGGGTATTCGGCGGCAGCGGAGCGGACGAGACGCTTGCCGGGGGATCGGGTGCCGATACGGTCGGGGGCGACCAGGGGGACGATAGCTTCGCCTACGGCGGCGAGGGCGACGACAGCCTTTCTGGCGGCAGCGGCAATGATCTAAACCTTTACGGCGGCTCGGGCGCGGACAAGATCTCCGGGGGCAGCGGGGCGGACAGAACGCTTGCCGGGAACTCGGGTGCCGACACCGTCGCGGGCGACGTGGGGAATGATAGCGTCGTCTACGGCGGTGAGGGCGACGACAACCTTTACGGCGGCAGCGGCAGTGACTCTAGCTTTTACGGCGGCTCGGGCGCGGACATAATCTCCGGCGGCAGCGGGGGCGACAGAACGCTTGCCGGGGGTTCGGGTGCCGACACCGTCGCGGGCGGCGTTGGGAACGATAGCGTCTTCTACGGCGGCGAGGGCGACGACAGCCTTTCCGGTGGCAGTGGTAACGACACGAGCCTTGACGGCGGGTCGGGTGCGGACGTGATCTCCGGCGGCAGCGGAGCGGACGGAACACTTGTCGGGGGTTCGGGTGCCGACAGCCTCGCGGGCGACGCGGGGAACGATAGCGTCTTCTACGGCGTCGAGGGCGACGACAGCCTTTCCGGTGGCAGTGGTGACGATAGCTACCTTTACGGCGGATCGGGTGCGGACATCATTTCTGGCGACCAGGGGAAAGATTTCTTGCTATCCGGCGGCGAGGGCGACGACAGCCTCTCCGGCGGCAGCGGTGACGATAGGCGCCTATCCGGCGGATCGGGTGCGGACAGGGTTTCCGGCGACCAGGGAAATGATGCCTTCGTGTACGGCGGTGAGGGCGATGACACCCTTATCGGTGGCAGCGGCGGTGACTATTTCTTCTTTGGTGGGTCGGGGATTGACAACATATCCGGCGGCAGTGGCAACGAACGTTATCTTCATGGCGGGTCGGGTGCCGATACCCTTTCCGGCGGCGACCAGGCCGACAGCAGAATTTATGGCGATGACGGCGACGACGCTATCTCCGGCGGCAGTGGCAGCGACACCGCTCTCTTCGGTGGATCAGGTGCCGACAGCCTCTACGGCGATAGCGGTAGTGATGCCAGTCTCTTCGGCGGGTCGGGTGCCGACACCCTTTTCGGCGGCGACGAGAACGAAACCAGGCTTTTTGGCGAGGAGGGCGACGACAGCCTCTTTGGCGATGACGGGGATGACGCCGTCTTTTACGGCGGTGACGGCGACGACAGCCTCTCTGGCGGCAGCGGGATGGACGTAGTGTTCCGGGGTGGGCTCGGGGCCGACACCATCACTGGCGACAGCGGGGCGGATAGTAATTTGGAAGGCGGCGGTGGCGACGACAGCCTCTTCGGCGGTCATGGGAATGACAACAGGTTCTTCGGTGGCAGCGGGGCCGACAGCCTCTTTGGTGACGAGGGAGACGATTACCTGTTCTTCGGCGGAGATGGCGCCGACCGCCTCTCGGGCGGTAGTGGTGACGATTACTCCTTCCTCGGCGGATCGGGGACCGACATTATTGCCGGCGGCAGCGGGGCTGACCGTATCCTCAGAGGCGGGGATCAGTCCGACAGCATTACTGGCGGCGACGGTGATGACTCCCTGCTTCTGGGCGACGGTGGCGACGACCACCTCTTTGGCGGCAGTGGGAATGACATCAATCTCCGAGGTGGCAGTGGAAACGACAGCATCGCCGGCGATTCTGGAATTGATATCAGCCTCAACGGCGAATCCGGTGACGACAGTCTCTCTGGCGGTGGCGGCGATGATTCCGCTCTCTTGGGTTTCGCGGGAACGGACACGATCTCAGGCGGCGAGGGGGATGATCTGAGCCTCCTTGGCGGACTAGGAGTCGATAGGCTTTTCGGCGATGCCGGCGATGACAGCCTCCTCTACGGTGGGGATGATACCGGCGATAGTCTTTTTGGCGGGGAGGGGGACGACCTGAGCCTCGTCGGCGCTTCCGGGGCGGACAGCCTTTCGGGTGACGAGGGGGATGACCGATACCTCTTAGGCGGATCCGGGGCCGATCACCTGTTCGGCGGCAGTGGCAGCGATTACAAACTCTATGGTGGCTTTGGTGCCGACGTCATCACCGGCGGCAGCGGCAGCGACGGCGTCAGCAGTGGCACGCTCTTTGGCAGCGGCGTCTACGGTGGCGACGGAGATGACAGCCTGTTCGGCGGCGAGGGCGACGACACCTCCTTCTTCGGCGAGTATGGTGACGACAGCCTCTCCGGTGGCAGTGGCAGCGATGACTCCTTCTTCGGCGGATCTGGGGGAGACAGCCTTTCTGGCGGCGAAGGTGATGACGTTTCCTTCTTTGGTGGCAGCGGCGCCGACAGCCTCTCGGGCGACGCCGGGAAAGACCTCTCCTTCGTTGGCGATGATGGAGACGATAACCTCTCTGGCGGTAGCGGCGGCGACCTCTCTTTCTTTGGTCTTTCCGGCGCGGACAACATCGACGGCGGCAGCGGGGCAGACCAGAAGCTGTTCGGCGGATTGGGGGCCGATACCGTTTCAGGTGGCGAGGGCGATGACACGAGTCTCTTCGGTGTCGATCAGAACGACGTGATCCAGGGTGGCGACGGCGATGATACTAATCTGAACGGCGGGCAGGGGACCGATAGCGTTTCCGGCGGTACTGGCAATGACACGAGCCTTTTCGGTGCCGATCAGAGCGACGTGGTTTCGGGTGATGGGGGAAGTGACTCCCTTCTGTTTGGCGGAGGTGGAAACGACACTGTATCCGGCGGCGCGGGGGATGATTCCGGCCTCTATGGCGGCCTGGGCCTGGACAAGGTCTACGGCGGCAGCGGTGCCGACGTCATGGTGGTGCGCAGCCAGACGGAGCTCATCGCCGGCGAGACCTACGACGGTGGCGAGGGCGTCGACACCTTGATCCTGGAAGAGGCCGCCAGCTTGCCTGGTGGCGTGATCTTGTCCGGCATCGAGGTGCTGAACCGCTATGGCACCAGCGGCGGCGACACGCTGAGCGGAGACGACCGGATCAATGTGCTGAAGGGCTTGAGCGGCGCTGATCGGCTCTACGGCCTGTCCGCGGAAGACACCCTTTATGGCGGGAGTGGCATTGATGTCGATTTGCATGGTGGTTCGGGGGGTGACATCATTAGCGGTGACGCTGGCGATGACTCGAATTTCTATGGCGGGTCGGGGGCCGATAGCGTCTATGGCGGGGGTGGCGACGACTATTTCATGATGGGTGACTTCTTCTTTGGAACCGCGGGTGGAGACGACAAGGTGTACGGTGGCAGCGGCGCGGACCGCAATCTGCTGGGAAGTACCGGGGCCGATGTGCTCTTTGGCGACAGCGGTAACGACGTCGGCCTCTTCGGCGGCTCCGGAGCCGATAGTGTCTTTGGTGGCCTAGGCGATGACGATGACCTTTTCGGCGGTGACGGGGTTGACACGATAGACGCGGGCGAGGGGAATGACACCGATGTCTACGGTGGCATGGGAAGCGACTTCCTTCGCGGCGAAACTGGGGCCGACACGTTTTTCTTTGGCGGCTCCTCCTCAGATAGACTCTATGGCGGCAGCGGGGCAGATCGCGCCTTTTTTGGCGGGTCCGGCGTAGACACGCTCACCGGTGGCAGCGGAAAGGACTCCGAGTTCTTTGGCGGATTGGGGAATGACTTTATCTTTGGCTGGCAGGGTGATGACTATAAGCTCTATGGTGGGGCGGGCAGCGATTTGTTGTTAGGTGGATCTGACAATGACGTTGACCTTTATGGCGGCGACGGCGATGACCGTATCTATGGAGGCGATGGAGATGACTCCTTCCTCATCGGCGGTAGCGGAAATGATGAAGTCTACGGCGACAGCGGTAACGATTTCATTTATGGCGGTGATGGCGCCGATGAGCTCAAGGGGGGCTCCGGTGTTGATGTTGTCAACGGCGGGTTAGGTAATGATTTCATTCTTGTAGGCGACCAGGAGGCGTTTGAGGCCGGCCTCTACAGCTATTTCGGTGGCGCAGGCACGGACACGCTTGTACTGGGCGCAGGTGTGACCATCCCCGGCGGCGGCACGGGCCTGGTCTCCATCGAGGTGACAATCTAACGGCTTCACCGTCAGCGCCCGTCCGGATCCGAGAGTGCCGTCGCCGGCAAGCCCACAAGCCTGCCGTCCGCCGGTACCGGGCCTCTCACCGCTCGTTCTTGCTCTTGTTCAGGGAATGGCAAGGCGGTGTGATACGCGCCAAAGTTTGCCGATCGACGCAATCGATGCTATCATCTTTTGTATCGGGTGAGGCAGTCGGGGTGCCGGTCCCAGGGACGTGCCCGGCACGCAAAGAAGAAGAATCCACTAAGCCTTTGTAATTGCCTCAGAACAAGCAAGAACGAACGCCGGGGAGGCGCGGGCAATGGCATTCATTCCAGGAACTGCAGGACCGGATACCTTAAGCGGGACCGATAGCGTCGACACCATTCTGGGCTACGACGCGGGCGACACGCTCTACGGCCTGAGCGCCGCCGACAGCCTCTATGGTGGGCAAGGCGACGACAGCCTCTTCGGTGGCAGCGGGGACGACGTGGCACTGGAGGGGGGCACCGGGCAGGATAGTCTCCTGGGCGACGGAGGCGACGACAGCAACCTCGACGGTGGCTCCAGGGCCGATCTCGTCGCCGGCGGCGATGGCGCGGATGCGCTGCTCTTCGGTGGGGTGGGCGACGACACGCTCAGCGGAGGCAGCGGTGACGACAGCCTCCTCTACGGCAGCGCTGGCCTCGATACCCTGTCGGGTGACAGCGGTGCGGACACCCATCTGGACGGCGGCGCTAACGCAGACACCATCTACGGCGGCGACGGTGCGGATACCTCCCTCCTGGGCGAACGTGCCAACGACCTGGTCTTCGGTGGCAGCGGCGCCGACCGCATGCTTGACGGCGAGCGCGGCGGAGACAAGCTCTACGGTGGCAGCGGGATCGACGCCTTCCTCTACGGCGGCGTCAGCCCGGACCGGATCGACGGTGGCGAGGGCGACGACTACTCGCTTTACGGGGGTGCGGGCAACGACTCCATGTTCGGGGGCAGCGGCGACGACTCCTTCTTCGATGGCCAGGGCAAGCGGGATACGATGTACGGCGGCAGCGGCGCCGATCTCAGCTTCTACGGCGGCGGCGGTATCGACCGTATCTACGGCGACGCCGGTGCCGATGCCAACTTCGCCGGCCGCGCAGCCGCCGACAAGCTCTACGGTGGCGATGGTGAAGACAGCTATTTCTTCGGCGGCAACGACAACGACACGCTCTCCGGCGATAGCGGCAGCGACCGACAGTTCTATGGGGCGACCGGTAACGACAGGCTTTACGGTGGCAGCGGCGGGGATAGCAATTTCTTGGGCGGCAGCGGTATCGACCGGATTTATGGGGGAGAGGGCGATGACGCTTCTCTCATCGGCAGCAGCGGCCTGGACAGAGTTTTCGGCGGCGTGGGGGACGATGCCCAGGTCATCGGTGATGACGGCGACGACACGCTGGCGGGCGATAGTGGGCTGGACCGCCAGTTCTATGGTGCAAGCGGCAACGACGGGCTCTACGGCGGCAGCGGCAGCGATCGCTCCTTCTACGGCGGGTCTGGGGCTGACCGCCTAGATGGCGGTGACGGAGATGATTCCAAATTCATGGGCCAAGGTGGAGACGACAGTCTCTCTGGCGGCAATGGTTCAGACAGCTATTTCTACGGCGGCTCCGGGGCCGATAGCCTCGCCGGTGGCAACGGCGGTGATGTCGGATTCTACGGTGGGTCGGGATCCGACAGCCTCTCCGGTGGCAGTGGCCGCGATGTCGATTTCTTTGGCGGGTTGGGTGCGGATAGCCTTGCCGCCGCCGGCGGCAGAGATCTCCTCTTTTATGGCGGTGAAGGGGCCGACAGCCTGTTCGGCGGCAGCGGCAGGGATGGCCTGTTTTACGGCGGAGGCGGGGTTGACAACCTTTTTGCCGGCAGCGGTAGAGATGGTAACTTCTTCGGCGGCTTGGGAGGCGACACACTAGACGGTGGTGACGGAGACGACTCATTCATCAAGGGCGGAGCTGGAGACGACAGCCTTTCCGGCGGCAGTGGTGCAGACAACGGCTTCTACGGCGGTTCGGGGACTGACAGCCTCACCGGCGGCAGCGGCGACGATGGCCGTTTCTACGGAGGATCGGGGTTGGACAGGCTTTCCGGCGAGGGGGGAGACGACACCCTCTACGGTGACGACGGTGGCGATAGACTTAGCGGCGAATTTGGTGCCGACAGCCTCTTTGGCGGCGAGGGGGATGACAGCTTCTTCTACGGCGGTTCAGGATCCGACAGCCTCTTTGGCGGCACCGGCGGTGATGGCACTTTTGTCGGAGGCTCGGGGGCCGACAGCCTCTCCGGTGGCGAGGGGATGACTTATTCTTCTATGGCGCTGAAGGAGATGACAACCTCTCCGCCGGCGGCGGCCTCGACCGACGTTTCCACGGCGGATCCGGGGCCGATAGTATTATCGGCGAAGCGGGGGATGACTCTTTATTCTACGGCGGGTCCAGTGCAGACGTCCTCTCCGGCGGTAACGGAGAAGACGACGACTTTTACGGCGATGGGGGGGACGATAGCCTCTCCGGCGGAAGTGGAGAAGACAGAGGCTTCTTTGGCGGCAGCGGCGCTGACAGCCTCTTCGGCGGCAGTGGGTTAGACATCCGCTTTTTCGGTGACAGCGGCGGCGACAGCCTCTTCGGCGGTGATGGAGATGATCGCTCCTTCTACGGTGGCGGCGGCGCTGACAGCCTCTCTGGCGACAGTGGGAATGACTACTCCTTCTTCGGTGGCAGCGGCGCCGACAGCCTCTCCGGCGGCAGTGGAAATGACTTTGGTTTTCTCGGCGAAGGCGGCGTCGACCGTCTCTTCGGTGGCGACGGGAATGACGGAGTTACTTACGTTTTCGGCGCCGGTATCGTGGGTGGCTTCTACGGTGGCAGCGGCGCTGACAGCCTCTCCGGCGGCAGTGGCGATGATAGCGGCTTCTACGGCGGTGAGGGCGACGATCGTCTCTTCGGCGGCGACGGGCGTGACGGAGGAACTTTCTTTACCGGCTTCGGTGTTGTGGGCGCATTCCTTGGTGGCAGCGGCGCCGATAGCCTTTTCGGCGGCGATGGAAACGACTACTCCTTCTCCGGAGGCAGCGGCGCCGACAGCCTCTCCGGCGGCAGTGGGAGCGACCGCATCTTTCTCGGTGGTAGCGGCGCCGACATCCTCTTCGGCGACGAGGGGAATGACTTCGTCTTCGCCGGAGACAGCGGATCCGACACCCTCTTCGGCGGCAGTGGGTCAGACGCCCGCTTTTTCGGTAACGGCGGCGGTGACACTCTCTTTGGCGGCGATGGAATTGACCAAGGCTTTTACGGCGATGGGGGGGACGATGGCCTCTCCGGTGGCAGTGGAGAAGACAGGAGCTTCTTCGGACATAATGGCGCCGATATCCTCTCCGGCGACGATGGAAATGACTTCAGCTTCTTCGGTGGCAGTGGCGCTGACAGCCTCTCTGGTGGCAGTGGAGATGACCTCCGATTCTTCGGTGACTCCGGCGCCGACAGCCTCATTGGTGGCAGTGGCTCAGATAGCCGGTTCTATGGTGGATCCGGGGACGACACTCTGTTCGGCGGCGAGGGTAACGATTCCGTCCTTTTCGGTGGTTCGGGCCTGGACCTGGTCTACGGCGGCAGCGGTGCCGATGTGCTCGTCGTGCGTAGCCAGATGGAGCTCACCGCCGGCGACGCCTATGACGGCGGCGAGGGAGTCGACACCCTGATCCTCGAAGAGGGTGCAAGCCTGCCAGGCGGCGTGGCGCTGTCCAGCATCGAGGTCCTGAACCGCTACGGTACCAACGGCGCCGACACCCTGACCGGTGACGACCGCATCAATGTCTTGAGAGGTCTCGGCGGTGCCGACAGGCTCTATGGCCTCGATGCTGACGACACCCTCTATGGAGGCGGCGGAGATGACACCTCCCTCTTCGGAGGCTCGGGCGCCGACAGCGTTGAGGGTGGGCAAGGCTCGGACCGTGACGTCTACGGTGGCTTAGGGGACGACTCCCTCTCTGGTGGTAGTGGTAACGACTTGTTCTTCCGCGCGGGAGCGGGAGCCGACAGCTTGCAAGGCGGGGAGGGCGACGATCTTGCTCTCTACGGTGGCGAAGGTGCCGATCACCTCTCCGGCGACAGTGGCGACGATGAGATCCTCAGCGGTGGGTCGGGGGCCGACAGTATTGCCGGCGGTAGCGGGGCAGATAGCCTACTCATCGGCGATCAGGGCGCCGACAGCATTTTCGGTGGAGACGGGAACGATTTGGGCCTTCACGGTGACCGCCTTCTGACAAGTGCCAGTGGAGATGATTTTCTGTCCGGTGATAGCGGTTTGGACATCGGACTCTACGGCGGATCCGGGGTCGACACGCTCTTCGGTGGTAGTGGGATCGATAGGTACCTATTCGGCGGCTCGGGTGCGGACATTGTCTACGGTGATGACGGAAACGATAGCATCCTCAATGGCGATGGCGGAGACGACGGCCTTTACGGTGGGAGCGGGGCCGAGCGCTCGCTCATCGGTGGGTCAGGGGGCGATGCCCTAGCAGGCGGTAGTGGCAATGATACGGACATGCATGGCGGGTCGGGAGCCGATGCCATAAACGGGGATGAGGGAGACGATAGAGACCTCCTCGGCGGCGGGGGGGCCGATAAGATCTACGGCGGCGATGGCAGTGACACTCGTTTCTTCGGCGGCTCGGGTGCCGACACCTTGTTTGGCGGCGAGGGCGATGACACGGGCCTCTCCGGCGGTTCGGGCCTGGACTTGGTTTACGGCGGCAGCGGTGCCGATGTCATGGTGGTGGCGAGCCAGATGGAGCTCACTGCCGGCGAGAGTTTTGTCGGCGGCGAGGGGGTCGATACCCTGATCCTCGAAGAGGGCGCAAGCCTACCCGGAGGCGTGGTCTTGTCTGGCATCGAAGTGCTGAATCGCTACGGCACCGACGCCGGCGACACGATGACCGGCGACGATCGCATCAACGTCCTGAGGGGTCTGAGTGGCGGCGATGCGCTCTATGGCCTGGATGCGGACGACAGCCTCTATGGGGGCAGCGGCATTGAGAACTCTCTGTACGGTGGCTCTGGGGATGACATCCTTTCCGGTGACGGCGGCGACGACTCGAATCTCTACGGTGGCTCCGGGGCCGACAGCGTCTTTGGCGGCGACGGCGATGACTACTTCATGATGGGCGACTTCTTCTACGGAACCGCCGGTGGCGACGACAGGGTCTACGCCGGCAGCGGGTTGGACCGCTATCTTCTGGGAAGAACCGGGGCCGATGTGCTCTCCGGCGACAGCGGTGATGACCTTGGATTCTACGGCGGCTCCGGGGCCGATACCCTCTACGGCGGCGATGGGGACGACACCTCCCTCTTGGGCGAAGGAGGAGCCGACAGCATCTACGGTGACAGCGGCGTGGACTTTCTTTACGGCGGAGCCGGCGACGATACGCTCAGTGGCGGGTCCAGCGGCGACGTGCTGACTGGCGGTGCCGGTTTCGACAGTGCGTTCGGCGGTGGCGGCGACGACATCTTCATGGTGAACAATCAGGCGGACTTCGCCGCCGGGCTCTACAGCTACTACGGCGGCGCCGGGACCGATACCCTGGTGCTGGGCGCGGGGGTCACTGTACCGGGCAGCGGCACCGGGCTGGACAACATCGACGTTACCCTTCCCTGAGATAGCTCGGGCGCTTGCTCACGGCCCCCGCCTGCTCCTTCGCTTCCGCCCCCGCCCCGACTGGCTCCTGGCCGCGGCATCCTTCAACTGGTCCACCAGGCTGCGCTTGCGGGTCTTCGAGGTACCCAGCCCCGTCGTGGCCTTGCCGCCCTCGCGCGCGCCGACCAGCGGGGTGAGCTCCAGGTCCTGGTTCTGCAGGCGGCGGAGTTCGTCGCGGTAGCGGGCGGCCTCTTCGAACTCCAGGTTGGCGGCGGCCTCGCGCATCTTCTCCTCCAGGTCGGCCAGGACGGCCTGGATGTTGTCGCCGACGCGGTGCAGGCTGCCGTCGACGCCGGTGTCGACCGTGACGCTGTCGCGCTCGTAGACCGAGGCCATGATGTCGCCGATCTGCTTCTTGACGCTCTCCGGGGTGATGCCGTGGGCGGCGTTGTAGGCCTGCTGCTTCTCGCGCCGGCGCTCGGTCTCGTCCAGTGCCTTGGTCAGGCTGTTGGTCATGCGATCGGCATAGAGGATGACGCGGCCGTCGACGTTGCGCGCCGCCCGGCCGATGGTCTGGATCAGGCTGGTCTGGCTGCGCAGGTAGCCCTCCTTGTCGGCGTCCAGGATGCAGACCCGCTGGCATTCCGGAATGTCCAGGCCCTCGCGCAGCAGGTTGATGCCGACCAGGATGTCGAAGGCGCCGAGCCTGAGGTCGCGGATGATCTCGATGCGCTCCAGCGTGTCGACGTCGGAATGGATGTAGCGCACCCTGAGGCCCGCCTCGTGCATGTACTCGGTCAGGTCCTCGGCCATGCGCTTGGTCAAGGTGGTGACCAGGACGCGGCCACCTTTCTCCACCGTCGCCTGGCACTCGGCGATCAGGTCGTCGACCTGGTTCTCGGTCGGGCGGACGATGCAGATGGGGTCGATCAGGCCGGTCGGGCGGATCACCTGCTCGACGAAGACGCCGCCGGTGCGGTTCAGCTCCCAAGGTCCGGGCGTTGCCGAGACATGCACCGTCTGCGGGCGCATGGCCTCCCACTCCTCGAACTTCAGGGGGCGGTTGTCGATGGCCGACGGCAGGCGGAAGCCGTACTCGGCCAAGGTCGACTTGCGGGCATAGTCGCCGCGGAACATGCCGCCGATCTGCGGCACCGTCACGTGGCTCTCGTCGACGATCAGGAGCGCGTTCTCCGGCAGGTACTCGAACAGGGTCGGCGGCGGCTCGCCGGGCGCGCGGCCGGTCAAGTAGCGGGAATAGTTCTCGATGCCGGCGCAGGCCCCGGTGGTCTCGATCATCTCCAGATCGAAGGTGGTGCGCTGCTCGAGCCGTTCGGCTTCGAGGAGCTTGCCCTCGGTGCGCAATTCCTCCAGGCGGGCCTTCAGGTCCACCTTGATCTGGGCGGCTGCCTGCAAAAGGGTCGGCTTGGGCGTCACGTAGTGGCTGTTGGCGTAGACCCGGACGTCGCCCAGCACGGAGGTCTTCTCGCCGGTCAAGGGATCGAACTCGACCAGTTGCTCGATCTCGTCGCCGAAGAGGCCGATGCGCCAGGCCCGGTCCTCGTTATGGGCGGGGAAGATCTCGATGGTGTCGCCGCGCACCCGGAAGGTGCCGCGGGTGAAGGCCATGTCGTTGCGCTTGTACTGCAATTCGACGAAGTGGCGGGTGAGCTCCTTGCGATCGACGTTTTGGCCGACCTTCAAGGGCAAGGTCATGGCCTGATAGGTCTCAGGGCTGCCGATGCCGTAGATGCAGGAGACCGAGGCCACGATGACGACGTCCGAGCGCTCGAAGAGCGCGCGCGTCGCTGAGTGGCGCATGCGGTCGATCTGCTCGTTGATCGAGGATTCCTTCTCGACATAGGTGTCGGTGCGCGGAACGTAGGCTTCGGGCTGGTAGTAGTCGTAGTAACTCACAAAGTACTCGACCGCGTTCTCCGGGAAGAAGGACTGCATCTCGCCGTAGAGCTGGGCGGCGAGCGTCTTGTTCGGCGCCAGGATCAGGGTCGGGCGCGCCAGGCGTTTGATCACATGCGCCATGGTGAAGGTCTTGCCCGATCCGGTGACGCCTAAGAGCACCTGATCGCGGTCGCCTTCCGAGAGGCCCTGGGTCAGCTCCTCGATCGCCTGCGGCTGGTCGCCGGCCGGGTTGAACTCACTGGTGAGCTGGAAGTTTGCGGGATCCTTGACCGGCGGCTTGGCGGGCAGGATGTCTAGCACGTTGGTTGGCATGGAGGGGAATATAGGGGGAACGACGGCCGGCGGGAAGCCGTCATCCGCGGCCCTTCTTCGCGCCGGCGAAGAGCAGGCCATAGAGGCTCGCGACGACGACGGCGAAGGCGACGATCTGGTAGCCCTCGATGGTGTCGCCGAGGAAGACGGCGGCCAGCACCATGGTGAGTGCCGGCCAGGGAACGGTAATCGAGCTTGCCACGGAGACGGCGATGAAGCGCACCGCATGGAACCAGAAAATGAGCTCGAGGTAGTAGACCAATCCCATGATCAGCGCGAAGGCCTGGAACTCGCTGCTGCGCAAGGCCTCGCTCAGACCGCTCGGCCCGGAGACGGCCAGCGAAACCAAGCCCAGGAAGAGCGTCGACACCAGCACGCGAAAGAAGGTGACCTGCGCCGGCGTGATCGGCGTGCGGTCCAGCACCTCCTTGATGATGACGTGGGCGATGCTCCAAAGGAAGGGAACGCCAAGCGCGGCGAGAAACCAGGGGGTGAAGCGCTCGACCCGCCACGTGCCGCCGGTCACCAGGTAACAGAGCGCCGCCAGCAACATTAGCGTGAAGAGGAGCTCCAGCGCCGACTTGCGCCGCTTCAGGAACAGGGTCTCCCAGAGGATGGCGAACAAGGGGTAGGCCTGAATCGCGATCGCCGCGCCCACGGGGCCCGCCTTCTCGACCGCCAGTACATAAAGATAGGTCGAGAGACCGAAGGCCGCCCCGGTTAGCAGAATAATCGCCACCGTGCGGCGCTTCAGGTCCGGCGGCAGGCCGGCATCGAAGATGCCCTTGTGCGGTGACCGCAGTTCGCGCAGCGGTAAGGGCAGAGAGAACAACAGCTGCCAGGCCGACAGGAAGAACGCGAAGTTCAAGGCGTCGAAGGCCAGCGGCCGGCCGTCCGCGATGATCGGCATCACCCCCAGCAGAAGCAGGCAAACGAACGCGAAAGAGAGTCCAGCTCTCGAGCGATCCTGTGTCACCGCATTTGCTCCTTTTCGATAGAGGCAATTTGTACTGATTGCCTTGACGAAAAAGATCGATCAATGAGAATATTGCTCTCATGACAATCTGGCAGCCAGACCTCTCCGGAAGACGCGGACCCAAGTTCAGGCAGATCTCCGACGCGATCGGCGAGAGCGTTTCGGAAGGGGGCTTGCCGACGGGTACCCGGCTGCCCCCGCAGCGGGACCTCGCTTACCTGTTGGGCGTCTCTTTGAACACGGTCACCCGTGCCTATGCCGATGCGGTGAAGCGGGGATTCGTTCGGGGCGAAGTGGGCAGGGGGACCTACGTGCGCGACGCGGGACCGCTCGCGACGGAGGTCGAGACCACCGGTCTGACGCGGCCCTCCGCGGGACCGATCGACTTTTCACTGAACCTGCCGGTGCCGGGACAGGCGGCCGCGGCCTTGACACGCTCGCTGCAGGCTCTGTCCGAAGCAGGTGGCCTTGCCTCTCTCCTCGACCACCAGACCGGCCGCGATCAGGACCATCATCGCGCGGCCGCCGCGACGTGGCTGAGCCGGGTGGCGTTGACGGCTTGCCCGGACGATATCGTCCTGACCAACGGCGCCCAGCAGGGCATCTTCGCGGCGCTCTTGGCGACCTTGCGCCCCGGCGATGTCCTGTTCACCGAAGCGCTGACCTATGCGCCCCTTGTTGCCATGGCACATCACCTCGGGCTCAAGCTTCTGCCAGTTGCCGGCGAGGGGGACTTGCTCTGCCCCGATGCCCTGGGCGCGGCCTGCCAGCGAACGGCGGGCAAGGTGCTCTATTGCCTGCCGACCCTGCAAACCCCGACGACGGCGACCATGGGCCGGGAGCGCCGATCGGCCCTTGCCGCGGTTGCGCGCAAGTACGGCTTGACCGTGATCGAGGACGACGTCTTCGGGTTCCTGCCGCCCGAGCGGCCGCCGCCACTGGCCAGTTTCGCGCCGGAGCGCACGCTCTACGTCACCAGCGTCTCGAAGTGCCTGGCGCCGGGCTTGCGCGTCGGCTATCTCCTTGCGCCCCCTGGCCTGACGCCGGCGCTTCGGACCGCGGTCAGCCTGTCCAGCTGGATGCCGCCGCCGCTGATGGCGGAGATCGCGAGCCGGTGGATCGAGGACGGAACCGCCGAAGCCCTGACGGCCTTCCAGCGCGAAGAGGCGGCGGCGCGTCAGGCGATGGCGCGGGACCTGATTCCCGAACCCTACATTCGGGCCGATGCGCACGGCTTTCACGCCTGGCTGCCCTTGCCGCCGCATTGGCAGCCCGACGTGTTCAGGATGGAGGCGCGGCGCCGGGGCGTCAAAGTCCTTGTCGGCGGCGCCTTTGCGGTCGAGCCGTCCCTCAGCCCCCACGCGGTCCGCCTCTGTCTCAGCCATGAAGGTGATCGGGCTCGCGTCCGTGAGGGCCTGGCCACGATCGCGGAGCTCCTGCAGAGCAAGGGCCAGGGAGGGGCGATGGTCCTGTGACCGGCGGCCGGTGGAGAGTGCGGGGGCCCATTCGCCGCTTCTTTGGTGGCCCGGAGCATTTGCCCTGGCCGGACATGCCTGGCAGGTCTCAAGCGCCAGGGCCTATCGCGACTGCAAGGCCTCGGCCAGAAGGTCGAAGACCAGGCGGATGCGCCGGCTGGTGTGGATCTCGCGGTGGGTGACGATCCAGATTGGGATGGGGATGGCCTCGAGGTCTGGCAAGGCCAGCTCGAGCTCGGGGTTCAGCGCCGCAATCTCCTCGGTCAAGGCGCTGACGCCGAGGCCGGCCTTGACAAGCTCCAAGATGACCGTGCCGCTGGCCGAGGTGAGCTTGAAATTCTTTCTCGTCAGGCTGAGCCCCAGGCCGTTCAGGATCGGCAGCATCCGCTCGGGATCGTCCACGCCGATGAAGTCGTAGGTCGAGAGCTCGGCGGCGCTTTTCGGTCGGCCCTGCTTGTCGAGGAACTTTTTAGAGGCATAGAGGTGACCGCTGGTCTCTCCGGCCAGCTTGGCGATCAGGTCCGGCTGCTCGGGGCGGACGTGCCGGATGGCGATGTCGGCCTCGCGCCGCTTGAGGTCGCGCACTTCGTTGGAGGCCACGACGTCGACCTCGATGCCGGGCGCCGTCTCGCGCAGGCGCTTCAGGACCGCCGGCAGGTGATAGGTGGCCATCATGTTGGTCGCGGTGATGCGGACGTGGCCTTCGATCGCCTGGCTCTGGCCGGAGGCGGTCAGCGAGATCTGGCTGGCGGCCTCGCCCATGGCCTTGAAGTGGTCCAGCAACTCCAGGCCCGAGCGGGTCAGCGAGAGGGAGCGCCCGACCCGCTCGAAAAGCGTGACGCCGAGGTCTTCCTCCAGCGCGGCGACCTGCCGGCTCAAGGTCGGCTGGGTCTGGCCCAGCGCACGCGCCGCCGCCGACAGCGAGCCCTCCTCGGCGGTGGCGAGAAAGGCGCGGGCCTGATTCCAATCGAAGGAGACCGACTGCCAATTCATACGTATATGCATATCATGGCTACGAATTTTCGCAATTTCCCTTTGATCTTCGTATGACTATCTGAGGCTTGGAACGAACGCGGCAGCGGCGCCACGGATGCTGCGCGGCCAATGGAGAAAGAGATGAGAAACGGAAGCGGGTTTTGGGATCGCATTGCCGAGCGCTATGCAAAGAAGCCGGTCGCGGACGAAGCGACCTATCAGAAGAAATTGGCAATCACGCGCGCGTATTTTCAGCCGGACGCCGAGGTCTTCGAGTTCGGCTGCGGCACCGGCTCGACCGCCATTGCCCATGCGCCCTTCGTCAAGCGCATCCGGGCAATCGACCTCTCCACCAAGATGATCGAGATCGCCAGGCGCAAGGCCGATGCTGGCGAGGTGGAGAACGTCTCCTTCGAGACCAAGACGATCGACGAGTTCGACGCGCCGGAGCGCTCCTTCGACGCCGTCATGGGGCATTCCATCCTGCACCTCCTGCCGCGCCGGGAGACGGCCATCGCCAAGGCGCACAGGCTGTTGAAACCGGGCGGCGTCTTCGTCACGAGCACGGCCTGCCTGGGCGACACGATGAAGTGGTTCAAGCTGGTCGGGCCGATCGGGCGGATCTTGGGTCTGATCCCCTTGGTCAGGATCTTCACCAAGTCGCAGCTGCTCGACAGCGTGACGGCGGCCGGTTTCGAGATCGAAGAGGAATGGCAGCCCGGCAAGGGCAAGTCGGTCTTCCTGGTGGCGAAGAAGGCGGGGTAGGAGGGTGTGGCCGAGTTCTCTCCTCCTCGTCTGCGGCGGTTTTACTCGAAACCTACTTCACGTCATCCTACGGCTTGACCGGAAGATCTTGTTCCATTGGGACGAAAAAGTGTATAGAGGTCCCCCGGTCAAGCCGGGGGAAGACATCGAGGGGAAATAGAGAATGAGTTTTTAGGATTCTGGAAGGTTAATGGATAAATTTATTTGTGGTGTGCGTCCCAATCTCTGCTCGTACTTCAGAGTGTGATAGAAAGCCTATTTATTACTTGTGCTGCGGACAAGCCTACCTCAAGGCCGCGACCAGCTCCGCCAGTTCCTCCTCCAGCGGCCCCGTCGCCTCGGTCTTGCCGGCGCGGCGGTACCAGTAGCGGGCGTTTGAAAGGTCGCCCTCGATGCGGTGGATGTGGGCGTGCAGCCAGGCGGCCTCGACGGACTCCTCGGCGGCTACCAGCTGGTGAGCGGCCTCCCAGTCGCCGGCTTGTACCAGGGCGAGGGCTTGTTTCACCAGGTCGGTCATCGCCGCCTCCTTACCGCCGGTAGCGCTTGCCCATCCAATAGCTGCTGAGCGCGGTCAGCACCAGGGTGGTGATCATGAGGATGAAGGAGACGGCGGCGCCGAAGGGCCAGTTGCCCAGCCGCATCTGATCGAAGATCAAGGGGGCCATCATCTTGAACTCGGGCCCGCCCAACAGCACCGGCGTGGCATAGGCGTTCATCGCCAGGATGAAGGTTAGGATCACGCCGGCGATGATGCCGGGCAGCGCCAGGGGCCAGAGCACGCGCTGGCACATGGCCCAGGGACCGGCGCCCAGGCTGAAGGCGGCTTCCTCGACCGAGCGGCTGATGCCCTCGATCACGCTTTGTAAGGTCAAGACCATGAAGGGCAGGTTGACCGAGATGATGCCGACGACCACGGCTGTCTCGGTGAACATCAGCTCGACCGGCTCGTCGGCCAGCCCCAGCCACTGCAGGGAGACGCTCAAGAAGCCGCGGCTGCCGAAGAGGCTCATCCAGCCGGCCGCGCGCACGGCGTTGCCGACGAAGAGCGGCAGGACCACCAGCATGATGAGGAGGCTCTTGTAGCGGCTCTGCGTGCGGGCCAGGACATAGGCCAGCGGGAAGCCGAAGAGGAGGCAAAGCAGGGTACAGGCGAGCGCCACGCGGATGGTGGTCAGAAAGACCTCCCAGTAGTACTCATCGCTGAAGAACTTGACGTAGTTGTCGGGTGAAAAGACGCCCAACATCAGCTCGCGCGGATCGTACTGATCCAGGCTGTAGCGCAGGAGGATCACCAGCGGCACGATCATGCCCAGCATGACGAAGATCGTCGCCGGACCGATCAGGGCAGAGGCGGAGAGCCGGGAGCCGCCGCGCGCCTCCTGCCCCGGCCTGCCACTTGTCGTCGTTACTGTGCTCATGCCGCCTCTATGCACCTAGCCATGGGCCTGCCCCCACCAGACGGGCGGGGGCAGGGGACCCGACAGCGCTAGCCCACGAACTCCTTGTCCCACCACTCCTTCAATTCGACGTCGTGGTCGGTCATGTAGGCGAAGTCGAGGTTGACAAGGGCGGCTACCTGCTCCGGGGTGAAGCCGATGCGGGCGTTCAGCTCCGCCGGGATCTTGGCGTTGTTGACCGTCGGGTTGTAGCCCATGTCCTCGGCGAAAGCCTCCTGGGCCGAGGGCTCCAGCATGGCGTTCAGATAGGCGTAGGCGCCGTCCTTGTTGGGCGCGTTCTTAGGCACTGAGAAGCCCGAGACGTAGGCTATGGTGCCCTCCGTCGGCGCCACGGCCTTCACGTCGATGCCGGCGTTCTGCCACTGCACCGTGCGCGCCTTCCACATGATGCCGACGCCGAACTCCTCGGCCTTCATCGCCTGGGCGAAGGCCTCGTTGGTCGGATAGATGCGGCAGCCAGCCTTGCGCACCGCCAAGAGCAGTTCCTTGCCGGGCTCCAGGTTGTCTGGCGAGCCGCCGTTGGCCAGCGCTGCGGCCACCATTGTGTACTGATACTGGATGTCGATGATGCCCAGCTTGTCGCCCCACTTGGGATCGAAGACGTCGCGGTAGCTCTTGGGCGCATCGGCATCGGGGACGACGTTGGGGGTATAGACCGCGACCTTGCCCGAGTAGATCTGGCCGACGCCGTACTTGTATTTCATCGAGTCCAGAAGGTGCGGGGCGTTGGGGATGCGGCTGTAGTCGATCTCCTCGGTAACCCCGACAGCTCCCATCTGATAGATCTGATTGGCAGAGAGGCCTTGGACGTCGCTGGTACCGCGCGGCAGGCGCCGCTCGGCCGTCATCTTGGCGCGCCGTTCGGGATCGCCCGCCTGGTCTTGCACGACCTCCCAGCCTTCCTTCTCCAGGATCGGCTTCTCGATGTTCTTGTTCAAGAGCTTGGCGTAGTCGCCGCCCCAGGTGCCGACGACAATGGTGCCCTTGTCGGCCGCCAGCGCCGGAGCGCCGACGCCAAGCGCGGCAGTGCCGGCGAGCCCGGCCGCGCCTTGCAGCATGCGGCGGCGAGACACATCGAAGCCATTCATCCTGTTTTTCATCTCTTCTCTCCCTCTTGGTGAACCATTGCCAAAGACTTTGTCTTCTGTCGTCACATCTCCTGATCGCGCGGCCCTTGGCCGGCAAAGACCGAGGCGGCGCCGGCCGTCCAGCCGACATGCACACGCTCGCCGACGTTCGGTTGGAAGCCGTCTTCGCGATTGGGGATCTGTGCGATCACGAGGTCCTGCCCGCTCAAGCGGACGTGGATGTCGATGAGGCCGCCGAGGTAGGAGACGAACTCCACCTCGCCCGGAAAGGAGTTGTCCAAGCCGTCCTGATTGGCGCTCGCCACGGTGAGGCGTTCGGGCCTCAGCGAGAGCACCGCAGGGCCAGTCTCTTCGCCCCTGCAGCGGATCTCCAGCCCGCCGCGGCTGCGGAAGCGTTCCGCCGTCTCCAAGCTGCCGTCCAGGAAACTGCTACGGCCCACGAAGCCGGCGACGAAGCTGTCGGCCGGGTGCTCGTAGAGCTCGCGCTGGGTGCCGACCTGGCGCACCTCGCCCTCGTTCATCACCACCAGGCGGTCGGCCATGGTGAGCGCCTCCTCCTGGTCGTGGGTCACCATAACGGTGGTGAGATTCAAGGACTTCTGCAGCTTGCGGATCTCGACCCGCACCTCCTGGCGCAGCTTGGCGTCGAGGTTCGACAGCGGCTCGTCCAGCAGCAAGACGTCGGGATGGAAGACTAGGGCACGGGCCAGCGCCACGCGCTGTTGCTGGCCGCCGGAGAGCTGGCGCTGCAGGCGGTCGCCCAGGTGCTCCAGGCGGACCAGCTGCAGGGCCTCGTGCACCCGGCTGGCGATCTCCGCCTTGGGCAGCTTGCGCATCTCAAGGCCGAAGGCCACGTTTTGCGCCACGGTCAGATGCGGGAAGAGGGCATAGGACTGGAAGACCAGTCCGATATTGCGCTTCCAGGGCGGCATGCGATCGATCCGCTGGCCGCCGATGGAGACGCTGCCTTCGCTTGGCTCGACGAAGCCGGCGATCATTCTGAGCGTGGTGGTCTTGCCGCAGCCTGACGGCCCCAGCAGGACGACGAACTCGCCTTGCGCCACGTCCAAGGTGACGTTGCGCGCGGCGTAGAAGTCGCCGTAGCGCTTGGTCAGTCCATTGAGCTCCAGTCTTGCCATGCCGCCCCCCTAGACCACCCGGCTGACTTTGACGAAGCGGTCGGTCAGCAGCATCGCGCCGGCGATCAGTGCGATCTGCACCACCGAGACCGCGGCGATGGTCGGATCGATTTTCCACTCCAAGTACTGCAGGATGGCGATCGGCAAGGTCGTGCGCCCCGGACCCACCAGGAAGAGGCTCATCTCCAGATTACCGAAGGAGACCACGAAGCCGAACATGGCGCCTGCCACCACGCCCGGCAGGATCCCCGGCAAGGTGACCCGGCGAAAGGTGATCCAGCGGTTGGCGCCGAGGTTCATGGCGGCCTCTTCCAGGGTACGGTCGAAGCCGGCCAGGCTGGCGGTGACCAGCCGCACCGTCCAGGGAATGACGATCAGGATGTGGGCAGTCACCAGACCCAGCAGCGAGCCGATGATCGGCAGGCCCGTCGCGATCTCGGTCTCGACATGAAAGATGTAGATCGCGGTGCCCAGGACAACGCCGGGCACGACCAGCGGCAGCAGCAGCAGGTTGTTCAGCATCTCCCGGCCGGGAAAGCGGAAGCGCGCGATGCAGAGCGCGGCCGGCACGCCAAGCGCAAGGCCGATGGCGGTCGCCAGCACGCCCAGCTGCAGGCTCAAGAGCAGGCCGTCGACCATGCGGTCGTTGTCCAGAATCGCCTCGTACCAGCGGAAGGAATAGCCCTCGGGCGGGAAGGAGGGGATCTCCTGGCGATAGAAGGAGAGCCAGGTCACGAAGATGAGCGGCAGCAGGATATAGAGCAGGGTGATGCCGGCCACGCCCTTCAGCAGCCAGCGTCCCATGGTGCGTCTATCCAGGCTCCGCCTCACTGCTCCCTCTCCAGCGTCATGACCTAGAGCGCCCGCTTGTGGAATTGGCCGCCCTGCACGATGGCGGTCATGTGTGCGCCCTGACCTTCCAACAGTGAGATATCCTTCAGGGGGTCGCCGTCCAGCAAAATCAGGTCGGCCCAGGCGCCGGGCTCGATGACGCCCAGCTTGCCGGGGCGGCGCACCACCTCGGCGCCGATCACCGTGGCCTGGCGGAGGACCTCGATCGGCGGCAGGATCTCGGCGCGGATGGAGAACTCGCGGCTCTGCTCCTCCAGCAATTCGCCCAGGAGGTCCGAGCCGTAGGCGACCTTCACGCCCGCGTCTCGGCAGATCTCCAGCGAGCGGATGGCGCCCTCCAGCACCATGTCGTTCTTGGCCAGCATCTCGGCCGGCATGCCGAAGTCGGCGGCGCGCTCCTTCATCGCCTGATAGGCAACGGCGTTGGCCACCAGATAGCTACCTTCGCGCGCCATCAGCCGGGCGCGCGCCTCGTCGATCAGGTTGCCGTGCTCGATGGTGCGTACGCCCGAGACGACGGCGCGCTCGATCGCCTCGGCGGAATAGGCATGGGCCAGCACGTAGCGGCCGAAGGCCTCTGCCTCCTCCACCGCCGCCTCGATTTCCGCCAGGGAGAACTGCAGCGATTCCAAGGGGTCGAAGGGCGACGCGACGCCGCCGGAGACCATGATCTTGATCTGGTCGGCGCCTTGGCGCATCTGCTCGCGCACCACGCGGCGCATCTCGTCCGGCCCGTCGACGTTCTGGCGCAGATAGGCCAGCGCGTTGCAGCAGGCGCAGGGATATCCGGCATTGGTACGGCCGCGGCCATCGGCGTGACCGCCCGTCGGCCCGATGGAGCGCCCGGAGATGAAGAGGCGGGGGCCGGGGAAGAGGCCCTGTTCGACCGCCGCCTTGATCCCCCAGTCGGTGCCGCCGGTGTCGCGCACCGTGGTGAAGCCGCGGTCCAGCATCGACTTCAGCCGCGCGGCCGCCCGCGCGGTGGCCAAGGTCAGCGGCACCTCCTCCATGCGCCGCATGTAGACCTCGGAGTGCATGGAATGCACATGGCAGTCGATCAGCCCCGGCAGCATGACCCGGCCGCCGCAGTCGATCGCCTCGGCACCGGCGCTGGTAATCGGCCGGTCCGATACCTCCTTGAAGCGCTCCCCCTCGACCAGCACCTCGTAGCCCCCCCGCGCCTCGTCGAAGCGGGGATCCAGCAGCTTCAGGTTCTTGAAGAGAAGCTGCTTGTCGTTGCGCGCGGCCATGGCGTGAGCTCGTTCCTCCGGGGGATTTGCCGCGCCTCGTTAGTTGAGCCGGCTCTTATGGAATTGGCCCGCCTTCATGATGGCGACGAGCGCGCTTTCGGGCCGCTCGAAGAGCGTCAGGTCCTGCAGCGGATCACCGTCGATGACCAGGAGGTCGGCATAGGCGCCTGGCCTGAGGCAACCGAGCTTGCCCTCTTGGCGCAAGACCCGGGCGCCGATCAGGGTCGCCGAGCGAATGATCTCCATCGGCGAGAGGACCTGGGCTCTCAGCGCGAACTCGCGGCCCTGGTTGTGCTGCAGCTGGCCCAAGAGGTCGGTGCCGTAGGCGACGGGCACGCCCGCGCGCTTGCAGATCTCCAGCGACTTCAAGCCGCCGTCGATCACCATCTCGTTCTTCTCCAGCATGTCTGCCGGCATGCCGAAATCGGCCCCATTCTCGCGCATGGCGTAATAGGCAATGAGATTGGCGATCAGATACATACCCTTCTCGGCCATCAACTTGGCTGCCGCATCGTCGATCAGGTTGCCGTGCTCGATGGTGCGCACGCCGCCTTCGGCGGCCCGGGTGATGGCCTCGGCCGAATAGGCGTGGGCGCAGACATAGCGCCCGAAGGCCTCTGCCTCCTCCACGGCCGCGGCGACCTCGCCGGGCGAATACTGCAGGGATTCCAGCGGGTCGTAGGGCGAGGCGACTCCGCCCGACATCATGATCTTGATCTGGTCGGCACCCTGGCGCATCTCTTCGCGTACCGCCTTGCGCACCTCGTCGGCGCCGTCGGCGATGCCCATGGAGAAAGCCAGCGCATTGCAGCAATAGCAGTTGAATCCGGGGTCTGTGCGCCGGCGCCCGTCGCTGTGACCGCCGGTGGGGCCGATGGCCTTGCCGGCGATGAAGAGCCGGGGGGCGGCGACCAGGCCTTGCTCGATGGCGGCCTTGATGCCCCAGTCGGCGCCGCCGGTATCGCGCACGGTGGTGAAGCCGCGGTCCAGCATGGCGCCCGCCTGCTGCATGGCTTTTGCCGTCATCAAGGTGAGCGGGATATCTTCCAGGCGGCGGATGAAGACCTCGCTCAAGATCACGTGCACGTGGCAGTCGATCAGCCCGGGCATCAAGGTCTTGCCCCGGCAGTCCACGACCTCAGCCCCGCCGGCATTGATCGGACCGTCGGAGACGTCGCGAATCTGGTCGCCCTCAACGAGAACCTCGTGGCCGCCGACGATCTCGTCTTTTTCCGGATCCAGCAGCTGTGCGTTCTTGAAGAGGTACTGAACCATTTAGCGCTCCCCCTGTTGGTCGATTTTGGGGAGTATCTCCCGCATTGGTGTCACCCGGCAAGCTCCAGGCAGCGGTACGCAAAGCTGCTATTCCGATTCTGCTCGGGCGCGGTGTGGAGCATCGGCAGGGTTGCGCTGTCGGCCGCTCCTGACGGAATGCTCAGTCCCAGGTCTTGTGCCAGCTGGTCGACAATGGCCTCGCCGTCCTGTTGCCAATCCCACCAGACCAGCAGCACTTGGCTCGGTTTCTGGTCGAGATTGGCGACGAACTGGGGTCCGCTGGTCGGCACATCCGGGAAGTAGACGCGCAGATTCCCGGCCAGGAACTGCTTGGCGGCCACGATAGCGTCGGGACGGCAATCCTCTTCCTGCAGCTGACCGGCAAAGGCGGCGAAGTGGGTCTGCAGGCGATTGGTCAGGTCGAAGGCGGGGGCGAAGCGGTGACCGACGGCGAGGCCGAGTGTCACCACCAGGGCGCCCGCAAGCCCCACCAGCGGTAATGGCCAGCGCTGCCACCAGCGCGCCAGGCTGTCGGCATAGACCAGCGGCGCCCAGATCAGCGGCAGGTAAATGATGGGCAGGACATACCTGACCCGCACTTTGGTTACGCCCAAGGCCAGGACGGAGACGCAGACCACGACCAAGGCGATCACCCCGGCGAGCAGAAGCAGCCTGCCTTGAGGCGCCCTCAGACGCGGCAGGGTGAATCCCTTGGTGATCACCAGCCAGAGCGCGAAGGGGATCGCGAGGGTGGACCCAAGCCCTTCCGCAATTGCCGCCAAGCCTCGGCCCATCGCTTCGAGAGAGCCGGGTGCGGCATGATCGAGGCCGAGCTTTGCGGAGTCCTTGAGCACTTCGTCCAGGTGCCCCAGCTGCCAGAGGTAGGCCGGCGCCGCCAATGCCAGTGCAAGCAAGAGTGCGAGAACCAGCGCGCCGGGTCGAAGCTGGCGCCTCAGCTCGGATATCAGCAACAGGGCGACGATCAAGGTGCCCGCGACCAGCACGAAGTTCGGCTTGGCCAAGAGGCCCACCGCACAGGACAGGGATAAGCCGAGGTAGCTCGCCCAATCTCGCTTTTCGACGACAAGGATCAGGAAGTAGACCAGGGCGGACAGCGCCGCCATGGTCAAGACGCTATGGGTCAGGTCGCGCTGCAGCTCCCAACCGATCTGCGGCACCAGGAAGAGGCTGGCGCTGGCCAGCATTCCGGCCCAGGCGCCCGCCACGCGGCGCACCGCGGCGAAGGTGAAGAGATAGAGGGCGATCAGCAGAATTGCCTTGAAGCTCGCCAAGGCCGCCGCGCCGACGCCAAAGACCTGGATCAGGAAGAAGACCACCCAGCTGTAGAGCGGTGGCTGCTCGTCGTAACCCAGCCGGAGCTCTTGGGCGAAGAGGGCCTGTTGCGCCTCGTCAAGGGTCAGGGTCGGAGAGAGCAGAACACGGAGAGCCGCCTCCCCGACGAAATAGAGGACGATCAGCCAGGGCCACGCCCACGCCAGGCGGTCCAGTGCATCGGCGCGGCCGCCGTTGGCATCTCTTGGCATTGCCTTGGCTGCGGTGGCGGCGCTAGAGGCCGGAGCCGGCAGGCGCGTTGGAGAGAAAGCGCAGGTACTGGCCGACATAGTCCATGCCGACCAAGTCGGAAAAGGCTTCCATGATGCGTTTGGTGACCGGACCGGGGACCCCGTCCGGAAGGCGACGGCCATTCAGGCTGCCCAGCGGCACGGCGCAGAGGCTGGTCGAGGTGAGAAAGGCTTCGTCGGCGGTGGCGCCGCGATAGGGCGAGATATCCTCTTCGCGCAGCTCGATGCCGAGCTTGCCGCAAAGCTCGATCACCACCTGACGGCTGATGCCGTCCAAGACGAACTCCGTGGTGGGTGTGTAGACGACGCCCTTCTTGACGAAGAAGGCGTTGCAGCCGGCACCCTCTGCCAAGTTGCCGTTGCGGTCGCACATCAGCGCCCAGGCGCCGGGGCTGCTGGCGCTCACCTCGCGCTGAGCCAGCATCATGTTCATGTAGTTGAGCGTCTTGGCGTTGGGCGACAGCGCTTCCGGCGGGATGCGCCGGCGGGCCGCGACCACTGCGTCCACGCCGTTCACATAGAAGGACGCGCGCACCCGCAAGGGCAGGGGCACGCAGTCGATGATAATGGTGGGCGGGCTTGCCTCGGCGTCCTCGGCATAGAAGTGGTGGACGCCGGTGGTCACCCGCTGGGTCACCCAATAGTCTTCGCCTTCGGGCAGGAAGGGGCGGTTGGCGGCGACGACGGACTCCGTCGCCTCTGCCCACTGCTGGCGGCTCAAGCCGGCATCGATACGGGCGTAGGCCAGGCTGTCCAACAGTCGATCGATATGCTCTTCGAGCCGGAAGAGCTTGCCCTGAAAGGTCCTGAGGGTATCGAAGACGCCGTCGGCGTAGATGAACCCCCGGTCATGGATGTGGATCGACGCATCGCGCTGGAGCACCAATTCGCCGTTCACGTAGGCCAGTCGCTTGTCGTGCATCTCACCCCACTCGTTGACCGCTGCCGTTAGAGCGCGCGTGCTTTATCCAAGAACCCGCGGATCAAGGCCGAGTCCTTTTGGCCCGGTGCCGACTCGACCCCTGAGGAGACGTCGACGGCGCCGGCTCCGGAGGTCTCGACCGCCTCTGCCAGATTGTCCGCCTTCAACCCGCCCGCCAGCATCCAGGGGCGTGACCACTTGCGGCCGGCCAAGAGGCGCCAGTCGAAGGCGACAGCGTTGCCGCCAGGCAGCGCGTTCGCCATGGACTTCGGCGGCTTGGCGTCGAAGAGGAACCGGTCGGCGACGGGCTCGAAGTCGGCTGCTTGGGCGACGTCGTCTCTGGTGGCGATCTTCACCGCCTTCATGACCGGCTTGCCGAAGCGCTGCCGGATCTCGGCGACTCTGCCCGGCGTCTCGCTGCCTTGCAGCTGGATCATGTCCAGCGGGACCTGGCGCAGGATCTCCGTCAGCTGCTCGTCGCTGGGATCGACCAGGAGCCCGACGCGCCAAACCTGCTCCGGCACGCGGCCGGCAAGGCTGGCTGCCTCGGCCGGCGTTACGTAGCGCGGGCTGCGCGGAAAGAAGTTAAAGCCGACCATGGCCGCACCGCCGGCAATGGCTGCCAGCAAGGTCTCCGGCTGCGACAGGCCGCAGATCTTGACCTCAAGCGCCATGGCTGCCTCTCGCGGTCGCCGGAAGGCCGCCTGGCGCCAGCCGCCGGTAGGCGGCTGATGCAACCCCGACGCCGATGGCCAGCGCCGCATAGTTCAACAGCTCGGTGATCAGCATGGGTATCAAGAGGCTCAGTCCCTCCGGGGGTTGGTCCGGGCTGGTCTGGTAGAAGGTGCCTGACAGCAGCATCTCGACCACCACAGTTGCTATCATCATCGGAAGCAGGCCTAGGAGGAATGCCCAAAACAGCGTGAAGGCGCAGCCCCTGGTCATAGCCCAAGAGGATCCGAACGTCGCCTCGGCGCCAATCGCTGCGGCTGGGAACAGCATGCTCCAGCGCAGGAAGAGCGTGATCGCCAGGATGGCCGCAAGGAGGGCGACAAAGCCGCCGCCCCCTGACAGGGCGAGGGAGAAGCTGAGGCGGATGATGCCCACCCCGATCAGCGCGAGCAGCAGGGTGAACAAGGCGAAACGCACATGCTGCGCACCGATGCGCGGCACCAGAGTAGGCTGCTCCCCCGGCCCCAGGAGGGAGAGGCGATGCCAGGCGACGGCGAAAAGGGTCGAGGCGATGACGGAGGCGACCAGCATCGCCACCGCGCGAACGACGAAGGCCTGGTTCAGGATCTCGTCCAGGTTCTGCGCGTCTTGAAATTGGGCGCTGTAGGTCTGGAGAAAGCCGATGCGGACCAGGACGTCGATCACGACCGGCACCGCCAGAGCGACAAACCATAGGCGCAGGTTCCGCCCCCAGAGCTGGTAGGCCTCTGTGACCAGTTTCCGTCGCCTTCAGGCTTGGCTGTTGCCCAAGCTGGGCCATGTGAACCCTCTCCGTGCTTCCAACTGGCGGCCCAAAGCGTCTCGCCGACCCGCGTCCACCTTCATTTAGCTGCTGTCGAGCCGACTCGCATCACAAATAGGGGGGTGTGCAGGCGGACACCAGCTCTGCCGTCTCCTCACCGCGGTTGCGGAAGCGATGCGGGCGCCGGCTGTCGAAGAGGTAGGCGTCGCCGGCTTCCAGCATACGCATCTGGTCGCCCACGGTCAGCTCCACGGTGCCCCTCAGCACGATTCCGCCTTCATGGCTGGCATGCTCCAGCATGGCGGGGCCGGTGTCGGCGCCGGGCTCGTAGCGCTCCTGTAAAATCTGCAAGTTGTGCGCTCGGGCATCGCCGACCTGACGCATGATGACCCGCCCGTCGGGCTTCTGCGAGAGGCGCGAGGTCAGATCCAGGAGCTCCGCGGAGCTAAAGAAGATTCGCTCTCCAAGTCCCTGATCGGGCTCGAAAAACTCGGCCATGGTCATAGGGATGCCGCCCAGTATTCTGCGCAGGGAGGCGACGGAAGGGCTGTTGTGGTTCTGCTCTACCATAGAGATCTGGCTGTGCGTCACGCCGGCCCGCTCGGCCAACTGCCGCTGGGTCAGTCCCGCAAAAACACGGGCCTCCCGCAGGCGGGCGCCGACATCGAACTCTCCCAAAACCATCGTTCATCCTCTTGTCTATCGCGCAGCCTTCATATTCCTGTTGCTCAGGATCTTGTCCAGGTCTATTGGAGACTGTCGTTATTGAGATGGAAGAAAGGGCTTGCCCCATGAGCGCGACTGAGGATCTGATTCAACGGCACAAGGCTGCCGTGGCCCAGGGCATTGCGACCCGCCAGGTCTATGCCGAGCGAGCCGAGAACGCGGAGCTCTGGGACGTCGACGGGCGCCGCTTCATCGACTTGGCTGCCGGCATCGCCGTGGTGAACACCGGCCATCGCCATCCCAAGGTGATGAAGGCCGTCGCCGATCAGGCCGAGAAGTTCACCCACACCAGCTTCAACGTGGCCCCCTACGAGGGCTACATCCGCCTGGCCGAGCGGCTGAATGCGCTGATGCCGGGCGACTTCGAAAAGAAGACCCTGGTGGTCACCACCGGCGTCGAGGCGGTGGAGAACGCCGTCAAGATGGCCCGCGTCTACACCGGCCGTTCGGGCGTGATCTCCTTCTACGGCGGCTTCCACGGCCGCACCTTGATGGGCATGGCGCTCACCGGCAAGCTGGTGCCCTACAAGAAGGGTTTCGGCGCCATGCCGGCGGAGGTCGTGCACGCGCCCTTCCCGCATCCCTTCCATGGCATCTCGGTCGAGTTTGCGTTGGATGAGCTGAAGCGGATCTTGGCCTCTTCCGTCGATCCGGAGCGGGTTGCCGCCTTCCTGGTCGAGCCGGTGCAGGGCGAGGGCGGCTTCAACGTGGCGCCCAAGGAGTTCCTGGTGGGCCTGCGCGAGATCGCCGACCAGCACGGCATCCTCCTGATCGTCGACGAGATCCAGACCGGCATCGCGCGCACCGGCAAGATGCTGGCCGTCGAGCACTACGGCGTGGTGCCGGACCTGATCACCACGGCCAAGGGCCTGGGCGGCGGCTTCCCGATCTCGGCCGTCACCGGCCGGACGGAGATCGTCGACGCGGCGGCACCCGGCGGCCTGGGCGGCACCTATGCCGGCCCGCCGCTCTCCGTCGCAGCGGCCAATGCGGTCCTGGACGTGATCGAGGAAGAGGATCTCTGCGCGCGTGCCACCGAGATCGGCAAACGCCTGACCGAGCGGCTGGAGAACATCGCCTCCAGGCAGGGCATGGAGTGCATCGGCGAGGTGCGCGGTCTGGGCGCCATGGTGGCGATGGAGCTGGTGACCGATCGCGCGTCTCGCAATCCCGATCCGCAGCTGACCAACGCGATCATTGCCGAGGCCGAGGCGCGTGGCGTGATGATCATCTCCTGCGGCACCAAGGGCAATGTCGTGCGCTTCCTCTCGCCGCTGACCATCCCGATGGAGCAGCTGGAAGAGGCTTTGGACGTCATCGAAGCCTCGGTAGAGGCCGCGGTGAGCGCCAAGGGCCAGGCCGCCGCCTAAGCCTAAGCAAGGCCCCCGCCGAGAACACCTTTGGCGGGGGCCTTCCTCCTTGCAGAGCAGTCCCCCCAGGGCGCATAGCTAAGCCATTCGACGGTAGAACAAGATAAGGAAAGAGTCGGATGAGCGAGGCTGACGCGCCCCTTTCACTGTTCGGGCCGGATTTTCCTTTCGCCTACGACGACTGGATCACTCATCCCGCAGGGCTGGGCAGCATCCCGGCGGACCGCCATGGCGCCAAGGTGGCCATCATCGGTGCCGGCATCTCCGGCTTGCTCTGCGGCTACGAGCTCATGCGGATGGGCCTCAAGCCCATTTTCTATGAGTCGGGTCAGCTCGGCGGGCGCTTGCGCTCACAGCCTTTCGAAGGGGCCGACGGCATCGTCGCCGAACTGGGCGGCATGCGCTTTCCGGTCTCTTCCAAGGGCTTCTATCACTATGTCGACAAGTTGGGTTTGGAGAGCCGGCCCTTCCCCAATCCCCTGACCCCGGCTGCCGGATCCACCCTGATCGATCTGGAGGGCGAGAGCCACTACGCCGAAAGCCTGGCCGACCTGCCGCCGCTGTTCCAAGAGGTGGCGGCCGCCTATCGCGACGCCTTGGAGGAGGGTGCCAACTTCACGGCGCTGCAGGCGGCGATGCGGGACCGCGACGCCGCCCGCGTCAAGGAGATTTGGGACCCCATCGTCAAGGAGTGGGACGAGCGCACCTTCTACGACTTCGTCGCCTATTCCTCGGCCTTCCAGAAACTCTCCTTCCGGCACCGCGAGGTCTTCGGCCAGGTCGGCTTCGGCACCGGCGGCTGGGATTCGGATTTCCCCAACTCCATGCTGGAGATCCTGCGCGTCAACCTGGGCGAGCTGGACGACCACCAGCGCTTCATCCTGGGCGGCGTCGAGCAGGTGCCGCAGGGGCTGTGGCGCCGCCAGGCGGAAGAGATCGTGCACTGGCCGCGCGGGACCAGCCTGGCCAAGCTGAACGGCGGTGCGACGCGCCCCGGCGCGATCAGGATCTGCCGCGGGGCCTCAGGGCAGCTGGAGGTGACCGACCGCTGGGGCCGGGTCGATGCCTTCGACGCGGTCGTCCCCACCTGCCAGAGCTGGCTTCTGACCACCGCCATCGACACCGAAGAGGCGCTCTTCAGCCAGAAGCTCTGGATGGCGCTGGACCGCACCCGCTACATGCAGTCCTCCAAGACCTTCGTCATGGTCGATCGGCCCTTCTGGAAGGACAAGGACCCCGAAACCGGCCGCGACTGCATGTCGATGACCTTGAGCGACCGCCTGACGCGCGGCACCTATCTCTTCGACTACGGTCCGGACAAGCCGGGCGTGATGTGTCTGTCCTACTCTTGGATGTCGGACTCCTTGAAGTATCTGCCGCTGCCGGTTGAGCGCCGGGTCGAGCTGGCGCTGGGCGCGCTCGCCAAGATCTATCCCAAGGTCGATATCGCCCGGCACATCATCGGCGACCCGATCACGGTCAGCTGGGAATTGGACCCCAATTTCCTCGGCGCCTTCAAGGGCGCCCATCCCGGCCACTACCGCTACAACCACCGCATGTACTGCCACTTCATGCAGGCGGGCCTGCCCCCGGCCGAGCGCGGCGTGATCCTGGCCGGCGACGACGTCAGCTGGACGCCGGCCTGGGTCGAGGGTGCGGTACAGACGGCCTTGAATGCCGTGTGGGGGGTCATGACCCACTTCGGCGGTCACTGTCACAAGGACAATCCCGGCCCCGGCGACCTCTTCGCGAAGATCGGGCCGATCGCGCTACCTGATTGATTGGAGGGCCTGATTGATTAGAGGGCCTGACTGAGGAGACGGCATGTCTGCACCCTATGCAGGGCTTCGCGTCCTGGAGATCGCACGTATCCTGGCCGGCCCTTGGGTCGGCCAGACCTTGGCCGACCTCGGCGCCGATGTGATCAAGGTGGAATCGCCCAGCGGCGACGACACGCGCGGCTGGGGCCCTCCCTTCCTCGAGGACGATCAAGGCAATCCCTTGGACGCCGCCTATTTCCATGCCTGCAACCGCGGCAAGCGATCGATCGTCGTCGACCTCAAGACCGAAGAGGGCCAGGCGGTGGTGCGCCGTCTGGCCGAGCAGGCCGACGTGCTGGTCGAGAACTTCAAGAAGGGCGGCCTGGCCAAATACGGCCTGGACTACGAGAGCCTGGCCAAGGTGAACCCGCGATTGATCTATTGCTCGGTCACCGGCTTCGGGCAGGACGGACCCTACGCCCACCGTGCCGGCTACGACTACATCATCCAGGGCATGGGCGGGATCATGGACCTGACCGGCGAGCCCGACCGCGAGCCGCAGAAGATCGGCGTCGCCTTCGCCGACGTCTTCACCGGGCTCTACGCCACCATCGCCGTGCAGGCCGCCCTGGTCGAGCGGGAGAAGAATGGCAAGGGCCAGTGGATCGACATGGCCTTGCTGGACTGCATGGCCGGCGTCTTGGCCAATCAGGCGCAAAACTTCTTTGCCAGCGGCGTCTCCCCGCGGCGCCTAGGAAATGCCCACCCTAATATCGTGCCCTACCAGGTGCTGCCGGCCTCCGACGGTGCCTTCATCATCGCCGCCGGCAACGACGCGCAGTATCGCCGCTTCTGTGCGCTGCTCGGCAGGGAGGAGTTGGGCCAGGACCCGCGCTTCCTCACCAATGCCGAGCGGGTGCGCAATCGCGAGATCCTGACCGAGATCCTGTCCGGCCTCACCGCCGAGATTCCCCGAGATACGATCCTGGCGAAGCTGGAGGCGGCCGGCGTGCCGGGCGGGCCGATCAACTCCGTCGCCCAGGTCTTCGACGATCCGCAGGTCCAAAGTCGCGGCCTGAAGGTGGATCTGCCGACCAGCGGTGTCGCCGGCGGCCACCACGCCTACGTCCGCAGCCCGATCAAGTTCTCCGAGACCAATCTGACCTTGGACCGCGGCGCGCCGCGACTGGGAGAGCACAGCGAGGAGATCCTGGCCGAGCTCGGCATGACCGAAGAGGCCAGCTGATCCCAGCGCCAGCGCCATGAGGATCGAGCGCATCTCCGTCTACGGGCAGGAGCAGCCTTTCACCTCCGGCGCCTACCGCTGCCGGAACCGAACGGAAAGTGGGTTCCTCTCCACTATCGTCGAGATCGAGACCGACGCGGGCCTCAGCGGTTGGGGTGAGATTGCGCCTTTAGGTGCCTTCTATTCCGAGGCCTTCGCCGGTGGCGCACGCGCCGGCATCGCGGTGCTGGCGCCTGAGCTGCTGGGCGCCGACCCCAGAGAGGTGGTCAAGCTGGTGCGGAGGATGGACGCCGCCATGGCCGGGCAGATGGATGCCAAGACACCGCTGGACATGGCGCTCTGGGATTTGGCTGCCAAGGCAGCGGACGTGCCCTTGGCGGTCCTGCTGGGCGGCTGCTTCGGCGAGGAGGTGGCTCTCTATCGCTCAATTTCTCAAGCGAGCCCGGCTGTCATGGTGGAGAGTGCCCGCGGCTATCTGGCCGATGGCTATCGGCGCCTACAGGTGAAGGTCGGTGAGGACCCGCTGGTCGATGCCGAGCGCCTGGCCGCCGTAGCCGAGGTGGCCGGCAAGGATGTCGTCCTTTACTGCGACGCCAATGGCGCCTGGTCCAGCCAAGAGGCCTTGCGTTTCCTGGAGGCCACCCGCGATGTCGACTACGTGCTGGAGCAGCCCTGCGCCAGCTATGAAGAATGCCTGATCGTGCGGCGCGCCTGTACCAAGCCCTTCGTGCTGGACGAATCCCTGACCTCGCTTACCGATCTCCTGCGCATTCGCGCCGACGGCGCGGCTGACGGCGTCACCATCAAGATCTCGCGTTTCGGCGGCGTCACCCGGGCTCGGCAGGTGCGTGACCTGGCGGTCGACTTCGGCCTGATGGTGACTGTCGAGGACACCGGCGGCGCCGAGATCGACACCGCGGCCATCGCGCACCTCAGCCTCTCGACCCCGGAAGAGCAGCGCAGCCACAGCGTCGACTTCCACAACTGGGTGACCTGCTCCAACGCCGAAGGCTTTCCGCCGGTGAGGGGAGGGGTGATGAGGCTGCCCCGAGGCAATGGCCTGGGCGTGCATCCATTGAAAAAGAACTTCGGTTGGCCGCTCTTCAGTGTCGGAGGCTAATGGCGATAGCCCACCTTCGCCTCACACGGTGATGGTAAAATCGATGCTACTAAGCGTGACGCCGGCGCCGGGGATGGTCACGCCCGAGGTGAGTGCCAGCGTGTCCGACCCGGCGCCGCCGTCGTAGAGGCCGGCGAAGTCCGCCTGGTTGGCCACCTGGAAGAGGTCGGTGCCACTGCCGCCGAAGAGGCTGTCGGCTCCCGGCCCGCCAGTCAGCGTATCGGCGCCGTCGTCGCCAAAGAGCTGATCGTCTCCGTCACCGCCGAACAGGCTGTCGCTACCGTCATCACCGTAGAAGAAGGAGTCATCGCCACTGCCACCGAACAGTCTGTCGGCGCCGCCATCCCCGTAGAACAAGGCGTCATCTCCCTCGTCGCCCGAGAGGCTGTCGTCTCCACTACCGCCAAAGAAAAGGTTATCGTCTCCGCTGCCGCCGAAAAGACTGTCGTTGCCGCTGCCTCCGTAGAACTCGTACTCAAGTCCGTCGTCACCATAAACGCTATCGTCGCCGTCTCCGCCATAGAAGTTGGCTTCACTTCCGCCACCTCCGGAAAGCCTGTCGGCGCCACCGGCCCCGAAGAAGAGGAAATCTCCGCCACTGTCGCCGGAGAGGCTGTCGGTGCTGCTGCCTCCGTAGAAGCTGACGTCATCCCCACTGCCGCCGAAGAGATTGTCACCGCCGCTTCCGCCACGAAAGCCGGTGTCAGCCCCCTCGCCGCCTGAGAGGCTGTCGGCGCCGCCGTCACCGTAGAAGCGGAAGTCATTCCCACTGCCGCCTGAGAGGCTGTCGGCGCTGCTGTCTCCGAAGAAGTGGCTGTCGTTCCCATCGTCGCCGTAGAGGCTGTCGTTACCCTTGCCACCGTAGAAGTAGCTGTCAAACCCACTGCTGCCATAGAGGCGGTCCAGGCCGCTGGCACCGAAGACGCTTCCGTCGCTGCCGCTTCCCCCGTAGGCCGTGTCGTTGTCGTTGCCGCCGAAGATCAGACTGTCGTCGCCCAAGCCACCATAGAGCTTGTCCGCGGCCGCGCGGCCCAATACCTGATAGTCGTTGCCCGCATCCCCCGACAGCGTGTCGATTCCGCCGCCGCCGTAGAAGGTCGCATCCTCCCCGCTGCCGCCGAACAGCTTGTCGCTCTGGCCACCGCCGTAGAAGAAGAGGTCGCGCCCGCTGTCGCCGACCAGGGTGTCGGTCCCGGCGCCTCCGTAGAGGAACTGATCGTTACCAGCGTCGCCCGACAGGCTGTCGCCACCCACATCGCCATAGAAGAACTGATCTACCCCGAGTCCGCCGTAGATCTTGTCGGATCCGCGCTCGCCATAGAGGAAAAGGTCGGCGCCATCGCCACCGTAGATCACATCGGCATTGGCGCCACCGTCGAGGTGCCTGTCGTTCCCGCTGCCTCCGAATAGCGTGTCGAGGCCGGCGCTGCCGTAGAGGGACCTGTCGTTACCGCTGTTCCCGCTGATCGTGTCGTCGGCCACCCCGCCGAAGAGGAGCGCATCCGCGCCTTCGCCGCCGCCGAGCAGGTCCGCCCTTGAGCCGCCGTAAAGGCTGCTGTCGTCGCCTTCCTCCCCGAAAAGACTATCGCGCCCGGTGCCCCCTTCCAGCACCGCATCGCCGCCGCTACCGCCGAAGAGGCTGTCGTCGCCTTCCGCGCCAAAGAGGCTGTCGGCATCGCTTAGCCCGTAGAGCGTATCGTCGGCCCCATAGCCCAGCATGGTGTCGACGCTGTCGGTCCCGGAGAGCGTGTCCGGTCCGCCGGTGCCTGGAATAAAGGCCATTACTTTGCCTCCCGATTTTTCTTATCGCTGTCACGAGGCACCATGCCCGGGCCGGCTTGGTCGTGTTTTTATTTTTAGTTGCACAAGACTCTTTCTGCAAGACTAATGTGGCAAGCCGGCACAGCTTGCGATCTGAGTTGTGCATAGCCCTGCATGGCGCATGTCGCTGAGACACGCGACATGAGTGAAGCTCTTGCGGAGGTGCGCTACAGGCTGCCAGAGGGCGTGCCGGCCGCCGCCATTAAGGCCAGGAGGCCATGGGCGTTCTACAGCAGCTTGCTGCGGGGGCGGGACCAGGCGTGTCGAGAGGCCTCGGCCCAACCGACGGAGCTGTGCTACCATCTGAAAGGAAAGGGACTCTTTGCGCCTTCCTCACACGGTAACGGTGACGTCGATGCTGCTCAAGGTGACGCCGGCGCCCGGGATGGTAACGCCGGTGGTGAGCACCAGCGTGTCGGAACCGGCGCCGCCGTAGTAAAGGCCGGCGAAGTCCGCCTGGTTGGCGACAAGGAAGAGGTCGCCGCCGCTGTCGCCGAAGAGGCTGTCGGTCCCGGGCCCGCCCGTCAGCGTGTCGTTGCCCTCACCTGCGTAGATCCTATCGTCGCCGTCACCACCCTCGATACTGTCAGCCCCAACCCCACCATAAATTTCGTCGTTGTCTTGACCGCCGAAGAGCGTGTCATCGCCAGCTCCGCCGCCGATGGTGTCAGCTCCCAATCCCCCTAGGAAGCTGAAGTCACTGCCATCACCGCCATAGAGCCGGTCGTTTCCACTGCCGCCGAGGAAGCCTGCATCGATGCCGCTGTCCCCGAATAGCCTGTCATCGCCGCTGTAGCCGCGGAAATCGGCATCAAGCCCGCTGCCGCCGGCAAGGCTGTCGCTGCCATTGTCGCCACGGAAGTAGGAATCCTCCCCTCTGCCGCCGAAAAGGCTGTCGTCGCCGTCGCCACCGTAGAAGACGGCGTCATTCCCGTCGCCACCCACCATGACGTCGGCGCCGTCTTGACCGGAAAAGAAGTTGTCATCCCCGCTGCCACCGTAAACTCGGTCGTCGCCACTGTTGCCTAAAAACTGGGAATCGTCGCCATCGCCCCCAAAGAGGCTGTCAGCACCGCTGCCACCGTAGAAGGCGCTGTCATCACCACTATCGCCCGAAAGGCTGTCAGCTCCGCTGCCACCGAGGAAAGAGGCGTCCTCTCCACTGCCGCCGGAGAGGCTGTCGTTGCCGCCGTCCCCGTAGAAGCTGACGTCATTCCCGTCGTCGCCGGAGAGGCTGTCGTTACCGCTGCCACCGTAGAAACGGCTGTCCGCTCCGTCACCGCCGTAGAGGCTGTCGTTGCTACCATCAAGCAAGCTATTGCTCAAGAATCCGCCGAAGAAGGAGGCATCATTCCCACTGCCGCCGAAGATTCGGTCGTTGCCGGAGTTACCCTCGAACTGAGAATCGTCTCCGCTTCCGCCAGAGAGTCGGTCGTCGGCTCCGTCACCGTGGAAGAAGGCGTCATTACCATTATCGCCAAAGAGACTGTCGAGGTTACCGCCACCGCTGATGCTAGAATCGGATCCATCACCTCCGTATATGCGGGTCATTACCCGCCTGCCCGGAGAGGTAACCGTCGTCTCCACTACCGCCAAAGAGGCTATCATTGCCGCCGTCCCCGTAGAAGCTGACGTCATTCCCGTCGTCGCCGAATAGGCTGTCGTCACCGCTGCCACCGTAGAAACGGCTGTCCGCTCCGTCACCGCCGTAGAGGCTGTCGTTGCTACCGTCAAGCAAGCTGTTGCTCAAGAACCCGCCGAAGAAGGAGATATCATCTCCACTGCCGCCGAAGAGCCTGTCGTTGCCGGAATTTCCTTCAAACCGAGCATCGTCTCCGCTACCGCCCGAAAGCTGGTCGTCGGCTTCGTCGCCACGGAAGAAGGCGTCATTACCGTTGTCGCCAAACAGACTGTCGAGGTTGCCGCCACCGCTGATATCGGAATCGGACCCATCGCCGCCGTAAATGCGGTCATTGCCCGCCTGCCCGGAAAGGCTGCCGTCGTCTCCACTACCGCCAAATAGGCTATCGTCGCCATCGCCTCCGAAGAGAGAGACGTCCTCTCCACTACCGCCGGAGAGGCTATCGTCACCACTGCCACCGTAGAACCTCGTGTCGTCCCCGTTGCCGCCGTAAAGGGTGTCGGCTCCGCTATCGCCTTCGAAGAGCGTGTCCTTCGCATTGCCACCGAAGAGGACGTCATCGCCACTGCCTCCGGAAAAGGCTTCATTGCGTTCGTCGCCACCGAATAGCCTGTCATTCCCGCCGTCACCGGAGAAGGCGATGGCTTCGCCGCTGCCACCGAAGAGGCTGTCGGCCCCATCGCCGCCGAAAAAGAGGCCGTCATAGCCGTCGTCGCCGAAGAGCTGGTCGTCGTCGCTGCCACCGTAGAAGCGGCTGTCTCCTCCACTGCCGCCAAAGAGAGAGTCGGCACCGCCGGCGCCGAAGAAGCGGTAGTCATAGCCATCGCCGCCGAAAAGGCTGTCGGCACCGCTGACACCGTAGAAGTTGGCGTCACTTCCGCTATCGCCGAGAAGGTTGTCGTCGCCGCTGCGACCATAGAAGAAAGAGTCCTCTCCATCACCGCCATAGAGGCTGTCGTCGCCGCCGTATGTTAGAGTTGTGTTCTCGCTGTCGCCGGAGAAGGAGGCGTCATTTCCACTGCCGCCGAAGATCCTGTCTTCGCCGCTGCCACCGACAAACCCGAAATCATCTCCACTTCCGGCCGAGAGGATGTCATCGCCTCCGAGACCAAAGAAAGCAGTGTCATTTCCATTGCCGCCGACGAGGCTGTCGTTGCCGTCGTTGCCGTAGAAGCCGAAATCGTCGCCACCGTCGCCGGAAAGCCTGTCATCACCACTGCCACCGTAAAGCAGGGAGTCATCCCCATAACCGCCATAGAGGCTGTCGTTGCCGCCGTCAGGGGAGTAGTTGAATCCGTTTTCGCCGAAGAAGGAGGTATCATTCCCACTGCCTCCGAAGAGCAAGTCGTCGTCGGGGCCACCCTGGAACGCGTAGTCGTTTCCACTTCCGCCCGAAAGCCGATCATCGCCGTAGTTACCACTGAAGAAGGCGTCATTACCATCATCGCCATAGAGACTGTCGAGGTCACTAAGACCGCTTATGGCGGAGTCGTCCCCATCGCCTCCGTACAGGCGATCATTGCCAGCGACTCCGAGGAGGCGCGAGTCGTTTCCACTGCCGCCATAGAGGCTGTCGTCGCCGTAGTCACCGTAGAAACGTCCGTCCTCTCCACTGCCTGCAAATATGCGGTCATCGCCGCTGCCACCGAAGAATCGGTCGTCTTCTAGGTTTCCTCCGTAGATGTCGTCGGCGCCGCTTCCACCGTAGAAGGAAAAATCCGGCCCGTCGCCGGCTGCCAGGCTGTCGTCGCCATTGCCTCCGAAGAAGAACTCGTCACGCCCATCGCCGCCGGAGAGGCTATCGACACCCTCGCCTCCATAAAAGCGCCCGTCCTCTCCGCTGCCGCCGTAGAGGCGGTCTACGCCGCTGTCACCGAGGATCGTCCGGTCATCGCCGCTGCCTGCGAAGACCGTGTCGTTGTCGTTGCCGCCGAAGATCAGGCTGTCGTCGCCCAGGCCACCGTAGAGCTTGTCCGCGGCCGCGCGCCCCAGCAGCTGATGGTCGTTGCCCGCGTCACCTGCCAGCGTGTCGATCCCGCCGCCGCCGTAAAAGGTGGCATCCTCTCCACTGCCGCCGAAGAGCCTGTCCCTCTTGCCACCGCCGTAGAAGAAGAGGTCGCGCCCGCTGCCGCCAGACAGCGTGTCGTTCCCGGCGTCTCCGTAGAGGTAGAGGTCGTCTCCAGCGCCTCCGTTCAGGCGGTCGCTGCCGACGTCGCCATAGAAGAACAGATCGCTTCCACTGCCGCCGTAGATCCTGTCGGACCCGCGCTCGCCAAAGAGGAAGAGGTCGCTGCCGTCTCCGCCGTAGAGGCTGTCGTTGGCCCGCTCGCCAAGCAGCGAACGGTCGGAGCCTTCACCGCCAAAGATCACATCGGCATTGGCGCCGCCGTCGAGATGGCTGTCTTTACCGCTGCCTCCGGTGAGAGTATCGAGGCCGGCGCTGCCGTAAAGCTGGCTGTCGTCGCCGCTGTCTCCACTGATGGTGTCGTCGGCGACCCCGCCGAAGAGAAAGGCATCCGCCCCATCCCCGCCTGCTAAGAGGTCAGCCCGCGAACCGCCGTAGAGGCTGCTGTCGTCGCCCTCCTCGCCGAAGAGGCTGTCGCGCCCGGTGTCCCCGAAAAGCACTGCATCGCCGCCGCTGCCACCGAAGAGACTGTCGTCGCCCGCTCCCCCATAGAGGCTGTCGGCGGCGCTCAGGCCATAGAGCGTGTCGTTGGCGCCGTAGCCCAGAATGGTGTCGATGCCGTCGGTCCCGGACAAGGTGTCCGGTCCGCCCGTACCCGGAATGAATGCCATGTCTCCACCCCCCTATCGATCTTTTGGTATAGCCGGAGCATAGCACACACGCGCCGGTCTGTCAGGGCGAAGATCAATCCACCAGGCCTGGATGCAGGACCAGGCGTGGTGGCTAGTGGTCAAAATGGGACGGAAGAGTCCTTTCTATCCAGGGGCGCCAAGGGCACTGAAGGCCTTTGGCCTTTGCCTCCGTTCAATGTAATGGTGCTGGAGGTCAAATGCGAATTCGCAATGTATTAAAGCATGACTCGTCCTCACAAGCCGTCATTGCGAGGAGCCGCAGGCGACGCGGCAATCCAATACATCACGCCGTGCCTGTAAGACCTGGATTGCCGCGCTGTCGCTCGCGATGACGACCACATTACTGTGTAATGTTGGTGAAGGACAATGTGGAGCAATCCATTTTTCGGATAGCTTTGGAACGCCCCAAAACGGTCCAATTTGTTTGACCTGGACCACTAGCGAAGTCGACGGACGGAGGCCCGTCCACCCGCCTCACACGGTAATGGTGAAGTCGATATTGCTGAGCGTGACGCCGGCGCCCGGTATGGTCACGCCACTCGAGAGAGCCAGCGTATCCGACCCGGAATTGCCGTCGTAGAGGCCGGCGAAGTCCGCCTGGTTCGCCACCAGGAAGATGTCGGCGCCGCTGCCGCCGAAGAGGCTATCAACCCCCGACCCGCCGGTCAGCGTGTCATCACCGTCGTCACCAAAGACCTGGTCATCTCCGTCTCCGCCATCAATGCTATCTGCGCCCTCTCCGCCATAGAAAAGAGAATCGTTTCCACTACCGCCGAAGAGACTGTCGTCGCCGCCGCCACCGAAGAAACTGGTATCAGACCCGCTGTCGCCGGACAGGCTGTCGTTGCCACTGTCACCGAAGAATCTGATATCATTCCCACCGCCGCCGGATAGACTGTCGTTGCCCGTGCCGCTGGCAATGAAGAAATTGTAGTCGCCATAGAAGTCTCTGTCGTTACCCTCGCCGCCGAAAAGGCTGTCGTCTCCATCCAGACCGTAGACTGAAGTGTCATTCCCTTCGCCCCCTATCAAGGTGTCGACGCCGCTGTCGCCGTAGAGCCAGCGATCATCTCCACTGCCGCCGAAGACGTGATCGTTGCCGCTGCCACCGTAAAGGACGAGGTCATTTTGACTGCCGCCCGAGATAGTGTCATTGCCGTCGCCAGCGTAGAAGTAGGCGTCTCTCCCGATGCCACCGAATAGGATATCGTCGCCGACGCCGCCGTAGAACTTCTCGTCATTCCCTACGCCCCCGAAGATGCTATCACCGCCGCTACCGCCGTATAAGTAGTCATCGTTCCCACTGTCGCCGAGGAGGCTGTCGTTGCCGCTGCCACCGTAAAAGTCGAAGTCACGTGCACTGCCGCCCGAGATAACGTCGTCGCCATCGCCAGCAAAGAAGTCGGAGTCGCCCCCGATGCCGCCGAATAGGCTATCGTCGCCGGCCTCGCCGTAGAACGAAGCGTCATTCCCTCCGCCCCCGAACAAAGTATCACCGCCGCTACCACCGTAGAAGTAAGAATCGTTCCCATTGTCGCCGAAAAGCCTGTCGGTGCCGCTGCCACCAAAAAAGGCCACCTCAACGCCACTGCCGCCGGAGAGACTGTCGTTGCCGGCGTCACCAAAGAAGACGCTGTCATCGCCGCTGCCGCCGAAAATGCGGTCCTGGTCGTCGCCCCCATAGACGATCGCGTCGGCGCCGCTGCCTCCATAGAAGGTATCGTTGTCATTGCCGCCGAAGAACAGGCTATCGTCGCCCAGGCCTCCATAGAGCTTGTCCGAGGCCGCGCGGCCAAAGAACTGACGATCGTCGCCGGCGTCTCCCGAAAGCGTGTCGATACCACCGCCGCGCGTAGAAGGTCGCGTCCTCGCCGCTGCCGCCGAAGATCTTGTCCTTCTTGCCGCCGCCGTGAAAAAACTGATCCTGTCCGCTGTTGCCGGAGAGCGTGTCGGTCCACGGCTCCTCCGTAGAAATAGGAATCGTCACCGAGGTCCCCCGGACAGGCGATCGCTGCCGACATAGCCATAGAAATGAGAATCTGTCCCCAGCCCGCCGTAGAGCCTGTCGGACCCCCGCCCGCCGTAGAGAAAGAGGTCCGTGCCATCGCCTCCGTAGAGCCTATCGTTACCCCCGCTCGCCTTGCAGACTAACGTCGGTCCCCAGCCCGCCGAAGATCAGATCGGCATTGGCGCCACCGTCGAAAGTCCTGTCGCTGCCGCTGCCTCCGCTGAGCGTATCGACGCCGGCACTGCCGTAAATGAGGCTGTCGTTGCCGCTGTCCCCGGTGATCGTATCGTCGGCTACGCCGCCGAAGAGCCCGGCGTCCGCGCCGTCGCCACCACCAGAACATCGGCCCGTGAGCCTCCGTAGAGGCTGCTGTCGTCGCCGTCCTCTCCGAAAAGGCTGTCGCGCCCCGCTGTCGCCCGCCAGCACTGCGTCTTCGTTATCGCCGCCATAGAGCGTGTCGTCGCCCTTGCGCCATAGAGGCTGTCGTCGCCGCCAAGCCGTAGAGCGTATCGTTGTCGCCATAGCCCAGGATGGTGTCGACGCCGTCGGTTCCGGAGAGGGTGTCTGGTCCATTGGTTGCCCGGAATGAATGCATCGTCTTTTGCTCCCAAGGCAATTCGATCCCCCAAATTGAACATATCATTCAGAAACTGATATGTCAGGGGTTGACAATGCGAGACAAATTGACCTCCTTTCCGTGTGGCGGTTGGCAGGAATCGGCGGCAGGGGAGGGCGGTGTGCCCCTCAACCCAGCCGGCGGGGAACAGGCACATTTGCAAGCAAAGCAGGAGTTCTGTGCCGATTCACACGGTAATGGTGAAGTCGATATTGCTGAGCGTGACGCCGGCGCCCGGTATGGTCACGCCACCCGAGAGCGCCAGCGTATCCGACCCGGAGTTGCCGTCGTAGAGGCCGGCGAAGTCCGCCTGGTTCATCACTTGAAAAATGTCGGCGCCACTGCCACCGAAGAGGCTGTCGATTCCCGACCTCCGACCAGTGTGTCGTCACCATTTTCGCCATGGAGCTCGTCATCCCCGTCGCCGCCGCCGATATAATCTTCTCCCGTGCCGCCCCTGAAGTTGGAGTCATCCCGTCACCACCATAAAGACTGTCGCCACCATCGCCTCCAAAGGCACTGCTGTCGTTTCCGCTGCCGCCGTAGAGGCTATCTGCTCCAGTGAAACCACGCAAAGCTCGGTCGTTTCCGCTATCGCCGCGAACAACATCATCTCCGCTATTGCCAAAAAAGGCCGACATCGCCGCCAGCACGCCTTCGAGCAAATCGTTCCCGGTGCCACCGGTGATATCCTCATCAATTCCGGTCCCGCCAAAGAGTGAGTCGTCACCGTCTCTTCCGTCGAAGATGTTATCTGAACCGCTCCCGCCGTAGATACGGTCGCCTCCACTATCTCCATAAAGGAAGAAGTCATCTCCGTTGCCGCCGAAAACATAGTCCGCGCCCGACCCGCCATAAAGCCTATCGTCACCCCCGTCACCGCCATGGACGCGTCTGCACCCGTGCCGCCTCGCAGACGATCATCATCTCCTTCGCCGCCGTAGAGGCTGTCTTGACCTTCTTCGCCCAACAGAAAGCTATCAGCTCCGTTCCCGCCGAACAGACTGTCCATTCCGGATCCGCCAACAAGGCTAACGTCGTTCGCATCGCCGCCGAAGAGGGCGTCGTTGCCGTTCGTCCCCGATGAGCGAGCTGTCGGCGCCCTCATCACCGCTCAGGCTGTCATCTCCCAGTTCGCCAAACAAGGTGCCATCATCGCCAGAGCCTCCGGCGACAAACGTCGCCTCCGGAACCACCAAACAGGTTCGAATCCTTCCGCTGCCTCCAAAGAGAAAATCACTTCCTGTGTCGCCGAATATGCGCGTATCCACGCCAGCGCCGGCGTAGATGCTGTCGCTGCCACTTCCTCCGTAGAAGTAGCGGTCGTTCCCGTTTCCCGCCGATCAGCCTGTCCGCGCCGGAACTGCCAAGAAACCCGAAGTCCGAACCGCTGCCGCCATAAAGAGCGTCGTTACCGTAATCCCGTAGAAGAAGCTATCGTCGGCGTCGCCCCCTGACAGGCTGTCGTCGCCGTCGCCTCCAAAGAAGGATCGCTCCATACCACTGCCGCCGAACAGGCTGTCGGCGCCCGAGCCTCCATAGAAGTAGCTGTCCAGACCACTGCCACCGTAGACTGCGTCCAGGCCACTGCCGCCGAACAGCCGGACGTCGTCACCCTCTTCTCCGAAAAGGCGGTCGTTGCCGTCGTCCCCGAAGATGAATCCGTCCTTGTCCTCGCGCCGAATAGGCTGTCCGCCCCGCTGCCCCCGTAAATCTGATTGTCCGCGCCGCTGCCACCGAAGATGCTGTCGGCGCCACTGCCGCCCCGCAGGAAGAGATCGCCGCCGTCGCCGCCATAGATCCGGTCGGCGCCGGCGTCACCGGCGAGCGCCGCATCGATGCCGCTGGCGCCGAAGAGGGTGTCGTTGCCCTCGCCCCCATAGAACTCCACGTCCGCGCCACTGCCGGCGTAGAGGCGGTCCAGGCCGCTGTCACCAAAGATGCTGGCGTCGTCGCCGTCTCCTCCGTAGACCGTGTCGTTGTCGTTGCCGCCGAAGATCAGGCTGTCGTCGCCCAAGCCCCCGTAGAGCTTGTCGGCGGCAGGCTCGGCCAGAGAGTTGATGGTCGTCGCCTGCCTCGCCCGCCAGCGTGTCGATCCCGCCGCCGCCGAAGAAACTGGCAATCCTCCCCACTGCCTCCGAAGAGCTTCCCTTGTCCCTCGCCTAAGCAAGCCTCGCGAAACCCGCCGCCGACGGACCGTCGACGCGCCTCCTAGAGGTCCGTCACCGCCATCCCAGCAGAGATGCGGTCGTCACCGGCCACGCCGGAGAGGACTGGTCGCTACGCCCGACATCGCCGTAGAGGAACTGGTCTAATCCCAGCCACGCCCCGTAGAACTTGTCGGAGCCGCGCTCGCCAACGAGAAAGAGGTCCGTGCCGTCGTCGCGAAGATCCTGTCGTTGGCGCGCTCGCCATAGGAAGAGGTCTATCCCCGAGCCACCATAGAGATGTCATCGGCATTGGCACCGCCGTCGAGGTTCCTGTCGGTCACCGGTCCCG
>CAXXGD010000037.1:0-21628 GCA_963669385.2 Rhodospirillales bacterium
TAGTCTCTACGGTGGCGAGGGGCAAGACGACGGCGTCTTCGGAGGGACCGGGGCAGACCTCCTGGCCGGCGACGGTGACAATGACGCCTCTCTCTTCGGTGAAGAGGGCGCTGATACGATTTTTGGCGGCGTTGGAGACGATTCTTCTCTATTCGGCGGACTGCAAGACGATGTGATCTATGGCGGCCTCGGTATGGATTCCGGGCTGTTTGGCGGCGAAGACCGCGACACGATGTTTGGTGACAGCGGGAACGACGACCTCGTCGGCGGCGCGGGCTGGGACTCGCTGTTCGGCGGGAGTGGCGCCGATCTGCTTCAGGGCGAAGCTGGCAACGATGTACTTTATGGCGGCTTGGGAAGTGACAGCCTCGTGGGCGGTACCAGCGGATCGGGAGGCGACACCCTCTACGGTGGCGGCGGCGACGACCTATTTGAGATCGGTGAGCAAGCCGACATCGAATTGGGCTACCGCTATTTCGGCGGCTCGGGCACCGATACCCTGGTGATCGCCAGCGGCGTCACGCTTCCAGGCAACGGCAGCGGTCTCGACTCCATCGAGGTCACGCTCTACGTCTGAGGCTGCCTATAGACAAGGTGGTGGGCGCTTCCCCCGGTTCGCTGCAGTCGGATGGACGTGACCTTCACTCCCTACCGCCTCTCGCTACGTCGTCCTACGGCCTGACCGGAGGACCGCTTTCGGCCTTCCCGGTTTAGGGGATTTCCAAGCGCACCATGGGCCGTTCGGCGTGAAATGCGTCTAGAGTCCCGGTGCCTAGCTTGGATGTCATGCAAACCCGAACTCCTGTGACTTTGACCCTTTCCTCCATCGAATGGCAAAAGATCCTCCTATCAAGTAGGAGGATGACGTCGGTTGGGGATGGCAAAAGAACCCTCCGCGCTGAGAAATCTTCGATAGGTTAAACTTGAGGTATTACTTCAAACATTGTGACCTTTTCTTCAATCGCCCCGCGGCCGCGACAGCCACGCCAAAGCGGTCTCCAGCAAACCCTGCAGGAGGGCCTTCATCGGCGCCGCGCGCGCGGCGTCGTAGGGAAAGGGCGGCGCCTCGTCCATGTAGGCGATCTGCGCCAATTCCAGCTGCACGGCGTCTATGCCGTCCTGAGGCCGGCCGTAGCTGCGGGTGATGTAGCCGCCCTTGAAGCGCGCATTGGCCACGACACTGAAGCGGCCGTCGGCCTCGGCCTTCTTCACCAGGCGCCGTAGCAGGCCGTCGTCGGCGCTCTCGCCGCCGGCCGTGCCGAAGTTGAGGTCGGGCAGGCGGCCCTCGAAGAAGCGAGGAACCTGGCTGCGGATCGAATGCCCTTCCCACAGCAAGACGCGCCCGAAACGCTCCCTAAGCCGTGTCAGCTCGCCAGCCAGGCAATCGTGGTAGGGCTGCCAGAAAGCACGCCGCCGCGCGGCGATCTCGGCCCCGCTGGGGCGGCGCCGTCAGGATAGAGCGGCTCCTCATCGAAAGTGGAGGTTGGGCAAAGCTCGGTGTTGCTGGCGCCGGGATAGAGCGGTTTGCTGTCAGGTGATCGGTTGAGATCAATCAGGTAGCGCGAGTAGCGCGCCTGCAGAACGCTGGCGCCCATGTCCGCGGCGAAGTCGTAGAGGCGCTCGACATGCCAATCGCTGTCGGCGCTGGCCCGTGCCACCGGCGTCATGCGCTCCAGCACCTCTGCCGGGATCTCGCTGCCGGCATGCGGCAGAGAGACCAGCAAGGGCGCCTCGCCCTGATGAAAGTGATAGTGCTCCGACATCTGCCTCTCCTTGTGTCCGGCCATCATGATGCCGCTTGGCATTCTCTAATCAAGTTGTATATACAAGTTCGCGAAGCCGGGCGTCAGCAGGTTACCCCCAGGCGCCAGCAGGTTACCCAAGGAGCAGCAGAAGCGTGAGCGAGGCCGCCGCCAAGACCGACCACCCGCTCTATCAGCGCGTCAAGGACCACATCAAGGATCAGATTCGTGCCGGGGTCTGGGCCGAGGGCGGCCGCATACCCTCGGAGAGCGCCTTGATGGAGGCCTTCCAAGCCTCGCGCATGACGGTGAACCGGGCGGTCAGAGAGCTGAGCGCGGAGGGCTGGCTGAACCGTATCCAGGGGGCCGGCACCTTCGTGGCCGGACAGAAGCTGCACTCCGTCCTCTTGGAGGTGCGCTCGATCCGGGCCGAGATCCTGGAGCGGGGTGGCCGCCACACGAGCCAGGTGCGCGCCCTGGACAGCGTCGCTGCAGTACCGCGCCTGGCCAAGGCGCTGGAGCTGGCGAGCAATACGCAGGTCTTTCACTCCATCATCCTCCATCTGGAAAACGATGTCCCGGTCCAGTGGGAGGAGCGCTACGTGAACCCGGCCTTTGCGCCCAACTACCTCAAGCAGGACTTCACCCGCCAGACACCCTACGACTACCTGACCCAGCAAGGCCCCATAGAGGCGGCGGAGCATCAGGTGGAGGCGCTCATTCCCGAAGAGGAGGTCCGCAAGGCCCTCCATCTGGAAGCGGGAGAGCCTTGCCTCAACCTCTTGCGGCTCACCTGGTCGGGCGGCCTGGTCGCCACCCGCAGCCACCTGCTGCACCCGGGCAGCCGCTATCGCTTCATCGGCCGGCAGGACTATCGCAGTGCAGATCGCCCCGGCCGGTAATCCACGAGGAAACAGCAGATGACCCAGCCCAATCCCCGCCTCGACAACAGCCGCAGCATACGCGCGCCGCGCGGCAGCGAGATCAGCGCCAAGTCCTGGCTGACCGAAGCGCCCTTGCGCATGCTGATGAACAACCTGGACCAGGAGGTGGCCGAAAAGCCGGAGGAATTGGTGGTCTACGGCGGCATCGGCCGGGCGGCGCGGGACTGGAAGAGCTTCGACACCATCGTCCGCTGCCTGCGCGAGCTCGAAGAGGACCAGACCCTGCTGGTGCAGTCGGGCAAGCCGGTCGGGGTCTTCCGTACCCATGCCGACGCGCCCAGGGTTTTGATCGCCAATTCCAACCTGGTGCCGCATTGGGCCGATTGGGAGCACTTCAACAAGCTCGATAAGGTCGGCCTGATGATGTACGGGCAGATGACTGCCGGCTCCTGGATCTATATCGGCAGCCAAGGGATCGTGCAGGGCACCTACGAGACCTTCGTCGAGGTCGGCCGACAGCATTTCCACGGCGACCTCGGCGGCAAGTGGATCCTGACCGGCGGGCTTGGCGGCATGGGCGGCGCCCAGCCCTTGGCCGCGACCATGGCCGGCGCCTCCATGCTGGCGGTGGAATGCCAGCCGAGCCGCATCGAGAAGCGCCTGGAGACCCGCTATCTCGATTGCAAGGCTTTCAGCCTGGACGAAGCACTCAGCCGGATCGACGAAGCCAAGGCCAGTGGCAAAGCGGTCTCCGTCGGGCTCCTGGGCAATGCCGCCGAAATCTTCCCGGAGCTGCTCAGCCGCGGCATCCGTCCGGACGTGGTGACCGACCAGACCTCGGCCCACGACCCCTTGAACGGCTACCTGCCGGCCGGGCTGGAGCCTGTCCGAGTGGGCGGAGCGGCGCGAGCGGGACCCGGCGGGACGGTCAAGGCCGCCAAGGAATCGATGAAAGTGCAGGTCCATGCCATGCTGGGCTTCTATCGGCAGGGCATTCCCACCCTGGATTACGGCAACAACATCCGCCAGATGGCCTTTGAGATGGGCGAAGCCGACGCCTTCGACTTCCCCGGTTTCGTGCCGGCCTATATTCGCCCGCTCTTCTGCCGCGGTATCGGCCCCTTCCGCTGGTGCGCGCTCTCGGGCGAGGCCGACGACATCTTCGCCACCGACGAGACGGTGAAGGCGCTGCTGCCCGACAACAGCCATCTGCATACCTGGCTGGACATGGCCAAGGATCGGATCGCCTTTCAGGGCCTGCCGGCGCGCATCTGCTGGGTCGGCTTGGGTGACCGCGCGCGGCTGGGCCTGGCCTTCAACCGGCTGGTGCGCGAGGGCAAGGTGAAGGCACCCATCGTCATCGGCCGCGACCACCTCGACTCCGGTTCGGTCGCCAGCCCCAACCGCGAGACCGAGGCCATGAAGGACGGCTCGGACGCGGTCTCCGACTGGCCGCTGCTGAACGCGCTTCTGAACACCGCCTCGGGCGCCACCTGGGTCAGCCTGCACCACGGCGGCGGCGTCGGCATGGGTTTCTCCCAGCATGCCGGCATGGTGATCGTCTGCGACGGAAGCGAAGCCGCCGACCGCCGCCTGGAGCGCGTGTTGACCAACGACCCCGCCACCGGCGTCATGCGCCACGCCGACGCCGGCTACGACATCGCCATTGCCTGCGCGCGCGAACAGGGGTTGAACCTGCCGATGATCGAGGGCTGATGCTCCGGCCACTGCCACAATTTGGTCAAAGGGCGCCCAAAGAGGCGCCCTCTTTTACCGCAAGGCTCGTCGACGCTACTGCTTGATAAGCGTGTAGTCGTAGGTTCGGCCGCGGTCGATCTCGATGGTGTGCTTGGTCAGCTTTCCGTCGTGCGTCGCCTCGACCATGTAGAACCCCTCGGGCAAGGCGATGCGTGGGCGCGAGCCGGTCAGCACCGCCAAGATCTTGCGGTTGCCGTTGCGGTCCTTGCGCCAGGTCAGGACCCGCCAAGCGACGTTGCGCCGGTAGGGATTGGCGCCGATTTGCGGGATCAGGGCCAAGGTGGCGAAGCCGACGTCGAAGACCACCACGTGGTTGGTCGGCCCCTGCACCGACAGGCGTTCCTCGATCACCAGCTGGTCGAGCTGAGCGCGGAGCACATAGCGTCCCTCCGGCAGAGACACGCGGCCCGGACCGGTCAGCGACACCGGCGCGGTCAGCTCGCCGTCCTTGCTGGCGGACTCGATGGTATCAGCTGAATGTCGGCCAGACGATGCGTCTGACCGCTGTTCAGGTTGACGTCTATGTCGACGGGCTGCAGTTGCGCGGCGACGCCGCCGACTGGCAGCATCAGCAGCAAGATGCCGGCCAGAATCACAACAAGATACCGTCCAGCAGAGATGCTGACAGTCATCCTCACTTCTCCCATGCCTCTGGACCCCTCGGGAATCAGCGCCCCGGTCTAGACTGGACTTCTAATACGAGGGGCCCGGCACTGACAAGACTAGGGCTCAACTCGGTGCGAAGTTGTGATGACAGTTTTTTCGCCGGCCGCCAGCTTGTAGGCGGCGAAGAGCCCAATGAGCGCGAAGGGAAGCAAGGACAGAAAGACCGCGTGGGCCACCGGCTCCAGCTCGTAGCTGCTCTCCTCCAGCCCGATGCCGAAAGAGTTCGCCGCGATGCCGGCGATGGCGGCGCCCACGGCATAGCCCAGCATCTGCACGGTCGCCACGGCGCCGGCGGCATGGTCGCGCTCGGCTTCCGGCGCCGCCTTGACCACGCGGCGCACGATGAAGGCATAGGCCATGCCGAATCCGGCGCCTTGCATGCCGACCCACGGCAGCAAGGCCCAGACCGGGCCGATCGGGAGAAAGACCGCGATCCCGAGCAGGCCGATCAGAATGGTCAAGGCACCGATCCTGAGGAACGGCCCCTCGCCATCCGGCTTCACCCGCCCGACGGCAAGCGCCGCCAAGGTCCAGGCGATGGATTCGAAGGCGACGAAGTAGCCGGCCATCAGCGCCCCCATGCCGTAGAACTCGATCAGCAGCAATGGCCCATAGATCAAGAAGGCGACCGTCGCGACCGCCAGGCACAGCACCATGGCCAGGCCGTCACGTGCGGCTCCTGGCAATCTGAGCGCTCTCTGCGGCAGGAGGCTGCTGATCTCGCGGCCGTCCACCCTCAGCATCAGCACCAGAAGCACCAATCCGAAGAGGATCAGGCAAATGCCGAGGAGAAGCGCGTCGACGACACCGGCCAAAAGGATCGAGATCACCCCCAGGCTCAAGAGAGCGAGGCTGCGCCAGGGCACCCGGCTCGCCCCGAAGTCTCCGCCGCTGCTCTTGACCCGCCGCAGAAGCCAAGGTGCCGCCGCTGCGACCAGCAGCCCCTTAAGGGCGAAGATCAAGAAGGCGCCACGCCACCAGCCGGCCTCGGCAAAGAGGCCGCCGATTAGCGGGCCGGCCAGCGAGGAGAGGCCCCAGACGCCGGAAATCAAGGCGAATAGCCGCGTCCAATGCCGCTCTGAAAAGCCCTTGGTCACAGCCACATGGCTGAGCGCAATCAGGGCGCCGCCGCCCACTCCCTGCAGCAGCCGACCGGCCAGCAAGGTCGCCATGTCCGGCGCAGCCGCCGAGGCCAGGCACCCGATCGCAAAGGCAAAGGCGAAGCCGGCCAGCGAACGCCCGAGGCCGAGCCTGAGCGAGGCCAGGCCGCCCATGGCGCCGGCGACAATCGACCCCAACTCGTAGAGCGCAAAGGCCCAGGGCGTCCAGGCGATGCCGCCCAGGCTTTCCACCACCGCCGGCATGACCGTGGCAACCACCAGGCTGTCCGAGGCATGCAGCCAGATGCCGCCCAGCACCAGCAGGAAGAGGGCCCAGCGTCCGTCGCCCAAGATCTGCCGCCAGCCTTCGGCCTCCTTGGCTTCCTCTTGCATCACTCCCTCCCTCCGGGCCGCACCCTCTGTCGGGCCGGTTCGGTTGATAAAGCAATCTTCGTCTTTCTAAAATATCGACAAAGGCTTTGCAACGAAATTAACAATGACTATGTTGCCAAAAGACCTGTGAAGGAACCGAGGCGGGCGCCATGGCGCATAGCGATTCCGAAATCCTGCTGGCGATCAAGACCGCTGGCCCCATGACCACCGGCGCCCTGCGCAAGCGGCTGGGAATCACCCAGCAGGGCGCCCGCCAGAGGTTGACCGCGCTCGCCGAGGCCGGACTCTTGCACGAGGAGCGCGAGCGCGGCGGCGTCGGGCGGCCTCGCGCCCTCTGGTCCTTGACCTCGGCCGGCCATGCGCGCTTTCCCGACGGCCACGCCGACTTGAGCGCCGCTTTGATCGAGGACGTGCGGCAGATCTTTGGTGCCAAGGGGCTGGAGCGCCTGATTGCCAAGCGCGAGGGTGCGCAGGAATGCCGCTACCGACAGGGTCTCGCCGGCAGTCGCGACTTGACGGAGCGGCTCGAGCGCCTCGCTGCCTTACGCACGCAAGAGGGCTACATGGCTCGTCTGGAGACGCGAGAGGACGGCAGTGTCCTCTTGATCGAGCACCACTGCCCAATCTGTTCCGCCGCCACCGCCTGCCAGGGTTTTTGCCGTGCGGAGCTGGATCTCTTCCGAACGCTGCTCGGACCCGAGGCCGAGGTCGAACGCTCGGAGCACCTGCTCTCCGGCGACCGGCGCTGCGCCTACCGCATCACCCAGCGACGCTGACGGCAGCATTCGGCCTGCGCCAGATCGTCCTGCGGCTTCGCTCTGCCCTCCCGCAGCGCGACGGCTGCTTTCGGGTGCGCCGCCTCAAACCCATATTTCCAAGCTGACCATCGGTCGATCTGAAAAGGCGGTAAGCGCAGGTGAGCACCAGCAGCGACGGCATTGCGCGCGCGGCAAGCCCTAGGCATCCAGCGCTTCTTCGGCTTGGATTTCGACCCTTCTTCCTGGGCGCAGGTCTGTGGGCGGTCCTCGCCATGGCGGCCTGGATCGCCATGCTGCAGGGCAGCCTGAGCCTTCCCACCGCTTTCGACCCTTTGGCTTGGCACGCCCATGAGCTGATCTTCGGCTACGCCCTGGCGGCGATCGCCGGCTTCCTGCTGACGGCAATTCCCAACTGGACCGGCCGCTTGCCGTTGAGCGGACTGCCCTTGGCCTTGCTGTTCGCCGCCTGGGTATTGGGCCGCGGCGCGGTCGCCACCTCGGCTCTTCTCGGCCCGGGCTTGGCTGCGGTGCTCGACCTCTCCTTCTCCGCTCTCTTGCTTACCGTGGTCACCCGGGAGATTTTGGCCGGCCGCAACTGGCGCAATTTGCCGATGCCGCTCGCCCTCGCACTGCTTTTCTCGGCCAATCTCCTGACCCACCTGGAGGCCATGGGGCTGACCTTCAGCGGCGCCATCGGTCAGCGGGCGGGGATCGCCGTCATTCTGCTGCTGGTCAGCCTGATCGGCGGGCGCATTCTGCCCAGCTTCACGCGCAACTGGATGGCCAAGCGTGCAGAGGCACAGTTGCCGGTACCTTTCGGCCGCCTGGATCGCGTCTGCCTGCTGATCACGCTGCTGGCCCTGGTTGCCTGGGTCGCCGCGCCGGATGGCTGGCCAAGCGGCCTGGCGCTCTTGACGGCTGGCCTTGCCGCACTGGCACGGCAGCTGCGCTGGCGTAGCCATCGAACCGGCTCGGAGCCTTTGGTGTGGAGCCTGCATATCGCCTACGCCTGGCTTACCGTCGGCTTCATTCTGCTCGGTCTCGGCTTGCTGCAGCCGGATTGGATTGCAGCCTCGGCCGGGCTGCATGCACTGACCGTCGGTGCCATCGGATCGATGACCCTGGCGGTGATGACCAGAGCGACGCTCGGCCACACGGGCCGCGCTCTGAAGGCGGACCGCCCAACCACCGCGATCTATCTGCTGATCGGCGCCGCTGCCGCAACGCGCATTGCGGCAGCCTTGGCCGAAGAGGGCTACTGGGTGCTGCTTTGGAGCTCCAGCCTGGCCTGGATCGCGGCCTTCGCGCTCTTCACCCTCCACTACGGCCGGATGCTGCTCGGCCGGTAGTTGGACCGCAGACCGGTCGGCCTGCGGTCCTCTCCCATTTCTAGAACAGGCCTTCGATCTGGCCAGCCTCGTTCAGGTAGATCTTGTTGGCAGCCGGCACCCGCGGGAGACCCGGCATGGTCATGATATCGCCGCAGATCACAACGATGAATTCCGCACCCGCCGACAGCCTGACTTCGCGCACCGTGACCGAATGGCCCGAGGGCGCGCCCTTCAGACTGGGATCGGTGGAGAAGCTGTACTGGGTCTTGGCCATGCAGACCGGGAAGTGGCCGTAGCCCTGGTCCTGCAGCTCCTTGAAGCGGGCCCGGACCGACTTGTCGGCCTGGATGTCGTCGGCGCCATAGAGCTGGGTGGCGATGGTCTTGACCTTGTCCCACAGCGGCATGGCATCGTCATAGATCGGTGCGAACTGGTCGATGCCGCTGGCAATCAACTCGACCACGTGCTTGGCCAGGTTCTCGGTGCCTTTGCCGCCTTCGGCCCAGTGGGTGCAGAGGATCGCGGTGGTGCCGAGCTGGCTCGCCACCTCTTGCACCGCCGCCACCTCGGCATCGGTGTCGGTGATGAAGCGGTTGATGGCGACCACGGCCGGCACGCCGAAGGACTTCACGTTGCGGATGTGACGGGCCAGGTTCTCGCAGCCCCGCTTGACCGCATCGACGTTCTCGCTGCCCAGCGCTTCCTTGGCGACGCCGCCGTGCATCTTCAGGGCGCGGATGGTGGCGACGATGACGGCCGCGTTGGGCTTCAGGCCGGTCTTGCGGCACTTGATGTCGAAGAACTTCTCGGCCCCCAGGTCGGCGCCGAAGCCGGCTTCGGTCACCACGTAGTCGGCCAGCTTCAGGGCCGTCTCGGTGGCGATCACGGTGTTGCAGCCGTGCGCGATGTTGGCGAAGGGGCCGCCGTGGATGAAGGCCGGATTGTTCTCCAAGGTCTGGACCAGGTTGGGCGCCAGCGCATCCTTCAAGAGCACCGCCATGGCGCCCGGCGCCGACAGCTCGGCAGCGGTCACCGGCTTCTTCTCGCGGGTGTAGGCCACCACGATCTTGCCCAGGCGCTCGGTCAGATCCTTGAGGTCGCGCGACAGGCAGAAGATCGCCATGATCTCCGAGGCGACGACGATGTCGAAGCCGTCCTCGCGCGGGAAGCCGTTGGCGATGCCGCCGAGCGAAGAGTTGATGGAGCGCAGCGAGCGATCGTTCATGTCGACGACCCGGCGCCAGGAGACCCGGCGGCTGTCGATGCCCAGCTGGTTGCCCCAGTAGATGTGGTTGTCGATCAAGGCGCAGAGCAGGTTGTGGGCCGCCCCGATGGCGTGGAAGTCACCGGTGAAGTGGAGGTTGATGTCCTCCATCGGCACCACCTGGGCATAGCCGCCGCCGGCAGCACCGCCCTTCACGCCGAAGCAGGGGCCGAGCGAGGGCTCGCGCAGACAGATCATCGCCTTCTTGCCGATGCGGTTCAGCCCGTCGCCCAGACCCACCGTGGTCGTGGTCTTGCCTTCGCCCGCCGGGGTCGGGCTGATCGCGGTCACCAGGATCAACTTGCCGCGCGGCCGGTCTTCCAGGCCGCGAATGAACTCCAGGGAGACCTTGGCCTTATGCGGGCCGTAGTTCAGCAGCGCATCTGCGGGAATATCGACCTTGGTACCGATTTCATGGATCGGCTTCATGGTCGATTCGCGGGCAATCTCGATATCACTCTTCGGCATTGGTGGTCCCCCAAAGGACGGTCAGGCGGTGACGCTGGATGGCGATCGGGAAAGTGAGACGGCAGACTAAGCGCCGACGCGATGCGCTAATATCGCATGGACGACGGCGGGGCCATCAAATTCCGCCATCCCTCAGGCTTTCGTGAGGCTTCGCACGGCCGAAAGGCCGACCGGTCCACCACGGAATTCTGCCATGGCGTCCATGAGGCAGTCCCAGAGGTAGGTTGCGGACGCGCTGTCGGCCAGCAGATGATAGGCCAAGGTGCCGCCCAGGTCTTGCCGGCAGAGGACCCCGGTCATGCGCGCGATGGAGGTCTGGGCGATCGAGAGATCGAGGAACTTCGCCGGGCGCAGGTCGACGCCGCAGAGCTTGGCGAGCATGGCGTCGGTCTTGTCGCCGCTTAGCAGGAACCAGGCATGGGTCTCCTGCCGCGGCAGGGGATAGCCGCGCGACTTGGTCTCCGAGGCCGCCCAAGGCCCCTCCAGCTTGGTAGGATCCGATCCGGCTTCGTTCAAGCTTCCGAGCAGCAGGATCTCCTGATCGGCCAGGCGCAGAGCCAGGCCGCCGTCAGGCTGCGGGGCTGCCCGGTTCGGCGCACCGGGGATAGTGATGCCCTGGGAATCAAGCCACGCCGTGGTTCCCTTCCCCTTGAAGCCGATCCGCGGCAAGGGTGAAAGGTCGGCCAAGCCCATCCGCCTGGCGGTCTCCCCCTCGTCCGTGGCGTTGCGATAGCTGGTGGCGACGGCACTCTCGCCGAGGGCCTCGAAGGTGGCGCCGGCCTCGACAAGGCGGCGATAGGCGAAGGCGCGGCGGGTCTGCGAAGCGGGCTCCATCGGACCTACATCTCCTGGCGCTTGTTGTCGGGATCGAAGAAGTGGGGCGCGCAAGCCTGAGCCTCGAGCGTTCGCCCGTCGGACAGCTTGATGGTCACGCTGTCTTCCGGTTTGGTCTCCGCTGGCGCATAGGCCAGGCCGACGATGGCATCGCAGGCCTCCGACAAAGCGCATGAGGTCACGAAGCCGACCATCTCGCCACCGCCATCGAGCAGGATGTTGCTTTCCGCCGGTACGCGCGAGCCCTTCGGCAAGGTGAAGCCGACCAGCTTGCGCTTCGAGGGGTGGCGCCGACGCAGCTCGATAGAACGCTTGCCGACGAAGAAGGGCTTCTTGTTGGAGACCGCCCAGGCCATCTCGACCTCGTCCGGCGTGGTCATGGCATCGGTATCCTGGCCGATGATGATGTGCCCCTTCTCTAGCCGCAGGACGCGCTGCGCCTCGACGCCGAAGGGCTTGATCTCCTCCGCCTTGCCGGTCTCCAAAAGCAGGTCCCACAGCGCCTCGCCGTAGCTCGCCGGCACGTGGATCTCGTAGCCCAGTTCGCCGACGAAGCCGACGCGAAGGAAACGCGCAGGAATGCCGCCGACGTGGCCGCGGCGCAGGCCCATGTAGGGGAAGGCCTCGGCCGAGAGGTCGATGTCGCTCTCCAGCTTCTGCAGCACCTCACGCGACTTGGGACCGGCGATGTTCACTCCGGCATAGGCCGCGGTCACGTTGGCGACGTCGACGTCCAGCCGCCACTGTGCGTTCCACCACAGCATCTGGCGGTAGACGCGGTCCACGCCGCCGGTGGTGGCGGTGACGTAGTAGTGATCCTCGGCGAAGCGGCAGGCCACGCCGTCGTCGATCACCACGCCCTGCTCGTTGGTCATCAGGAGATAGCGCGAACGCATCACCGGCTGCTTCAGGTAAGCAAAGGTGTAGAGCCGGTTCATGAACTCGGCCGCATCGGGTCCCCGGACCTCCAGCCCGCCGAGCGTGGAAACATCGATCAGCCCGACGTTGTTCCGAACGTTCCTGACTTCGGCCCGAATGGTCTCTTCGCGCTTGTCCCGGGCCCCGTAGTAGGCCGGCCGCCACCAAACGCCGGCAGTCATCATCACCGCGCCCAGCTCCTTGTGGCGATGGTGCATGGCGGTGAAGCGCTCGGGCTCGAAGACCCGGCCGCCCAGCACGCCGAGGGCCTCGGCGGAGAAAGGCGGCCGCGCCGTGGTGACACCGATCTCGGACACCGTGCGGTTGGTCGCCTTGGCCACCAGGCGGGCGGTCGCCAGCGCCGAATGACGGCCCTGGCTGGGCCCCATGCCCACGGTGGAGAAACGCTTCACCAGCTCCAGCTCGTTATAGCCTTCGGCCACGGCGTTCTGGATGTCCTTGACCTGCAGATCCTCATCGAAGTCGACGAAGTCCTTACCTTGCGGATGCTTGAAGATCGGCCAGGGGTGGTTGATCCCTTCGGCGCCGCGCTCGGTCGGCACCGCCGGTTTCTCGCCGACCGAGAGACCCAGTGCCTTGGCGGCATTCCAGCCGGTCGCCGCGCCCTCCGCCTCCACCGCGGCCAGGTCATAGGCGGAATTCATCGAGCCGGCGATCTGCAGGCTGGCCGGCAGGCCGGCGATGGTGAAGTGCGCCGCCGCATCGTCGTAGGAGAGGCGGCCGCCGGCCTGCAGCGCCAGCTGGTAGGTCGGCGTATAGCCGACGCTCATCGCCAAGAGGTCGCAGTCCAAGCGTTGGCTACCGTGATCGAAGCTGCCGTCGCCGGTGATGCGAGAGACCCGAACCCCATCCAGATGCCTCTTGTCCCGCCGTGCCAGGGCCTCGTGCACACAGTGACCGGCAATGACCTTGAAGCCGCGGTCCTGCGCAGCGGCCGCCAAGGGCCCCTCGCCCGGTCCCTCGCGCAGGTCCACGATGGCGGCGATGTCGACGCCGGCGTCGTCCAGATCGAGAGCCGCACCGTAGGCGTGATCGTTGCCGGCAAGCACGACGGCGCGGCGGCCCGGACGCACGCCATAGAGCCGGATCAGGCGCTGCGCCGCGGAGCCCAGCATGACGCCGGGCAGATCGTTGTTGCGGAACTGCGCCGGCTGCTCGATCGAGCCTTGAGCCAGCACCAGTTGCTTGGCCCTAACCTTGTACATGCGCTGGCCCTTGATCACCGGCAGGTAGTGATCGGCGAACCAGCCGTTGCAGACGGCGTCGGTCATGATGTCGAGGCCGGGTGTGGCCTCGGCCTCGGCGACCAGCTCTTCGCGGCGGCGGTGAGCGACGATCGAGTCCGGAGCAAAGCGCGCATAGTTGAGCGCGCCGCCCAGCTCCGCGTTCTCCTCCACCAGCAAGACCTCGGCACCGGCCTTGGCCGCCGTGATCGCCGCTTGCAGGCCGGCCGGGCCGCCGCCGACGACGACCAAATCATAGAAGAGATAGACCTTGTCGAAGTAGCCGTGCGGTGCCTGCAGGTTGACCTTGCCGAGGCCGGCCTTGCGCCGGATCAAGGGCTCGTAGGTGCGATCGAAGCGCGGCTTCATGAAAGCGCGGTAGTAGAAGCCCACCGGCATGAAGCGGCCGAACTTGTCGAGAATCGCGTCGCGATCCTTCTCCAGGCTGCCTTTGTAGTTCTGCCCCCAGACCTCCAGCCCCTCGCTAACCTCCAGACGATCGGCCAGCACGTTGGGCTCGTCCTTCAGCTGGACCAGCGTGTTGGCATCCTGGCCGGCCATGGTCAGCACACCGCGCGGGCGGTGGTACTTGAAGGAGCGCGAGAGGAGCCAGACGTCGTTGGCCGCAAGGGCCGAGGCGACGCTGTCGCCGGCGAGCCCGCGATAGGCCTTGCCCTCGAAGGAGAAGCTGACCGGCTTGGCATGGTCGATCCGAAGACCGGATGGTGCGGTCAGGCGATTGATCCCGGCAGCGCCGCCGGCCGAGCGCTCCTCCACCTTGCTGCGGGCGAGACCGCCGGCAAGGCCGCTGTCCAGGTCAGTGGTTCCGCTCGACATTTCAGGACGCCTCCTCGCGCGGCTTGAATTCCACGCGCTCTTTGAACAGCTCGCTCGCCGGATAGGTACGCAAGATCTCGTCGGTCGCCGTGTTGCGCTCGGCGATGAACCAATAGGTGGTCGGCGTGTGGCACCACCATTCCTTGACCACGCCATAGGTATTGTTGGCGAGGAAGACGTGGTCGGCCCAGGCATCGTCGTCGAGATCGCGCGGATCGGGCTGCTCGACCACTTCGCCGACACAGGCGAACTCGGAGATGTTGCGGGGCCCGTTCAAGGGGCAGGTCATGATCTTCATGGCTTTTCTCTAAGTCGGCTCAGTGGCTGGCCGCCGTCGCGCCCATCTCGTTGGCCAGATCGAAGGTCTTGAAGCGGCTGAGGCGGAAGGGCTCGATCATCGCCGGCGGTTTCTCGTCGGCGATGCATTCCGCCATGCGCTTGCCGGAAACCGGAGTCGCCTTGAAACCCCAGGTGCCCCAACCGGCATCGAGCCAGTAGTTGCGTACCGGGCTCTCGCCCATGACCGGGCTGTAGTCCGGCGTCATGTCGGTGATGCCGGCCCACTGCCTGAGCAGCCTCACCTTGGCAAGGAAGGGGAAGAGCTCCAGCGTGTGCCCGACCAGGCTCTCCTTCAGATCCAAGGTCGAGCGGGTCGAGTAGAGCTCGTAGGGATCGGAGCCACCGCCGATGACGATCTCACCGCGCGAGGTCTGCGAGACATAGGCATGCAGGCCCGCCGAAGAGACCAGCGGGTCGAGGAAGGGCTTCAGCGGCTGGGTTACCATGGCCTGCAGGGGATAGCTGCGGATCGGCAGCAGGAAGCCGGCCATCTTGGCCACCACGCTGGAGAAGCCCGCAACCGCCTGGACGATGTTGCCGGCGCGGATCGTGCCGCGATTGGTCTCGACGCCGACGGCACGATCGCCCTCCTTGACGATACCCACCGCCTCGGTGCGCTGATGCACCTCCACGCCCTTGTCCATGGCACGCGCGGCATAGCCCCAGGCCACGGCGTCGTGTCGGCCGGTGCCGCCGTCCGGATGCCAGAGGCCGGCAAGGACCGGATAGCGATGGTCCTCTGGCATGTGCAGGCTGGGCACCAGTTCGCGGATCTGCTTGCGGTCGACCAGCTCGATGCCGGTGCCGCAGTGCTTGCCGACCTCGGCACGCATCCGGAAGGTGCGCACGGTGGCGTCGGAATGCGCCAAGGTCAGCTGGCCGCGCTGTGTGTAGAGCAGGTTGTAGTCCAGCTCTGCCGACAGCGTCTGGAAGAGGCCGACGCTTTCCTTGTAGAAGCGCACCGACTCCGGCGTGATGTAGTTGGACCTGATGACCGCCGTGTTGCGCGCGGTGTTGCCGCCGGCGAGGTAGCCCTTGTCGATCACGCAGACATTGCGGATCCCGTGATAGTGCGACAGGTAGTAGGCTGTCGCCAGGCCATGACCGCCGGCTCCGATGATGACGACATCGTAGGACGGCTTGAGATCGGCCACGTGCCGAAAGTCGGGACGGGGCTGATAGCGGCTTCTGAGGCCGTATTTCAGAAGGGGCAAGACCATGGCCGGATATGTAAGCGGCATGATCGGGCCCGAAATAGCTGCATTCGACGCAAACGGCTGCTGAAGCGTCAAGCAGCGCTCTAGTTGGAGGAGCCGGCAAATGGAGTTTGCAAGCTTCCACTCACCGATCGGCGGCGTCGGGGTCGCCGAAGAGGCTGGCCAAATCGTGCGGGTCACCTGGACCGAACGTAGCGAGCCGGCGAAGACCGCGTTGCTGGCCGAAGCCCTCTCTCAACTCGAGGCCTACTTCGCCGGCAGCCTGAAAGAGTTCGACTTGCCGCTCAATCCGGCCGGCGGCGCGCTCCAGCAGCAGGTCTTCGATGCCATGCGCGCAATTCCCTACGGCGAAACGCGCACCTATGGAGAGATCGCAGAGGCGCTGAGCACCTACGGCCAACCGGTGGGTGCCGCCTGCGGCGCCAATCCCATCCCCATCATCATCCCCTGCCATCGGGTCTTGTCGAAGACCGGCTTGGGCGGCTTCTCGGCGCGCGGCGGCGTGGAGACCAAGATCGCGCTCTTGAAGCACGAAGGCGCCTACCCCTTCCTTCTCTAGGCGCGGTCCGGCAAGCGAGAGGATCAGTGCAGCCGCTTCAGGGCCGCCTGAATGGTCTGGCTCAATTGCTGACGTTGAAAAGGTTTTCTCAGAAGGACGTCGCTGGAGGAAAGCGAAGCCAACGCGCCGGTCTCGTCCGCCGGATAGCCGGACATGAAGATGACCGGCAGATCCGGGTTGGCGGCCCTGACTTCGGCCGCGAAGTCGGGTCCGCTCTCGCCGCCGGGGAGCATGACGTCGGACAAGACCAAATCGATCGGTGCCTCCGATTGAAAGATCTGTCTGGCCGCGGCAACGTCCTCGGCTTCGAGCACGGCGTATCCCAAATGCTCCAGCATTCTGGCGACCATGCGCTTGACGTCGGGATCGTCTTCGATGACCAGGACCCGCTCGCCGCGCCCCTGGCCCTGATCCTGCCCTTCCTGAAGCACTAGGCTGGCCGGCTGGGTCGCCGCCTTGGGCAGATAGAGGGTGACCTTGCTGCCCTTGCCGATGGAGCTGTCGATGGTGATGTGGCCGCCGGATTGCCGCACGAAGCCATAGACCATGGAGAGCCCGAGGCCGCTGCCCTGGCCGGCCGGCTTGGTGGTGAAAAAGGGCTCATAGGCACGCAACTTGATCTCGTCGGTCATGCCGGCGCCGCTGTCGGCGACGCTGATCGCCACGTAGTTCCCCTCCACCATATCCCAGTTGCCGTCCACATCTTCGCCATTGAGCACGGCATTCTCGCAAGAGACGGTGAGCTGACCGCCCGACGGCATGGCATCGCAAGCGTTGAGTGCCAGGTTGACCAAGGCGTTCTCCACCTGTCCGGGGTCCGCCAAGGCCGGCCAGAGATCGGGCTTGGAGGTCACCTTGATCGCAATCCTGGCGCCTAAGATCGGCTTGATCAGACCGGAGAGCTGCTGCACCAGTTGACTGAGGTCGACCACCTGCGGCGACAGCGACTGCTTGCGCGAGAAGACCAGGAGGCGCTCGGTCAGTTCGGCGCCGCGCTCGCTCACCCGCTTGATCGCCTCGACGGCCGGATTGGCGTCGCCGACCTCGTCCGACAAGAGCTCGATGTTGCCCTGCACCACGGCCAGGAGGTTGTTGAAATCGTGCGCGACGCCGCCCGTCATCTGCCCGACGGCTTCCATTTTCTGCGCCTGCCGGAAGCGTTCCTCGGCCTGCACGCGCTCGGTCACGTCCAGGATGATCCCGTTGCAGATGAAAGAACCCGCGGGCGTGCGCCTGGGCGTCGAGTAGCCTCGAAACCAGCCGACCTCGCCGTCGGCTCGAATCATCCGCCACTCCCACTGCCATGGCCGCCCGGTTTTTTGCGCCCTCTGGATGGTCCGCTCGAGGCCGGCACTGTCGTCGGGATGGACGGCGGCGAAAAACACCTCCGGCTCGCGCAGCACGGCAGCGGCTTCCACGCCGAGGATATCCAGCACCCCCTTGCTCATGAAGGAGAAGCTGCGTTCACCCTTGGGATCGGTGATGAGCCGATAAACCAAGCCCGGCAGATTGGCGACGAGGTCGGCGAAGCGTTCTTCGCTGTCGCGCAACTCGGCGTCGCGTACCTCGACCTCCACCTCGGCTGCGCGTGCGGCCGCCCGCTCTTGATCGACCACGGTCAGCGCCGACAGGCGAAACTCCAAGAGCTCGACCACCACGGAAGCCATGTGATCGAGGAACTGGGCTTCGTCCTCGGTAAAGTTTCGTTGGGCAAAGTCGACGACGCAAAGCGTGCCCAAGACCACGCCGCTCTTCAGCCGCAAGGGTGCACCGCAATAGCTTCGAATGCCCGGCTCTCCGGTGACGAAGGGATTGTCGCTGAAGCGCTCGTCCTGCGTGGCATCGGGGACGGCGAGCGCCGATTCCTTCTCCAGCGCGTGCGCACAGAAGGCGACCTCGCGCGGCGTTTCGGAGATGTCCAGCCCGTAACGGGATTTGAACCACTGCCGCGATTGATCGACAAAGGTAACCAGTGCCACCGGGACCTTGAGCTGATGAGCCACCGCGCGCGTTATGCGGTCGAAGGCTTCTTCGGAGGGCGTGTCGAGGATCTGGAAGCGACGCAGCGCTGCCAGACGTTCTTCCTCGTTGCTTGGGATAGACGCACGCATGACAGCCGAACCTTCTACCCTCTTCCTTCCCCCGGACCAGGAGAACCGGCCAGGCACAAGCCTCGCCCCTTCTCGCAAGCGGCCTCACGCTGGTAACTTAGAGCCATTGGCGCGAACAAACCACCCATGTCCCATCTAAGACTTGACCCGGCCCGCCTTGACCTCAACAAAGGGCGCTAGCGGCCCGACTGCAGCGCGGCGGGCGAGGCGGGACGACCACTGAAGCCATGATAACCCTGGCAGTCATCGTAGCGATCTTCGTGGCGAGCAACATCTATGTGCAGCGGCGCGGCACTGTACGGCACAAGTTGTCGCGGCAGTTCGCCGACCACTCCGCCTTCATGGCGCCGATCAACTGCCTCTTCTACCTCTTTTCGGCCGTCCCAAATAGGCCATACCTGGATCCGACGGGTTTCGACTGCCTCACGCGGCTCGATGCCGACTGGGAGGCCATCCGCGAAGAGGCAAAGGTCATTTTCCGCGACGTGCTGCCGAATCCGGTGCACCCCAAGTACGATCTGGCCTTCTATTCCTTCATGAAGAACGGCTGGAACCGCTTTTACCTGAAGTGGTACGGCGACATGATGCCGAGCGCGCTGGAGCACTGCCCGCACACGGTGAAGATGCTGCGCGAGATGCCGGAGATCCGCGGCGCCATGTTCGCCCTGCTGCCGCCGGGCGGAGAGCTGCCGCTCCATCGCGATCCCTACGCCGGCTCCTTGCGCTACCACTTGGGCCTGGTCACGCCCAATAGGGACGACTGCTACATCCTGGTGGACGGAGAGCCCTACAGCTGGCGCGACGGCAAGTCGGTGCTGTTCGACGAGACCTACATCCACACCGCCAGGAACGACAGCGACATCGCCCGCATCATCCTCTTCGCCGACGTGAAGCGCCCCTTGACCTTCAAGCCGATCGAGGCCTTTGCCTATCTGGTCGAGCGGATCTTCGTGCGCGCTACGACCTCGGTGAACGACCCCTCGAAAGAAAAGGTCGGGGCGCTCAACTGGATCTTTCCGCCGATCTTCTTCTATCGGCGTGTCATGCGACGCTTCAAGGCCTGGAACAAGAACCTCTACTACGCCCACAAGTACGTCGGCTTCGCCGCGATCGCCGGATTGATCGTCTGGGCCGTTGCGTGAGATGGCGCCTAAGCGGGCGAGACTATCCACTGGTCTTCATGCGGTGTCACCAGTCGTTGCGCGGAGAACGCTTGGACGTTGTTTCGAGTTGAAATTCCTGACAGACCAGCCCGAATGTGATACAGTCTGCCACCGATAGAAGATTTCTGGAGGCTGAGCAATGGCCTTCATTCCGGGCACTGGCGGTCCGGACACGCTCTCCGGGACCGACAGCGTCGACACCATTCTGGGCTATGGCGCCGACGATACGCTCTATGGCCTGAGCGCCGCCGACAGCCTCTTCGGCGCAGAAGGCGACGACACGCTCTACGGCGGTGACGCCGACGATGCGGTGCTGGCAGGGGACACCGGACGCGACAGCCTCTTCGGAGACGCTGGCGACGACAGCGGCCTTTACGGCGGTTCGCGGGCGGATCTGCTGGGCGGAGGCGACGGCGCGGACGCCCTTCTCTTCGGCGGGGTGGCCGACGACACCATCAGCGGAGACGACGGCAACGACAGCTTGCTCTACGGCAGCGCCGGACTGGACAGACTTTTCGGAGGCAGTGGCAGCGACAGACGATTCGATGGTGGGGCTAATGCCGATGTAATCTACGGTGGCCCGGGAATCGACCTTAATCTCTATGGTGAACGCGCCAATGACACGCTCTTCGGCGGTGAGGGCACAGACCTCATCCTTGATGGCGAGCGCGGATCCGACAAGGTCTACGGCGGTCTCGGGGACGACTATTTCTTCTATGGCGATGTCGGCAGCGACAGTTTGGCCGGCGACGCTGGGGACGACCGCTACCTTTACGGAGGTGCCGGGAACGACGTCCTTTCCGGCGGCAGCGGGCTCGACCACTTCCTCTACGGCGGGGGCAAGCGGGACACGCTGTTCGGCGGCAGCGGCGAAGACGCGACATTCTATGGCGGCGGCGGAGTCGACACGCTGGCCGGCGACGCCGGCGACGACCGGCAATTGCTGGGCCGGGCTGCCGCGGACAAGCTCTATGGAGGCTTGGGCGACGACAGCCTGTTCTTCGGCGGCAACGACAATGATACCCTCAGTGGAGACGACGGCAGCGATGCCGGTTTCTACGGTGCAACGGGCAACGACAGGATCTATGGCGACAGCGGGATCGATGCCTCCCTCTTCGGCGCCACTGGTGTAGATAGGATCATGGGCGGTGAGGGCGACGACGTCTCTCTCGCTGGCGGATCCGGCGGAGACACGCTTTTGGGCGGTCAGGGAGATGACAGCAGCGTCAGCGGCGATGAAGGGAACGACAGCCTCTTTGGTGGCGAGGGGAACGACTCCCTCTTCTTAGGTCGCAGCGGCGCCGACAACCTCTCGGGCGGCGATGGCTATGACATAAGCTTCTACGGTGGCAGCGGCGCCGACAGCCTCTTCGGCGACAGTGGGGCTGACTCCCATTTCTTCGGTGGCAGCGGCGACGACAGCCTCTTCGGCGGCAGTAGCCCCGAGGTTATCGGCGACAGCGGAGGCGACCGCTACTTCTACGGAGGCGACGGCGATGATAGCCTCTACGGCGGTGATGAGAAAGACTATTCCTTCTTCGGAGGCAGCGGCAACGACGGCCTCTCCGGCGGCAGTGGGGCCGACCGCTTCTTCTCCGGTGAAAGCGGCGCCGACAGCGTCTCTGGCGGCAGTGGGAATGACGTTAGCTTCTTCGGTGGCGGCGGTACCGACAGCCTTTTCGGTGGCGACGGCGGTGACTTCCTCTTCTATGGTGGCGACGGCAACGATAGCCTCTACGGCGGCAGTGGAGGTGACGGGCGCTTCTACGGTGGCAGCGGTGCAGATAGCCTCTTCGGCGGTAGTGGGACCGACACCAATTGGAACGGCGACCAAGGTGACGACAGCCTCAACGGAGGTGGTGGGAATGACACCAGTTGGAACGGCAACGAAGGTGACGACAGTCTCGATGGCGGTGATGGGGATGACAGAAGCTTCCGGGGTAACAGTGGCATAGACGTCCTCTTCGGTAGTAGTGGAAATGACGCCGGCTTCTCCGGCAACAGCGGCGACGACAGCCTCTACGGCGGCAGTGGAGACGACA
>CAXXGD010000038.1:0-180533 GCA_963669385.2 Rhodospirillales bacterium
TGCATGACGCTGGGCGCCACCCGTTGGAAGAAGCCGTAGAGAAAGAAGGTCGCGCCCAGACCCCAGACCAGCCAAGGCAGCCAGGGCGCCCGCGCCTCTTCTCCGCTCGCATCCTGGCTGGATGACACCGGGTCTCGCCTCTTCCAGAATTTGTGAAATCGTGTTGTTGCGACAGAACAAGCGCCGCAAGTCATGCGGTCAAGATACGTCTGCGCTGGTCTGCTTTGCGCCCATCATTCTTGAAGACTACCGGGCACGTCATTCTCAGATTGCTCGGCGTTTCATGAAGGATTCGGGCGGTGTCCAGGTCTCCGGCATGAAACGATTTGCCCAGCGGCAGATCTCCTGCAGGACCGGCAGCAAGGCCTCGCCCTTACGGGTCAGGTCGTAGCGATAGCGTGTGGGGCGGCGCTGGTACGGGATCTTCTGCACCAGGCCGGCGCGCTCCATCAAGGCAGCCTGGCCGCCAGGACCGAGGTCGTGATCCTCTCCGGCGAGTCGAGAAACTCCGAAAAGCGACTCTTGCCGTTGATCATGTCGCGCAGGATAACCAGGGTCCAGCGGTCACCGATCATGTCGAGGGTGGTGGCGATCGGGCAACCGGAACGCGGATCTGGAAGCATGAGAAATCAGCCTCTTGACATTAACTTGTCACTTGCAAGTGACAAGTTAATGATCGATAGTCGCGTCGTGAAGGCCGAATTTCGAGAAGGAGGGAGACGATGACGACCAGCTTTACCGGAGGCTGCCTGTGCGGCGCCGTTCGCTATGAGAGCAAGGCCGAACCTCAGATCGCCGGTCATTGCCATTGCGAGGACTGCCGGCGGTCGAGCGGCACGGGGCACGGCACCCACATGGGTCTGCCGGAGGAAGCCGTCAGCCTGTCGGGTCATCTGACTTTCTACGACTCCCCGGCCGACAGCGGAAACATCGTCAGCCGCGGCTTCTGTCCGACCTGCGGGGCGCCGGTCCTGTCCAAGAACTCCGGCATGTCGGCCTTGGTCTTCCTGCGTGCCTCCAGCCTGGACGACCTCGAGGTGGCGAAGCCGCAGTTTGTCGTCTACGCCAGCCGGGCGCCCAGCTGGGACCAGGTCGACCCCAACCTGCCGGCCTTCGCCGAGATGCCGCCCAAAACGGCGATGCCGGAAGGCTTGTAGGTGGATCATGGCCTACGACGAAGCCTTGAGCGGTCGCTTGCGACGGGCCCTGGAGGACCTGTCAGGCCTGAGCGAGAAGCGGATGATGGGCGGCCACTGCTTCTTCCTCAACGGCAATATGCTGGCCGGCGCCGACAGGACGAAAGCCGGCGAAGGCCGCTTCATGTTTCGCGTCGGCAAGGATCGGCAGGAAGAGGCGCTTGCCCGTCCGGGAGCAACCGTCATGGAGTTCGGCGGACGGCGTATGGGCGGGCTCATCTTCGTTGATGAGGAGGCTTGTGACGGTCAGAGCCTCAAGGCATGGGTCTCCCTGGCCCTAGGCTTTGTCGCTGCGTTGCCGGCGAAAGAAAGCGCGGCAGGGAAGAAAGGCCGCTGACGAGGTGCCAAGGCCCGCACTCAATCCGCTTGCTTTTGCAGTTTTTGAGTGTCCTCGAACGGCGCCGCCCAGGCCTGTGCCGATTGGCACCAGAGTTCGTTGCGCGGCCGCAGCTCGGCCCGCTGCCGGGCGGTGCCCAGTCGAACGTTAAAGGACTTGGAGCTCTTGTCGGGAGAGGTCGAGTAGAGCGGAGAGGCGCAGTCCGGACAGAAGACCTGATGATTGGTGATGCCGGACTCTGCCGTCTTGACGTAGGTCTTGGGCGTGCCGGTCAACAAGGTGTAGTGCTCGGCCGGAATGGTAACCGCCCAGCGATAGGGCGAGCCGGATATCGCCTGGCAGTCGGTACAGTGGCAGACATAGACCCCCTTGGGATCGATCTCTGCCTCGTAGGTGATAGAGCCGCAATGGCAGCTGCCGTCGATCTTCATGGAATCTGCTCCTCACTCCAAGTCCACAAACGCTGAGATGGTGACGCCGTTGCCGGAATGCTGCCAGGACCGTGGACTACGCGATTATGGAAATGCAACCGAGTCGAAGCAGCCGTGAGGACAACACTAGTCCTCGGTCTGATTGGCGCGCAATCGCTGATGAATGGTGGCGAGCCGATGACCAGCAGGGCCGAGATTGCCCAAATGGCGGCCGGTTTTATGGCGGATCTTTCTGACCTGGTCTTGTCCTGCGAAAAGGTTCTGGCTGCCGATCATCTTATGGTCTACGCATGGACCTTCGAAGGCCACCATAGAGAGACCGGGAAACTCGTGCGATTTTCCGGCTGGGAAGAGTGGGATCTGGATGACGACCTCAAGGTCACCAAATCCCTTTGTTGGTACGATGTGGCTGACCACGAGAGGCAAGCGACCGGTTGATGGCAGGCTCGCCGCAACTGCGGGGCGTCCGTGCCGTCGTCTACGGCATCGGCAAAATGGGCTCTATCGTGACACGCCTCCTCGTTGAAAGAGGCGAAGAAAACCGTCGGCGCCATCGGGCGAAGCCAAAGCAAAGTTGGCCGTGATCTCGGAGATGTGGTCGGCCTCGGCAGGCCGCTCGGTGTCAGCGTTACGCTACTGGGATGCACTTTCGAAACGCGACAGCCATGGCCTGACCGCTTCTTGCTGAGAAAAGTGTTCATTCACCCTCATGGGGATGATGCCAAATACCTGTAAGTCAGAAACAGCTCCCCTAAAAATACACCCCCCGCGACCAAGTTTAGAGTTTTCGCACCTTGCCCAAAGATTCGCATGCGCGCGAAGGAATATCGCGCGATATTTTGATTGACGTCGTCGACATAGACAGCAGTCGCAACACGCTCGAAAGTCTGATTGAAGGTAAGTTCGTCAAGATCTTCTCTAAACTGGGCCGGCTGCCGCGCTACCTGCAGGACTTGCGCTCGTAAAACAGCCATATAGTTCTTCACACAATAGCGGTACTCCAGTATGAACCAATGTATGATTCCTACACAAAGCAGCAGCGCTACGTATGAAGAAAAGATCAATATCATTTCTTCTTTATCAATTGGGAGTCGAAACGCGGACGCTAGGATTCCGCTGGCGCCAAGCGCGGCAAGCCAACGAGCGGTGGCTTCGATTGCCGAGGCATACTCGGCTTCTTTCTCGATGTCAGGCAGTGGGAGTTCCAACAATCCCTTCTCGTAGGAGCTGAGGTCTTCCACTAGTCCCTCCTATCCTTCCGCCGATCACGCATTCTATCCGCTGACGACGCGAGAGCCAGGTTTGTCTTGCCAGGTCGCGCTAAGTGCGCGGAGGATGCCGACCGTTGCGCGATGACGCATCTTGCCGGCGCCGCCATCAATTCTTGGGGCTCTAGAACGACACGCCTGTGGTAACTGCTGCTTGGTGGAAAGGGGATAGCGATGACGAGCGAGGCCTTCAAAACACGCGCCGATGCCTGGATTGAGGCCAACAGACCGCGCTGGTCGGACTGGTGCGCGACGGTCTGGGGCTATGGCGAGACGGTCTGGCGTGAGTACCGCTCGGCCAAGCTTTACGTGGACCTCTTGAGGCACGAGGGCTTCGATGTGGAGGAGGCCTCGGCCGGCATGCCGACGGCCTTCTGTGCGCGCTGGTCGAACGGCGAGGGGCCGGTTTTGGGCGGCTATGCCGAGTACGACGCCGTTCCCGGCAACTGCCAGGCCGCACTCCCCTATCCGCAGCCGCGCGACGGGCTTTCGCGCTTTGCCGGCGGGCATACCGACCCGCACTCGGCCTTGGGGATCGGCGCGCTCATCGGCTTTTTGGCGCTCAAGGAGGTAATGCAGGCCGAGAACCTCAAGGGCTCGCTGGTCTTCTTCGGCGAGCCGGCGGAGAAGGTCTGCGGCTCCAAGCCCTTCCACGCCGCGCGCGGCTATTACGACGGGCTGGATGCGGCCTTTTCCTTCCACCCGGCCTACATGCTGCCGCTCTCCAACACCTGTTCCTGGTCGGTGCACTGCGTGGCCAACTGGGGCAAGGTCTACACCTTCCTCTGCGACCGGCCGCAGGACTGGAGCGTCGACCCCGGCGCGCCCATTCCCTTGGCGCACACCACCGCAAGGGCACCAGGCGCCACGGACGCGCTGGTACAGATGTACGCGGCCAGCAAGCTCACGCGGGAATCCATGTGGGCGCATTCCGGCTCGTGGAGCGTGAACGAGGCCATCCTGGTCGGCGGCCAGGCGACGGCCGACAACCTGGCGCCGCACATCTCCCAGATCGCCTATGCCGCCCGCGCGCCGAAACTGGAGATGCTGCAGCGGATCTACGACGTGCTGGACCGCAATGCCCGCGCGGCGGCCGAGATGGCGCACTGCCGGGTGGAGGAGGGCTGGGTCTCGCGCACCCGCCCCGGTCTGCCCAACCTCGCCTTCGCGGACCTCACCTACCGCAACTTAGAGCGCATCGGCGGGCCCGTGATGGCGGAGGACGCCAAGGCCTTCGCCCGCGAGATTCAAGCCAACCTAGGCTTCACCCCGCTGGACGAGCCCTTCCTTCCCGAAGTGACCGACCTTATCGACCCGCGCGAGGCCGACCGCCAGTTGCGGGCGATGATGCAGGCCGACATCGACCACTTCACCAATGACGACTATGTCGAATACACCTGGCACACGCCCACCGTGCGCTTCATGATCGGCCGGCCCATGCTGGCGCCGCCGGAGCCGGGCTTCCGCTATCCCGACTGGGCGATGAACGCGCTGGGAGGGTTCCCTGCCGCCATCGATCCCATGATGGCGGTCGCCGGGCGCACCATCGCGTCCACCGCCATAGACCTCTTGACCGACCCGGCGCAGCTGCAAGCCATCACCGCCGAGTTCAACGAGCGCACCGGCGGCGGCATCGGCGGCGAGAACTGGCTGGCGCCCTTGCTGGATCCCAAGACCCCGCCGCCGATCCACTATCGCTGGCCCGAGTACGTCTCCACCCCGCGCGGCTACGAGTGGAGCATCCCGCGCCAGCCCGAGGCGATCGAACGCCCTGCGTGAGGGCCAAGGCACCCTGGGGCTTGGTGCCGGTAGGATAGAAGATCGGCGCTGGTCTGCCTTGCATTCTCCCGTCTTGCGCCCGGGACCCTTCCTGGCCTGTGATTGCGTCAAGCAAGGAAGGTCAGGGCAGGAGAAGGCAGTGGCAAAGGCGGTTCCGGCCGGCTCGGAGATCCTGGCCGGGAGTTCCCTTCAAGGCGCGATTCTGGTGGTGGCGGCCGGTGCCTGCTGGTCGCTGGCCGGTCTCTTCCTGCGTGCCATGGAAGAGGCGGGCGCCTGGCAGGTGCTGGTCTACCGCTCGGGCGCCACCTTGCTCTTCGTCCTGGCCTTGATCGCGGCGCGTCATCGTGGCTCGCCCTGGCCGGCGGTGCGCGCGCTCGGCTGGAAGGGCCCCCTGGCGGGCAGCGCCTTGGCCGCCGCCATGTTGCTCTTCATCGTCTCTATGTCGCTGACCACGGTCTTCAATGCGGTGATGATGCTCTGCATCGCGCCGCTGCTGGCCGCCGGGCTGGGGCGGATTCTGCTGGGCGAGGCGGTGCGGCCCATCACCCTCTTGGCCATGGTGATCGCGGTGGTCGGGGTAGCGGTCATGGTGCATGCCGGACTGGAGTTTGGCGGTCTCTTGGGCACGCTGCTGTCCTTGGGCGCAGCGCTTGGTTTCGCCGTCTTCACCGTGACCCTGCGCGCCGCCAAGGTGCGCGACACCTTGCCGGCGGTCGCTTGGGCCGGCCTGATCGGCTGCGCGGTCGCCCTGATCGTCGTGCTGGCGGAAGGCCGCACTCCCTTCATATCACTGCACGACATGGCCTTGGCCGCTGCCATGGGCTCGGTGCAGATCGGCCTCGGCATGCTGTTCTTCACTGCCGGCGCCAAGCGCCTGACGGCGGCGGAAGCCACCCTGCTTGCCTTGAGCGAGGTGGTGCTGGCGCCGATCTGGGTCTGGCTGGTCTTCGGCGAGAAGCCGGCCGGTGCAGCCTTCGTCGGCGGTTCGGTCCTGCTGGGTGCCATGGTGCTGCAAACCGCGTCCGGTCTGCGCCGCCGTCAACCGGTCGTGCTGCCTTGAGGCGTCAAATCACCTGAAAGCCCTCGACGTAGGGGTCGCGCGGGTCGAGGAAGAGGGTGTTGAGGCCGGTCATGCGCGCCCAGCCCTCGATCGAGGGCTGGATTGCGGGTCGGCCGCCGACCTCGCACGCCGCCTCGATCCGGCCACGGAAGAGCGACCCGATGATGCTCTCGTGCACGAAGTCGTCGCCGACCGCGAGGGCGCCGCGGGCGGCCAGCTGTGCCATGCGGGCCGAGGTGCCGGTGCCGCAAGGGCTGCGATCGATGGCCTTCTCGCCGTAGAAGACGGCGTTGCGGGCCTGTGCCTCCGGCTTGGTCGGAGTGCCGGTCCACATGACGTGGCTGACACCCTGGATCGTCGGATCGTCGGGGTGCACGCAGGTCACCGCCTGGTTCACCAGGCGCCGTACGACGGGCGAGAGCCGCAAGACGTCGCCCGGCGTCAACTGATCCAGGGACCGGAAGCCCGCTTGCGGCTCGACGATGGCGTAGAAGTTGCCGCCATAGGCGACATCGAGCGTCAGAGGGCCCAGGTCCGGGCAGTCGATGGTGACGCCCTCATGGGCCAGAAAGCTGGCGACGTTGGTGATGCGCACCGACTCGACGAAGCCGCCCTCCTGGCGATAGCGAGCGACCACTCGGCCGGCCGGGGTGTCGAGCGCCAGCTGGCCGGCTTCGGACGGCAGCGCCAGGCCGCGCTCGATCGCGAAGGTGACGGTACCGATGGTGCCGTGCCCGCACATCGGCAGGCAGCCGGAGGTCTCGATGAAAAGCACCCCGACATCGCAGTCCGACCTGGTCGAGGGGTAGAGGAAGGATCCCGACATCATGTCGTGCCCACGGGGCTCGAACATCAGGCCGGTGCGTATCCAGTCGTAGCGGGCCAGGAAGTCCTGGCGCCGCTCGCTCATGGTCGCGCCTTCCAGCGGCGGCCCGCCGGCGGCAACCAGTCGGACCGGGTTGCCGCAGGTGTGGCCGTCCACGCAGAAGAAGGTGTTGGGCCGCTGCTCCATGCCACTCTGGTCCTCTAGAGGTTCGGCCGGGTCTCCAGCGCCTTGCTGATGACCGCCTCGACCCGCACCCGCTCTTCGCCGGCGAGCGGCAGGCGCGGGCGGCGGGTCCACTCGCTGCCTTCGCCGGTCATGGCGTTTGCCAGCTTGATGTACTGCACCAGCTTGGTGTGGCAGTCGAGGTGCAGCAAGGGCATGAACCAACGATAGAGCGGCAGCGCCGCATCCAGATCGCGCTCCTTGGCATAGCGGTAGAGGGCGACGGCCTCCTTGGGGAAGGCATTCACCAAGCCCGCGACCCAGCCGTCGGCGCCCAGCAGCACCGATTCCACCATCAGATCGTCGACCCCGCAGAAGAGGATGTAGCGCTCTCCCACCGCGTTCTTGAGGTCGGTGATGCGCCGGACGTCGTCGCTCGATTCCTTGATCGCCACCACGGTCTCGTGGTGGGCGAGTTCGGCGAAGCCCTCGGGCTTCATGTCGACACCGTAGGTGACCGGGTTGTTGTAGACCATGATCGGCAGTGGACTCGCCTCGGCAACGGCCTGAAAGTAGGCCAGAGTCTCGGCCGCATCGGTCTTGTAGACCATCGGCGGCAGCACCATGACCCCGGCGCAGCCGTCCTTCTCCGCTTGCTGGACATGCTGAATGGCGAAGTCGGTGGTGTAGTCGGCGATGCCGGAGAGCACCGGCACGCGGCCGCCCGCGGCCTCGACGGCCGCTGCACGCACGGCCGACTTCTCGGTGGCGGTGAGCGAGAGGTTCTCGCCCAGGGTGCCCAGCATGATGAAGCCGTCGACGCCGGCTTCGATGCAGGAGTCGACATGCTGTGCCGTGGCCGCGAGGTCGAGCGTGCCGTCTTGCTTGAATTCGGTCATGAGGGCGGGATAGACGCCCTGCCAGTCGATCGTCATGGGTCTGCTCCAGTCAGGATACTTCGAAAAGGGCTTGGCCGATCACCTCGGCACGCGGGGTCACGCCGAGGCCAGGCGCCTCGGAGGCCGCCATCCGGCCTTGGACACGCTGTGGCGCGCCCTCGGCTGTGGAGACGGTGACGTAGGAGTTGAAGTCGGTAGAGGCGAGCCGGAAGTCCGACGGCGTGGAGTGGGCCAGGTGCGCGATCGCCGCGGTCGTCACGTCGCCGCCCCAGGAATCCTCGATGTTCATGGCGATGCCCAATGCCACGCAGAGGTCGCGGATCTGGCGCGCCTTGGTGATGCCGCCGACCTTGGCGATCTTCAGGTTGATGGCGTCCATGGCCAGGTCGTGCTGGGCGCGCAGCAAGGCCGGCAGGCCGTCGATCAGCTCGTCCAGAATGAAGGGATGATCCGTGTTGCGCCGCACCGCCAAGCAGGCCTCATAGCTGGGGCAAGGCTGCTCGATATAGACGTCCAAGTCCTTGACGGCGCGCACCACCCTCTGCGCTTCGTGCTGCTGCCAGCCGGTGTTGGCGTCGGCCATCAAGAGCTCTCCGCCGTCCAGCACCGCGCGGCAGGCGCGGATGCGGGCGATATCGGCCTCCACCTCGCCGCCGACCTTGAGCTGGAACTTGGCATAGCCCTCGTCGCGATAGCCGGCGACTTTGGCCGCCATGACGTCGGGCGGCTCTTGGCTGATGGCGCGATAGAGATCGATGGCCTCGCCGTCACGGCCACCCAACAAGGTAGCGAGCGGCAGGCCGACGGACTGGCCCAGCAAATCCCAGCAGGCCATGTCCAGCGGGCTCTTGACATAGGGATGGCCCAGCAGTGCGCGATCCATCGTGCGGTTCACCAGGTCGATGTCGCGCGGGTCGAGCCCGAGGAGATGCGGCGCGAGCTCGCGAATTCCGCTTCGCGCGCCGGGCCCATAGGCGGGCAGATAGAAGGGGCCGAGCGGGCAGACTTCACCCCAACCGGTTTGGCCCTCCTCGGTGGTGAGCGAGACCAAGGTCGAGTCGAAGGTCTCGACGAATTTGCCGTCGGCCCAGGCGTAACGGCCCTCTCGCAAAGGAAGGTCGACCTGATAGACGGCAATTCTGGCGATCTTCATGCGCCGGCCCCGCGCTGACGGCGCAAGGTGGCGACCAGCGCCTGGCCGGCCTCTTCGATGTGACCGCGCATCAATCGGCCGGCGGCCTTGGCGTCGCCGGCCCGCGCATGCTCCAGGATGCCCTGGTGGTCCTCGCGCGCTTTGCTGAGCGCCCCGGTCAGCGCCAGCTGCAGGCGCACATAACGTTCCGTCCGGTCGTTCAGGCTGCGCAGCTGATCGACCCAGAGCGGGCGTTCCGCCGCCTCCAGCAGCGCCAGGTGAAAGCGCCAGTTCAAAGTTCCCCAATCGCCGATCTGCTCGTGTCCTAAAGCGGCCTCGTAGGCCTCCAGTGCCGCGGTCATGGCCGACAGGTGATCTGGACCTAATTGGCGAACCGCACGCTCGGCGAGGTCACCCTCGAGACAGGCACGCAGCTCATAGAGCTGAACGATCTCCTCCAGTCCAAGGCTGGAAACGGTGGCGCCCTTGTGCGGCTCGATGGCGACCAGACCCTCAGCTTCCAGCCGCCGCAAAGCCTCGCGGATCGGTATGCGCGAGACGCCGTAGTCCCGGGCCAGGGTGTCCTGGCGAAGCTGCAGCCCTTCTTCCAGCTCTCCGCTCAGAATTCGCTGCCGCAGGGAATCCGCGACCTCTGCGGGGATGCTGCGGCGTTTCAGACGCAAAGGGTCTTGGCCGGCCGGGGCCAGGTTGTCGAAAGGGGGCTGGGTCATGTAGCTTGTATATTGTATAAATTATATGAAGGCAAGAGCGGTGGCCGTGCGGATTGGATGCGTAACCACATTGGCGCTCCATGTGAGCCAAGCGCGCTGAGCGCGTTCCGGCGGTGGTTGCCGGGCGACCTGGTCAAGGCCTCCAGCTGCAATCTACAAGCCGACGCCATTGCTCGGATTTGCCGAAGGTCCTGAGGGACGGGAAGCGCCAAGACGATGGCTCCACATTGTCTGCCGTTTTCCTGCCTTCTGCCTGCGTATTCACGTGCCAGCTTCTCGAACTTGAGAGGCCGCGGTGCCCGAAAGAGAGGCCGCGCTCTCGATCAAAATGGACAGTCTCGAAAGGATCTTTTGGACAATGAGCACCCGAACAGCTTTACGCAACGGCATGATCGCACTCACCGTCTTCGCCCTGCCGCTCGGCACGGCCGGGGCGGCGTTGGCTTCACCGAGCGTGCAGGGGACGATGGAGCGCGCTCTGGGCGACCAGGGCCTGCAACTCGTCAAGGGCGACAAAGGCGGCTATCACGGAAAGAAGGGCGGTCCGCTGGGCGAGCTGACCTGGATGGAAGCTGGAAACCTGGCTGCCGACGTCATCGCATCGCTGTCCGGCAAGCCGGTCGGGGAGGTGCGCCAGGCCATTCAGGCAGAGGGCATGGGCAAGACGCTCAGGGCCTATGACATCTCCAAGGAGGACTTTGCCCAGGCCATGCAGCCCAAGGTCTTGGCAATGGTCGAGGACGCGCAGAAGGACGGCCGTATCACCGGTGAGCAGGCGGCGCAGCTGAAAGAGCGTATCGAGCAAGGCCCCAAGCAGGCCAGCAAGCACGAAGGCCGGCACACGCGAGGGGGCGCGATGGGCGGCCTGGCACGGATGGTGGGCCAGAACATGTTCGTCGATACCGTTGCCCAGCTCTCCGGCAAGCCGGCCACAGAGGTGCGCCAGGCCTTGGAGGATGAAGGGCCGCGCGACACGCTGGAGGCCTACGGCATCGATCACCAGGCCTTCCGCGACGCTATGCAGGTGCGAGCCCGTACCCTCATAGAGGACGTTCAGAAGGATGGTCTCATCACGCCCGAGCAGGCCGACGAGCTGATCGAGCGGATGAACCGCGAGCCGCATCAACACCGCGGCTAATCCCTCGGCGGCGGTCGCTTGCCGGCTGGAAGCGGCCGCCGCCATCGCCTAATGATAGGAGCCATGCGCCTTTCCCTGTCCGGCAAGCTCTTTCTGACCGCGCTCACCTTGGCGGTCCTCGCCGTCGCCCTGGTCCTCTCCTTGACCTGGTGGAGCCTCGGGCGCGGCTTCAGCGTCTATGTGACCCAAAATCAGCTCAATCGCCTGGAGCGCCTGGCCGACCAACTGGTGACCTTCGCAGAGGTGGAAGGCCTGGAGCAGATTGCCGGCAATCCACACACCTGGGAAGCGCTGCTGATCCGTGGCTTGGCCCCGACGCACCGCTCGAAGGGCGACAAGGCGCAGCCGGCGGCTGACCGGCCCGGCAAGGCGCACCGACTGACGCCGGCGGCGCGCTCTCTGGGGGCTCGCCTGGCCCTTCTCGCGCCGGATGGCGCCATCATTATCGGGCCGCCCGAAGCGGCGGAGAGCGAGGTACGGCGCCCGCTGACCAGCGACGATCGTCTGCTGGGCTGGCTGGCGCTCGCCCCGCCCAAACGCCTGGCCGAGGGGATCCACAGCCGCTTTGTCGAGACCCAGGGCCGCAACCTCTTGATCATCGGCCTGGGCACGGTGCTCCTGGCCGGTCTCGCGGCTCTGCTGCTGGGCCGACACCTGGGCCGCCCCATCATCGCCATGGCCAAGACCACGCAGGGCTTGCGTGACGGCAACTACCAAATGCGGGTGGCGGCCGAGGAGCGGCATGACGAGATCGGCAGCCTGGCCCGAGACATCAACGCCTTGGCGGCAGCCTTGGAGTCCGCCGAAGCCGGCCGAAAGCGCTGGGTGCAGGATACGGCGCATGAATTGCGCACCCCGCTGGCCAGCCTGCGCGCCGAGGTCGAGGCCTTGCAGGACGGGGTGCGGCAGGCGGATGAGAAGAGCTTTGCTCGCCTGCATGCCGGAATCATGACCTTGGCGGGTCTCATCGAAGACCTGCGCGCGCTGGCAGATGCCGACGGCGGAAGGCTGAACCTGGAGCTGACGGAACGCCGCCTCTGGCCACTGATCGAGGGCGCCGTGGATGCTTTGCGCAACCAGGCGGGCGCGCGCGACATGGCGCTGTCGGCCGAAACCCTGGCGGGAGAGGACGACATCGCCGAACTCGATGGCCGGCGCATCGGGCAGGTCCTGCGCAACCTGGTCGCCAACAGCCTAGCCTACAGCGATCCCGGCGGTCGAATCCAGCTGGCCTTGCGCCGTGAAGGTCCCAATCTCACTTTATGGATCGACGATACGCCGCCGGGCGTTCCGGAAGAGCACCGGGCGCACCTCTTCGACCGCTTCTACCGGGTCGAGGGGTCGCGCAGCCGGGCGACGGGAGGACGCGGTTTGGGCTTGGCCATCTGCCAGGCAATCGTGAGCGCGCACGGTGGGCGCATCGCCGCCGAGCCCTCGCCGCTCGGAGGCTTGCGTGTGGTGATGACTCTGCCTTCAGCCAAACCCAGTGGAGGACGTGGATGAGCAAGACAATCCTGGTCGTCGAAGACGAGGCCCCTCTGGCAGAAGTGCTCTGCGACTACCTGGAACGCGAAGGCTATCGAGTACTGCACGAAGCGGATGGCGCCCAGGCATTGGAACGTGCCGAACGCCAGCTTCCGGATCTGATCTTGCTTGACCTCATGTTGCCGGGCCTCGATGGCTTGGAGGTCTGTCGACGGCTGCGCGCCAAGTCGCAAGTGCCGATCATCATGACGACCGCCAAGGTCGAAGAGATCGACCGACTGCTGGGCTTGGAACTAGGCGCCGACGACTATGTCTGCAAACCCTACAGCCCGCGCGAGGTCGTGGCCCGGGTGAAATCGGTGCTGCGCCGGACGGGTGCTGTACCGGAGGCTGGCGACATGGCCGCGGGCAGCGGGCTCAAGGTCGACCAGGACGGCTATCGGGCATGGGTGGCCGGCGAAGCGCTCGACCTGACGCCGACCGAGTTCCGGCTGCTATCGGTGTTGAGCGGCAGGCCAGGCCGCGTCTTCTCTCGCGCGCAGATCCTCGAGCTGGCCTACAACGACGATCACGACGTCTTCGACCGGGTGATCGACAGCCACGTAAAGAACCTGCGGCGCAAACTGACCAATGCCGGCTTGGATCAAAGCACGATCCGGTCGGTCTATGGCGTGGGCTACAGCTTCGACGGCACGGTCGATCGCAGCCAGTCGGCCGGCTGACGGCAGCCTAGCAGGCGGTCAGGCGTCTGGGGCGATAGTCGAAGAGGCTTGATGGCACCGCCACGCCGACTGAGCGCAGCTGTTGCGCACGCGTCACCAGCGCTGCGCCCTCCATCAGGTTCAGCCCGATCTGTTGCACGTCGCGCTCCGCCGGGTCTTCCAGAAAGCTCTTCTTCGCCCAGACATTGAAGGCGCCCATCGCCGGGCCGCACCAGATCTGATAGTCCGAGCGCCGACTGTCGAGGCCCTCGCGCGCCCAGTGGGCTCCCATGAAGAGGAAGCGTCGGAACAGCAATGCCATACGCTTCTTGGGATCGGCCTCGGCTGCAGCCAGCAGCCGGGGATTGCGCTTTTCATGGTGGGCTCGCGTCTTAGCCCAGGCCTCTTCGATGTCTTCCCGCAGCACGGCCGTCTCCAGCCAAAAACGGTCCCGCCCCGGCAAGGCCTCGAGGCTGCCATAGCGGCGATAGAGGTCGTAGAGGCGATGCGCCTTCATCGCGAAGAAAGTGCCGCGCTTCAGGACCTGAACTTTCGCGCCCAACTCGAACATGTCGGCCGCCGGCGCCATGATCATGTCGAACATGTCGGCCTCCGCCAGCATCAAGCGTCCGTCTCGCGAAAGCCCGGACTCGACCGCGCTCTGGTTCACCGATCCGGTCAGTATGTAGTCTGCGCCCAGCTTGAAGGCCGCTGCGGCGGCAGCCGGCGTGCCGATACCGCCGGCGGCGCCCAGGAAGATCGGCCGATCGTAGCCGTGGCGCTGGACTGCGGCGCTGCGCAGCTCGGCGATGCTGTGAAAGAGGGACGCCAGCGGGCGGTTGTCGGTGTGCCCTCCGGAGTCCGCCTCGACGGTGAGCGCTTCGGCCACTGGTAGCCTGCTTTGCAGCTCGGCCTGCTCCGGCGAGATCCGGCCAGAGGCAACCAAGTCCCGCAAGAGCTTCGCTTTGGGCGGGTCGAGGAACTGCCGGGCCACCACCGGCCTGGAGACCTTGGCGAAGACATGGTGATGGCGCTCGATGCTTCCGTCCGCGCGTCGTGACAGGCCCAGAGCCGAGAAGCGAACGATCTCGGGGCTGAGCCGCAGAAAGGCCGAGGCGGAGAGGTGGCGCACCCCCTCTTCCAGGAAGAGGTCGACCAGCATCCGCTCGTGGTCTGGATCGTCCGGGCAGTGAATGAGGTTGGCGCCCCAAGGCTCTCCCGACGTCAAGCCGGCCTTCACCTCGGCCAAGGCCGGCCGGATCGCATCCGGCCTAAGGCCGGCGCTGCCGAAGAAGCCGAACAGGCCTCCTTGACCGGCGGCTACCACCATGCGGGCGGTGGCGATCCCGCGCGCCATCTCGCCGACCAAGTAGGGGAAGCGGCAGCCGAAGGCATCCGTGAAGGCGCTGTTGCCCAGCCACTCGGGGCTTACGCCGGGCAGCAGCCCGACCAGCTTGGAAGCCTGCGCCAAGGGGACTCGACCAGGCAGTCCTTGCCCGTTCGGCAAACCCTCTTCGGTGTGCGGAAAGGCCAGGCGCCCCAGCTCGGCTGTTTCGTAGATCACCGCCGGTTCGCGAAAGCGCCTTACCGCCTGCTCGACGCAGCGCTGGACCAGGATGTCGATGGATCGACCCGGTTTGTCCCATCGCGCGGCCGACAAGAGATCGCGTGCCGCAGCCCTGTTCGCGCTGCCTCCGTCCAAGATGGCTAAACCTATGGTCTGCGCCCCACCCACGAATAAGAATCACCCCCAACCACCCAGCCCTAACAATAGAGCTGCTTGAGATTATAGTCTACCTGTGCACATAGACAGTACCAAACCTAACCGAAAGTCTAGGGCATCTGTAGATTGTTGAATTTGATTTAAGTAGAATCTGGTTTTGGCACTGCACGCTTTCATTATATTAGGTATTGTGCGCGAACTGGAGAGGACCCGGCAAAGCAAGAGACCGGCGCAGGCCAGTGGTTAGCTGGATTCGTGAAGGAAGTCGTAGTGGTCCGGCAGGTTGTCGTCCAACTCGTCTCTAGCAGCGCGGATCTTGAAGAAAATGGCGTAGAGCACCGGCACCACGATCAGAGTGAGCAGTGTGCCGAGCGCCAAGCCGAAAGCGATGACTGTCGCCATGGAAAAGAACAGCGGATCGCGCACGATGATGATCGGCATGACGCCTAGGATCGTGGTGATCGCCGACATCATGATGGGGCGGAAGCGCGAGACTGCGGCGTTGACCACGGCCTCCAGGGGGTCGAAGCAAACCTTGCGCTCGCTGTCGATCCGGTCGATCAGCACGATGCCGTTGTTGATGATGACGCCGGCCAGGCTGAGAAACCCCAGGATGGAGAAGAAGTCGAAGGGCGCCCGCAAGACCAGGAGCCCGACCAGGCCTCCGGCAAAGGCCATGGGAATGGTCAAGAAGATGACCAGCGGCCGGCGGTAGGAGTTGAACTGCCAGACCAGCAACAGGAAGATTCCCAAGACGCAAACCGGCAAGGGCCCGAACAGCTTCTCGTTGGCCTCTCCCGACTGCTCGATCTCGCCGCCCAACTCCACCCTGTAGCCGGGCGGCAGGTCCAGAGCCTCGATCGCGGGCTGCATGGCCGCCACCACCTCGGGCGCTTTCATGAACTGATGCTTGCCCGAGACCGTCGCCGTCTTCTGTTGGTTGTAGCGGGCGATCCGGCTGAACTGCCATTCTCCCTTGATGTCCGCGATCTGCGTCAGCGGGACCGCTGCGTCCCGCGCCGACGAGAAGACGTTGACGTTCCAGAGATCGCCGAGGAGGCCGCGATCGTGCTCGGCGGCGCGGATGTTGACCGGGATCGCCTGGTCGCCCTCCCTGTAATCAGTGATCGTGCGCCCGTCCAAGAAGGCCTCCAGCGAGAGCGCAATGTCTTCGGAGGTGATGCCGGCCCGCCTGGCGCGCGACTGGTCGACCTCGACAGAGGCGCGCAGGATCTTGTTCTCCCAGTCGTTGTGCACGTAGTCGATGCCGGCGAGCTGAGTGAGCGCGGCCGCGAGCTGGCGACTCTTGTCATAGACCACATCGGCATCGGGGCCCGAGAGGCGAAACTCGACGAAGCCGGGCTCGGTGGCACCCAGCCACATCTGCTTCAGCCGTGCATTGACGTTGGGATAGTGCTCGGCCAGCTCGGCCCGCAGGCGCTCCAGCACGGCAACCACCTGGTCCGGCGTTTCGGTGTTGACGATCATGAAGCCGACGTGCGGGTCCGGATCGACCGGCGACAGGGAGAGGAAGAACCGCGGCCCTCCGCTGCCGACATAGGCGATGGAGCTCGCAACTTCCGGGTTGATCTCCTCGTCGGCCAGCCAGGTCGTCAGGCCTTCGATCGCCTCTTGTGTTGCCGTGATCCGATAGCCCGCCGGCAGGTCGATGTAGACCAGGAACTGATTGCGTTCGCTGGTGCCGAAGAACTCCTTGACCAACCCCTGGGCGGCGTAGCCGGCCCCGACGAGCAGCACCACCGTGGCGGCCGCCACGATAAATCGCAGCTTGAGCGACAGGCGCAGCAGGCTGCTGTAGATGGCATAGAAGCCGCCCTTACGGGCACCGCCCGCCTCGTCGCTCTCGGTCGATCGCGGCTTGACCTTCACCTTCATGAACCAGACGCACATCGACGGCGTCATGTACATGGCAAGAAACCACGAGCCCAACAGCAGGATCGTCACCACCATGGGCAGGGAGAAGACATACTCTCCGGTCTGCCCGTCGATCAGGAACATGGGCGTGAAAGCCAGGATCGTGGTGAGCGACGAGGTCAGCAACGGCACGGCCAAGGTGCGCCCGGAGGCCAGTGCCGCTGCCTTGCGCTCTTCGCCCTGCTCCATCCGGGTGCGAATGTCCTCGGCCACCACGATGGCGTTGTCGACCAGCATGCCCAGCGCGACGATGGCGGAGATGATCGAAACCCGCTCCAGCTCGATGCCGAAGGGACCCATGATCACGACGCCGAAGAGCATGGTGATGGGCACGAAGGAGCCCACGATCAGCCCGGTCCTGAGGCCCAGGAAGAGCATCACCACGACCAGCACGATCGCCAGGGTCTGATAGACGTTGGAGAGCGCGCCGTCGACGGCGGCGACCACCAGGTCGGGCTGGAAGGTGGCGTAGTCGAGCACATAGCCGATCGGCAGTTCGTACTCGAACTCCTCCAGCAAGGCGGTCAGGCGTTCGCCGAACTCGACGGAGTTGACGCCCGGCGTTATCGCCACCGAAATCACGATGGCCGGGACGCCGTTGAAATAGGCCAGAGCTTGCGGCGGGTCCTGGTAGGCCCGCGAGATCGAGACGATGTCGCGTAACGGGACCAGGGTGGTGCCGTCCTTGGCCGGCACCAGGGTCTGCTCCAGTTCGCTCAGATCTTGATAGCGGCCGCTGGGTATCAACAGCACCTCTTGGCCTTCGACGTTCAAGGTCCCGCCCGGCAGGATTATGTTCTGCTGGCGCAGGGCCTGGACGATCGCCTGCGTGGACACGCCCAACTGCGCCAGCTTGGCCGTGGCGAAGGTCAGCGTGATTTCCTCGTCCTGCACGCCGTAGAGCTCGACCTTGCGGATACCCTCCAGATTATAGAGGCGGTCGCGGATGTCCTGCGCCACCTGGCGCATCTCTTCCAGGGAAAAGCCGTCGGCCCAGAGCGCGACCGTCGCGACTGCCGTCAGCCCGAACTCGTCATTGACGAAGGGGCCGACGGTGCCTTCCGGCAACTCGCGGGCCAGATCGTCCATGCGGTTCCTGAGGCGCTTCCAGATTTCCTCCAAGCCGCCATACTCGTCGCGGATGATGGCGTGAATCACCACCTGTCCGGTCTTGGTGTCGGAGGTGATCTCGTCGATCTCCGGCATGGTGCGGATCCGCGCCTCGATATGGCGGGTGATCAGCTGTTCCATCTCAGCCGGCGGCAGGCCCGGGAAGAAGGCGGTCACCACCGCCTCGCGGATCACGATCGGCGGGTCTTCCTGGCGCGGGAAGTTCAGGAACTGGAAGAGGCCGAAGGCAATGACAAGCACGATGAAGGCGATCGTCGTCCTCGAGCTCTCCAGCGAGAAGCGGGTGATGCCTTCCATGACCGCGCGCCGCTCGGCTGTCTATTGCTCGGCCAGACGGACCTTCTGCCCGTCGCGCAAGAAGGAGACTCCCGCCGTGGCGATGATGTCGCCGGACGAGATGCCTTCGCGTACCAGTATCAAGTTGTCCTGCACGCCGCCGCCGGAGACCGCTTGCTTGCGCACGGTGGAGCTGTCGCGGTCGAAGACGAAAATATAGCCGCGGCCCTGCTCTTCGCCTGGCAGGATGGCGGAGAGCGGCACCAGGAAGGAGTCCGCCGCCCCGCCGGCAGCAAGGATCAGCTCGATCGAGGCCGACATGCCTGGCCGAACGGCCGGCGGTGCTTCGTCCAGCGTAATCACCACTTCGAAGGTGTTGGCCTCGTTGGCGGCCGAGCTGATCTCGGTGACGCGGCCGTTCAGGGTGCCGATGTCGTCAGTGGGGAAGACCGCCAGCCCCGGCAGGCCCAGCTCGATGGAGCCGACCACCGTCTCGGGCACGTCGATGGCAACCTCCATCGCGCCTTCGACATAGGCTTCGAAGGCCGGCTCGCCGCGCGTCACCTCTTGGAAGGGCTCGACCAGGCGCTGCGCGATGATGCCGTCGAAGGGGGCCGCCATCACCGTCTTCTCCAAGTCGCGCTTGGCGAGGTTCAGCCGAGACTGCGCATAGCGCAGCTGGTTGTCGGCGCTCTTGTAGGCGGCTTCCGACTGATCCAGGGCCGCCTTGGCAACCCAACCCTTGGCGAAGAGCTTTTGCTGGCGATCCAGGTCTGTCGCCTTCTGGTTCAACTCGGCCTCGGCCCGGCCGACGTCTGCCTGTGCGGACTCCACGTTCAGCTGGTAGGTAGCCGGATCCAAAGTCGCCAGCTCCATGCCCCGGGTGATGCGGTCGCCCTGATTGACATTGACCTCGCGCGTGTTGCCGGCGACTTCGAATGACAGCTGCGAGACGTCGACGGCGCGAACCACGCCGGGAAAGCTTCGGAACTCGCCGCTGCCGCGGTCGACCACCTCCAACGCGCGGATCGATCGTACCCGCTCTTCCACCTCCGGCGGCGCCTCCTGCTCGCAAGCAGTCAGCGGCAACGCCAAGAGAATTGCGATGAGTGCCCTAGTCCTGTGCACCTTGCCGTCCACCCAGTGCCCCTTCGTCGATGCCGGGAGACTACCCAACTGCGAAAGCGCGCAATACTGACCAGAAGGTCAGGCCTTGGGCGCGGATTCGGCGCGTCCGCAACTCCGGCGCTAACGTATCATGTAGACTTTGCGCACCGTGGCCTCGACCCGGCAGCTGCCGCGCCAGCCGGCCGGGAAGAAGGCGATGGTGTCGGCCTCGATCTCGATCACCTGGCCGTCGTCGGCGGTGTAGGTGCAGCGGCCCTCCAGGAAGTGGCAAAACTCGTCGCGCTCGACGTGGCATGCCCAGAGGCCGGGCGTGCAGACCCAGATCCCGCATTCGGACGAGCCATCCTCGTTGCGGTGCAGCAGCTTGCCGGAGGTATGCGACCTGCCCTCCAGCATGGTGGGGATGACGCCCCAGTCCGTGAGCGCGCTGACCGCCTTCGGCTGGCGCAGGCTGGCAACCGGCATCAAGCCGCACCCCGCAACAGGCCGTCCAGCAGGCGTGCCGCCTTTTCGGTGCCCTTTTCGCTTTGCATGTGCGCCTTGGTGCGCGCCAGTCGCTCCTGCATCGCCCGGTCGGTCAAAAGCGTCTCCAGCGCACCGGCCAATTGCTCCTCGCTCCAGTCGGCGCGATGTAGCTTCAGCCCGTGCCCGGTCTCGGCCACGCGCGTCGCGTTGTCGTGCCCGTCCCAGACGTAAGGCATGATCAATGCCGGCTTGCCGAAGAAGAGGCATTCGGTGAAGGAGTTGTTGCCGCCGTGGTGGATCACCGCGTCGACCTGGGCGATTACCGAGGGCTGCGGGTACCACTGGTCCAGGTGCACGTTGGGCGGCGGAGGGCCGTACTCATCCTTGTAGTCGCCGACGTTCACCAGTGCCCTGAGCGGCAGACGGCCCAGGGTCTCGATCAGGCGCTTCATGAGGGTGATGTCGCCCGCGCCCAGCGAGCCGAAGGAGAGGTAGATCAGGGGCTTGTCTTGATGCGCACCGAAGGCCGGAACTTCATAGGCCGCCTCCTCACGCACACAGCCTTCGAGGTATTGGAAGCGCTTGGGGTCCAGCGGTTGGCTGCGCTTGAACTTCACCGGCTCCGGGTAGAGCAGCAGGTTGAGGAAGGGCGAGGCCTCGAAGAACTGGCCCAGGGGATAGGGTTTCTGCCCGCAGTCCTTCAGGAACCTGTTGAAGTCCTCGTGGATCGGCTCGATCACTTCGTTGAAGCGCGCATCGAAGGACTTGAAGCAGGCCTCGTCGTGCTCGCCGCAGCCGGAAAGATGCGGCGGAATCTCGGGATCCGGGATCTCGTTCTCCGAGCAGGAGATGACGCGCACCCAAGGCCGGCCCTTGCGCTCGCAATAGCGCTTGATGGCCGGGAAGACGATCGCGTTGTCGATGGCGACCAGGTCCGGGCCGATCTTCCTCAGGCTTTCCGGCAGGGTCTTCTCGGCCCAGACCGCAGTGGAGACGATAGCCTCCCAGCAGTCCTTCACGTAGTTGCCGATCTGCTCGTAGGGCGACTTGTTGAAGTTCGGAATGTGGCCGTTGATGAAGTCGGACCAGTACTTGGCCATCTCCTCCGGCTCCATCGGCTCCGACATCGGCACCGGCACCTCTTCGAAGCCATAGCCGGCGAAAACCCCGGTGAAGCCCGGATCGCACAGAAAAACCGGCCTGTGCCCCAATTCCTTGCAGGCCTGGGCGATGCCGACCGAATTCAGCGCCGGCCCGAAGGCGGCCTCCGGAAAAAAGGCGATGGTCTTGCCGGTCATTCTTAATCCTCCACTGTTATCTGTCGCGCGCCAGGCTAGTCGGTTTCGGGCAAGATGCGCGAGTCCGCAGAGCGCCAACCGAAGAGAAGCTCCTGTCCGGGCGACAGCTCTTCTGAGACGTTCGCCACGCCTAGGCGTGCCAAGAGCGGACTGGCAAGGCCTGTCGATTGCATTTGCAGCAAGAGGTCTCCGCCACGATAGGCGATTTCAAGCAGGCGGCCGTGGAGCTTGTTGTCTAGGCTCGCGGCTGCCGGACCCACGACGATCCGTTCCGGGCGAACGGCCAGGCTCGCAGGCATTCCTGCCGCCAAGCCTTCGGGCAGCCGGCCCCGCAGCAGGCCCAGCGCCGGGTGGGACAGGCCCTCGCCCACCGCCTCGCCCTCGAAGAAGTTCATCAAGCCGATGAAGCCTGCGACGAAGCGCGAGGCCGGGTGTTCGTAGAGCTCTTGCGGGCGGCCAAGCTGGGCGATGCGGCCCTCCTGCATCAGGGCTACGCGGTCGGCCATCACCAGGGCCTCCTCCTGATCGTGGGTGACGATGCAGAAGGTGATGCCGACCTCGTGCTGCAGGCGCTTCAGCTCCAGCTGCATCTGTTCGCGCAGCTGGCGGTCGAGCGCCGCCAAGGGCTCGTCCAGCAGCAGGACCTTGGGGCGCTTCACCAAGGCTCTGGCCAGTGCCACGCGTTGGCGCTGGCCGCCGGAAAGCTGGTCGGGCTTGCGCTTGGCCAGTTCACCGAGCTCGGTGATCTCCAGAACCTCGCCGACCCGGCTGGTGATCTCCGGCTTGGCCAAACGCTCCATCTCCAGCCCATAGGCGACATTGCCGGCGACCGTCATGTGTGGAAAGAGGGCATAGGATTGGAACATGAGGTTCACCGGGCGCTGGCGCGGTCGAATGGCCGTCACGTCGCGGCCCTCGATCAGGATGCGCCCGCTGTCGGGGCGCTCGAAGCCGGCGATTAGGCGCAGCAAGGTGGTCTTGCCGCAGCCCGAGGGGCCTAGCAGCGCGAAGAACTCGTTCTCGGCCAACTCGAGAGATACCCCATCCACGGCAACGACGTTGCCGAAGCGGCGCGTAGCGCTCTCGACTCCGATGACGGCGCTCATGCGAAGGCCCCGCGGCGGCCGCTCAGCCGCTGGGCGAAGAGCACCAGCGTAAAACTGGTCAGGAGGAAGAGGGTCGCCAGTGCGTTGATCTCCGGCGTCACGCCGAAACGGATCATGGAATAGACCTGCATCGGCAAGGTGGTCGACGACAGGCCGGCGCCGGCGGTGAAGAAGGCGATGATGAACTCGTCGATCGAGAGCGTGAAGGCCAGCAAGGCGGCGGCGATCACGCCCGGCAATATGGCCGGCAAGGTAACTCGGAAGAAGGTGGTGAGCGCCGATGCGCCAAGATCCTCGGAGGCCTCGATCATCGCCCAATCGAAGTGCTTCAGGCGCGCGCGCACGACTGCGCAGGCAAAGGCGATGTTGAAGACCACGTGGCTCAAGATGATGGAATGCAGACCCAGCGAGAAGCTCAGCATGAAGTAGAAGGAAAGCAGCGCGATGGCCAGAACGATGTCCGGGATGATCATCGGCGCGAAGAGCAAGGCATCCAAGGCGGCCGAACCGCGCCGCCGCTCGACCCCGATCGCCAGCAAGGTGCCGAGCGCGGTGGCGATCACCGTGGAGGCGCCGGCCACGATGAGGCTGTTGAGGGCTGCGCGCTGAATGGCCGCGTTCTCCGCCAGCGCCTCGTACCAGCGCAAGGAGAAGCCCGACCAGGCGGTCGGGAGGCCGGAGTCGTTCAGGCTCAGGACCATCAGCAGCAAGATCGGCCCGTAGAGGAAAATATAGACCAGGCCGAGGTGAAGGCGCAGCCCCATCAGCCCCCCTTCCGCTGCCCGCCTGCGCGGCGCACGGCCAAGGCCTGGGCGAAGAGCAGCAGCAGCATGATCGCGATCAGCAGCATCGAAAGGGCCGCGCCGAAGGGCCAGTCGCGCGCGGTCAGGAACTGGTCGTAGATCAGGTTGCCGACCATCTGGATGCGACCGCCGCCCAAGAGGTCGGGGGTGATGAAGTTACCGATCGACAGCACGAAGACGAAGATGCCGCCGGCCGCGACGCCCGGCAGCGACAAGGGCAGCGTTACCCGCAAGAAGCTGCGCCACGGCGGCGCCCCCAGATCCTCGGAGGCCTCCAGCAAGCTGCGGTCGAGGCGCGACAGCGAGGCATAGACCGCCAGGATGACGAAGGGCAGATAGTTGTAGACCAGCCCGGTGATGACGGCGCCGTTGTTGTAGAGCAGCGAGAGGGGCTCGGCGATCACGCCCCACTCGACCAGGGCCTCGTTGGCGACGCCCTTTCGGTTCAAGAGCACGATCCAGGCATAGGTGCGGATCAGATAGTTGCTCCAGAAAGGCAGCATCACCAGCACCAGCAAGACCGCTTGCCAGCGCTGGCTCGCCCTGGCGATGGCGTAGGCCGCCGGATAGCCGATCAGGAGCGCAATCCCGGTCGCCTCGCCGGCAAGAAGCGATGACTGCCAAAGGATCGAAAGGTAGAGCGGATCGAGCGCGCGCTGAAAATTCTCCAGGGTCAGCACATAGTCCACCCCGCCATAGATGCCGCGCTGGAAGAAGGCCAGCAGGAAGACGATGGCACAGGGCACGACCAGAAACAGCGCCAGCCAGCCCAGGCCGGGCGCCATCAACAAGGCAGAGGCGCTGGGGGACTTCAAGCGCATGGAATCGCTTTGGCCGGGGTGCCGTAACAGCACCCCGGCCCATCTGTCAGTTGGCGGACAGAACCTCCTGCACGGCGCGGGTGAAGGCGCGCTGGCCTTCGCCCAAGTCTTCCACCAGCTCGAGCTGCAAAAGCTCGTCCGGCTTCATGCCGAGGTTCGGGAAGGTCTCGATCAAGCCCGGATCGACCTCAGCCATGGCGGCCTCGTTGGGCACCTTGTAGAGGATGTTGGAGGCGACCCAAGAGTGCACCTCCGGGCGCAGCACGTAGTCGATGAAAGCATAGGCCAGCTCTTTGTTCTCGGACGCCTTGGGCACCACCATGGTGTCGACCCACAGATCCGCGCCTTCCTTGGGCAGGATGAACTTGATCTTGTCGGTCTCGGCGATGCCGTAGTTGCACCAGCCGTCCCAACCCTGCACCAGGACCGCTTCGCCCGAGACCAGCTTGGAATAGAAGGTGGTGTCGTCGTAAGCGAGCAGGCCGTCCTTGGCCTTGATCAGGAGGTCGCGCGCCTCGGCCAGCTTCTCCGGATCGGTCTCGTTCACCGAATAGCCCAGGACGAAGAGCGCCGGCTGCATCAGCCAGCGGTCGGTCTGCAGCATGGTGACCTTGCCCTTGTGCTCGGGGCTGGGGTCCAAGAGGTCGTTCCAGCTGTCCGGCGCTGCCTCGACCAGGTCCTCGCGATAGCAGATGCCGGTGGTGCCCCAGGCGTAGGGGGCCGAATAGCGGTTGCCTGGATCGTAGGGCAGCTCGCGGGCGGCGGCGAAGTAGTTGGCCAGGTTGGGGATCTGGGCGTGATCCAGCTCTGCCACCAGGCCCAGCTTGTCGAGCGCCTGGGCGAAGGGACTCGACAGGAAGACGACGTCGTAGCCCTCTCCCTGATTGGCCATGAACTTGCCCATGATCTCTTCGTTCGTCGCGTGCGGTGTGAACTCGACCTCTATGCCCTTCTCTTTCGCGAAGTTCTCCAAGAGATCGGGAGGCATGTAGCCATCCCAGTTCGCAACCACCAAGGTCTCGGCGGCCAAGCCACCGCCGGAAACCATGAGCCCGGCCGTCAGGACCGCAGCAAGTGTCTTCCTTGTGTTCATAACTTCCCCATTCTATGACAGCTATTGAAAGCTGACGGTACTTATCCGATGTGTTCTTGGAGACCAGACTATCCCGTCCGCGCTCGCTCGGTCAAACAGGTCATGCGATCGCCAGGAATGGTTTGAATGAACGGCCATATGTGATTGGGTAGGTTTTCAAACGCGGGATTGCGTTTTTCCGCGTGTTGCTAGGACTATGCACTAGGAGGGACTGCCGCTTTCGGGGTGAGCAAGCTATGAAGGGTGTCGTGTTCAGGGCCCTCATGGGCGTCGTGGAAGAGCAATTCGGGCCGGTCGTGGTCGAAGAGATGCTCGACGACGCGAATCTTGCGCGCCATGGCGCCTATACGACGGTCGGCGATTATCCGGTCGAGGAATTCTACACCTTGGTGCAGTCGCTGCAACGCGTCAGCGGCGCTTCGCAAGCAGACATCCTGCGCGAGTGCGGGCGTCGCACCATTGCCTATTTCATCGCCACGCAATCGAAGGACGAGGGGGAAGGCCTGGGCCTGGAGAAGATGCTTGCATCACTCCAAGGTCTCATTCATGCAAACTACGTGAAGCTCTATCCCGACTCCGTGGTACCTTCTCTTCAGGTTCAAGAGGCAAAAGACGGATGGGTTGTCGTGGAGTACCGATCGCCACGGCCGATGGCGGACCTCGCAGAGGGAATGGTTTTGGGTACCCTGGACCACTTGGGGATCGACACCCAGGTTCAACGGACCGATTTGCCGCCCAAAGACGGGCGCGCGGCCCAGTTCCGCGTGGCCCTGCCGGAGAGCTGACGACATGCAGCTGGGCTGACAAGCGAGCAGGGATGGCCGGCTGATGGATCGCGAAGAGCTGCTCAAACGTCAACTCGACCGGGAAATCCGTGCCCGTCAGGAGGCCGAACGCCTGCTGGAGGACAAGAGCAGTGAGCTCTATGATGCGCGCCTAAGGGCGGAGAACGCCGAGGCCGCCTTAAGGGACGCCCTGCGCAGCCTTGATGACGGACTGCTGCTATTCGATCCCGGCGGCAAATTGATCCTCGCCAATCGTCGTTTCTTCGACATCTATCCCCAGGCGCGCTCGATTTGCGAGCCGGGGATCGACGAGGGGCGGCTTTGGCGTCAGATCATCGCAGCCGGCGCCTTCACCTCCGGCAGTCGGCGTATAGGCATGGCTGGCGACGGCAAGCGGCGGCGATCGGATCGCTGGGAGCGCATCACCTCGAGCGGGCGGCATATCTGCATCATCGAGCACGAGACCGAGGCCGGCCAGCGCATCTCCATTCACCGAGACGTCAGCGACATACGCATCGCCGAGGCGCAGCTGCAATGGCGTCTGGCAGCCATCGAAGGGGCGGCCGACGGCATTTCCATCACCGACGAGCAGGGAATCTACACCTATCTGAACGAAGCCCATGCTCGGCTGATGAAGTTCGATTCCGCTGCCGCCTTGCTTGGACGCTCCTGGCGGGTTCTCTACGACGCCGAGGAGCTGGAGCGCTTCGATCGTGAAATCCTCCCGCAGCTGAATGGGCGCGGATCGTGGCGGGGTACGGCGCAGGCGGTGAACAACTATGGCGAAACCCAGCAGCAAGAGCTGTCGCTCAATCTGCTGCCCGGGCGCGGCATTCTCTGCGTCATGCGAGACATCACCGAGAAGCTGAAGGCCGACGCCGAGCAGCAGCGGGTGATGCAGCGCCTATTCGAGGCCGAGCGCATGGAGGCCGTCGGCCAGCTAGCCCGTGTCGTGGCGCACGATTTCAGCAATGTCCTGACCGCAATCTCCGCCTTCGTCGGCGCCCTGGAGGGCGAATGCGCTCCCTCGTCCAAAGCCGGTACCTTGCTGGGCAAGATCGGCAGCGCGGTAGGGCATGCAGAGGAGATCGTGGAACGCCTGCAGGACTCCTACATCAACCGCAAGGTGACCAAGAGCAGGGTCGACCTGGTGCGCTTGGCGCGCGACACCAGCGATATGCTGCGCGCGACCTTGCCACATGGACAGGAACTGCGCCTGCGCGTCTCGAACAGCGAGATTTCTGTGCAAGGCGATCAAGCCCAGCTGGGCCAGATGATTATGAATTTCCTGGTGAACGCCCGTGACGCTATGGGAAGCAGGAGCGGTGCCATCAAGGTGGGCGTCGAAGAGATTGGCGTCGAAAAGCCGGAAGAAGACGGCTGGGCCTATTCAGCCAAGCGCGGACGCTGGCCCAATGGCGTGGAGATGGTCTGCGTCAGCGTCGAAGACAGCGGCTGCGGCATGGACGAGGCGGTGATCAAGCAGGCCTTCGAGCCGGACTTCTCGACCAAGGACGACAAGGCCGTGCGCGGCCTGGGGCTCTCGACCGCCAAGGCGGTGGCGGAGGTCCACCGTGGCGTCGTTACCCTTTGCAGCACGCCAGGCGGCGGTACGCGCGCCGCTCTCTTCTTGCCAATCTATCGACTGAACCTACCCGAGGAAGCACGGATCCTGGTTGTCGACGACGATCCCTTGGCCGGAGAGTCGCTGACCATGCAGTTGGAGGCACTGGGGCATCGATCGGCCTTTCTCGACCACCCCGGTGATGCCATAGGCGTGCTGAAGGACGATCCTCAAGCGTGGGACCTGGTGATCACCGACCAGCAGATGCCCCACATCGACGGCACCTCGCTTGCCCGACAGCTCTTGGAACTGCGCCCTGAGTTACCAGTTATTATTTGCACCGGCTTGCCCGGATCGGTGGGCGCCTTGCCAAACAATGTCACCACTGTCATCAAGAAGCCGGTTGACGGCAGAGTCCTGACTGCAGCGCTCTCGAACTGAGCCGCGCGGACGGTTCGATACTTGATTGTTCTCTGAATCCGGCGCTAGATTCAGAAGTGAGTACGCATCTGGCATGTCGAAATCCAGAGGCGAAGGGTGGGGATATGAAAGTATTATTAGCTGATGATCATGATTTGGTGCGCGATGGCTTGATCGCCATCATGTCGCGCGACGACCCCACCATCAAGGTGAGCGCGGTCGAGGATCTGGATCGTGCCTTGGGCCTGTTGGAGGAAGAGAGCTTCGACGTCATTCTCCTCGATTTACGAATGCCCGGCATGCAGGGCTTGGAAGGCGTCAGCCGCGTCTCGGAGCTGCACCCTGATTTGCCGATCGTGCTGATGTCCGGGGCAATCTCGCACGGCGACATCGACGAGGCCTACGATCTCGGCATACGCGGCTTCGTGCCCAAGACCTTGGCGGGCAAGGCCCTGGTCAACGCCTTGCGCTTGGTGGTCGCGGGCGAGCGCTATATTCCCTCCGCCATCATGCCGGACATGCGCGATCGCGACAGCCGCTTGCGCAATGCAGGCGCACTCAGCCCGCGCGAGGCGCAGGTCCTGCAGCGCCTGTCGCATGGCGCCTCTAACAAGGAGATCGCGCGCAGCCTGCAGATTCAGGAAACCACGGTGAAGCTGCACCTGCGCAACCTCAGCGACAAGCTCGGTGCCCGCAACCGGACCGAGATCGTCATCAAGGCGATGGAGCAGGGGTTGGTGCGGACGGCCTAGCGCTTGCGGCGGGACGGTAGGACCAAGCGTCGGAGAAGGCTGCAAGAGACCGCTCTGCGGATTGCTATCGCATAGGCTAGAAGAGAGTGCCGTGACCGAGAAGGGAGGCCCGATGGGCACTCAGACCGAAGTCCTTGCGCTGTCGCTGGCCCTCGCCTTGGCCTTGCTGTTGGCAGCGGGCGTGTTCTGGGTTTGGTGGCGCGGCCGCGCTCAGAGCCAACGCAACGAAGCCTTGGGCGCAACGCTCACCGATTTGCAGGCGCGGCTGAGCTTGGCGGAAGCGGAGGCGAGGCGCCTGGTCGAAGCAGACTCCGAACTGACGGCTCGTCGCGCCGAGCTGGCACACCTGGCAAGCCAGCTGGCAGCGAAGGAGGCACAGCTGGACGAGCGTGCCGCGGCTTTGGCCAAGACAGCCGACGAACGCGACGGGCTGCGCCGGCAGCTGGAGGAAGCACGGCACCAGACCGCCAGCCGTCAGGAAGAGCTGGCCAGGCTTAGGGAATCCCACGAGCAGACCGAGCGGCAAGCGAAGGAAAAGCTGGCGCTTCTGGAAGACGCGCGCGAGCGCATGACCAAGGAGTTCAAGCTGCTGTCGACCGAGATCCTGGCCAAGCAGGGCCAGAATTTCGCCAAGCAAAACGAAACCCAAATCGGCGGCTTGCTGGAGCCTCTGCGCAAGGGAATCGGCGAGTTTCAAAGAAGCCTGGAAGTGGTGCAACGCGAGAGCACCAAGGAGCGCGCCGGGCTTTCGCAGCAGATCAAGGGCCTGATGGAAAGCAGTCAGCAGATGAACCTGGAGACCCAGAACCTGACCCGCGCGCTGAAGGGCAAGACCCAGACGCAGGGCGCCTGGGGCGAGATGCTGTTGAACAGCATCCTGGAACGCTCGGGCCTGCGCGAGGGCGAGGAGTTCTACACCCAGGTCAGCCACAGCGATGAAACGGGTGCACGCCTCCGCCCCGACGTGATCGTCCCCCTGCCAAACGGCGAGCGCGTCATTATCGACGCCAAGGTCTCGCTGACGGCCTTCGAGGCCTACGCCAACGCCGAGACGGCCGAGGCTCGCAACGCGGCGCTCACCAGCCACGTTCGCTCCCTGCGCGAGCACCTGCGCGGCCTGGGCGGCAAGGGCTATCAGGCGGTCGGCGGTCGGGGGCCTGAGTTCGTGATCATGTTCGTGCCGATCGAAGAGGCGCTTTCGGCCGCAGTCCAGGACAGCCGGGAATTGGTCGACGAGGCGCTCGAGCTCAATGTCGTGCTGGCCACCCCGACCGCGCTGATGGTGGCGTTGAAGACGGTGCACAACCTCTGGCGCATCGACAAACGCAGCAAGAACGTCGAAGAGATCGCCGAACGCGGCGGCAAGCTTTACGACAAGTTCGCCGGTTTCGTCGGCGACATGCAGGAATTGGGTAAGCGCATGGATCAGGCCCGGATCAGCTATGACAAGGCTTATGGCAAGCTTTCCCAAGGCCGCGACAACCTGGTCCTGCAGGCGAACAAGCTGCGAGAGCTTGGCGCCAAAGCCAAGAGAAGCCTTGCGCAGGAGCTGATCGAGAAGGCCGCGCAGGAGGAGGAGACGGCTTTGCCGGCCCCGGAACGGTCGAACGATTCTGCCGCTTGACGCCTAATCGCCGCCATACCAGCTATCATCTGCCTAGCGCACGCGACCACTTCCGACGAAAGACCCGCTTCCATGGCTTTGCTCTCCATCCTCATCGCCCCCGATCCGCGCTTGAAGAAAGTGGCTGCGCCGGTCGAGTCCGTGAATGACGATGTCCGCCGGCTGATGGACAACATGCTGGACACGATGTACGAGGCGCCTGGAATCGGCTTGGCGGCGCCACAGGTCGGAGTCCTGAGGCGGATCATCGTGGTGGACGTCGCCCCGGAAGGGGCAGAGCGCGAACCGCACTTTCTGGCCAACCCGGAGATCACCTGGGTCTCGGACGACGACGTCACCTACAACGAGGGCTGTCTGTCTCTGCCCGAACACTACGCCGACGTGGTGCGGCCGCGCGCGGTCCGCATCGCCTATCTGGGACGGGACGGAACGGCGCAGGAGTTGGCAGCCGAGGGGCTGCTTGCGACCTGTATCCAGCACGAAATCGACCACCTGAACGGCATCCTCTTCGTCGATCACATCTCGGCGCTCAAGCGCAATATGATCCTACGCAAGCTCTTGAAGGCCAAGAAGCAAGGCGTCTTGGCCAGCGCCTAGGGGACGGGTCGGCATGGCTGGCTTGCGCCTGGCCTTCATGGGGGCCCCGGACTTCGCGCTGCCCGCCCTGCATGCCTTGGCGGAGGCGGGGCACGAGATCGCTGCGGTCTATAGTCAACCGGCCCGCCCGGCCGGCCGCAAGCAGGCCTTGCGCGATACGCCGGTTGCCATCGCTGCCAAGCGCCTGGGGCTGGCCGTCAGGACTCCTGCCAGCTTGAAGACGGCTGAGGCCCAAGCGGAGTTCGTGGGCCTCGGCCTGGATGCGGCAATCGTCGTCGCCTACGGTTTGATTCTGCCGCGGCCGGTGCTCGACGCGCCGACACTGGGGTGCATCAACCTTCACGCCTCCCTTCTGCCGCGCTGGCGCGGTGCCGCACCCATACAGCGGGCCATCCTGGCCGGCGATTCCGAAAGCGGCGTCACCATCATGCAGATGGACGAGGGCTTGGACAGCGGCCCTATGCTGGCGCGCGCCTCGCTGCCGATCGGGCCCGAGACCACGGGGCAAAGCTTGCATGACGAACTGGCGGAGATCGGTGCCCGCCTGCTGGTCTCCACCTTGGAAGACGTTGCAAGCGGCGCTGTGATCGCTGTCGCACAGCCGGCAGAAGGGGTGACCTATGCCGCCAAGCTCAGCCGCGCGGAGAGCCGGCTCGATTGGCAGCGGCCGGCCGGCTGCCTGGAGCGTCAGGTACGGGCCTTCACCCCCTGGCCCGGCAGCCACTTCGAGATTGCAGGAGAGCGGGTCAAGGTTCTGCGCGCCTCATTACAGCCTGGTAGCGGAGAGCCTGGCCGCGTCCTGGACGGCGCGCTGACCGTCGCCTGTGCTGACGGCGCCCTTAGGCTCTTGGAGCTGCAGCGGCCCGGGCGGGCCGGTCAAGCGGCAGAGGCCTTCCTGCGCGGATTTCCAATCCCGGCCGGAACCCTCTTGCCGTGACCCGCTACCGCCTGACCCTGGAGTACGACGGCACCGCCTTCGTCGGCTGGCAGCGCCAGGCCAGCGGGCTATCGGTGCAAGAATGCCTGGAAGCGGCGGTAGAGGCCTTCACCGGCACGGCGGAGACGGTAACCGGCGCCGGCCGTACGGATTCCGGCGTGCACGCCCTGGCGCAGGTGGCACACACCGAGATTTCTCGCGAGGCCTCTCCCGACGTGGTTTGCCTTGCGCTCAACTACCATCTGAAGCCGCAGCCCATCTCGGTGTTGGACGCGAAGCCGGTTGGCGAGGACTTCCACGCCCGCTTCTCCGCCACCGCGCGCCATTACCGCTATCGCATCCTCAATCGCCGGGCGCCGGCTGCTCTGGAGCGCCGGAGGGCCTGGTGGGTGCCCTCGCCATTGGATCTGGCGGCCATGCAGGAAGGGGCCGCCCACCTGCCGGGACGCCACGACTTCACCAGCTTTCGCGCTGCCGGATGCCAGGCCAAATCGCCCTTGCGCACACTCTCGCGCCTCGAGATCCACGCCAGGGGCGAGGAATTGGTGTTCGAGCTCTCCGCCCCCTCCTTCCTGTACAATCAGGTGCGCATCATCGTCGGCACGCTGAAGTGGGTAGGAGAGGGCCGCTGGTCAGCGGCCCATGTCGGCGAGATCCTGGCGGCGAAGGATCGCCGCCTGGCCGGGCCGACGGCGCCGCCGCACGGCCTTTGCCTCATGGCGGTCGACTATGGATCCTGAAGCTTCGGCACCAACTCGGTCATGTCGGACGCCACCAGGAAGATGATGATGTTCAAGAAGAAGGCGAGGCCGACCAGCGCCGTAGCGCCCAGGCCGGCGAAACCCAAGGTCCGCTTGACCACGAACCACTGCAGCGACAGGCCGAAGAGCAACACGATAAAGGCGAGAAGGCTGCCCAAACCTTCCGGCAGAATGTCGGCGATGAAGTGCATGTACTCGATGGGCAGCTGCAGCCAGTTGTAGGCGATGATGAAGTGGGCGACGCGGCTCTCGAAAGGCTTGCCCTGGCCGAACTCCAGCACCAGCAGCGGCAGCAAGACCCAGCTGACCACATAGGCTAAAAGCCAGACGAAGAAGAAATGCAGCCCCAGGGGTTCCATCGCCTGGTCGCGCTGCAGCACCAGGATCTGGACCACAAAGGGCGGCAGGGTCAAAGACATGACCAGGAAGGAGCGCAGCGCAGAGGGGCCGTCCCGCGGCAGCAGGCTGAGGCCGCTGTCGTCGAACGAGAAGAGTGGCACGACGGCAGCCAGGCCGCGGCGCAGCTCTTCGCCAGTTGGGAACATCACAGCACTCCGCGTCGCCTTAGGCGGCCAGGCGTTCCAGGACCCGCCCGTAGATCTCGGTCAGGGTCACGATGTCGTCCAGTGGGGCGCGCTCGTCAACCTTGTGCGCCCATTCGTTGCGCAGGCCCAGCTCGATCACCGGACAGGCGTCCTTGATAAAGCGCGCATCCGACGTGCCGCCGGTGGTGCCCAGCTCCGGCGCTTTGCCGGTCACGCTTTCGACCGCCGTCGACACCGCCGCGCTCAAGGGCCCGGGCGGGATCAGGAAGGACTCGCTCCCGACCTTGACGTCAAGCTCGACCTCGCCGCCGACGCGGGCGATGCGACGGCGCACCCAGGCCTCGACGTCCCGGCTGTGATGGAGGTCGTTGAAGCGCACGTTGAAGCGTGCACGCGCACTGGCGGGAATGACGTTGGTCGCCGGATTGCCGATGTCGATGGTCGTCACCTGCAGGCTCGTCGGCTGGAAGTGATCGCTGCCGCCGTCGAGCGGCTCTTCGGTCAAGAGTTGCAGCAGACGGACCAGGCGATGGGCGGGGTTGTCCGCCAGATGAGGATAGGCCGCGTGGCCTTGAATGCCCTTCACCGTCAGCCAGCCGTTCAGGCTGCCGCGACGGCCGATCTTTGCCATGTCGCCGACCCGCTCGACGCTGGTCGGCTCGCCGACGATACAGGCGTCCAACTGCTCGCCCGCAGCACGCAGGAACTCCAGCATCTTGCGCGTGCCGTTGACCGAGGGGCCCTCTTCGTCGGCGGTGATCAGCAGCGACAGCGAGCCGCTTGGCGCAGTCTTATCGAAGAAACGAGAAAGGGCGGCGACATAGGCGGCAATCGCGCCCTTCATATCGACCGCACCACGACCGATCAGCCAGCCGTCGCGCACCACGCCGCCGAAGGGATCCACACTCCAGTCCGCCGGATCGCCGGGCGGAACCACGTCCGTGTGCCCGGCATAGCAGAGATTGGGGCCCCGCTCGCCCCGGCGGGCGTAAAGATTGTCGACCGGCTCGGTTTCCGGCGCTTGGAAGACCCGGCGCTGGCAGCGGAACCCCAAGGCCTCGAGCACGCCCTGTAGGTAGTCGAGCGCGCCGCCTTCCGCGGGTGTGATCGAGGGGCAGCGGATCAGGTCACGCGCCAGCACAATCGGGTCGAGCGAGCCGTTCTTCACGCCGGTCAGGTCCGCAACAGATCGTTGATCGAGGTCTTGGCACGGGTCTTCTCGTCCACCCGCTTGATGATGACCGCGCAATAGAGGCCGGGGCCGGGGCTGCCGTCGGGCAGAGGCTTGCCTGGCAAAGTGCCGGGCACCACCACCGAATAGGCCGGGACACGGCCTTGATGGATCGTGCCGCTCTCGCGATCGATGATCTTGGTCGACTGGCCGATGAACACTCCCATGGAAATGACCGAGCCTTCTTCGACCACCACGCCTTCGACCACCTCGGAGCGCGCACCGATGAAGCAGTTGTCCTCGATGATCACCGGGCCTGCCTGCAGCGGCTCCAAGACGCCGCCGAGGCCGGCGCCGCCGGAGATGTGGCAGTTCCGACCGACCTGCACGCAGGAGCCGACGGTGGCCCAGGTGTCGATCATCGTGCCGCTGTCGATGTGCGCGCCCAGGTTCACGAAGCTCGGCATCAAGACGACATCCGGCGCGATATAGGCGGAGTGGCGCACGACGGCGTTGGGCACCAAGCGAAAGCCGGCGTCGCGGAAGCGATTCTCACCCCAGCCGGCAAACTTGGATTCGATCTTGTCCCACCACTGCGTGTTCTCGCCAGGTCCGCCCGGAATGGTGCGGAAGTCGTTCAGGCGGAAAGACAGCAGAACCGCCATCTTGAGCCACTGGTTGACGTGCCACTGGCCATCGCGCTTTTCCGCAACCCGCATTTGGCCACTATCGAGCGCCTCAAGCGCCTCCTTGACCCTGTCGCGGACCTCTCCCTCGGTGGTCGGCGACAGGCTGTCGCGCACCTCCCAAGCAGCCAGAATGCTCTTCTCCAAGGCGTCCCTGTTCATGGGGCGCGTTCCTCCTTCGATAGGGGTTCTAGACAAGACCGGTAGAGCGGCGCACCAAGGTGCCCAGTCCATGCTCCGTAAAGATCTCCAGCAAGAGCGAATGCGGCACGCGGCCGTCCAGGATGACGGCGGCGTCGACACCGTTCTCGACCGCATAGACGCACGTTTCCAGCTTCGGGATCATGCCGCCCGAGATCACGCCCTCGCTCCTGAGCCGGGCGATGTCGGCGACGCCCAAGTCGGCGATCACTTTCTTGTCGACATCAAGCACACCGACCACGTCGGTCAACAACAAGAGCCGGGACGCCCCCACCGCTGCGGCGATCGCGCCGGCCGCCGTGTCGGCGTTGATGTTGTAGGTCTCGCCGTGGGCGCCCACGCCGATCGGGGCGATGACGGGAATCATGCCGGAATGCTCCAGGCCGGCCAGGATATGAGGGTCGATCGCCTTGGGTTCGCCGACGAAGCCCAGGTCCAGGATCTTCTCGATGTTGGAATCGGGGTCGCGCTTGGTGCGGCGCAGCTTGACCGCCTGTATCAGTTGCCCGTCCTTGCCGGAGATGCCGATAGCGGTGCCGCCGGCCTCGTTGATGGCAGTGACGATCTGCTTGTTGATGGAGCCGGCCAAGACCATCTCGACGATCTCGACGGTTTGCGCGTCGGTCACGCGAAGCCCGTCGACGAATTCGCTCTGCACCGCCAGGCGGTCCAGCATCTGGCCGATCTGCGGGCCGCCGCCGTGCACCACGATGGGATTGATGCCGATCTGCTTCAGCAGCACGATGTCGCGGGCGAAGAGGCGCGCCAGCTCGGCATTGCCCATGGCATGGCCGCCATACTTGATGACGAAGCTCTTGCCGGCATAGCGGCGCATATAGGGCAGGGCTTCGCTGATGACGCGCGCGGTGCGCAGCCAGGCCTTGGTGTCCCCTATGTTTCTTTCCGCCATCTCGTTCTTCCGTCTTCGCTCTACGTGGCAGAACTCTAGTCGCGAGTGGCGGGCGACGCCAGGGCTGCCAGGTGGAGTCGTAACTGATCGACCCCGGCCCCCTTTTCCGCAGAGGTCAGCAGAACCTCGGGGTGAGACGCGCGGAAGCGGGCGGCAGCCTTGCTCACGCCATCCAGCACCTGGTCTCGCTCCGACGCCTTCACCAGGTCGGCCTTGGTCAGCACCAGCTGATAGGGGCGGGCGGCCTCGTCCATGGCGGTCATGACCGCGCGATCGCTCTCCTTCAGTCCGTGCCGGGCATCGATCAACACCAGCACGCGTTCCAGTCCGCGCCGGCCTTTGAGATAGCGCCGGGTGAGCGCGGTCCAAGCTTCCACCGATCGCTTGGCCGCCTTGGCGTAGCCGTAGCCCGGCAGATCGACCAGCATCAGGCGGCCGGCTAGATCGAAGAAGTTCAGCTGTTGGGTCCGGCCCGGCGTGCGCGACACCTTGGCCAGGGTCTTCTGGCCGGTAAGCGCGTTCACCAAACTGGACTTGCCGACGTTGGAGCGGCCGACGAAAGCCACTTCCGGGGCAGTCTCGACCGGCAAGCGTGCTTCGCTGGCCGCACCGGCAACAAAGCGGCAGGGCTGTGCGAAAAGCCAGCGGGCGAAGGCCAGGCGGCTCTCGGCGCTCTCTTCGTCGGGCAAGGCCGATCAGCCCCGCCGGCGCTTCTTGGCCGCCGGGTTGCTGGAGCGCCTGGCCTGCTTGCCGGATGCCTTGGCGCCGCTCTGCCTGGTCTTGGTCATCGTCTTGACCTGCCCTGACTCTTGCTTCGACGCAGGCTTTGGTGCCGGCGCCGCTTTGGGCTTTTCGATTTCGGCCGGCGGTTCCGGGTCTGGCGCTGGTGGCGAAGATCCCGGCATGTGCAGGCTCGGCATCTTCCCGCCGATGGGAATGCCCTGGCGGCGCATGATGATCACCTGCTGGCACATCGACAGCAGGTTGTTCCAGGCCCAGTAGATCACCAGGCCGGCGGCGAAGCGGCCCAGCATGAAGGTGAAGACCACCGGCATCCAGGCGAAGATCTTGGCTTGCAGGGGGTCGGTCGGTTGCGGGTTCAGCCGGTACTGCGCCCACATGGTGAAGCCCATCAACAGCGGCCAGATGCCCAGGGAGAAGAGCATGAGGATACCCAGGTCGGGAACCGTAAAGGGTAAGAGGCCGAACAGGTTTATCCACGAGGTGGGATCGGGCGCCGAAAGGTCCTGAATCCAGCCGAAGAAGGGCGCGTGGCGCATCAGGATGGTGCCGTAGAGCACATTGTAGAGCGCGATGAAGATGGGGATCTGCACAAGCATGGGCAGGCAGCCCGCCACGGGGTTGGCGCCTTCCTTCTTGTAGAGCTGCATCATCTCCTTCTGGAAGCGCGGCTTGTCCTCCTTGTAGCGTTCGCGCAGCTCCAGCATGCGCGGCTGCAGCTTCCGCATCTTGGCCATCGACTTGTAGGCTTTGTTGGCCAGCGGGAAGAGCAGGATGCGCACGCAGACCACCAGCAGAAGGATGGCCACGCCGAAGTTGCCCACCAGACCGTGGAACCAGTTGAGCGCCAGATAGATCGGCCGCGCGAGGAAGAAGATCCAGCCGTAGTCCACCGCCAGGTAGAACTTGTCGATGTCCAGGGTCTCGCTGTAGTGATCGATCAGATTGGGCTCGCGCGCGCCGGCGAAGAGGCGGAAGCGGGTCTCGCTGGTGGCGCCCGGCGCGATTTCCATCGCCTGATAGACCATGTCGGTCTGATAGACCTCGCCGTCGGTGCGGCGAAGGTATTGGAACTGGGCGTCGACCAGCTGGTCCTGATCGGGGATCAGCAGCACCGTCCAGTACTTGTCGAAGAAGCCGATCCAGCCGCCGTCGCTGCGATGCTCGATCTTGCCGCGTGGGGCTTCGGCGACGCTGTCGTAGTCGACCTCTTCGTAGGTGTCGTTAACAACCCCGACCAGGCCTTCGTGCACGATGAAGGCGGTATCCAGGGTTGGCGGAATGCCGACGCGGTTGACCAGCCCATAGGGTTTCAAGCTGACCGCCTTGTCACCCGAGTTGATCACCCGCTGGGTCAAGGTGAACAGATAGTTCTTGTCGACCGCGACATCGATCTCGAAGCGCTGGCCCTGACCGTTGTCCCAAAACAGTGTTACCGGCTTGTCGGCGGTGAGCGCGCTGGTTTCGCCGTTCCAGACCGTGTCCTTGTCCGGAACCGGGGTGCCGTCCTCGGTCTGCCAACGCACTGCGGCAAAGTAGGGGTAGGCGCTGCCGCGCGGCGCCAGCAGCTCCACCAGCGGGCTGTCCTTGGCCAGCTCCGTGCGATAGTCCTTGAGGATCAGGTCGTCCAGCTTGGCGCCTAGCAGGTCGATCGAGCCGCCAAGGCGTGCGGTATCGATTGCCAGGCGCGGGTGGTCGGCCAGCACCTCATCGCGTGAGCGCGGCTCGCCCGTGGCCGTGCCGGTGCCGCTGTCGATGCTGGGCTCGCTGCCGCTTTCGGCCTGGCTCGCGGTCTGCTGTTGCTGCTGTGGCGGCGGTGCCACATCCGGCAGCAGAAAGAAGTTGAAGCCCAGGATGATGGCGATCGACAGGACGATGGCGAGGATGAGGTTCTTTTGTTGATCCATGAGGGGGTCAGCCTTGTCGCCGCGGTCCAGCCGCCGCCGGCAGGGATGAGGACTGGCTCAGTTTGTCGGGCACTGGGTCATATCCGGAACCACCCCAAGGGTGACAGCGGACCAAGCGTCTCAGCGTCAGCCAGCTGCCGCTGATCGCCCCATGGCGCTGCAGCGCCTCTTCGGCATAGTGCGAACAGGTGGGCAGAAAGCGGCATTGGCGGCCGAGAAAAGGCGAGAGAAAGAGGCGATAGATCCATATCGCCGCCAGGAAAGGCGCGATCGTCACGCCTCTGGTGACTGCCTTGATGCTCCAATTACCGGTCACGGCCTGCGCTCCTGCCTGGCCTCGCCTCGCCGGCGATGCAGGCGCTCCAGCGCCACCAGCAGGTCCTGGCGCAGATCGGCGTATGCCCGGCAGGGCGTTGCCGGCCGGCCGATCAGCACGTAGTCCATGCCGGGCTTGCCATGGTCCGGGAGGACCTCGTTGGCAAGCGCGCGCAGGCGCCGCTTCGCGCGGTTACGCGCGACGGCATTGCCGACTTTCTTGCTGGCGGTCAGGCCCAGGCGTGGCATTGCTTCGCTCTCTTGACCACATGGCTCGCGTGCTGCTGCCTGCACGACCAGGCCCGGCATCGCCCACTTGCGGCCTCGGCCAGCGGTCCGCAGAAACTCGGCTCGCTTCTTGAGGTGCCTCAGGCGCTGCGCCATGCGGGTGGGTCGAAGGACTAGGCCGAAAGCCGCTTGCGTCCGCGGGCCCGCCGGCGGCGCAGCACGTTGCGGCCGCCGGGGGTCGCCTTGCGCGCGCGAAACCCGTGGCGGCGCTTACGAACCACGACGCTCGGTTGGAAGGTGCGCTTCACCGTCGACACTCCTAACGATTCAGAATGGACAAAATTGCAGTGCTGCAGAAAGTCAGGCTGCAGCTCCTGCGGAAGCGGCATATAAGAGGGCGAGGGTGCTACTGTCAATGACGCCAGCCCGCTCGCTCCTATGCGGTCAGGGCAGGGCCTTGGCTGGCGGTGCCTTCACGGCCTTTTGAGGCGCCGCGGGATGCACCGCCGCTTTGCCATAAGCATGTATGGGCTCGCGGCGCGTGGGGAAGCCGCCGGAGATCGGGGCCAAGGCAGGAATGGGCTACGCAGAGATGCAAGATCTGCCGGAAGGATCGGGCCAGAGGGAAAGCGCCGCGGCAAAGGCCACGTGGCGACGCTGGGTACCATTGGCCGTGCTGGTCGCGGCCAGCATCTCGGCACTCTGTATCTTGTGGTATCAAGGCGGGGTCAGTTTCGAGACCATCAAGCAAAACAGCGCCTGGCTGCATGGGCAGGTCAACAAGGCCCCTCTGCTCTCCGGCATCTGCCTGTTCGGGCTCTATACCGTGGTGACGGCGCTGTCTCTGCCGATTGCGACCTTAGTGACGGTCTTCGCCGGATACTTCTTCGGCATCCTCGTGGCTTCCCTATGGGTGATCGGCGGGGCCACCCTCGGGTCGGTCATCGTCTTCCTGGCCGCCCGCGGGGTGCTGCATGATGTTCTGATGGCCCGTGCCGCGCCTTGGCTGAAGCGTATGGAAAAGGGCTTTCAAGAGGATGCGCTCAGCTATCTTCTGGTGTTGCGCCTCTTGCCGATCTTTCCTTTCTGGCTGGTCAACCTGGTCCCGGCCCTGCTGGGCGTGAAGCTCTGGATCTACGTCCTGGCCACCGCCTTGGGGATCATTCCAGGGGTGGTGGTCTATGCGGCCTTGGGCAACGGTCTCGGCACGGTGATTGCGCAAGGCGGCGAGCCCGACTTCGCGATCATCCTCGATCCGGCGGTGCTCTTGCCATTGGTCGGCCTTGCGGTCTTTGCGCTCCTGCCGGTGGCTTGGAAGCGTTGGCAGCGCCGACGCCGCGCCGATGCCTGACGGCAAGGCGGAGATCAAGGCCGATCTCTGCGTGATCGGGGCAGGATCCGCCGGGCTCTCGCTTGCCGCCGGCGCAGCGCAGCTGGGCCTCGACACGGTGCTGATCGAGCGCGGCGAGATGGGCGGCGACTGCCTGAACAGCGGCTGCGTCCCCTCCAAGGCACTGCTGGCGGCCGCTGCCGCCGCCGTGTCCTGGCGTGACGCAGCCAAGTTCGGCCTGGAGGCCTCGGCACCCAAGGTCGACTTCGCGGCGGTCATGGCCCATGTCAAAGGGGTGATCGCCACCATTGCGCCGATGGATTCACAGGAGCGCTTCGAGGGCCTGGGCGTGCGCGTGCTGCGCGAAAACGCCGCCTTCGTCGGCCCCGACAGCGTGCGAGCCGGCAGCCAGCGGGTCACCGCCCGGCGCCTGGTGATCGCCACCGGGTCGCGCCCCCTCGTGCCGCCGATCCCGGGTATCGACGAGGTCCCCTACCACACCAACGAGACCATCTTCGACATCACCGAGCAGCCCGAGCATCTGATCGTGCTGGGCGGCGGCCCGATCGGGTGCGAGCTGGCGCAAGCCTTCGTGCGGCTGGGCAGCCGCGTCACCTTGGTCGAGCGCGAGGTGCTGTTGCCGCGCGAGGAGCGCGAGCAGGCCGACCACCTGGCCCAAGCCCTGGCCGACGGCGGTATCGACATCCGCACCGGCGCCGAGGCCACGGCGGTGTCGGGCGGAGCCGGCCTGATCAAGCTGCAGGTTACCGGCAAGGGGGGAAGCGAGGAGATCTCGGGAAGCCACCTCCTGGTCGCAGTCGGCCGGAAGCCCGACTATGAGGGCTTGGATCTGGAGAAGGCGGGTGTCGCTCTCGCCGATGGGCGTTTGGTCTTGGATTCCGGCCTGCGCACCACCAACCGGCGCATCTTTGCCGCCGGCGATGCCGCCGGCGGAGCGCAGTTCACCCACTTGGCCGGCGCTCATGCCGGCTTGCTGATCAAGAAGATCGCCTTCCGACTTCCGGCCAAGGCCAGCCGCCTGGTGGTACCGCGCGTGACCTACACCGATCCGGAGTTGGCGCAGGTGGGCATGAGCGAAGAGGAAGCGCGGGCGGCCGGTCATAGGGTCAATCTTCTGCGCTGGTCCTTCCACGAGAACGACCGCGCCCAGACCGAGCGGGCGGCCTCCGGCTTCATCAAGGCGGTGACCACCTCGAAGGGCAAGATCCTCGGCGCCTCTATCCTGGGCCGTCATGCCGGCGAGCTGATCGCGCCTTGGGTCTTGGCGCTGGAGCGCCGCCTGCCGATCTCCGCGCTGGCGACCACGATCGCGCCCTATCCGACACTGGGAGAAGTCTCCAAGCGCGCCGCGGGCAGTTTCTTTGCCCCCAAGCTCTTCTCCAAGCGCACCAAGCGGCTGGTCGCCCTGTTGAAGCACTTGGGTTAGGACGATGGCGGCTCCTCCTGCCCCGCCAGCTCTGCTATAGGAATCGGATGACCGTCGGTTTGCCAAAACCCTGGAAGAGCATGTCGGCCCGACTGCTGCTCTTGACCGTCGTCTTCGTCATGCTGGCCGAAGTCCTGATCTTCGCGCCCTCGATCGGGCGCTATTGGCAATCCTGGCTGGAAGAGCGGCTGGCGTCCGCGCACCTGGCGGTCCTGGCCTTGGCGGCCACCCCCAATCTGGTGATCAGCGCCGAACTGGAGACCGAACTCCTGCGCCACGTCGGCGCCTACGCCGTCTCCGTGCGCACCGACTTCCACGGCAAGCTCATGCTGATGGCCGATCAGCCGCCGGCCCCGGTTGCCCAGACCGTCGATCTTACCAAGAGTAGCGGCTTGGACCTGATCGGCTATGCCCTTGAGGGGCTCTTCAGCTACGACAACCAGGTCATACGGGTGGTCGGCGCCTCACCGCAGGCACCCGGCACCACGGTGGAGATCGTGGTCGACGACGGCCCCTTGAAGGACGACCTGCGACAGTTCGGTCTGCGCATCTTCCTCCTGTCCCTGGTGATTTCGGTGATCACGGCCAGCCTGGTCTATCTCTCCCTGCATCTCTTGCTGGTGCGGCCCATGCGACGGGTGACGGCCAGCATGGTCGCCTTTCAGAACGATCCCGAAAGAAGCCCCGTCTACCGGGCACAGGGCCGGCGCAGCGACGAGATCGGCACCGCCGAGCGTGCCTTGGCCGAGATGGAGCAGGGACTGCGCGATTCCCTGCGCCAGAAGACCAGACTGGCCGCCTTGGGCACGGCCGTCTCGAAGATCAATCACGACCTGCGCAACATCCTGACCACGGCGAGGCTGGTCTCCGATTCGATGGCGGACAGTGCCGATCCCCGGGTGCGTCGGGTGGCGCCGACCCTGATGCGGGCGATCGACCGAGCCGTCGACCTCTGCGAGCGCACCCTGACCTTCGCGCGCGGCGGCGAGATGCGGCTGGAGATGAGCCGGGTGGCGCTGGCCGAGCTGGTAAGCGAGGTGGAATCGGGCTTGCCTGGAACCTTGTCCGGCGAGGCCGGCTGGGTCGTCGAGGTGGCTCCGGATCTGACCATTCTGGCCGACCGCGACCAGTTCTATCGGGTGCTGGCCAACCTGGCGCAGAATGCGGTCGAGGCCGGTGCGAGTGAACTTAGGGTGAGCGCCGAGGCGGCTGCGGATGCGGACGGGTTATGGATCACCCTGGCGGACAACGGCCCCGGATTGCCGCCCCGGGCCCAGGCCAACCTCTTCCATCCCTTCTCCGGCAGCGCGCGCGCCGGCGGAACCGGCCTGGGCCTGGCGATCGCCCGCGAGATCGTCGAGGCGCATGGCGGCAAGCTGACCCTCCTGGAGAGTGGCCCCGAAGGCACGGCCTTCCGCATCGAGATGCCGCTGGCCGGCGACAGCGCTGTGGCGCTGGACAAGCCGGCCCGCGAGGTGCGATTCGCGGCGCGTGGCTAGCAATCGGGTCAGCAAGGGGACCTACCATGCGGCAACCGAGACGCTTCGAGGACATCGACCAACCTTGGATCGCCGGGGTTCTCGAGCATGCAGGGGTGTCGGGCGCGAGCGTTGCCGAGGTCTCGGTCGAAGACATCGGCGGGGCCGGGCGCGGTTACCTCAGCGGCGTGGCACGCGTTAGGGTCGCTTACGATGGTACGGCCCGGGGAGCGCCCGAGAGCGTTATCGTCAAGCTGCCGACCGACCATGAGGGCCATCTCGACATCGCCTTGTCGATGAATGCCTATGAGCGCGAGATGCGTTTCTATCGCGAGATCGCCAAATCCTCGCCCTTGCGGGTCCCGGCCTGCTACTTCGCAGAGATGGATCGTGACGCCGGGACTGCGCTTCTGGTCATGGAAGATGCCAAGGCCTGGACAGCGGGCGACCAAGTCTACGGCCTTTCCAGGGATGACGTAGAAGCGACGATCTTGGCGATTGCCGGCTTTCACGCGCGCTGGTGGTGCGCGCCGGAGCTCGCCGGCTTGGATTGGGTGCCCAAGACACTGCTGGACTTCGAGACCTCCTTTGCCGAGGGCTGGCCAGGCTTTTTCGACGAGTACAGCCATTTCCTCAGCGCCGAAGGCCGGCGGATTGGCCATGCCCTGGCGGCCTCCGGTCAGGCGATGCAGCGCGCCGTGGATCGGCCGCCCCGCACGCTGGTTCACGGTGATCTCAGGGCCGACAATCTGATGTTCGAGGGACCGGCGCCAGGCGAACGCGTGTTGCTGTTGGACTGGCAGCTGATGACCAGGTCCATGGCGGCGCTCGATCCGGCTCGCCTGATCTGCGGCAGCCTCGAGACCTCGCTTCCCAGCGAAGACTACAAAGCGCTGGTTGGGCTATGGCACGGTGCATTGCTGGCCGCCGGCGTCGAGGACTACGGCGAAGCGGCGGCCTGGCGCGATTTTCGCGTCGGCATCCTGCATGCCCTCTATTTTCCGGTTTGCTTTCATGGCGCGGTCTCGCACGAGGGCGCACGCGCGGTGAGATTCCTCGAGGCACAGATCCACCGCATGTTCCGCGTGGCGGAAGAATGTCAGGCGCTGACCGGCTTGGACGGCGCCTAGCCATCAGTCGAGCGCGATGGTCAAGGCCTTCAGATAGGCGCTTTCCGGCAGCAAGGGATGCACCGGGTGATCGGCCGCAGCACCGGAGCATCTCAGGATGCGGCCTTGTCTGCCGGCGTCCTTGAGGCCCGAGGCAACGGCCTCGGTGAAGCTGCGGACATCAACTTGCTGCGAGCAGGAGGCGATGAAGAGCATCCCCTCGGGCTCGGTCACCAGAGCCGCCAGCCGCGCCAATTTACGATAGCCCTTGAGGCCTTGTGCCAGCTCCTTCCGGCTCTTGGCGAAGGCCGGTGGATCGACGATGGTGAGCGCGAAGCGCTCGCCCTGGCGTGCCAATTCGGCGAGGCGCGCGAAGACCTCGGCTCGCTCGAAGCGGCAGGTTGCGTCAAGGCCATTGTCCTTGGCGGCATGGCGCGCCAGCGCCAAGGCTGCCTCGGAACGGTCAAGCCCCAGCACCTCTCGCGCGCCGGCGCGCGCCGCATTGAGCGCGAAACCGCCGGCATAGCAATAGGCATCCAGAACGCGGCGATCCTTCGCAAACCGCGCGATCCAGGCGCGGTTCTCGCGCTGATCGAAGAACCAGCCGGTCTTCTGCCCGCCGCTGATCCGGGCCAGCAAGCCAAGGCCGTTCTCTTGCAGCCTTTGCGGATCGTCGGGCGTGCCCTTGATCAGCCGCTCTCCCTTCGGCAGGCCTTCGAGCTGCCGCAACGCGGCCTCGTCGTTCAAGACGATGGTCTTCGGCTTGAGAACGCTCTCCAAGGCCTCGATCAGCGGCGCCTGCAGGCGCTCCATGCCGGCGCAGTTCAGCTGCACCACTAGGGAGTCGCCAAAGCGATCGACCACCAGGGCCGGGAGATCGTCGGCTTCGGCGTGGATCAAGCGGTAGTAGGGTGCCTCGAAGAGGCCATCGCGCAGCGCCTTGGCGCGCTCGATGCGCTTGGCGAGGAAGGCCGCGTCGATCGCTTGCTTGGACGAGCGGCTGATCAGCCGTGCCGCAACCAGGCTCTGGCGGTTCAGCAGCGCCAGCCCCTCGGATTCGCGCTTGGCGTTCAAGAGATGCACCAGAGCGCCCGCAGGCAGCGCACGCGCCTCCTCGCTCAAGTCCAACTCGTTGGAATAGACCCAGGGATAGCCTTGCGCCAGGCGTTTGTGGCGCCCCGGCAGCAGTGTGACGTTCGGCAGGTCCGGCACCATGGCCGGACCCTATGGGCAAGCGCCGACCGGGTCCAGTCCGTCGGTGCTAGAGGCTCGTCCCGCCGACCGCGACCTTCTTGCTCAACCCCAAAGCATCCGCCGCCAACCCACAGCGCAGGAAGGCGGAGATCGCAGGATCCTCCGGGCCGAGCGCGCCGATCCGAGCCAATTGGATCCTGAGGCCGCTGCAATCGAAGCGTCGCGCGAAGGCGAGCAGGCTCTCATCCAGGGTCTTGGCCACGGTGGCAGCTCCGACCAGGTCCATGACGACCAGGGGATCGACGTCCAGGCAGCGGCCGTGACGCAGGTCCTGGCGGGCTCGGAAAGCGGCGCAGGCGTACATGATACCGCTCCGATTCTCGACGACCACGACCCCGCTCGCCTCTTGGCGCAGGTGATCTTCCAGGAAGCCGCGCCAATGTTCCAGGCTGAGGTCCGGCAACGCCGTTCGTACGAGAGGGTAGGCCTGATCGACGCGGCCGTCGTCCAGGTCACGGACGAACAAGCCAAGCGAAGGCTGCAATGACAAGGATCTCTCCTTCCGGATAGCTTCCCGTTCGCGGTGAAGCTGCGCGCGCGTGGTCTTGCCGCGCTTTGATCTGCATCAAATGAGGCGTAGTGTGCCGCTAATGGGCTTTCCAGCGAGGAACCCTTCGCGATGGTAATCAGTGGCGACAAGGTGACAAGGGCCGCAGGCAGCGAAGAGCCGGGCATACCGCCAGCCTGTGCGGTGTGCGGCGTACGATCGCTGACCGTCTGTGCGCCTCTCGACAACGAGGCCTTGACCGCGGTCGAGCACATAGCAACCCGCCGGACCTTCGAATCCGGGGATTGCATCTTCGATGAGGGCGAACCGGCCCGTCATGTCTTCAACGTCACCGAAGGGGCGGTGAAGATCTTCAAGCTGCTGGCCGACGGCCGGCGGCAGGTGACCGGGTTTCTCTTCGCCGGCGACTTCCTGGGCTTGGCATCGGACGAGGCCTATGCCTATTCGGCGGAGGCCGTATCCACCACCAGAGTCTGCCGCTTTCAGCGCCGCCAGCTGGACGAGATGCTGCAACGCTATCCGCTGATGGAGCGCCGCTTGCTGGATATCGCCAGCAACGAGCTGGCCCAGGCGCAAGAGCAGATGCTGCTGCTGGGCCGCAAGACGGCGAAGGAGCGGATCGCCTCGTTCCTGCTGCTGCTGTCGCGGCGGGCCCGGCAGGGCGGACGGCAGGAGAACCCGGTGACCGTGCCGATGAGCCGGAGCGACATCGCCGACTATCTGGGGCTCACCACCGAGACGGTCAGCCGCACCTTCACCAAGCTCAAGAGCGAAGGGCTGATCGAGCTCCTGCGCGAGGGCAGGGTGCGCCTGGCGGACAAGGGGACCCTGACCGAGATCGCAGAGACCTTCTAGGGCCGTCTGAGACTTGCTCTACCAGTTCGAACCATAGAGCAAAGTCACGAGATCAGCGGAGTCCACCTGATCGCGGTTTGCATTAGGCGAGGCTCAGACGTCGGCCTCGGCCAGGGGGTCCAGCCTCACACCGCCAATCCGCCAGCGGCCGTCCTCCTGCTGCTCCATGAAATAGAGCGCCAGCCAGGACTTTCCTTTGCGGTCGACGAAGACCACCTTCTGCACCGCCCGCTTGGCGTTGTAGCGGGTCTCGCCGAATTCCCGGCTGGCGGGGCGGTAGACCGGATCGTAGCCCTGACGGACCATCTGCATGAAGCGCTCGGCGTCGCCGAACTTCTGCTGGATGATGGGCGTAGCGAAAGAGAAGGCCGTCTGCCCGTCATCGCGCTGGAAGGCCTCCAGCTGCGACTGGATCACCGCCTGGATTGCCGAATCCTTGCCGTCCTCGGCGCGTGCTTCGGCCAGGCCCGTTGTCAAAACAAGGATGATTGCGAGCGCTAGCCCCCGCATGGCTCTGTCCTCCCGCTGTCTCCTGGGGTGCTGCCTTTGCCGCGGCACCCGTCTAACCGGATGACATAGAGCAGAGCGCGCAGGCGACCAGCCCGCCGGAGTCAGCGAACGTAGACGTAGACCTCGTCGACCTGAACGTCGGGCTTGGCGGCGGCCGAGAGGGTGACCCGATCGAGAGGCACGCCGAAATCACCCAAGCTCTTGGCCACCATCTCGGCATTGCGGCGGCCGCGCTCGCTATCCAGCTCCGTCGGGGCCTCGCCCGGGGTCACCGCGACCACGTCGAACGCGGCATCGGGCTTGCGCGCCAAGGCGGCGTTGACAGCCCCAAAGAGCGGAGCCTCGTAGGCCACGTCGGCTTGGTCGAAGCGAATGATCACCAGCGGCTCGCGGGTTTCCACCTGGCTTTGGCCGCCGCCGCTCTCGCGCCCGGTCTCGGCACCGCCCGGCAGCAGCGCCTGGTCAATCGTCTCGCAACTCGCGAGCAGCATCACCAGGCCTGCGGCCGCAAGCGCCTGGCCGATCTTGAGTCTATGCCTAAGGTGCATGGCTCAACTCTTTCTGATGCCCCAACCAGTTTCGACTGCACAGCGGCCCCAGACCGCCATGCCCTAAAGCCCTAGCGCGAGCCTAACGGAAGGGCAAGGTGCCAACAAGCGACAAGTCCGCGGCCCTGGCGCATCACCCTTCGGTCGCATTCCGCACTGCAGAAAGCCTCTTGCGCGCCTGCAAAGCTTTCGCTAGGTTCCGCGCCCTCTGCCGGAGGGGCCAGCCCCCTCCAGAAGGCATCAGCGCCCGTAGCTCAACTGGATAGAGCACCTGACTACGGATCAGGAGGTTGGGAGTTCGAATCTTCCCGGGCGCGCCAATAATTTCAGACATTTGGACGAAGTTGCAGCCGCCCCTGCTTCCCGGAATGGTGATTGGGAAGCATCGCGACCGCTTCTGCACCCAGTCATAGCCCATACCTTTGGCGAGCTTGAACGAGGCCGCAGCATTTCTTCACCTTCTTCCCGCTCCCGCATGTGCACGGGCTGTTCGCATTGATGTGCCGCTTCGCCATCTGGCGCAGAGCAACAGCCTGGTGTTTCAGGCCATCCGCGATCGAGCTGGCATCGGAGGACTGCTCAGCTCCATCCAGTGGCCGACGGATTCGCAATCTGTCTAAGCGGTCGGACGCGTCAAGAAATACTCTTACGGTTGGGTCGTCTGCTAAGGCTCGTCGAACATTGCAGCGACGTAACTCAGCAGATTGATCAAAGCATGAGTTTGGATCGGGCAGGAACAGTATCGATCTCGTAGGATCCACTGGTGGCGTAATGTCTGTGAAGTCACCTTTCTGATCTGCCCACACGGCGTGGTGTTCTGCCTCGATGTACACCCTGGGCCAGATCCATATCGCCCACCCGTAGACAATTTTGCCACCATGCGCTTCGACATGCCCAAGAACGTTAGCAAAGCACTCAAGCTTCTTAGCTCCTGGTGCAGGAATAACTTTTACATACCGCGGTGTGTGTTCACGGCTGATGGAAGCGCAAAAGTCCCTTACCGCACGATCTATTTCTCTTGGTGTGATGGTAGGCATGCTTTGAGCTAGAGATGCTGCACGGAGTCGTGCCCAGAGGAAACATTGGCCAAGATCGTCGTCTATCACTTCCAGGCATCTTGCCCAGTGCCTATTGAGCCGAACTCCGGTCGGCCTCTGCGCCTGCCCCCGTGCTAAACGTGCTAATCGTGCTAATCCTGGCCGCCAGGCACCGCCTCGGCCTATCCCATCAAGCAGGACTCTGCCCCCACCGCTGTGATACCCTCTTCGTTGCAAGCACCAGAACTGCAGCAATGGGGGGATGAGCCGTGACTTTCATACCGGGGACACCAGGGCCGGACACACTGACCGGGATGGACAGATCATTCTCGACTAACGATACCATTCTGGGCTACGGCGCCGACGATACGCTTTACGGGAGAAACGGGCCAGACACCCTCAACGGTGCCAAAGGGAACGACCTGCTCTATGGGGCCAGCGGCAGAGACACTCTCCGCGGAGGGCGTGGGGATGACGAGCTATTCGGCGGAATCGAGAGTGACAGGCAGCTGCGCGGCGAAAGCGGCAGAGACAGCCTCTTCGGAGATGACGGCACTGACGGGGGGCTCTTTGGTGGGTCTCGGGCCGACGTGATCTCAGGTGGGTCGGGCCTCGACGCTTTTCTCTATGGTGGGGTTGGAAACGACGGCATCTACGGAGGGGAGGGCGACGACAGATTTGTCTATGGCGGTCTTGGCACAGACGCGCTCTTTGGCGACAGCGGGTTAGATCTCCTCCTATTCGGGGGCAGCTTCGCTGACCGGATAGACGGCGGGGCTGAACGCGATGAACTCCTCTACGGCGGATCGGGGCGCGACAGGGTTTATGGTGGTGGTGGAAATGATGCCGGTCTCAACGGTGACGGCGGCGTCGACAGCCTCTTCGGCGGCAGTGGGGATGATACTGGTCTCTTTGGAGGCAGCGCCGGCGACCGCCTCTACGGCGGTGGCGGGGCAGACACCTCGGTCTTCGGCGATGGCGGCAATGATCGGCTCTACGGTGGTGACACGGCTGACCGCTCCTTCTTTGGCGGCCACAAGGACGATCTGCTCGATGCCGGCAATGGTGACGATTCGTACTTCTACGGTGAGGCCGGGGCGGACACGCTCTATGGCGGCAGTGGCGCGGACTTCTTCTTTAGCGGCAACGGCAGGGACGATGTGATCTTTGCCGGCAGTGGGGATGACTCGACCTTCTATGGCGGCGGCGGGGGCGACCGGATCTATGGCGATGCTGGAGCCGATAGCGACTTCTACGGGCGCAACGGGAACGACCGCGTCTATGGCGGCGATGGAAATGACAGCGCCCTCTTCGGAGGGAATGACAGCGACACCCTCTCGGGGGGAGCCGGCGCTGACAGCCTCTTCGGCGATAGTGGCGACGACGTCTTCGTAGTTGCCAGCCAAGGCGACTTCGCCGGCTACCTCTACGACGGAGGCGCTGGCACCGACACCCTGATGCTGGGCGCTGGCGTAACCATCCCAGGCGGCGGTGCTGGGCTCGTGTCCATCGAAGTCACAATCTGAGCCCAGTGATGCCACTAGATAGGAACCCACGGTGCCTTGGCGTTGCAGCCCGCAAGCAAAGCCTCCGCTCCGCTTCGGTGGGGCTCCGCTGTAGAAGGCTGCCGGATCTACGTAGGCCTCTCGGCGCCCGCCTAAGGTCTGGTCACCCGTAGATGATGGCGTCCACGTTGGTGATGAGCGCACCTGCCGGGATGGTCACCCCAGCGGCCAACTCGAGGGTGTCGACACCATCGCCACCGTCGTAGGTCTCTCCGTCCTGAATTCCGTCCTGGCGGGCCACTTTGAAGATGTCGTCGCCTGAGCCTCCGAAGAGGGTATCGCGGCCAGCGTCACCCCTCATAAGGTCCTCGCCGGAGCCACCGGAGAGCACGTCGTTGCCTTGCTGACCGCGCAGGAAGTCATCGCCCTTGCCACCGAAGACGCCAACATCGAAGCCCTCGCCACCATAGAGACTGTCCGCGCCACCATTGCCGTAGAGCTGGTCCTGACCTTCATCTCCGAGGAGCGTGTCAGCGCTGGACCCACCGCGAATCAGGTCGCTGCCGAGACCGCCAAAGGCGGTATCCGCACCATTGCCGCCAAAGAGGCTATCGATGCCCTCGCCCCCGTAGAGACTGTCCGCCCCCTCCTCGCCAAGCAGCCGGTCATCCCCTTCGTCGCCGAAGACACGGTCAGCGCCATAGCCACCGCGTGCCGTATCATCGCCGGTGCCCCCGAACACTCTATCCTTGCCATCGTCGCCGTAGAGCCTGTCCTCACCGCTGCCGCCTAGGAGCTCGTCGGCGCCATCGCCACCCTTGACAAGGTCCGCATTGTCACCACCGCGTCCGGAGTCGTCTCCAGCGCCGCCATAGACCTTGTCGTCCCCGAAGCCTCCTTCCAGTTTGTCCGTTCCACTGCCACCAAAGAGTCTATCGTCGCCATTGTCGATAGTCGCAGCCCTATCGTTGCCACCGCTGATAGAATCGGCCCCACTGCCTCCATAGAGATCGTCGTCATCCCAAAAGCCGAAGATTCGATCATTGCCCACCCCACCGATCAGAGTGTCGCCACCTCTATTACCTTGAAGATAGTCATTTCCGGTTCCCCCATAGACACTGTCGGCGCCCGCACCGCCGCCGAGCCTATCGTTGCCCTCGCCCCCATAGACACTGTCGGCGCCCCGATCGCCGTTGAGCCAATCGTTACTCTCGCCACCAAAGACACGGTCGGCGCCCGCACCACCATCGACTTGGTCGGTGCCGTCGCCACCATGTGCCACGTCGTTGCCGACACCGCCCTTCAACCGGTTTGTGCCGGTAACGCCGAAGAGATGATCGTCACCTCTGTTTCCGTAGAGGCGGTCATCACCATTATCCCCATGGAGGCTATCGTGGCCGTTGGCCCCATAGAGGCGGTCATCACCATTATCCCCATGGAGGCTGTCGTGGCCGCTGTCCCCGTGCAGCCTGTCGTCGCCCTCCTCCCCATAGAGCCTGTCGTGGCCGCTGTCCCCGTGAAGGCTGTCGTCGCCCTCCTCCCCATAGAGCCTGTCATGACCGCTGTCCCCGTGAAGGCTGTCGTCGCCCTCCTCCCCATAGAGCCTGTCATGACCGCTGTCCCCGTGAAGGCTGTCGTCGCCCTCGCCACCGAAGAGGCGGTCAACGTCATCGTTACCGTGCAGCCTGTCGTCGCCCTTGCCTCCGAAGAGGCGGTCATCGTCCTCATTACCGAGCAGGCTATCGTTACCGCCGTCGCCGTACTGCCGGTCATCACCACTGCCGCCGAACAGCCTGTCGGTGTCTTCGAGACCATAGAGCAGATCGTTACCGCGCAAGCCGTAGATCCGATCCTTTAGATCGGTTCCGGTCAGCGTGTTGTTCTCGCCTGCGGTACCAAAGATGATCGCCATGCCGCCGCTCCTTCGATCACATTGCCCCAATCTCTAAACTTGCGTCGATTGTATAAGGACAGGAACGCAATAGCGATAGTTAGGTGCACATCTTCGCAGCACCGCGCCCCAACAAGGCACCCCTACCGTTCATCCTTGGAGATTGGATTGATGTGCAAAGGCCCCGCCGAAGCGAGGCCCCTGCCGTTGGTGATGGTGGTGGCCGTCAGGCGGTGCCGGCCGCCCCTTGCTGTTCGCCTCCCTCTGCATTGAACCGCGCCGGGTGTGTCGAAGGCTCCAGAGATTGAGAACCCTCGGCAGCTCAAGGGGGCCACTGCATAGGGATCAAGAGGTTGGGCGTTCAAATCTCCCCGCGCGCCAATGATTTCACGTATTTGGACGAAGGTGCAGCCGCCCCTGCTTCGTAGGGTCCAGGCCGGATAGCACGGGGGAAGCGTTGAGGCTGGCCGAGACGCCGGCTCTCCGCACGCCCGCCCACTGCTCCCTTCTTGACCGACATCACCCCGCGAGAGGGCCGACAGGGGCTCTCCTTTCGAAAGCGGTCAGATCCCCAGATACTCGTCAATGATGGCCCGATCACTCAGCTCTTCCGGTTGGGCTTCGGCGACGATCCGGCCCTTCTGAATGATGAGGACTCGGTCTGCGAGGTTCTGAATGAAGTGCAAGTCCTGTTCCACCAAGAGCACCGTCAGTCCAAAGTCCTGCTTCAGCGCAACCAGTTTCTCCGAGATCATGTCGACGATGGAGGGCTGAATCCCTTCGGTCGGCTCGTCCAGCAAGATCAGCTTCGGCCGTGCGGCCAAGCAGCGGGCAATGGCCAGGATCTGCTGCTGTCCGCCGGACAGCGCTTGGCCCGGTCGATCCAGCAGCTCCGTGAGGTTCGGAAAATACTCAAGCATATGGGGGATTGCGCTTTCGCCCTTGCGCGTCGCCTCGCCCATCCTGAGATTCTCGCGCACCGACAACTGGGGAAAGATGTCCCTGCCCTGCGGAACGTATCCCATCCCGGCGCGGGCACGCTGGTGCATCGCATGCTTGGTCACTTCGCTGCCGTCCAGCAGGATCTCGCCCGCAGACGCCTTGATCTCGCCAATCAGGGTACGCAGAAGCGTCGTCTTGCCCATGCCGTTGTGGCCCAGTATGCCGACGACCTCGCCGGTGGCGATCGACAGCGTCACGCCATCCAAGATGGGAATCCGGCCATAGCCGGATCGAAGTCCCTTTACGCTAAGCAATGCCCGATTTCCCTAGATAGATGTCCCGCACCTGCTCGTTGGCCTGTATTGCCTGCATGGAGTCCTCGATCAGCACCTGGCCTTGGTGGAACACGGTCACCCACTGTGCGATCTTGCGGATGAACTGCATGTCATGCTCGACGACGACGATGGTCGTGGTCCGGTTTGCCTCGCGTATGAGGTCGGCCGTACGGTCGGTCTCCTCCGCCGTCATGCCCGCGGTCGGCTCGTCAAGCAGAACCAGCTTGGGCGCCAAGGCCATGACCATGCCGAACTCGACCCACTGGCGTTGACCGTGCGCCAGCTCGCCCACCAGGCTGTCGGCCAAGTCCTCCAGGCGCATGCGCTGCAGAATCTCGTCGACGCGGTTCGCTGCCTCGCCTCCCTTGTAGCGGAAGCGCGCGGCCAGCCAGATGTTCTCATGGACGCTGACGCCGTCGAAGACGTCGGGGACCTGGTTCTTGATGCCGATGCCCAGTCGGCTCACCTGGTGCGATTCGGCGCGGGTGATGTCTCTGCCCTCGAAGAGAATGTGCCCGGACGAGGGCTTGTGCTGTGCCGTCAGCATCTTGAAGAAAGTGCTCTTGCCGGCGCCGTTGGGTCCGATCAGGCAACGCAATTCGCCGGTCCGCAGGCGGAAGTCGACGCCGCTGATCGCGGCTACGCCGCCGAAGCGCTTCACCAGGCCTCTGGTCTCAAGGAGGTATCCTGCCTCGCTCATGGTCGCTCGCCCGCACTGAGTTCACTGCCGGGCACAGGCGATGCGCGCCCTAGGCCCGGCGCGACGGCGGCGCGAATGCGCCTCAGCACCCAGGTAACGGCGATGGCAAGGGTCGGCAGCACACCCTGGGGGAAGATCATGACGAAGGCGATCATCACCAGGCCCAGGATGAGGTTCACCTGGCCCACCCCGGCGGTGCCGAGCCAAGCGGTCAGAACCTGAACGATCCCGGTCCCCACCAGTGGGCCGATCAGGGTCGCCTTGCCGCCGACGATCACATAGATCACCACGCTGGCCGCCGAATTGAGATTCATCATCTCCGGCGCCACGAAGTTGCCCCACACGCCATACATGCCGCCGGCGAGTCCAGCTAATCCGCCGGCAAGAACGAAGGCTAGCAACTTGTAGCGACGGCTGTCGTAGCCCAGTAGGCCGGCGCGGCGCTCGTTCTCGCGAATGCTCATCAGGACACGCCCGAAGTGGGTCGTCAGCAAGAGGCGCAAGCCGATGTAGGCGAGCACCATCAGCACGAACGAGATGTAGTAGACCCCGGTAACGAAGAAAGTCTCACCGCTCTCCCAAGGGATCTTCAAGTCCGGAACGGTGGAGATGCCGTTCTGCCCCCGCAGCCAGACATCACCGATGACGAAGCGCTCGTCCGACGTCGCTCGAATGGCCTTCTCTAAGACGATCGTCACAACCAGGGTGATCACGGTAAAATAGATCGCACTGATTCTCCCGTAGATCATAAAGTACCCGAGGATCAAAGCGGCGACCATTGGCAGAATGACAGCCAGCACCATTCCGAAAGTGGTCTCGTCGAGGTTCAAACTCCAAACCGCATAGGTATAGCCACCCAGCCCGAAGAAGGCGGTCTGGCCGAAGCTCAGCATGCCGCCGAAGCCCCAGAGAAACCCCATGCTCAGCGCCAACATCCCGAATATGAAGATGATCGACAGGTCCAAATGCACATCCCAACCGGTGAAGGAGGGGATTACCAGGCCAATCAGACAAGCGATCGCGATGAAGCTCCACCACCACCACTTGGGCCGCTCATTGGGCGCGCCTAAGAAAAGGATTCTCGAGCCCATGATTCAGATCCCCCGCCGGAAATAGCCGGTAATGCCCTTCGGCAACAACCGCAGTAGAATAATCGCCACCAACAGAAGCGAAATTTCTCCCACCACCTGTGTCGTCAAGTAGGAGACGATGCCGTCCGTCAGGCCGAAGATCCCAGATGCGTAGAGGGTTCCCAGCAGCGGCAGCTCGCCGCCCGAAATCACCGTGATGAAGGCCTTGGCCACATAGAAGCTGCCCATGGTCGGCTGGTTGCCGATGATCGGGGCGATGACGGCTCCGGCAAAGCCGGTGAGCGCCGCGCCGAACCCGAAGGTCAGCATGTAGCAGAGCTTGGTGTTGACACCCAAGGCCGCGGCCATGTTTGGATTCTGCATGGTGCCGCGGACGACCAGGCCGTAGCGGGTAAAGCGCCAAAGGCAAAAGGTTAACGCCAGCAACAAGAGCGCAAGGGCGATCAAGACCAGATTATACTCCGGTATAGAGTATTCTCCCACCCAGATCTTGCCGAGTTGTGCTTCTACGCCGGCCTCCTGCGGCCCGAACACGGTCGTCACCATGCCGACCATGAAGAGGCTGAGGCCCCAGGTCGCCAGAAGCGTGTCCATGATTCGCCCATAGAGAAACTGGATCAGGACGCGCTCAACTATGATTCCAAATACTCCGACCGCCAGGCCCGCCGCTACGGCCGCAATCCAGAAATTCACCCCTGCCTGGGTGATGAAGAGGCACATGTAGGCGCCAAGCATAATGAACTCGCCCTGGGCCAAATTGATGACACGCATCATGCCAAAGATGATTGCCAATCCAAGGCTGATCAGCACGAATATTCCAAATGTGAATCCTACCTGGTAGAGGTAGATGATGAACTCGTTCACGCCTGTCCTCCTCGCACGTCGCCGACAGCAAAGGCTGGATCGTGCCGTTGGGCGCGATCAAAGACGCCTGCCGCTGGGGCGGCAGGCGCCAGAGATGAGGCTCCAGGCCCCTGAAAGGCCTTAAAGCTTGAGTATGTACTGCTCGTTGTCGTTGGGATTCTCGTAAAGGTTGCAAACCGCTTGCGTATCTTCCGGTTTTCGCTGCGGGAAGGTCTCGATGAGATCGAAGCTCTTGTTACGATTGCTGATCACCAAGTGCACATCCATGATTGCGTGGTTGGTCTGTCCGTCGACAGTCACCAGGCCGCCCGGAGATTCGAAGCTGACTTTGTCCAGGGCCTCGATGACCGCGTCCGGGGAGGCATCACCGGCCTTGCGTACCGCGTTGGCCCAGATGTTGACGCCGCGATAGCCGTATTCGGCATAGTCGCCGACGTAGTCGTCCTCGCCGGTGAAGGCTTTGAAGTTGCTGACGAAAGTCTGAGCCGCTTCGGTCGGCAGACCGTCGAAGAAGGGCGTCGCATTCACGATGCCGCCAGCCTCGTCGGCGCTCAGATAGGTCTGTTCGCGGCCAATTCCGAACATGCAGGACGCCAGCGGGGTGTTGGACTTTCCGATCGTCGCCTCATACTGCCGGTAGAAGGCGTTGTGCGCACTTCCCACCAGAATTGACCAGACGACATCCGGCTTGGTGGCCTGAATCCGTGACAGCGCCGGTGCGAAGTTGGAGACATCCAGAGGGAAGAACTCCGTTTCGATGTCTTCGCCGCCCGCTTCCCTCGTGTATTTTTGTATCCACTTGGCCGTCGTGTGCGGATAGATGTAGTCGGCGCCCAAGATATAGCAGCGCTTACCGTAATTCTTCACGACATAGGGCACTAGGGGAGCGAGCTGCTGGGCTGGAACTTGCGCGATGCAGACGTGGCGGCGATCGCACACGCCGCCTTCGTACATGGAGTTGTAGAAGAAGAGGCCTTTGAACTTTCGTACGATGGGGCGCATGACCTCGCGCGACGAACTGGTAACGCCTGCCAGAACGGCATTGGCCCGGTCTTTGACCAGGGCCTGGGTCATGTACTGAGAGTTGAGCTGATTGTTCGACTGCGAATCGTAGAAGATGAGCTCGACCGGTCTCCCCAGTAGACCTCCGCTTTGGTTGATCTCGTCGACCGCCATGGCGATGGCGCTGATCTGCTTCAGGCTGTAGATGTTCAAGCCGCCTGTCTTATCCAAGATGTTCGCCAGCCGGATCGGCTCTTCGCCGGCAATGCCCGCGCGCTTCAAAACGAAAGGAAGGCTTGCCACGGCAAGCGCTCCGGTAGCGGTCCTGAAGAACTTTCTGCGATTAAGCTTCATAGTCTTGTCTCCGTCTCCCAGTTGTCGACGACGCCTGGCTCCGGAACCGCCGTTCCAACGGCGTGTCACGGGGTAAGCGCGCGCACTGTTTCTTGGGATGTCGCACACCCCGGCGTAGACCTTGATGATCCCGGCGGCGGTGGCGATGACAGAGTGTCAAACGACAAAAGCTCCCGCCGGGAAAAGTCCCCGCGAGAGCTTCTTTGCTCAGATCACTTTTGCGCCTTCGCAAAATGTGGGTAAATCATAGCTATGATTTATCGATTGTCAAGTCCAATCTTAGTGCCTCACTCGCATTTATGATCGACGAGGCGATCGCTTCGATGGTTGTTCGCTTGTTCATTGCTTGGTCCCGAATGATTTCGTAGGCCTTCTCTTCCGAGATTCGGTGGGTGGAGATTAGAATAGCCTTTGCCTTGTCGATGTCCCGATTGGCTTTCAGCTTGGCGGCCATGCGCTTCACGTGCCCCCGCAGCCGCTGCTCGCGCTTGTGGTTCGTCAAGCTCAGCAGCAGATTCGCCAGCACGCCGAAAGGCCGCAACGGCAGGCCGACGACGGCCTGGGCCTTCAGACGAAGCACTTTTTCAACAACGACGGGATTTTCATAGTCGACGACGGCAATTAGCACGGCCGGGGGTTCGTCCGCATTCCAGTCGAAGTCGATCTCTCCCTCGACGATCGGCCGCACCGCAAGAAAGACGACGTCGATGTCGGGGGGAACTTCATTAGGCGGCGGCCAACTGGTCTGGACTTGGCAGCCGATGCGATTGAGGTGCCGCAAGAGCTCCTCTCCCTCGTCGCTCTTGGGATGCAGCAGCAAGATCCGCAGCGTGCGGAGATTTTTGATCAGCGCGGAAATGGAGGCGCCGCTCGACCTGCGTTGGCTGCGCGTCGTCACTTTGCCGCCTCGGACGCCCGAAGGCGCGCCGGACCATCCGCTCGTGGCAGACGTTGGGCTTGTGTGCGCGCTGTCTGCAATCGCCTGTCCTTCCCTTTCTTTCGCCGCCCCGCCCGGCAGTGCAGCAGCGATCAAAGATCGGCCGGTGACCGCTTCAAGACGAGTTGGCGGCCCCAGTCGGTCGTGCTGTGGCTCACGAAATAGGGATCCGGTTTGATGGGATAGCTCGATTCTCGGATGATATCGAAAAGACCGTCCGCACGGCCTCTGCCGATGCGGGGCCAGAGGTAGCTATGCCCGTTTTCCGGGTCCACCCGGATGCGCCCTTGCGGGGCATCGAACTCCCTGCCCAAGATCGCCGGCAAAAGCTTGTCCACGTCGTCGCTGCCGGTCTCTCTCAAGGCTTCCGCGACCAAGTGCACCTGAACATAGGCAGATTCCCAGCACATGTTCGTGACCTGCCCGGCCCCGAAGCGCGCACGATAGCGTTCCACGCAGCGCCGGTTTCGCTCTCCGTCGATGCTCTGAAAATAGGTTGCCGAGGTAAAGTGTCCGATCCCGGTCTCGATTCCTGCCGCCAGAATGTCCGATTCGCTGGTCGTCAGGCTGGCGATCGGCATAGCCTTGGGATCGAGGCCGGCCTCCGCATAGGCCTGGTAGAAGTAGCCGATGCTCTCGCCCACCAGATTGCAGAAGATCACGTCCGGCCGCTTGGCCTTGATGTCTTTCACCAGTTGCCCATAGACCGACCTCGGCGCATCCAGCTTGAAGTAGCGCTCACCGATGACCTCGCCGCTGCGCTCGATGATCATCTCACTCATGATGCGGTCCGATTCCTGAGGCCAGATGTAGTCGGAGCCGACCATATAGAATCGGTTGCCGATGTTCTCCAGCAGGTAGTCTCCAAGCTGAACACTGTTTTGATTGGGCGCGGCACCGCCGTAAAGGATGTTTCGGGAATACTCGAAACCCTCATATTGAGCCGGGTAGCACAGCAAGCCGTTGCGCCGTTCCACAACCGGCAGAACGGCCTTCCTCGTGCTCGACATGTAGCACCCGAAGATGATCTGCACGCCATCCACCGACAGCAAGCGGTCCGCCAAGCGGCTGAAGTTTTGCGGCAGAGACCCCGGATCGTAGTGCAGCGGTAGCAGTTCCCTGCCATCGATGCCGCCAGCGGCATTCACCTCTTCGATTGCAAAGAGGGTCGCCTGCAGCATGGATTTCTCCATGACCGCCGTCACACCGCTTTGCGAAAAGAGGACTCCGACGCGAAAGGGGGCGCTCGATTCGCTGCTGGTCACTTTGCCGCTCCAGTGACGCTGTCTCTCGGCCCCGATAGAAGTTCCGCCCGCTTTCCCCTGGGCCGCCGGGCAGGCTCGTCGTTTCCGCCATCACCGACCGCACCAAGGGCTCGTATCGAAAGATCAATCTGCACCATGGCTCAAATCTGTTCCTGTTAGGCCGTGTGTCGCCGGTCTCGATGCTGCGTCACCCGCACCAAGGGAAACAAGATAAAAAAGTGCGTGGCGGGGAAGCCATGTCCTGGGAGAATTCCCCGCCACGCCAGGCTAGGGAGGCTTGTCCTCAAGCGACACGCAAGCTGGGCTGCTCGTTTCCTGCCTGCTCCAGCTTTTGCCAATAGGGAGCGGTGCGACGCTTGAGCATGGTTCGGAACTGCTCTGTCGTCTTAGGCAGAAGTTCGCCGGATCCCCAGTCGACGATCACGCCGTACTGGCGAATCAGATCCATACTGTCGAGCTCCTTGGAGCGGTACTTGGCTGCGATGGCCTCCGCGTCCTCTTCAAGCTGCTCCTGCCGGATCGTCGCAATGCGCCGGCGCTCGGCCTCACTCGCTGCTTCGTCGACTTCGAAGAGGGCAAGATCGGCATCTACTTCGCGAACCACGACGCCATAGTCCTTTTTCGCCCGCTCGATGGAAACGTAGCCGTCGGCGACGTCTTCCAGGACCGCGGCCGGGTCTCGTATCAAGGGATCGCCGAGGCCACCACCGCCGGCCGAAGGGCGCGTCACGGTATCGCCGGCATTCAGCGGCACTCCGGAAAAGAGCGACCCGAGATATCGTTCGTTCGGCTGGCCGGGGTTGACCCAAACGCCATGAGGAATGGACGGCAGTCCACCCCAGAGGCCCCAAGTGACCGAGCGCTCGCGATCACAGCAATAGGAGACCACGGTGCGATCGCACCTGGTCAGCGTGCCGCCCTTCTCGACGCCCATCCCACCGCGGAACTCGCCCGGCCCGCCGGAATCGACGATCAGCTCATGGCCCGTGGTCAAGACCGGCGACAGGCGCTCCTGGCCCTCGAAGGGTTGGGTCCCCAGTTGGACACCAAACACCGGACCAGACGCGGCCCAGCCGTCACGGCCGTTCCTGGCACCCCAGCCACCAACCATCCAGTCGTACCACATGAAGTAGGGCCTGTCCTCGTGCCGGCCGTCGCGGCCGCCGATCAGGAGGTATTCCAGATTGAAGGTGCAGGCCATGGCCCGCTCCGGCAGGATCTCCGCCCACAACTCGAACACCGAGTTCATGATCTTCTCGAAGGGCCCGGAGCAGAAGCCGGCGACCGGCGTCGGCCAGTCTGCGTTCACCACCGTTCCCACCGGCCCCAGATCGACGGTCACGACCCGATAGAATCCCGAGTTCAAGGGAATGTCGGGCGACTGCATCTTGGTGCCGGCGACAATGGCGGCAAAGGCGCCGCCATAGCAGCAGTTCAGGAAGGTCGAAATGGTGTTGGGATGGGAGCCCGAGAGGTCATAGTGTACGGAATCGCCTTTGATGGTCATCTTGATGTTGATCGGGATCAGACCCTCGCCGCGAACCGGATCGACGTCGATGTAGTCAGTGGTCTCCCAGGTGCCGTCGGCAAGCTTCGCCACCCGCTGACGGGTCATGGTCTCGACGTAGTCCTGGACCTCCTGGAATGAGGTCTTGATGGTTTCCAGGCCGTACTTCTCCACCAGGCGATTGATCTCGCGCTCGGCAATCCGGCAGGCCTCCGCCTGGGCTTGCAGGTCGCCGATGATGTCGGCAGGTGCGCGCGTGTTGCTGGCAATCAGCTCGGCCACGTCGGAGAGGTAGACGCCCTTGCTGTAGACCCTGACCGGAGTGATGCGCAGCCCCTCGGCCATGTGATCGAGCGCGCTGACGTTGAAGGACCCCGGCACGGCGCCGCCGACGTCGGCCCAGTGGCCGTTGGCCTGCGCGAATCCCAAGAGCTCGTCCTTGTAGAACATCGGGGCGAATATGCGGGTGTCGTTGAAGTGCGTCCCGCCCTGGTAGACGTCGTTGATGACGAAGACGTCGCCTGGATGGACATCGTTCTCGAACTTCTTGATGACCGCCTTGGCCGTGTAGTGAAGGGTGCCGACGTGTGCGGCGATGTCGCCGCTGCCCTGCATGACGGTGTTGCCGTCAGGATCGCAGAGGGCGGAAGAGAAGTCGCGCGAGTAGATGACAAAGGAGTAGCAGGTTCGGAAGATCTGCTCAGCCATCTGATCGACGATGTTGACGTAGGCGTTCTTCAGCACCTCGAACGTCACCGGATCTAAAGTGTAGCCTTCGCTGTTCTTGTTCATGACAGGGCTCCTGGAAATCGTGAAAGGCACGCCGACAAGGTTGGCGCTGGAACGCAAGCTCACTGGCCGGAGAGCGCAACATCCATCTTGATGGTCAAGTAGGGATCCACTTCGGCCTTGACGCCGGGTGGCACCAGAATCGTCGAGTCGAGCTGCTCGATGATGGCTGGCCCCTCGATGACGACGCCGGCCGGCAGCTGGTCGCGATCGTAGACCGGCGTCTCGATCCGCCTCGGTTCTTCGTCGAAGCGGACCTTTCTGAGGTAGAGAGGATCGGGCCGAGCGGCTCCGTTCATGGCATGCTTGGTAAACTCGGCCTTGGGCGTAAGGCCGGTCGCGGCGACGTTGATGCGGTAGACCTCGACCGGCGCATCGAGCCTGGAGTAGTTGTGCTCCCGGCCATGGTCGCGATGGAACTGCGCGACGGCCTCCTCCAGGGAGGTGATGTTCGCTCCCACCGGGATCGACATGGACCGCCACTGGCCGAGATAGCGCATGTCGATGGTGCGCATGAACACCATCCGGTCTTCGCTAACCCCCTCGTGCAGCAGCCGCTCGCGACCCTCCTTTTCGAGTTCCCGAAAGGCCTTTTCGACTTCGTCCGCTCGGACATCTTTAAGATTGCTGAGATACATCTGGGAAATGTCGTGCGAAACGTCGACCAGCAGGCACCCCAGCGCCGAGGTCACACCCGGATTGGGCGGCACCAGGACGGTCGGCACTGACAGATCCTTGGCCAAGGCCGCGCCATGCAAGGCACCGGCGCCGCCAAAGGCGACGAGAGCGAAATCGCGCGGATCGTAACCCTTGCGGATGGAGACGATCCTGACGGCATCGGCCATGTTGGCATTGGCGACCTGGAGGATCGAGACCGCGGCTTCCTCAGGGGTCAATCCCAAGGGGTCGGCGATTTCCCGCTTGATCGCCTGTTCGGCCAGGGCCTTGTCCAGGTTGATTGCACCTCCCGCCAAGCGCTCCCCCAAACGGCCAAGATAGACATTGGCGTCGCTGTTGGTGGGCTTGGTGCCGCCACGGTTGTAGCAGACCGGGCCCGGCTCGGAGCCTGCAGACTGCGGCCCGTTGCGCAAAGCGCCGGCGTCGTCGATCCAGGCCAGCGACCCGCCGCCGGCGCCGATAGTCAGCACCTCGATGCTGGGAAAGCAGATCGGATAGCCGTACTGGACATACCAGTCTTTGGTCACCGGCAGCTTGCCGTTGTCGCATAGCGACACGTCGGTGCTGGTGCCACCCATGTCCAGACTGATCGAGTTTTCGAAACCGGCCAATTGGGCGACGAAGCGGCTGGCGATCGCCCCGGCGGCAATTCCCGATGCCGACAGCCGGGCGGCGAAGTTCTGCGCGTTCTTTGCCGTCATCACGCCGCCGCCGGAATGCAGCAGCAGCACGTCCTTCTTGTAGCCGCCCGCCTCCATGCGCACCGCAAGTCTCTCGGTGTATTCGCCGGCGACCGGCGCCAGGACCGCATTGGTTACGGTCGTGGAGAAGCGCTCGTGCTCGAAGATCTCAGGCATGATGTCGCTCGATAGCGATATCGAGGCGTCCGGCAGGACCTCCAAGAGGATGTCCCGCATGCGCCGCTCGTTGTCCGGATTGGCGAAGGCATTGACGAAGCAGACCGCGATGGTCTTCACCCCTCGCTTCTTGATGATCCGCGCCAGCTCCCGCGCTTCGGCTTCGTCGACCGGCTCGACGACCGCGCCGGCGTAGTCGACCCGCTCGCTGACGACCAGGCGGTCGCGCCGCCGGATGTAGGGTGCGGCCATCTCTTTGTAGGTGTCCCAGAGATCGTCTCGCGTGCCGCGCCGAATCTCGATGACGTCGCGAAAGCCCTTTGTCGTCACCATCACCGCCGGCGGAAAGTTCCGGGTGATGAGCGCGTTGGTTGCTAGCGTGGTGCCGTGCGAGAAGAGCACCATGTCCTTGAGCTCTACCCCGCCGACGTCGATGCCATGCAAGACGCCGTCGATGGGATCGGCCGTCGTCGGTGTCTTGGCCACGTGCATCTTTCCCGTGGCTTCGTTCAAGATGCAGACGTCCGTAAAGGTTCCGCCCACATCACAGGCGACGCGTACCGCCCTCTTCGCTTCTTGGTTCATTCTGCAGCTCCCTTTTCTCTTTCAAGAGATCCGGTTTGGTTTCCGGTCGCGGGAGCCAAAAAAACGTCACGCATTGGTCATCCCACAACAAATCAAGCTCACGCCGCCCTTGGGCAGCCGTGAGCCCCTTTGCTCGTAACCAAATGCGCAGCGGCTTCGATGCGGCTTGGCAATATGATGCGGTTCGGACAAACCGCCAGGTATTCGCCCAGGGCCTATCCACAAACCTTAGCATTTCCGTCTTAAACTAGACGTAGTCCTCTAACCGAACTTTGTTCTCCATTGCCAAAACACGAAAAAACCCCCGCGACAGGAACGTCGGCGGGAGCTCTTTTGCTCGACCTGTTGTTCGCTACTTCGCGAACTGAGCCTACTTAGTACAGGGATTGAGGACGGCACGTCAAGTGTAAACTTCCCGACCCTCTGCCAAGATGCCGGCTGGCCTCGCGTCCTCGATCACGGCTCGCTCGGTCAAGAGCGTCGATTGCATAAGGCGGGTTCCGACATGCGCCGATCCGGTCGTTGGCGGTGATGCTGCCCAAGATCATGCCCAGGTCGAGGAGACGCCGGGCCGGTCGGCTCAGCGCTGGCTAGCCTGCGTTCCTGGGCGGGTCTAGGGTGGCGGCCCAACAGGGGTTACGGCTAAGCTGTTGCCAAGGTCTTCAGGCGCATCGGGGCTCGACAATGGAAGATTTCTTCAAGCAGGACCTCTTTCTCGATTTCTTCATCGCACTCTTCGCCCTTCTCAATCCCCTGCTTGCCATCCCGGTCTTCCTTGGCTTGACCGGCGACTTCAGTGCCGGCGAGCGGCAACGCACGGCGGCAGTGGCCTCGCTCGCGACCTTGGCCGCCTTGATCGTCGCCGCCTTGATCGGCGATCAGGTGCTGGACATCTTCGGCATCCATGTGCCCGCATTTCAGATCGCCGGCGGCCTGATCGTGCTGACCATCGCGCTCGGCATGCTGAAGGGCGAGGAAGAGGACGCCGGTGCCAAAGAGGCAATCGAGGAAAAGGCCGCCTCACCCGGCAAAAGCATAGCCGTCTATCCCTTGGCCATACCGCTTCTGGCCGGCCCGGGGGCCTTCGTGACCACCATCGTCTTCAGCAGCCGGGTCGACTCGCTGGCCGACTTCGTGACGCTGAGCCTGGCGATCGCCGCGATCATCGTCGTCATCTGGCTTTCCATGGCCTTTGCCGGAACCGCAGCCCGCTTCCTCAACAAGACGGCGATAAGCATCGGCACCAAGATCCTGGGGATCCTCTTGGCGGCGGTATCTGTCGAGATGATCATCAGCGGAATCGACGCACACTTCCTGCCGATGATCGCGCCTGGCTAGCCCTCCCCGGGGAAGTCAAAAGCCTCTGTATTTCAAGGAGTCCCTTGAGGATCGGAATGTTGGAGAATGCCAGGAAGGGGTGCTTGAGGCCAAGGTTCCTGGTGTCTTACGATGACGAGTCGAAAGCGGCCGCGCGGCGGCGAGGCCGGGTGGTCGGTTTCCTAAGCGAGATCTGTCCGGCCCCAGGGGTGCACTTCAATTTGGGGGTGGTGCCCGTGGAGGGAATCGAACCCCCACTCCCGAAGGAACGCGATTTTGAGTCGCGCGCGTCTACCAGTTCCGCCACACGGGCCAGCGCAGCCTTGGAAGGCGGCAATATAGTCACTGTGCCGAAGGCTGCAAGCCCTGACTTGCCGAGCCAGGGCTTGCCTTTCAGATCCGCCCATGATCCCTTGCCGGCCCTGTTCACGCCCCCGATCCAGGACGCATGCATACCGACGATTTCGACTTCGAGCTGCCGGAACGGCTGATCGCCCAGCGCCCGGCGCGGCCGCGCGATTCGGCCCGCCTGCTGGTGGTCGGAAAGGAGATGGAGGACCGGCTGGTCGGCGAGCTGCCGCTGTTGTTGGCCCCTGGTGACCTCTTGGTCCTGAACGACACCAAGGTCATTCCCACCCGCCTCGTCGCCAAGCGCGGCGAGGCCAAGGTCGAGCTTACCCTGCACAAGCAGGAGGGGCCGGCCCGCTGGCTGGCCTTCGCCCGCCCGGCACGCAAGCTGAAAGCCGGCGATCGTCTGAGCTTTCCGGCGAACCTGCCGGCCAAGGTCGTCGCGAAGGGAGAGGCCGGCGAAGTCACCATCGCCTTCGACAGCGACGAAGCCGGACTCTTGGCCTACTTGGAAAGCCATGGCGGCATGCCGCTGCCCCCCTACATCCGCAAGGGCCAGGGCGATGCGGAGGACCGGGAGGACTATCAGACACTCCACGCGCGCGTCGCCGGTGCGGTGGCCGCCCCGACGGCCGGCCTGCATCTGACGCCGGGCTTGCGCGCCGCACTCACCTTGCGCGGCGTGGAGACCGCCTTCGTTACCCTGCATGTGGGGGCCGGGACCTTCCAAGCGGTGCGCAGCGACGACCCGCGCCGGCATCGCCTGCATGTCGAGTGGGGCGAGGTTCCCGAGGACACGGTTGGCGCCGCCGCGGCAGCCAAGGCGCGCGGCGGGCGCATCGTCGCCGGCGGCACCACGGCCTTGCGGCTGCTGGAGAGCGCCAGCGACGAGGAGGGCCGGCTAAGGCCCTTCCGCGGCGAGACCGGCATCTACATCCTGCCGGGCTATCGCTTTCGCCTGGTGGAGCGACTCTTGACAAATTTCCACCTGCCCCGCTCGACGCTCTTCATGCTGGTGGCCGCCTTTTCCGGGCTCGGGCGCATGAAAGCGGCCTATGCCCATGCCGTAGAGGCCGGCTATCGCTTCTATTCCTACGGTGATGCCACCCTCTTGACCCGCGAGGATCTCTTGTGAGCGCGTTCGGCTTTTCCCTTCTGGCCCAGGACGGCATGGCCCGGCGCGGACGCCTCGCCACCGCGCACGGCACGGCCGAGACACCCGCCTTCATGGCGGTCGGCACCGCGGCAACGGTGAAGGGCCTGATGCCGCCGCAGATCGCCGGCAGCGGCACCGAGATCGTGCTGGGCAACACCTACCACCTGATGCTGCGGCCGACGGCCGAGCGCGTCGCGGCGCTGGGCGGCCTGCACAAATTCATGGACTGGCAGCGGCCGATTCTGACCGACAGCGGCGGCTATCAGGTCATGTCGCTCGCGGAGCTGCGCAAGGTCACCGACGAGGGCGTGGCCTTCCGCTCGCACCTCGACGGCAGCCGCCACAAGCTGACGCCTGAGCGCGCGGTGGAGATCCAGCAGTTGCTGGACAGCGACATCGCCATGGTGCTGGACGAATGCGTCATGCTGCCGGCCGAGCCCAAGCGGCTGAAGGACGCCATGGAGCGCAGCCACCGCTGGGCCGAACGCTGCCGCAAGGCCTTCCAGCCGAAGCCCGGCCATGCGCTTTTCGGCATCCTGCAGGGCGGCGACGACATCGCCATGCGCCACCTGGCCGCCAAGGAGCTGCAGGCGATCGGCTTCGAGGGCTATGCCTTGGGCGGGCTGGCCGTCGGCGAGCCGCAGGAGGTCATGTTCAAGGTGACGGAGGAGACCACGCCGGCCCTGCCCGCCGACCGCCCCCGCTATCTCATGGGTGTGGGCAAGCCCCTGGATATCGTCGGCTCCGTCCTGCGCGGCATCGACATGTTCGACTGCGTATTGCCGACCCGCAGCGGGCGCACCGGCCAAGCCTTCACCGCCCGCGGCGCCGTCAACATCCGCAATGCCCGCCACCAGGCCGATCCCCGGCCCTTGGACCCGGACTGTTCCTGCCCGACCTGCGCCCGCTTTTCGCGCGCCTACCTGCACCACCTGACCAAGGCCGGCGAGATGCTGGGCCCGATCCTGATGAGCCTGCACAACCTCACCTTCTATCAGTCGCTCATGGCCAGGCTGCGTGACGCCATCGAAACCGGCCGTGCGCAAGACTTCGCCGCCAACTTTGCAGGGGATCAGGCGCGCGGCGATATCGCCCCCCTCTGACAGAAGGCGTCACGCGGCTCCAAAGTCGATGTTGAGGAACCGGGCCAAGACCTGGTAGCCGATCCGTCGATAGATCTTGTTGGTAACGGCGTTCTGCTTGTCGGTGAAGATCAGGCAGGAGGACCAGCCCGACGCCAGCCGCTCGGCCGTGAGCGCCGCCACGCAGGCCGTGGCATAGCCGCGCCCGCGCCATTCCGGCGGCGTGTAGACCATGTTGATGCGGCCGCTCGTGCCGGTAAGTGAGGTCGGCTGATAGGCGGCGAGCGAGACCGGCTCTCCCTCCCGGCACCAGAGGTAGACCTGACCCTTGTCGATGCGCTTGGCCGCCGCTTGCCGGGCGTTGGCCACTTCATGCGCGCTCAAGCCCATCTCCGACGAGGCACGCTCGTTCCAGGCGCCGAGCCAGTCCGACTCCTCCGGGCGCGCCAGCCTCAGTTCGCCAGCAATTGCAGGCCGGGTCTCGACCTTGCGCAAGCCATGCAGGATGAGCTCGGTCCGCTGCCCCCGGCGCAGCCATGCCCGCGCTCTTCCAGGCCTCGGCAAAGGCTTCGGCCAGATCTTCCATCGCAATCACGCCTGAAAGACCTTCACTCTCCTGCGCCAGAGCCTCCGCCATGACCTTGGCTGCGCCGCGCTCGCCGTGGGAGAGGATCAGGTTGAAGGGCGGGGTCCGCAGGCCCGCCATCGCCAAGCGACCGCCCTCCTCCACGGTGACGCAGAGGGGAGCGGACTCCCGCCAGCCCCCTGAGCTGCAGAGCACGCCAAGGATCAGCGTATTCATGTCCTCCCGTGCTGACAGGAAGTCTTCGCATCGGGCGGCAAAGGCATCGGGCGACGCCAATCTCATTACCTGCATCGCTCACCTCTGGTCCCGAAAGGGACCCATTTGGTGCATGACAAATGGCGGGTGCCGCTTCAGTGCGGCCACTCGGTCTCAGCCGGGCGCGTCGATCAGGAAGAGATATCGTGCGATGCGGCCCTCGTGGACGTCAGGCAGGTACTCCTCCACCGATTCCCGAATCAGGCTCTCGGCATTAAACCCGTTTCCTTCCGCCTCGAACTGGTCCTTGAGCGCCACGGCGGCTGCGTAGTTCCGGTCCCAGAACGCCCCGATATTGGCGGAGAAATCGATGGCCCGCGCCCTCAGTCCCAAAGCTGCGATCGCCTGACCAAGATCGGACTGCGCCGCCTCCAGCCGCTCCGCCGGCTCACCGGCAGCGATGTGGTGGTTCATGAAAAGTGCCATCCGCCCGCCGGGTGCGAGGCTAAGGGCCAGCATGTTGAGGACTTTCTCCAGGTCGCCTGCCCAATAAAGAGTATCCATCGAGAAGATCGCGTCATAGCGCGCGGGCTCGGGTTCCATCACATTGAAATCCGACTGGCGAAAGCTCAAGCGATCGCTTTTCTCCACCGTCCGCGCCTGTGCCGCGGCGATCGCGTTCGCGGAGCTGTCGAGCCCCGTCACGCGGGCGCCCGTCTGATCGGAGACATACTCCGCGATCGCACCCGCCCCGCAACCCAGATCGAGTGCGTGCTTTCCGGGCGCCAGCGGCAGCTCCGCCAGCGCGATTTTGAGCGACGCGATGTCCGTCTGCCCCTCCTGTGTCAGGTCCTCGCCGAAGGTCAGGCGGCACAACTCGGAATGCGCCGCGCTTGCCGCTGCCGCGGTATAGAAGCGCTGGTAATAGTACCAGTACATGTCCGCGCGTTCGGCCCCATAAGCCTCGCCCAAGGGTTGGCCCCTATCGGTCAGTTTCCAGCCGGCCTCCGACCCATCGATCAACCCCTTCCCGGCAAGCGCCTCACAGACGCCTGTCCAATCCTCCTTGAAAATCCAATAGCCTTCGCCCCGTTGAGCGAGTGTCGCGCGGTCTGCCACACGCCCATCGCTCACGGTCCGGTAGATCGACGCGAGCACCTGGATTTCGCCTTCCGTCAGATCCACGAATGCCTCCCTCCATCCCATTCAGTAAACGCCAGCATGACGGTCACGCAATGTCTCATGCGCGATGGATTTTCCGAAGCCTGACGACGCCCTTGCCCATCCGGAGTGGCGCTCGCAGGGGCATTCGCCGGCTCACGCCGTTACGGTCTCGGCATGCAATAGCAGCCAATCCAAGAATGTTTGGACTGCAGGCCGCCTGCGTTCCTGCGGCACTTGAATGTGGTAGACGCCGAAGAGAGGCTCGGAAAAGAGCTCAACGACCCTGCCTGCTTCAAGATCCTCCCTGAAGAAGGCGCGCGCCGTATAGGTGATGCCGTCGCCCCGGCGAACGGCATTCATGATCAAGCTTCCCGGCATGTGATTGACCGTCAAAGGCCGCTCGGGGACCACGCCGTGATAGGTGAACCAGTCCGCGGCTTCGTTGGTGCCGAGTTCCTGCAGCCAGGGCAGATCCACCAGCGACGCCGGTTCTCGTAAATCCCGTCCAGCGATGAGCGCAGGTGTTGCGATGACGATCATATCCGAGACCAAGACCGCCTTCACATCCCGCTGCGGGCGCCGCCGGTCGCGATAGCGGATCGCCACGTCAATGCCACCGGGTTTCAGGTCCACGACGTGGGATGTCGGGTTGAGCATGAGCGTGATCTCCGGGTTCCGGTGCTGGAAATCCGCAATCTTCGGCATCAGCCATTCCACGGCAAAGGCCGGCGACATGGTCACCTGCACCGGACGGTGCGTGGCGTCTTCGCAGAGGCGTTCGACAGCCCGTCCAATGGTCGCAAAGCCGACGTCCAGATCCCGGGCCAGCAGCGCCCCATCGCTGGTCAACTGGATGCCTCGCCCCGATCGCGTGACGAGCGCCAGGCCGAGGCGCTTTTCGAGTGCTTTGACCTGCTGGCTAACCGCGGCGTGCGTTACATTGAGCCGGCCCGCAGCCGACGTGAAGCTGCCGGTCTCAGCGACCGTGGCAAAGGCGCGAAGGCTGTTTAACGGCGGCAGTTTCAACCAGTCCATTTGAAAGATTATCTAACCGCTTTGCAGAATTCCTAAGTCGCATATCGACGAAAAGATAGCAATAGTGACCGCGTGGCGTCTCGGCGGGATCTCAAACCCTCAAACCAGATGTCACCAAAACTAAGGTTTTATCGAGGGGACGGCGGGATGAATGAGACCAATAAGAAGTTCGAAGGCGGATGCTACTGCGGTGCAGTCCGCTATGAAATCGTCGGCCCGCCGACGTGGTCCGGGCATTGCCACTGCCGTTCTTGCCAACTGGCGATGGGCGGCGCCTTCGTCACCTGGGCCAAGGTCGCAGCCGATGACTTTTCGGTGACGAGGGGCAAGATCAAAGTCTGCGAGAAGACTCCCGGTATCAAACGGGGTTTCTGCGGCGACTGTGGGACGACCCTCACCTACGCCGCCGAACACGAGGTCGACGGTCAGGACTGGCGGGCGGATGCCTGGTTTTCGGCCACCACGCTCGACGATCCCTCCATCGCCCAGCCCGAGACCCATGTCTACCTGTCCCACCGGCAGCCTTGGATTAAGCTCGCAGACGAGCTGCCGACCTTTTCCGAGTTCTAGGATCTTCCCGGGAGAAGCGAGATGACCACAGCCTATTCATACGCCTGCAGGGATTGCGAGGGCATGGAAGCCTGCCCGGGCCAGGTCGTTGCCGCGACGGAGGATGAAGTGTGGAAACTGATGGAGCTTCACGCGGTCATCGCCCATGGCGAAGACCCCAGCTCCTGGGACGAGCAAACGCGGCAGTACCTCAAGACCTTGATCAAGCCTGAATGACTGCTAGGCGGCCTTATCCGAACGCTCTCGAGCGAATCGCCAGTCTTCTTCACGCCACGAAGGCCTCGAGCTTGGTCACGAAGTCGCGCAGGATGGCATCGCGGTCGAGCGCCGTCACATAGCGGATCAGGTGCCGGCTGCGATCGACGCTCCAAGTCATCTGATCGCTCAGCACAGGCGCGGGCAGCAGGACACTGGGCGCCCAGTCGGGATCCAGGACCCAGGCGACGGCGGCCATGTCCCAGATCTGCTTGGACCACATCTTGTGGTCCTCGCTGTAGGCCTTGAAGCGCATGGCCAGGAAGGCGCCCAGCTCGCCCAGAGGCTCGACGTACCTCTCGATCTCAGGGACGCTGCTGTGGAGATGGGAGGTCACCCCCATGCAGGGCACCAGCACCAAGGGCACGCCGCTGTCGAGCAGCACCTGAGCGCCGCCGACGTCTTGCGCCAGATTGAACTCCCGCGTGTGCGGCCACTCCAGGACGTGCCCGCCCAGCCATACCACGACAATCCGCTCGATGATGTCCGGCGCCTTGAGGATGGCCGAGGCGACATTGCTGATGGCGGCGATGGCGATGACGGTGAGGGGATCCTCGCTCGAGCCCGTCCGCGCGCGCTGGATGAGATCTTCCACTGCGGCGGCATCGCGGGCCTGCTTGTCGGCTCCGACATAGTCGCTGACGCCCTTGTGGACGAAGCCCTCGGAGGGAACATCCAGGCGATCCAGGACGCGCAGTATCTCGTCGTAGCTCAGCTCCATCCCCCGTCCGGGGCTCTCGGAGCGTGCGTTCTTGAAGGGGGCCGCGTAGATGGCCTCGACCTTCAAGCGGTCGGGCGACAGCATCATCTGCACGATCGCGAACTGGTCGTCGATCTCGTTGTAGGCGTCGCTGTCCATCACGACGCGCACCTGCCCTGCCGGTGGCGCCAAGAGCTTGTGGCGGGTGGTTTCGGAGAGGTGCATGCTCGACTCCCGGTCGCTTGCGAAGTCTCTTCTGTCGGACAAGCGCGGCCGAAGCCGATCGCTCGCGCACAGTCCTAACAGCACGACGCGAAGCGAGAAACCGCAAGGCCGGCGATCTTAGCGAAGGAGCAGCTGGTTGGCTGTCCCTATCGAGGAACGCTCCCAGGCGGAAATCCGATGGTATTGAGCGCACGCAAGTACTGCGGCGCGCAGTACGGCACCTCGGCGCCCAGTTCCGCCGCCGCACGCAGGCCCCAGCGCGGGTCGGCCAGAAAAGCGCGGGCCATGGCCACCATATCCACCGTCTCTTCGCGGATCAGAGTCTCGGCTTGGCGTGCCTCGGTGATCATGCCGACGGCCATGGTGGTGACGCCGCTGCGCCGCCGCACCTCCTTGGCGAAGGGCACCTGGTAGCCCGGGCCCAGCTCGATCTTCTGATCGGGCGAGAGGCCGCCGGAGGACACCACGATGTAGTCGCAGCCAAGCTCCTTCAGGCCGCCGGCCAGGGCCACCGCGCTCTCCAGGTCCCAGCCGCCCTCTGTCCAATCGCTGCCTTGCAGGCGATAGCCCATCGGCCGCTCGGCGGGCCAGACCGCGCGCATGGCCTCGAAGACCTCCAGAGGCAGGCGCATGCGGTTCTCCAGGCAGCCGCCGTAGGCATCCAGGCGGCGATTGGAGAGCGGCGAAAGGAAGTTGCTGACCAGATAGCCGTGCGCGCCGTGCATCTCGATCAAGTCGAAGTTCAGGCGGAGCGCCCGCTCCGTCGCCGCCACGAAGCGCTGCTTGAGCTGTGCCAAGTCATCGAGGCTGGCCTCCTCCGGCCGCTGCCAGCCCTTGTCATAGGCCGCGGCCGAGGGACCCAGGGGCAACCAGGGCGACTCCGCTGCGCCCAGGGGGGCACCGCCTTTCCAAGGCACATGCGCCGAGGCCTTGCGGCCGGCATGTCCCAGCTGAATGCCGAGCCTGGCGCCGCCGTGGTGCCGGCAGGCCGCGAGCACAGGCGCCAGGGCAGCTTCGCAGGCATCGTCATAGAGGCCGAGGCAGCCGTGGGTGATGCGCCCTCTGGCCTCGACGGCCGTCGCCTCGACGATCAAGAGCCCCGCCCCCGACATCGACAGCTGCGCCAGGTGCGCCAGGTGCCAATCGTTGGCGCAGCCATCCTCGGCCGAGTACTGGCACATGGGCGAGACCGCCACGCGATTGGGGATCTCCAAATCGCGCAGCATGATCGGGGTGAAGAGGCGTGGTGCCATTAAGAGCCCCCTTTATGGCTGCTTCAGTCGTGGCAGAGGAGTTGGCGGCAATGCGTCAAATCCTTCAAGCATGCCGTGGGCAAAGCTGCTGAGAACGGACCAGCCTCGTGGTGTCGCCTCCACTCTTGCCTTTCGGAGCGCAAATGGAATAGTTTGTCCGACAATCGGACTTTACGTACAGTATCGGGAGAGCGCGTGTGATCGACTTCAGCCCGACTCCAGCGCAAACCGCCCTGGCCGAAGAGGTGCGGGCCTTCATCAAGCAGAAGATCATTCCTTACGAAGGGGATCCGCGCTGGACCAGTCATGGCCCTACTGACGACCTGCGCCGCGCGCTGAACGCGGAGGCGCGCCAGGCCGGCTTGCTGTCGGTCCACGTCGAGCTGGAGTATGGCGGGCGCGGGCTTAGTCATGTGGAGAACGCCCTGGTCTTCGCCGCCGCCGGCTACTCGCCGCTGGGGCCGATGGCGCTCCACTGCAACGCCCCGGATGAGGGCAACATTCATCTCTTGAGCCGCGTCGCCTCGGTGGCACAGAAGGAACGCTGGCTGCGCCCCCTGGCACAGGCGGAGATCCGCTCGTGCTTTCTGATGACCGAGCCCGACGGGGCCGGCGCCGATCCGGCAATGCTGGCGACAGAGGCGCTGCCGGCCGAGGGCGGCTATCGGATCAAGGGCCGCAAGTGGTTCATCACCGGCGCCAAGGGTGCCGCGCTGGGGATCGTCATGGCCATGGTGCCGGACAAGGGAGCGACCATGTTCCTGACGCCCATGGACGCTCCCGGCATCACCTTGGCCAGACAGCAGAACAGCCTGGATGCCACCTTCACCGGCGGCCACTACGAGGTCGCTCTGGAGGACCTTTTCGTGCCGGATGACGCCGTACTAGGCACGGTCGGCGAGGGCTTTCGCTATGCGCAGGTGCGCCTTGCGCCGGCGCGGCTGACCCACTGCATGCGCTGGCTGGGCGCGGCCGAGCGGGCACACGACATCGCCGCCGCCTATGCCGCCAAGCGCCGCGCCTTCGGCAAGCCCCTGGGCGAGCACGAGGGCGTCGGCTTCCTCTTGGCCGACAACGAGATGGAGCTGACCCAGTCAAGGCTGTGGATCTGGTACACCGCCTGGCTCTTGGACCAGGGGGAGAAGGCCAGGCACGAGAGCTCGATGTCGAAGGTGGCGGTCTCGGAGGCGCTCTTCCGCATCGTCGACCGCTGCGTTCAGGTCTTGGGCGGCGTGGGGGTCACGCACGACACCGTGGTCGCCCAGCTGTTCAACGACATCCGTGCCTTTCGCCTCTACGACGGCCCGTCGGAAGTCCACCGCTGGGCCATCGCCAAGCGCATCATGCGCCGCCAGGGCGTCAACGACGCAAGCTAGAGCAGGATGACGTCAAATCGAAGCGATTTGTCGTCTGAATCCTGCTCTACACCTTTGAAAGATAGAGCAGATTCACGCAATCAGGTGAGTCCACCTGATTTCGATCTGCTCTAGCCGCCATGCATCGCCCGCCCATGACCGACTATGACGAGGCCTATGCCGGCTTTCGCTGGGAGATACCCTCCCACTTCAACTTCGGCAGCGACGTCATCGACCGCTGGGCGCAAGAGCGGCCGGACCACCTGGCACTGATCTGGTGCGATGCCGAGGGCCGTGAGCGGCGCTTCACCTTCGCCGATATCGCCCGCTTGTCGAACACCCTCGGCGCTGCCTTGCAACGTGACGGTATCGCCAAGGGCGAGCGCGTGCTGGTCATGCTGCCGCGCGTGCCCGAGTGGCAGATCGCCATGGTGGCCTTGCTGAAGATCGGTGCGGTGCCGCTTCCCTGCATCGAGATGCTGACCGAGAAGGACGTGGCCTATCGCGTGCAGAATGCAGAGGTCAGAGCGGTCGTCGCCAGCGAGGCCCAAGTCGGCAAGTTCGAAGGCCTCGGCCTCGACCTGCGCTACGTCGTGGGCGAGGCGCCGGGATGGTCCCCGCTTGCAGGCATCCTGGAAGGCCGGGCAGAGGACCTCTCGGCGGTGGCGGTCGCTGCCGAGGACCCCGCCGTTCTCTACTATACCTCCGGCTCTACGGGCGAGCCCAAGGGCGTCACTCATGCCGCGCGCGGGCTCTTCGCCTGGCGGGTCTCGGCTTGGTACTGGCTGGACCTGGCCCCCGACGACGTCATGTGGTGCACCGCCGATACCGGCTGGAGCAAGGCCGGCACCTCCATCCTCTTCGGCCCCTGGACCTGCGGCGCCACGGTGGTCTTCCACCATGGCCCCTTCGATCCGGCGCGGCGCTTCGAGATCCTGGAACGCTATGGCGTCACCGTCTTCTGCGCGGCGGCGACGGAGCTGCGCCGACTGGTACTCGAGGAGGCCGGCGAGTGCGATCTTTCGCGATTGCGTCTTACGGTGTCGGCCGGCGAACTGGTCAATCCGGAGATCGTGCAGGCCTGGCAGCGCATGACCGGGGTGCCCTTGCTGGACGGCTATGGCCAGACCGAGACCTTGATGACCGTCCTCAACTACCCGGCCCTGCCGGTCAAGCCGGGCTCCATGGGCAAACCGCTGCCGGGAACCGAAGTGCTGGTGATCGACGAGGCCGGCCAGCCCTTGCCCCCCGACGAGCCCGGCGAGCTGGCCATCCGCCTGCCGCATCCGCAGCTGATGCTGGGCTATTGGCGCGACCCCGAGCGCACCGCAGCCGCCAAGGTGGAGATCGCCGGCGCTCTCTACTTCCGCAGCAGCGACCGCGTGCGCCGGGACGCCGAAGGTTATCTCTATCACGAGGGGCGCAGCGATGACGTGATCAACAGCGCCGGCTATCGCATCGGGCCGATGGAGGTGGAAAACGCCTTGGCCGAACATCCGGCCGTCGCGGAAAGCGCCGCGGTGGCCAGCCCCGATGCCGTGAGAGGCGAGGTGGTGAAGGCCTTCGTGGTGCTGAAGCCCGGCCACAGCGGCGATGCGGCCTTGGTCGAGGCCTTGCAAGCCCACTGCAAGAGGGTGACCGGGCCCTACAAGTATCCGCGGCGCTTGGCATTCGTAGCCGAGCTGCCGAAGACCCCGACCGGCAAGATTCGCCGACGCCTCTTGCGCGAGCAGGAGTTTGCCGGCGGAGCGGCGGCATCATGAGCGACGCCAAGGCCCTGTTCCAGCCACTGGAGCCGGCGCCGGCCTACAAGCGGCTCTGCCAGGCGATCGAGGCCCAGATCATGGCCGGGCGGCTCAGCCCCGGCGATCAACTGCCGACCGAAACCGCGCTGTCCGAGGCCTTTGCGCTCAACCGCTCCACCGTGCGCGAGGGGATCCGCCTCTTGGAGCAGAGCGGTTTGGTGGAGCGCACCGCCGGCCGTCGCCTGGCGGTGGCGCGGCCCTCTCCCCAAGACCTGGGCAAGCGCCTCAGCCAAGCCATGGTCTTGCACGCCGTCACCTTCAAGGAGCTCTGGCAGACCATCGCCGTGCTGGAGCCCGCGGCGGCGGCCTACGCCGCGGCAGCGCGGCACAGCTCCGACATCGACGCCCTGCAGGAAAATCTCGCGGCAAGCGAGGCGGCGGCGGAAGACCCTGTGCGCCTTTCGGAGCTGGACGTCGCCTTCCACGCGATCGTCGCCAAGGCGGCGCACAACCGGGCCCTGCTGCTGGCCCGCGAGGCCGTCGGGCAGCTCTTCTATCCGGCCTTCTCGGTGGTGGTGACCCGATTGGAGACGGCGGCCGGTCGCCTCTTGACCGCGCACGGAGCGATCGCGGACGCCATTGCCCGACGCGATGGCGAAGACGCCAGACGGTGGATGGAGCGGCACATCGCCGACTTCCACCGCGGCTACTGCAAGGCAGGATTGGACCCCGATACCTCGATCGCGACCTTGATGGAGTTGAATAAGGAATGAGCCTGATCCAGCACTTGGCCGAGGGCCCGCACCCGACGCCGCCCGAGATCAGCCCGGAGGACATGGCCCAAGCCGTCGACTGGGCGATCGGATCGCGGCGCTCGGTACGCGCCTTCCTGCCGGATCCCGTGCCGCTGGCGCTGGTCAAACGCATCCTGGCGCTGTCGGCCCGCGCGCCCAGCGGCACCAACATGCAGCCTTGGGCGGTCACCGTCTTGACCGGCGCGGCGAAAGAGCGCCTGACAGAAGCGCTGCTGTCCGCCCACGAGAACGGCAGCGAGCGGGGGAACGAATACAAATACTATCCCGACCGTTTCGAAGAACCCTACCGCAGCCGCCGGCGCAAGGTCGGCTGGGACCTCTATGGGCTGCTGGGCATCGGCCGCGACGACAAGGACAAGATGCACGCCCAGATCGGCCGCAACTACCGCTTCTTCGACGCGCCCGTAGGCATGATCATCACCATCGACCGCAGCTTGGAGATCGGCAGCTGGCTAGACCTCGGCATGTTCATCCAGAGCATCTGCATCGCCGCCCGCGGCCACGGCCTGCATTCCTGCCCGCAAGCAGCCTTCGCCTCTTACCACCAGGTGATCAGGCGCGAGCTGGACCTGCCGGACGATCAGGTGGTGGTCTGTGGTTTGGCCTTGGGGAAGATCGACGAAAGGGCGGTCGAGAACCGCTTGGTCACCGAGCGCGCGCCCTTAGAGAGTTTTGTCAGTTTCCGGAGCTAGAAAAAAGGAGGGCGGGACCGTCATGTACCGGCGGCCCCGCCCTTAGTGGGGTAGAAGGTTAGACGATCGCCAGGACGTCGAGGCCGAGGCCGCTGGGGTCGTCAGTGAAGTCGACGAAGCTGGTCACGCCCTGTAAGGCGTCGCCGAGATTGGCAAGCGTGATGTCGCCGCCCGCGTGGGTGATCACGGCATCGCCGCCGGCGAAGGCCTGAAAGTCCCAGCGCGCGGAGGCATCGAGATCGGTGAACTGGAAGCCGTCGGCCAGCAATCCAGGCTCAAGAGAAGCAACCACGTCGGCCGCCGCGAGCTCGATCTTGTCACCCTCGGCCGGGTTGAAGTCGGCGATGATGTCGCTCCCCTCGTTGCCGTTGATCGGCACGAAGGCGAAGAGGTCGGCATCCTCGCCGCCCACCAGCACGTCATCGTCGGAGCCGCCGGCCAGGCGATCAAGGCCGTCCCCGCCATTAAGCAAGTCGGCACCGCGCGTTCCGATCAGCTCGTTGTCGCCGCCGTCACCGTTCTGCAGGCCCAGCGCATCGGGGTCGAAAATGGCGGCCAGGCCGACGAAGGTCTGACCGGCAAAGGCGATGCCATCGAACTCGATGGTGCCGCCCGGGTGCGTCACCAGCAGGTTGTTGCTGCCGGCCGCTCCGGAGATGTCCCACTCGGGGCTGTTGTCTAACGCGGTCAGCAAGGCAGCCGCACTGGCGATGTCGCTGGTGTCGCCCATGGTCAGGGCCTCCAGCAATTCCGGCGTGGCGCTGACGATGTCGGCCACAGCCAGGGCCAGCTGATCCTCGCCGACGGTGAAGTCCCGGATGAGGTCGTCGCCTTCGAGCTGCCGGCTGGGGTCGAAGACGAAGGTATCGGCATCGTCGCCGCCGCGCAGGTTGTCGTCGCCGCGACCGCCGATGATCACGTCCTCGCCGCGGCCACCGTTGATTCGGTCGTCCTGATTGCCGCCGTCGAGAATGTCGTCGTGATTGCCGCCGCGCAGAAGGTCGTCGTCGCGGCCGCCCAGCAGAACGTCGTCGCCGTTGCGACCGAAGAGCTCGTCTTCGCCCTTGCCGCCGGCGAGAAAGTCGTCACTCCCGCCGCCTTTAAGGTCGTCGTCACCATTGCCGCCAACCTGGGCATTGTCGATGATGATGGCCGGCAAGAGATCGGCGAAGGTCAGGCCGGGATTGAAGGCCAGACCGGCAATCTCGATGCTGCCGGTCGGGTGCAAGACCTCGACGAAGCCGTTGGCGGACTCGACGATATCCCAGTGCGGGTCTTGATCCAGATCCTCGGCCTCCACCGCGTTGGGGTCGCCGAAAGGAAAGGCGCTGGTGATACCGGCCGTGGAGCGCAAGACGTCGGCGGCATTCAGCACGATGCGATCGCCGCCGGCGATATCCAGATCCTTGATGGTGTCGTGGCCCTCGTTCGGGTTCGAGGGGTCGAAGAAGAAGAGATCGGCACCAAGGCCACCCTTCAGGTGGTCGTCGCCCTTGCCACCGATCAGGACGTCGTCTTCGGATCCGCCGCGCAAATCATCGTCGCCACGGCCGCCTTGCAGCCGGTCGGCACCACCCTGACCACGGATAAGGTCATCGCCATTGCCGCCAAGAATCTGGTCGCGCTCGTCACTGCCGCCGACAACGTCGTGGCCGTCACGCGCTTTCGTCACACCCCCTACAGGGCGCAGGATCAGGTCGTCTTTCTCAGTTCCATTGATCTTTGGGCCGGGAAAGCCCGGAGAAACACCAGCAGACATGTCGCACTCCTTGCAAGTCTCGGATAGAGGAAGGGTCAAGGGCGCGCCTTCTTGACGGGCGCGCCCTTGCCACGGTTAGGGAAGGATCACTGCGTCGATGACGTGGATGACGCCGTTGCTGGCGTCGACGTCGGCCTGGATGACGCGCGCGTTGTCGACCATCACGCCGTTGATGGCGTCGATCTCGACCGTCGAGCCTTGCACGGTGGCGACCTCGAGCTGCTTGCCGGCGATATCGGCCGACATAACTTCACCCGGGATCACGTGGTAGGTCAGAACCGCCACCAGCTGCTCCTTGTTCTCCGGCAGCAGCAGCGCTTCGACCGTGCCCGGCGGCAGCTTGGCGAAGGCCTCGTCGGTCGGCGCGAAGACCGTAAAGGGCCCCGGGCTCTTCAAGGTGTCGACCAGGTCGGCTGCCTGTACGGCCGCGACCAGGGTGTTGAAAGACCCAGCCGACACGGCCGTATCAACAATGTCGACCTGGCTCGCAGCACTCTTCGGCGGTGCCGAGGTGCGGGTGGGCGAACAGGCGGCGACCAAAACCAAGGCCGTGGCGACGGCCAGCAAACGCATAACCATGGAAGTGTCTCCCATTATTGTTGTGGGAATTTTTCCCACGGAACAAGATTGTATCTAAACCGGCCTGAGACCGCCGTCAATAGTTTTTGTGGTCTTTTTTCCCACGAAGGGCTATGCAGTCCCGATGACGGATCGGAGGGACAGCGAAGCGGAGGCCATCGGCCCGGCGCTGACGGAGGTCTTGCGACCGCTGGTGAAGCTCTTGATCGCCCGTGGCGTGACCGCGCCCGCGCTCTATGCCGTGGTGAAAGAGCTCTATGTCGAGGTGGCGACCGACGCATTCCGCCTGGACGGCAAGCCGCCCACGGACAGCCGCATCAACATGCTGACCGGTGTCCACCGGAAGAACGTGCGCGAAATCCGCCAAGGCGGCGAGGCCCCGGATGGGCCACTGGAGCGCCGCATGTCGGTCATGGCGACCGTCGTGGGGCGCTGGCTTGCCGATCCCGAGACCACGGATGAAGTGGGCGCGCCTAGGTCACTGCCACGCCAAAGCGATGAGGGTTCCTCTTTCGACGCTCTGGTCGGTTCGGTCAGCACCGACATCAGGCCGCGCACGATTCTGGACGAGCTGATCAATCGCGGCGTGGTGAGCCTGGACGAAGCGACCGACGAAGTCAGCCTGCGGGCGGAAGCACTGCTGCCGCGAGACTCCGAGATCGAGCGCTACCATTTCTTCGGACGCAATCTTGGGGACCATATGGCGGCCGCAGTCGAAAACGTGCTGACCGAGAAGGGTTCGGCACCCTTCCTGGAGCGAGCCGTCTTCTACAATAACCTTCACGCCGGCTCCGTCGACGAGATCGAGGCCAGGGCTCGAGCCCTCGCTGCGGAATCTCTAGCCGAACTCAACCGAATGGGCTACGCACGGCAGAGCGAGGACGCCGAAACCGAGGCCTCTGCAAGCAAACCGGGCGAGCGCTTCCGCTACGGCGTCTACTTCTACCGCGAAGACGAAGCGGCGAAGGACGAGGGCCGAGAGAGGACCAAGGAAGAATGACTGTCATCGCCAATCGACGCGCCCTCCTGATCGGCCTGGGCTGCAGCCTCATCGGCGCCTGCACGCCGCAAGGCCGTAGCGGCAATCAACAATTGGCGGACCGACCATCAGAGGGCGGCGTTGGCGGCACCGGCATCGTCGGCACGCTGACCAGCACCGAGGTTCTCTCGATAAACGGCCTGGCCCTGGCAACGTCCGGTGACGTCACGGTGCGAGACGCCTTTGGCCCGCGCCGCCGGAGCGATCTCTCGACCGGACAGGCCTTGACAGTGGAAGCCAGCCAGGCAGCCGACGGACAGTTGATTGCCCGGTCGATCGCCGTCGTGCATCCCTTGGTCGGGCCTGTCGAGGCAGTGGCCGACGGAAGCATCCGTGTGCTTGGCGTGGAGGTGGAAGTCGAAGAGGGTGCGCCCCTGGTCGGCCCCGCCGGCAGCGCTTTCCGGCCGACCCCCGGCCAGCGCGTTGCGGTCTCCGGCCTCTGGCGCGAAGAGGGCGTCGTGGCCACCCGCCTCGACCTCTTGAAGGAAGGCAACGACAGCGTGGTGGTGGCTGGTGAGCTGAAACCAGGTGCCAGCCCGAACAGGCCAATGCTTGGTAGCCTGGAGCTGACCTTGCCACTGGGTGCCCAAGTGCCGCCCCTCGGCAGCTACGTGACCGCGATCGGCCGCCGCGCCGGCGGCACTCTGGTCGCCGAAAGCATTGCGGAAGGCCGCTTCACGGGGGCGGCCGGGCCACTCGAGCGGCTCTCGGTCGAAGGCTATCTGGAGCCGATCGACAAGGCGCCGGGTTATGCCGTTGCCGGTCTTGGCCACAGCTTCGACAAGGCCGCCAAACTAAGCGAGTTCGCCGGCCTGCGGGCACTCTACCTCGGGCGATACGACGGTGATTTTCGGGTCGAGCTGGGCCTGCCCCTGCCGGAAGGCCTGGCTGCCAGGGACGCCCTTCTGGACGCGCTCGAAGACGGCTTCGCGCCGGAGGCTGCAATCTCGACGCGCTGAGAGAGGCCTAGCGCAAGGGCTCGCGGCTGCGATCCTTGAGGCTGAGAATCGAGGTGAGGCAGATCAGGCCTCCGGACGCGCCCAGATAGGCTGCCGCGAGCCTGTCGCCGGTCAGCGAGATGAGCCAAGTTCCCAGAAGCGGCGCCAAGCCCCCGCCTATGGCGATACCCAGGTTGAAGGAAAGGGCATAGCCGGTCAGGCGGTGCCAACGGTCGAAGGCCTCGGAAATTGCCGCCGGCGCCGATCCCAGAATCATGGTGATCAAGGCACTGAAGGTAAAGGTCACCAGTGCTACCTGCCAGACCCGACCGCCACCAGCCAGGGCATAGAGCGGTATGAGGGCAGCTGCCATCACCACTGCGCCCAAGGCCAGGAGGTGCGTGCGCCTGATGAGACGGTCCGATGCACGGCCGAGTAAGGGAATGAGGATCAGCTGCGGGATCAATGCCAGGGACGCGAAGAAGAGCGCCTTGTGCAGGGACAAGGAGGTGTAGAGCGCCAGCCAGGTCGGCAGATAGACCATCGGCACGAAGAAGAGGAGGCCATAGCCGATGCAAAAGAGCATGACTTTGAGCGCGACGCCGGGCTCGTCCCGCAACAGCCGCTTAATCGGATGAGCGCCCTCGCGCGCCTTGGCCGACTCCTCTTCGCTAAGCGCCTTGGGCAAGCCGCGGCGCAGCAGAAGCGCGAAGAAGCCGATGGCGCCGCCCAACAGGAAGGGAATGCGCCAGCCCCAGGCGAGTGTCTCCTCCCGCCCCAGCAGCCAGATGACCAAGGCCGGCACGCCTGCCCCCAGCAGCATGCCGACGACGCCTCCGGTGTTGGCGAAGGAGGTGGCGAAACCGCGCTTGCCCGGGGGTGCGGTCTCCGCCAGGTAGGTGACGGAGCCGCTGAACTCGCCGCCGACCGACAGGCCCTGCAGCAGGCGAAGCAGGACCAAAGCGGCCGAGGCCCAGATGCCCCAATCGGCAAAGGTCGGCAGCAGGCCCAGGAGCAAGCTCGACCCCGCCATCATGAGGACGGAGATCAGTAGCACCGGCTTGCGCCCCAGGGTGTCGCCCAGCCAACCGAAGACGAGGCCGCCCAGCGGCCGCATGAAGTAGCCCGCGGCAAACACCCCGAAGGTCGCCAGAACCGAGGCGATGCGATCGTGGTGCGGGAAGAAGAGATCGGCGATGATGACCGCCATATAGGCATAGAGCGTGAAGTCGTACCACTCGATGACGTTGCCTGCCATGCCGGCGGCCAGGGCTCTCTTGGAGTGGGTCTCGGCCTCAGCCTTTCCGGTGCTGCTCACTGCCCTCCCCTCGGCTCTTCGGCCTCACCGATTCCAGACGGGACTTTCGGGCGCGCAGGCCCATCAGGGCGAACGGCAATCCCAGCGACAGCGCCAAGGCCGCGAACATCACGGCGAGATGTCGCGCCAGCGTGACTTCGTCCATAGAGGCCGGCGGAATGAAGCCGACGACGAAGGCCGCCGCTGCGAAGAGGATGCCCAGGCTGCTCACCATCGCGATCCCCGCCATGCCGCCGGGCACTCGATAGGGCCGTGGCCGGTCGGGCTGGCTGACTCGCAGACGCCAGGCGGCAGCGAACAGCAGGATGTACATCAGCAGATAGAGCTGGACGAGAAGCGCGCTCAAGACCCAGAACACGCTGCGGACGCTCGGCAGGACAAGAAAGGCTATCGAGATCAACGAGCCGACGATCGCCTGACCCAGCAGCATGGCCGGCGCAGCACCGCGCGCCTCGCGCCCAAAGGCCTTCGGCAGATAGCCTTCGCGCGCGGCGCGCGCCATCGCGATAGGCGTCCCGGCCATCCAGCCGGCGATCTCGCCGATCGCATCGACCAGCAGCGCGACGGCGAACAAGGCCGGCACCCAGCCGATCAACCACACCGTATCGAAGACCGTCTGGATCGCCTGAACGATTCCGGCGGTGATGTTGAGCTCGGCCGCCGGCACCAGGACCGCTATGGCGAGCACGGTTGGGGTGAGCAGGACGGTGGTCAGCGCGATCGCGATCCAGGTCGCACGAGCGTAGCTGCGCGCGGGATCGCGGATCTGTCGCACGCGCGTGCCCATCAGCTCGATGCCGGCGAAGATCATGATCGTCGAGATCGCAAAGCTGAGGTTACCGGGTTGGCTCAGATCCGGAATCAGGCCGCTTGGGTCGAACGACATGTTCGAAGGGTGCCCCTGGGCCAGGTAGACGACGGCGAAGGCGATCAGCACGAGGCCCGGCACAATGGTGCCCAGAAGCGAGCCCAGCGTGCTGACCCAACCGGTCGAATGCAGGCCCATGGCGGTGAGCCCGGTCGTCGCCCAGATCGAGCCGAGCACCACGGCGACGGTGTAGAGCTTGTTCTCAGCTCCCTGGCTCCAGCCGAAGCCGATCGCCAGCATCGCGGCGCTGCCGGTCAGGATCACCGTCCAGAACAAGACGTTCTGCAGCCACTGCAGCCAGGTGGCGAGGAAGCCGGCATTGGGACCGAAGGCCTCGCTCACCCACACAAAGACGCCGCCATCGCGCTGCCATCCCGTGGCCAGCTCGACCGCCACCATGCCGGCTGGAACGAGGAAGCCGACCACCGCCAGCAGCAGGAAAAAGACCGAGCCCAGCCCATAGGTCGCCAAGGGCGACATGCCGTGCAGCGTCGTGGTGATGCCAAAGATGATCATGACGGAGAAGAACAAGCCCAGCGGGCGGGCGGGCGGCTCGCGCGATGACGGCTTGGATCCTGGGCTCTGGTCGCCCATCTCTAGGACCTCCTATGGCGCAGCGCCAAGGCCTGGCTCAGCGAAGCGGCTCGCGGCTTCTATCCCTCAGCGCCAGCATCGCGGCACAACCCAAGCCCGCGAAGGCCGCAAGATAGACCGCCGGCGAAAGCTGCCAACCGGTGGCCGAGATCAGCGCCGTCGCGATCATCGGCGCCGTCCCGCCCGCCACTGCGATGCCTAAGTTGAATGATAGGGAATAGCCGGTCAGCCGATGGCCGCGGTCGAAGGCCTCCGACAGGGTTGCCGGCGCCGCGCCCAAGGGACCGACGATCAAGATGCAGAAGAGAGTCACGACCAAGACGTCAAGCCAAACCAGGCCACTGCCGGCCAAGAGGAACAGCGGCACCGCCGCCACGGCCATGGCACCGAAGACAGCGGCCAGGAAAGGTGTCCGGCGGATGACCCTGTCGGTGAGGCGGCCGACCAAAGGTATCAAGGGAAGCTGCACGATCTGCGCAAAGGTGACGATGAAGAGGGCCTCGTGCAGCTCGATGTCGGTGAAGAGCGACATCCAGGTCGGCAGATAGACCACCGGGATATAGAAGATGACGCCGTAGCTGGCGCAGAACAGCATCACTTTTATCAGTACGCGCGGCTCTTCGCGTAAGACCCGCTTGATGGGATGGTCACCCTTCTTTCGCTTGGGCGGTGGCTCCTCCTCCTGCGGTAGGCCTCGACGCAGCGCCAAGGCGACGACGCCGATGACGCCACCGAACAGGAACGGCAGGCGCCAGGCCCAGTCGTTGGTCTCCGCAGCACCCAAGATCCAGATCACAGTTGCCGGTGTCCCGGCCCCCAGCAGCAGGCCGCCGACAGAGCCCACATTGGCCCAGCTGCCGACGAAGCCACGACGGTCGTCACGCGCCGTCTCGACCAGGTAGGTTACCGAGCTGCTGAACTCGCCCCCGACCGAGAAGCCCTGCACCAGGCGGACGGCAAGCAAGGCAAGGGTCGCGGCGATCCCCCAGTCCGCGTAGGTCGGCAAGATCCCGATCACAATGGTCGGCAAGACCATCAGCACCACCGAGAGGATCAGGACCGGCTTGCGGCCGATGGTGTCCCCCAGGTGTCCCAAGACCACAGCCCCCAAGGGACGCATCAAGAACCCAACGGCAAAGATCCCATAGGTGCCGATCAGCGACACCAGCTTGTCTTCATGCGGAAAGAAAAGATTCGAGATGATCACGGCCATGAAGCCGTAGAGGCCGAAGTCGTACCACTCGATGACGTTACCGACCATACCGGCCGCTACGGTTCGCTTGGACTGCTTGGCCGGCTTAGACGTGCTGGTGTCGCTCACAGAATCCCCCAGAGGTCCTGGTGAAGGTCAAAGGCTGGACGGTCGGCGCGCCTGTTCAACGGAGCGGTTCGCGGCTGCGGTCCTTCAGCAGCAGCATCATGGCAGCCCCTAGGGCTGCGAGGCCAGCCAAGTAGACCGCCGGCGCGATCTCGGCACCGCTGGCCGCGATCAGCGCTGTCGCCACCATGGGCGCGGTGCCGCCGGCCAGGCCCATGCCCAGATTGAAGGAAAGCGAGTAGCCGGTCAGGCGATGGCCGCGGTCGAAAGCCTCGGCCAAGGTTGTCGGCACCGTGCCCAAGGGTCCGGCGATCAAGGCGCAGAAGAGGCAGAGCACAAGGATCGCGATCCATATGACGCCTTGGCCGGCGAGCAGGAAGAGAGGAATGGCGAGCACCGCAAGCACGCCCAGGATCAGTGCGAGAAAGTGGGTGCGGCGCATGACGCGGTCGCTAAAGTGGCCGGCGAGCGGGATCAAGACGGCCTGCAGGACTTGTGCCAAGGTGGCGATGAAGAGCGCCTGGTGCAGAGGGATGTCGGTAAAGAGATCCAGCCAGGTGGGCAGATAGACGATTGGGATGTAGTAGACGACCCCGTAGCTGCAGCAGAACAGCACCACCCGGTAGACGACGCTCCTCTCCTCTCGGAAGACCCGCTTGATCGGGTGGTCGCCTTTCTTTCGCTTCTTGGAGACAATGGCCTCTTCGGGCAGGCCGCGCCGCAGCGCCAGCGCGACGAGACCGATCACCCCGCCGATCAGGAAGGGCAGCCGCCAGCCCCACTCGCCCGTCGCCGGCTCCTCCAGGATCCAGATCACGGTGGCTGGGGTGCCGGCCCCCAGCAGCATGCCGATGACCGATCCGACATTGGCCCAGCTTCCGGCCAGGCCGCGACCGTTGTCGGGTGCCGTCTCCACCAGATAGGTGACGGAGCTGCTGAACTCGCCGCCGACCGAGAAGCCCTGCACCAAGCGGACCACGACAAGCGCGATGGTGGCACCGATCCCCCAATCGGCGTAGGTGGGCAAGAGTCCGATCACGATGGTCGGCAAGACCATCAAGACGACCGAAAGGATGAGCACCGGCTTGCGGCCTATGGTGTCGCCGAGATGGCCGAAGACGATGCCCCCCAGGGGCCGCATCATGAAGCCGGCGGCAAAGATTCCATAGGTGGCGATCAAGGAGACGAGCTTGTTCTCGTGCGGAAAGAAGAGCTCGGAGATGATCACGGCCATATAGCCGTAGAGGGCGAAGTCGTACCACTCGATCACGTTACCGATCATACCGGCGGCGATGACGCGTCCCCGTTTGGAGTGAAGATCCTCTTCTCCCGACTTCGCGCTCACGCGTGCCACTCCTCGATCACCAAACTTCGAGAGCTTTAGGGGCCGGGCCCGAGATTGACAAGCAATGCTCTGCAAGAACTGTCGACTGGGGACGCGGAAGTGTCGACTGCGCGCGTGTGATGCTTGTTCGCCAGCACTATTTCCTAGCGCCTGAAACTAAGCCGGATCAGCAGGACTGCCACGAGGAGCACGGACAGCATGGCTATGCCCACCAAGGTCAAGTACGTCATCATCGGGGCCGGCATTCACGGTCTTTCAACCGCCTGGCACTTGGCGGCGCAGCTCAAGGCCAAGGGCCAGGGCGGCGGCGAGGACATCCTGGTGCTGGACAAGACGGCGATCGGCGCCGGCGCATCCGGCATCGCTTGCGGCGTCGTGCGCAACAACTACTTCCAGCCGGCCATGCGCGAGCTGATGGCGCAGTGCGTCGAGGTCTGGGAAAGCGATCCGGAGGCCTTTGCCTATCACCCGGTCGGCTATATGCAGATCAGCGCCGAATCGATGCATGCCGACATCGCCTCGATCTACGAGCAGCAGAAGGCGATCGGCTACGAGAGCAGCTTCATCGAGGGCAGCGACGACTGCATGACCTACATGAAGGGCATCTTCCACGACTGGCAGGCCAAGGGCATCACCTCGGTGCTGCACGAAAAGCGGGGCGGCTATGCCAACAACCTGAAGGCCATCTATGGCCTGGCCGGCAAGGCCGAGGCGCTGGGGGTGAAGATCCAGACCGGTGTTGCCGTCACCGGCTTCGAGTTCGGCCACAACTCCCAGGCCGTGGCCGCCGTCCTCACCGACAAGGGCCGGATCGAGTGCGATCAGGTCGTCGTCGGCGTCGGACCCTGGGCCAGCAAGCTCTGGGACATGCTGGAGCTTCCGAAGAGCGTTGACATCAAGGGCGGCGACGGCAAGGTCCACAAGGGCGTCCCCATGTGGCGCTACTGGTGCCTGGAGGAAGGCACGCTGGGCGTCGATCCCGACTTCCAGAAGACCAACGACGGCCAGTTGCCGCCGGTCATCCACGTCGACACCGACGCGCCGCTCTATTCCGACGTCGACGGCTCGCTGATCACCGATCAGATGTGGGGCATCTACTACAAGCCCGACTTCAACTTCGGCGGCGTCCAGGGTGGCGCCATGCCCTACGAGGTGAAGACGCCGGTCGACCAGGTGGCGCTGGACCCCTACGGACCCGACAGCCCGGACTTCATCGTCGGCGATGACTTCGCACACATGTGGTGCTCGGCGCTGGCCTTCTGCCAGAAGCGCTTCGAGGGCCAGATCAAACATTGGAAGAAGGAGCCGTCCGGCGGGCTGGGCTGCTTCACGCCCGACAGCTTCCCGGTCTTCGACCGCTTCCGTGAGAACGTCCACATGATCGCGGACTCCAACCACGGCTACAAGATGATCGGCGTCGGCAAGCTGGTGGCCGAAGAGGTGGTCGGCGGGACCTCGGCCTTGCTGGAGCCCTTCCGCCTCTCGCGCTTCGCCGAGGGCAAGCTGCACCCGACCTCGCACAGCCCCTTCCCCTGGAGCTGAGCGGCACGTTTCGAAGGGGGCCGGCCGTGCCATCGTCTGGTGACGACGACAGGCACTAAGGTCCCCTTATGCACTCAGCGCCTGCGGCTCTAGCTGTCGCTCCTGCCGAGGCGTCTTGGCGTAGTATTCGCGGTAGCACTTGGAGAAATGCGAGGCCGAGACGAAGCCGCAGGCGAGGGCTACGTCAAGCACCGACATGGAGGTCTGCATCAGAAGCGAGCGCGCCTTTTGCAGCCTGAGCTCCAGGTAATAGCGGGTCGGCGTGCGGCCCAGGTACTTTCTGAAAAGGCGTTCGAGCTGGCGGGTGGAAAGGCCGGTGCGGCGCGCCAGGTCGCTGCGTGGCAGGGGCTCTTCGAGCGAGGCCTCCATCAGCTCAATCACCTTCAAGAGCTTCGGGTGAGAGACACCGACGCGGGCGCGCAAGGCCATGCGCTGCGGGTCGTGGCGATCGCGGATGCGCTCGTGGATGAACTGCTCGGCAACCCCGGTGGCCAGCTCGCGGCCGTGATCCAAGCCGATCAAGGAGAGCACCAGGTCGATCGCCGCGGTGCCGCCGGAACAGGTGAAGCGGTTGCGGTCGATTTCGTAGAGCTCGTCAGTGACGTCGAGGTCAGGAAAGGCCTCCTGAAAGCCGGCGATGTGCTCCCAGTGAATGGTGCAGCGATAGCCGTCCAAGAGCCCGGCCCGGGCCAGGATGTAGCTGCCGGTGGAGATGGCGCCGAGACGGCAGCCCTGCCGGGCCAAGCGGCGCAGGATGGCGATGGTCCGGCGGTCGCAGTAGCGCTCCGGCCGCATGCCGGCGATCACCACCAGCACGTCGAGGCGGCCGGCCTCCTCCAAGCTTTGGTTCGGTACGATGTGCACCCCGCTGGAAGACGTCAGGGCCTCCCCGTCGAGCGTCAGCACGGACCAGTCATAAAGCGTGCGGCCGGTCAGCCTGTTTGCCGCCCTGAGCGGCTCCACCACCGAGCTCAGCGAGATCACCGAATACTCCGGCAACAGCAGGAAACCGAAGCGCTCCGGCTTGGGCGGGACACCTGTTGCAAAGGTGGGCATGGCGTTGGCCGGGCCGATCCTGGTTGCGTAGGAATGACAATCATTGAGGCTAGACACAGCTTTCAAGTCGTTTCAATAGAGATGCGTGCCCAAGGGCTCAAGAAAACGACATTTCAGGGACCGCCCTATCGTCAACCACTTGCGGGGCGAGGCATGGGCCCCTCGCGAAGTCGCCGAGCGTCATGGAAAAGGATTAAAGTGCATTATGCCCCCATCTTCAAACTCCCCTGATCTGCCGAACGTCGCCGCCTTGGCGGAGGCTGCGCGGCAGGTCGGATTGGAGCCGCGGGGAGCCTTCCGGGCCGATGCGGAAGCAGGCGCGCCGGAGAGGGCGCGCTGGATCATGCTGCTGGGCGCCGTCGGCGGATCCTCCTGGCCCGCCTTTGCCGCATCGCCCGAGGCCAAGGACGGCCGCGCCCATGCTTTGGACCGCTGGTCCAGCCGGGTTGTCAGCGCCTTGGCGGAGCGCTTTTCGGCCCAGCCGCTATTCCCCTTCGGCGGCCCGCCTTACCTGCCCTTTCTTCGCTGGGCGCGCCGGGCCGAGGGGCTGTCGCATTCCCCTTTGGGCATGCTGATCCATCCTCGCCACGGGCTTTGGCATTCCTATCGCGGCGCTTTGGCCTTCCCGGACGTCCCTGCCGATTGGCGGGAGGAGCCACATTCGGCCAAACCTTGCGACAGCTGCCGCGACCGTCCTTGTCTCTCCGCCTGTCCGGTCGAGGCCTTCTCTGCCGAGGGCTATGATGTCGAGGCCTGCCGCGCGCACCTGGCCCGCCCCGAGGGTCAGCCTTGCATGACGGGGGGCTGCCTTGCACGGCGGGCATGCCCCGTTGCACCGGACTTGGCTTACGCTCATGATCAGGCCGCGTTTCACATGCGGGCCTTCCTGGCGTCGGGACCAGCCGGCGCCCCAAGTTGAACTGCAAAGGCTGGCCCATGCGGCGCATACTCCTCATCGATCATCCGGTTAGCCAGCGACGCGATCGCGCCTCCAAGCATCTGGCGGACGAGGGCCATGCCCTGACCTGGTGCTGCCCGGGCCGCGGCGAGGCCATCCCCGATATCTCCGGGTTCGATGCGATGGTGCTGTTCGGCGGGGCGGAGATGCTGTCGACCGATCTGGAGAAGCCGAAGACGGCCTATCTGCGCCAAGAGCTGGACTTGGCGGCGCGCTGGCTGGCAGAGGACAAGCCCTTCCTCGGCTTTTGCCTCGGCGGCCAGATCATGGCGGCAGCCCTGGGGGCCGAGGTGGCACCGCACGCCGAGGGCTTGAACCAGATCGGCTACTACCAGATCGATCCGACCGAGGCGGGTCGCGATTTCCTGCCTGAGCCGATCAAGATGTATCAATGGCATCAGGAAGGCTTCGGCCTACCGCAGGATGCCACCCTCCTGGCCACCGACGGCGACTTTCCCAATCAAGCGATCCGCCGCGGCAAGGCCTTCGGGCTGCAGTTCCACCCCGAGGTCGATGCCTCCATGTATCGGCATTGGATCGCCGAAGTGCCGGAGGCCCTTTCCCGCCGCGGCGCCCAATCGGTCGAACAGCAGATGGCGGAATCCGCAGACCGCGACCTTGCGACCGCCGCCTGGTTGGATGGCTTCCTCGACTACTGGACCCGGCTTTAGCCCGGCTTGCGCCGAAAGGTCATGGCCTCGTAGTCCTTTTCCACGCCGGGGCAGCGCAGGGCCTGGCCGTGGAAAACGATGTAGACGCCCGGCTCCAGAAGACGACAGGCAAAGAGTGCTTCTGTCAGGTTTTGGCGCCCGTCGCTGCCGTCTATGACTGCTGGCGTCATCGCACCGGTCAGGATGATTGGCACCCTCGGCTTGGCGATTTGCTCGACCAGCAGGTCGGCCGTTTGGGCCATGGTGTCGGTGCCGTGAACCACGACGACCGCATCGTTGCGCCGCGACGCGATGCGCACCCTACGGGCGACCGCCTCGCGGTCCTCGTCGGTAAAGTCCTGCGAATCCTTGTTCAGCAGCTCGACCAGCTTGACCTTGGCATCATTCAGGTGAAGTGACTGGATCATGCGCTTGGCGACCGGCTCGTCATTACGCATCACCGCAGTTCGCTGGTCGTAGGTCTTGGAAATCGTGCCGCCGGTCAGGATCACGCTGATCCGAAAGAGCGGACCTGGCGATGAGTCGCGATCTTCGCTGACGATCGGCGCCTCGGGCACCACCCAATGCGCCGTGTCGTCATCCTCTGCGATTTTCGCAGCGCTCATGCCCTAGCTCCCTCGCCCGTGGTCCTTTGTAAGCCTCCTCTCTTCTTAACGCAGGCTCGGGTCCGCTGTCTTCACTGCTCTAACGAGGGGCAGGGGCGCATGTCAGGCTTGGATCTCGGTGGTGCGAGGCTTGGGCGTCGCGGTCTCGCGCTCACGCAGCACCTCTTCCGCCTCTCTGTTGGCAAAGCCGCGCGGCTCCACCGGATACTCGAAGATCTGACGATAGGCTTCGGCACGGGCAGTCAACGCCATGATCAGGTAATTGAGCATTACGCCGTCCTTTCCTATGTGGGGCACCTTGCCTGGGGCAAGGCCATCGCCGCCTTGATATCGGCTCAATTCGGCCGCTTAACAAACGAGAAGACTATCCGGCTTTCACAAGCGGGATTCATGAATCATGGCGACTCCCTTGCCTTCCCTGAGCGCTCTGCGGGCTTTTGAGGCGACAGGCCGCCTGGGGTCTTTCACCCGTGCGGCCGAGGAACTGAAGGTCACCCAGGCCGCGGTCAGCCATCAGGTACGCGCGCTAGAGGCGCAGCTCGACCTGCCTCTGTTCCGGCGCACCACACGCAAGCTGGAGTTGACTCCGGCAGGCGCGCGGCTCTTGCCGGCGGCCAGCAATGCCTTCGCACAGCTGATCGCAGCCATTGCTGAGCTGCGTCGAGGCGACCGCCAAATCGCTGTTACCACCACGCCGGGCTTCGGTGTGCATTGGCTCTCGCCGCGGCTGGGCCGTTTCTGCAGCCGTCATCCCGAGTGGGAGCTGACCATCCGCCATACCCGCGATCTCCTGGATTTGGAGCAGGAGGGCCTCGATGCGGGCATTCGCTGGGGCAGTGGCGTCTGGGCCGACCTGACGGCCGAGTTGGTGAAAGCGGCGCCGCTGATCCCGGTGGCCAGTCCGGAGCTCTTGCAAGCCCACAGTGTGGAGGCGCCCCAGGATCTGGCCGGCGTCACCCTGCTTCACGACGAAGATACCTCGGAATGGATCGAGTGGCTGGTATCCGCCGGACTAGACCCGCAGCTGGCACAAAACGGTCTGATCATCGATGACGGGAATGCCTTGATCCAGGCAGCCATCGAAGGACAAGGCATGGCCTTGCTATCGAAGGAACTGATCGTCGACGCCTTGGCCGAAGGGTGCTTGATACAGCCCCTGAGCAAGACCCTGGCGGAGGACAACGGCTATTTCCTTGTCTACCCGCCGTCGCGGAGAGGAGAGCCCAAGTTCGAGGCCTTTCGCGCCTTCCTTCTGGAAGAAGGGGAAGAGCGGCAGGACTGACCCGCCTTTGCAGAGGCATGGTAGGCGGATCATAAGTCAACAGAGTCCGCTCGAACCTCGCAGTTGCCAGTTCGCTCCGCTCGCTTGCGGACCTTTTGCTCTCGCAGAAGCTCTTCCGCCTCTCGGTTAGCAAAGCCCGCGGCCGTCCAGCGTGGTTCGAAGAGCATTCGGTAGACCTCTGCTCGCGCGGTCAGAGCCATTACGAGATAGTTAAGCATTTCTCATACCTTTCCGCTCTTTCGACCTCGACATCGCTAGGCCAATATGCCCTTGATATCGCCTAGCAGCCGGCGTTAGACAAACGAGAAGATCGTCTGGATTTCATGAGGAATCTTTGTAAATCATGGCGACACCGCTTCCCTCGCTGAGTGCGCTTCGGGCGTTTGAAGCGGTCGGCCGGCTCGGGTCCTTCACCCTTGCGGCCGAGGAGCTCAGTGTCACCCAAGCCGCCGTCAGCCATCAGGTGCGCGTGCTGGAGGCCCAGCTGGAAACCAAGCTGCTGCATCGCACGACACGCCGACTGGAGCTGACCGCCGCAGGCGCCCGACTCTTGCCGCCGGCGAGCAGCGCATTCGCGCAACTTCTCGCCGCCGTCGCGGACCTGCGCCGCGGCGACCGCCAGATCGCCATCACCACCACGCCCGGATTCGGTGCCCGCTGGCTGGCCCCGAAACTGGGCCGCTTCGCCGCGCGCCACCCCGATTGGGAACTGACAGTGCGCCACACGAGCGAATTGCTGGATCTCGAACGGGAGGGCCTGGATGCGGCAATTCGCTGGGGCCGCGGTCCCTGGCCGGGGCTCACCGCGGAACTGGTGGCACCAGCCCCGCTGGTCCCCATGGCGAGCCCAGACCTCGTAGCGGTTCAGCCGCTGAGCGAGCCCGGCGACCTCGCGTCCGTCACCCTGCTGCACGACGAGGACCAATCAGAGTGGCGGGAATGGCTGCTGGCGGCCGGAATGAGCCCCGAACTGGCCCAACGGGGCCTCACCTTCGACGACGAGAACGCGCTGATCCAGGCAACCCTCGAAGGCCAGGGCGTCGCCCTCTTGTCGAGCGAACTGGTCATTGACGCGTTGGAGAAGGGCTCGTTGGTGCTGCCCCTATGCGAGCTACTGGCGGAAGAGAGCGGCTACTATCTGGTCTACCCGCTGTCGCGTCGAGGCGAGCCAAAGTTCGAGGCCTTCCGCTCCTTCCTTCTGGAGGAGGGGCATCGCCGCTAAGGCGAAAGAGAGCACAAGCGCGACAGAGGGGAGCGCCGATCGGCCATTTTTGGGGCTGGCAGCGCCACTTAGACGGGCTATCGTGGTCACGCTTCGGATAGCTGAGAGGGCGGCCGGACCGCCCTGCCAAGGAAAGCGCGAAAGGGGAGAGCGATGGCGACGCGACGGTTCGCAGTGGGGAGCACCATCGAAGGCGCAGCGCGTATCTTGACGGCGACGGCCCTAGCTCTGGGCCTCCTAACGGGAGCCGCCTTGGCGGACGAGCAGAGCGATCTGGTCAAGCGCGGCGAGGAGTTGGCGATCGCCGGCGACTGCACCTCTTGCCATACCGCAACGGGCGGCAAGCCCTTCGCCGGCGGGCTGGAGATGAAGACGCCCTTCGGCACGCTCTCGACGCCGAACTTGACGCCAGACAAGGCCACCGGGCTGGGCAGCTGGACCGAAGAGCAGTTCTACACCGCCCTGCATCAAGGCATCGGCAATCAGGGCGAATACCTCTATCCCGTCTTCCCCTACCCCTCCTTCACCAAGGTCACGAAAGACGACGTGAAGGCCATCTGGGCCTACCTGCAGACGCTGGAGCCGGTGAACGCGCCGCGCAAGCCCAGCGACATGCAGTTCCCCTTCGACATCCGCGCCGGCCTGGTGGTCTGGCGCCAGCTCTACTTCAACGAAGGCACCTTCCGCGCCGACCCCAAGTGGACCAAGGAAGAGGCGCACGGCGCCTATCTGGTGGAGGGCCTTGGCCACTGCGGCGCCTGCCATACCCCGCGCACTGAGCTCGGCGGCAGCGAGGCCGGCGATTCGCTGGGTGGCGGCCATGTCTACACCTGGTTCGCGCCGGATATCTCCGACAGCCTGACGAGCGGCATCGGCGACTGGACCAAGGCCGAGATCGTCGACTACCTGCGCAAGGGTTCGGCCAAGGGCAAGGGCCACGTCTTCGGCCCCATGGCCGAGGTGGTGCACAACTCGCTCTCCAAGCTGCCGGACGAGGATATCGAGGCCATCGCCGCCTATCTGAAGGCGACACCGGCACGGCAGTATCCGACCGACGAAGACCCCGACCTGCGCAAGCGGGCCGGCGGGCTGGTCTACATCAACAACTGCTCCATGTGCCATCAGCCTAACGGCAAGGGCATCCCCGGCAACTTCCCCAATCTGGCCGGCAACGGCGCCATCACCGCGGAATCGCCGGACAACATCATCTCAGCCGTGCTTGGCGGACTGCCGGGCGGCGGCACCTATGGGCAGATGCCCCCCTTCGCACCGAAGCTGACCGATCAGCAGATCGCCGACGTGGTCAACTACGTCCGCAACTCCTGGGGCAACTACGCGCCGGCCACCGCAACGCCGGACAAGGTGGCCAGCATCCGCACCAGCCTGAACGCGCCCTCTGCCGAGGACGGCAGCCGGCCCACCAGCGCCTTCGAGTGCGCCGACACCACCAATCTTCAGATCAAGCCGGCGACGATGAACCTGATCCGCTATGCGACGCCGGGAGAACTGGGCAACCGCATCGGCGTCATCATCGCCCAATTGAAGCGCAACAACCCCGACATGGACGACACGAAGATCGTCGACAACGTGTCGGCCGCCTACTGCCCCATCCTGAAGGCGGAGAGCGGGATCAACGATTCCGAGCGCCACGAGCGTATGGCCAGCTTCATCGCCAAGCTGCAGAGCCAGCTGGCCAAGGAGCAGCTTCCGGCAGGTGCCAAGGTGCTGGTCCAGGTGCCCTTCACGCCCGAGGTCCTGAGCCAAGTCGAAGCCGCCGCCAAGACCGCCAACGAAGAGCGCACGACCTGGATCGAGAAGGCTGCGGAAGAGAGGCTGAAGGGCGGTAACTGAGGGACCGGCCGGTCAGCCGATCGCCGCCGAGACCTCTTTGGCCACGGCGCGACCGCTCAAAAAGGCTCCGCCGCAGAGAGAGACATAGGGGGTGGCGACAGAGTCGCCGGCAAAGAACAAGCGCTCGCCCAGGGGCTTGGCAAGATCGGCGCGGGCGCGATAGTGGCCCGGGCGCGCGGCGGCATAGGCCCCTTGGGTCCAGGGGTTTTGCGTCCAGTCGGCAAGGGTGCCCTTGACGAAGTGATCACGGGCTTTGGAGCCTACCCTCTGCACCAGTTCGCCGAGGGCGAAGTCGATCGCGGCCTCGCTTCCGGCGGCCGAGAGCGCGCGTCCGAAGTCGCCGCCGACGAAGCCGATCATGACGTCGAAGCCGAAAGGGAAGTTGAGAAAATAGCAGGCCTCGGCCGGCATCTCGTCAGGCACGGCGTAGGCGAGCCAGCTGTCCGGCGCCAAACCGAAGTTCTCGCCATCGAACTGAAGCGCGATCTTGGAGAGACAGCCCATGGGCAGCTTGTCGATCGCCTCTGCTTTCCATGCCGGAAGGTCGGGAGTGAAGCGGATGCCCCCGGCGCTCAGCACACCCGGCGAGGCCGTGATGATGCAGGCCTTTGCGCGTATCGTCCCCGCCGGAGTCTCGACGGCGACCCCGTCCCCGCTCCAGTCGACGCCGCGTGCCGGCGTGTTCAACTGGACGGGCAGTCCGGCGCCCATGTGGGCAACGAGCGTCCCATAGCCTTCCTTGATCATGAAGTAGGCTTCGAAATCGGCAGATTCCCAATAGTCCATGGTCGAGAGATCGGGGAAGTCGACAGACCAATCCATTGGCCCGATCCAGGTCATCGGAACTCCGGCGAATGGTAGGCCTTGCGGCACCACCGAAGCCGCAGAAACATCCAATCCCTTCTCGCCCGCTTCGTAGAGCGCCTCTTCAATCGCCAGGTAGGCGGCATTGACCTTTTGCCGCTCGCTGTAGTTGGCACGACGATCGCCAACGAAGAGCGCCTCGCCGGCGTTGTTGTGGTTGTAGAGTGTGAAACCCGCTTGCCGCGCCATCGCGATGTAGGGGAGGTTGGCAGGACCGGCAATCCACGAGCAGCCGTGATCGAAAGGAAGGCCGAAAGTCGCACTTTCGGTGTAGGCACGTCCGCCGATGCGGTCTGCGCCCTCGACGACGACGACGGAGCGACCGTCACCGATCAACTGCCGCGCGGCGGAGAGTCCGGCCGAACCGGCGCCGATGACGACCACGTCCGGGTTGGTCGGCGTCTCGCTGGCCCAAGCCGGCAAGGCGGCAGCGGCCGCGAGGCCGGAGAGGAGGGTGCGGCGTGAAATGCCCTTGGCATCGAAGGTCTTCATATCCGGTCCTCTCCACGTCTTTCCAGTTTCGAGATAGCCTAGGCGACACCGTACCGCCTTGCTTGTGCGATCGACATCAGGTCTCTGCGCAGGGCTGAATTTGACTGACCAGTCAGAAAAAATCTACCAAAACTCGACAAAAATTTTGATTGACCAGTCAGATAACTTGCAGCTTAGATATCGCAGGCGCCAGATCCTGGCGAACCGAATCCGCTGCGCCCAACCGCAGCGCACGAACGGGAGAAGAGGCAAGATGGATATCAAGGACACGATCAAGCGGATACAGAACCGCGAGCTCAGCAGACGCGATCTTGGCAAAGCCTTTGCGGCGGTCGGCCTTTCGGCCGCGATGATGCCGGTGTTCTCCAAGACTGGCATGGCCAGCGACGAGGCTATTTACTACACCTGGGCGGGCTACGACGTGCCGGAGATGTGGCCCGGCTATGTAGAGAAGTACGGCGTCGCCCCGCAGCTGCCCACCTACGGCGACGTCGAAGAAGCCTTTACCAAGATCCGCGCCGGCTTCGATGTCGATGTCGTGCACCCCTGCAGCAACAACGTGCCTCGATGGCGCTCGGCCGACCTGCTGCAGCCGATCGATACCTCGCGCCTGTCGAACTGGCCCGATGTCATCCCGGCGCTCAAGGTCGTGGAGGGCACGCAGGAAAACGGCGAGCAGTGGTTCATTCCCTGGGAGTGGGGCCAGACCTCGGTCACCTATCGCACCGATCTCTTCGACCTGCAGGGCCAGCCGGAATCCTGGGGCATGCTCTGGGACGACCGCTATTCGGGCCGCCTCTCCATCATCGACGCCGCCGAGGATTCCTGGTGGTGCGCGGCGATCTATGCCGGCGTCGACTTCGCGAACGTGACCGACGAAGACATGGCCAAGGTCATGGATCTCTTGCGGAAGCAGCAAGAGCTGCTGCGCTTCCGCCAAAGCGACAGCACCACGCTCGTTCAAGCGCTGGCCACGGGCGAGGTCGTGGCCGCCATGACCTGGAGCGATGTGCCGACCGCGCTGATCGCCGAGGGCGTGCCGGTGAAGTTCGCCAACGTGAAGGAAGGCGGCCTCACCTGGGTCTGCGGCTTGGTGCTGGCGAAGGACGCGCAGCACTATGATAAGGCGCACGACCTCCTCGACGCCCTCCTCAGCCCCGAGAGCGGCCGCTTCTGCATCGGGGTCAATGCCTATGGCCACTCCAACGCCAAGTCATTCGACCTCTTCTCCGAAGAGGAGCTGGTCGCGCTCGGCATGACCAAGAACGCGACGGAGGTTCTCGACGCCGGTGTTTTCTTGATCGCGCAGCCCGAGGAAATAGAACAGAAGATCAATCGCGACTGGGGCGAGCTGATTTCCGAGCTCTAGGGGCGCCGGGCTCTCGCTGGCCGCTCAGATGGCTGAAGGCTGCGCTCGCCGGCTATGACCAGTTCCCAATCCCACGGCACGCTGTCCGTCGCCGCCGAGCCGGCCGCTCAAGGCGGGCGTCTCGGACGGCTGCGGCGGCTCTACCTCCGCAGCGAGGCGCTTCGCGGCTACGGTCTGCTGTCGCCGACCTTGGTCTTGATGCTGCTGTCGATCGGTGCGCCCTTGGTTCTCCTGCTGATGCTGAGCTTCTGGACCCAGGATCTCTTGGAGATCACGCCCGGATTCTCGCTGGACAACTACGCAACCTTTGCCGAGAAGGAGAACTATCAAAAGCTCTTGTGGCGGTCTCTCAAGATTTCGGGTTTCGTTACGATCCTCACCGTGCTGCTGGCCTATCCCATGGCCTACTTCATTGCGTTCCACGTCAAGAAAAACAAATTCATGTGGATCATACTCATTACAGTTCCTTTTTGGACCAGCTATCTGCTACGCGTCTTCGCCTGGAAAATCGTCCTCGGATACAACGGGGTCATCAATTCAGGGCTGACCTCGCTCGGTTGGATCGAAGCCCCCCTGGAGTTCCTGCTCTATAACCCCTTCGCCGTCGTCTTGACGCTCGCCCATGCCTGGGCTGCCTTCGCCATCCTGCCGATCTACGTGTCGCTGGAGAAGATCGACAAGTCGCTGCTCGAGGCCGCCACGATCCTGGGCGACGGGCCGGTCATGCGCTTCTTCCGGGTGACCTTGCCGCTGTCGATGGCCGGGGTGGTGGCGGCCTGCCTCTTGGTCTTCATCCCGACGGTCGGTGACTACGTCACCCCGGCTCTGCTGGGCGGGCCCAAGGGCCTGATGATCGGCAACCTGATCCAGCTACAGTTCGCAAAGGCCAACAACTGGCCCTTGGGCGCTGCGCTGTCGATGGTCTCTCTGCTGTCCATCACCCTGATCGTCTGCGCCTTCCTCTGGTTCACCAAGCGCGTAAGGACGCAAGGACTGTGAGCAGCCTGGCCATCTCGACCAAGCCGAAAGTGCGCCTTCTTGGCATCTACGCCGTGGCCTACCTGATCTTCATCTATGCCCCGGTCCTCTTCCTGCCCCTCTTCTCGTTCAACGATTCGACCTTCATCGCCTTTCCACTGAAGGGCTTCACGACCCAGTGGTATGTCGAGGCCTATCAGAACGAGCGCCTGATTCAGTCCCTTATGAACAGCATCAAGGTCGGGGTGCCGGTGGCGATCGTCAGCACGATCTTCGGCACCTTTGCCGCAAAGGCCGTGATCCGCTACCGCATGCCCGGCAAGGCACCGCTGGTAAGCTTCATCATGGCGCCACTCGTTGTTCCGGGGATCATTGTCGGCATCGCCTTGCTGGTGATCATCAACGCCGTAGGGCTGGACCTCTCGCTCTTCACCATCGGCTTCGCGCACCTGGCACCCTGCACCGCCTTTTCCATGTGGATCATGATCTCCAGGCTGGAGGGCTTCGATCAATCTCTGGAAGAGGCATCGCTCAGCCTCGGGGAAGGGGCTTGGATGACCTTCTGGCGCGTGACTTTCCCGCTCATCCTGCCGGGGATCATCGCCAGCCTGCTGCTGACCTTCACGCTCTCATTCGACGAGTTCATCCTGGCCTTCTTCCTGGCCGGCCAGGAGCCGACCCTGCCCATCTACATGTGGAGCCAGCTGCGCTTTCCCGCCCAGCTGCCGCCGGTGCTAGCCCTGGGCTCGGTGATCCTTCTGGCCTCTTTCGTCCTGGTCTACATCGCCGAGTGGTTCCGGCGCCGCGGCACCCACAGTCAAGAGTCCGGTGGAGTGTGAACGCCATGCAAGACGACGCCTTCATCTCCATTCAAGAGGTCAGCAAGAGCTTCGGCAGCGTGCACGCGGTCAAGTCCGTCAGCATCGATATCGCGCGCGGAGAATTCTTTTCGCTGCTGGGGCCGTCGGGCTGCGGGAAGACCACGCTGCTTCGCATGCTGGCGGGTCTCGAGTACCCGACGGCGGGCGAGATCATCATCGACGGCCAGCCGATGTCGGCGGTGGCGCCCAACCGCCGTCCCGTCGGCATGGTGTTTCAGAACTACGCGATCTTCCCGCACCTGAACGTCAGGCAGAACATCGGCTACTCCTTGCGGCGCGACCGCCTGCCGAAGGCCAAGTTCAATGCCAAGGTGGCGGAGATGCTGGAGCTGATCCGCCTGCCCGGATACGAGATGCGCGGGGCACACGAGCTCTCCGGCGGCGAACGCCAGCGCGTCGCCCTTGCCCGCGCGCTGATCAGGCGGCCCAAGGTGCTGCTGCTCGACGAACCGCTGGGCGCCCTGGACAAGAAGCTGCGCGAACAGATGCAGCTGGAGCTGCGCGCCCTGCAGCGCTCCATCGGCATCACCTTCGTGTTCGTCACCCATGACCAGGAAGAGGCCTTGACCATGTCGGACCGGATCGCGGTTATGGCCAAGGGCCGCACCCTGCAGGTCGACAGCCCGACGGAGCTTTACGAAATGCCGCAGAACCGTGACGTCGCGGACTTCATCGGCACCATCAACTTCTTCGACGCCGGGGTGCGAGAGGTGGACGACGGTCGCGCGGTAATCGACGCCGGCGCGCTTGGCATGCTCTCGGCCCCGCTGCGCAAGCAGGATTTCGCGTCCGGGGAGCAGGTCCTGGCGGCCATACGACCGGAGAAGCTGGTGATCTCCTTCGAAGAACCGGCGGCGACGAACCGTGTGAAGGCAACGCTCGACACTGCGGCCTATCTGGGCGACAGGAGTCACTACTACGTACGGATCGGGGGACTCGACCGGCCGGTGGCCGTGTCCGCCCAGAACCTGCACCAAGCCGACAGCTTAACTGACGGAGCAAGCGGAGACATTTGGCTTAGTTGGGCAAGCGACGCCGTCGTGCTACTGCCGGGGGACGGGGCGGCAGCCAGCCCTCAGCATGCGCTGGCTTCGTGAGCTGGCCGATCGGAAGGACAAGCAATGAGACAAGCAAGGGCCCAGAGGCCGCGCGAGGGCCGAACGGCAAACAGAGAAGCCCGCCGCCAACAGCTGATCGACGCCACCATCGATTCGATCTCCAAGAGGGGATTCTCGGGCACCACTCTGGAGACGGTGACCAAGGGCGCCAGCCTCTCCCACGGTGTCGTCAACTTCTACTTCGACAGCAAGGAAGCCCTCTACGTCGAGACGCTCGGCTACCTCGCCCAAGAGCACTATGATCTTTGGCATGGGGCGATGCTGCGCGCAGGCGGCGACCCTGTCCGCCAGCTCACCGCCATCGTCGAGGCGGACTTCGACCGCAGCGTCTGCTCGGCGAAGAAACTGGCGGTCTGGTACGCCTTCTGGGGTCAGGCGAAGTATCGGCCGAACTATCTGAAGGTGCACAATGGCTACGACGAGCAGCGCTATCTCGAGATCGCGCGGCTCTGTCGGGAGATCGCGGCAGACGGCGGCTATGCGGCGATCGACTCCGAATCGGTCGCCCGGGGTATCGAGGCCATGATCGACGGCCTTTGGCTGAGCCTCCTGATGTACCCCAAGTGGACGAACCGCGCCAAAGCCCGCAACGACGCTTTCGCCTACCTCGCCTGCGCCTTTCCAAAACACTTCGCACAACCGCACCTCGAGGCCAAGGGCACAGACTGCGAGGGCGACTGCAATCTAGAGAAAGAAGTCTAGGGGCCCATGCCGCGCGATCCACGCTACGACATCCTCTTCGAACCCGTCAGGATCGGCCCGGTCACCGCCAAAAACCGCTTCTACCAGGTGCCGCATTGCACCGGTAGCGGCTGGGAGCGGCCGCGCACCTTGGCCGGCCTGCGCGAGGTCAAGGCCGAAGGCGGCTGGGCCGTGGTGAACACGGAGTACTGCTCTGTCCACCCGGCCAGCGACGACACGCCCTATCCCTCGGCCTCCCTGTGGGACAAGGGTGATATCAAGGCCCATGCCTTGATGACCGACAAGGTGCATGCGCATGGTGCGCTGGCCGGTGTCGAGCTCTGCATCGGCGGCGCGCGCATCGCCAATCTCAGCACGCGAGAGATCGCCTTGGGCGTCTCGTCGATACCCAACATGGCCGGCAACCCCTTTCAGACCCGCGCCATGGACAAGGCCGACATTCGCGAGGTCAGGCGCTGGCACCTGAATGCCGCGCTGCGCGCCAAGGAGGCCGAATTCGACATCGTCTACGTCTATGCGACGCACGGCTATCTGCTCTCGCAGTTCCTCTCTCCTCGCCACAACGCGCGCAGCGACGAGTACGGCGGCTCTCTCGAAAACCGCTTGCGGCTGACCCGAGAGATCATCGAGGACACTAAAGAGGCGGTCGGCGACAGCATGGCGGTGGCGGTCCGCTTTTCTGCGGAGACCAACGGCGGCTACGAGGGCGGCGACGGCAATCCCATGCCGGGGGAGACCGAAGACATCTTCGGCCTGATCGGCGAGCTGCCCGACCTCTGGGATATCAACATAAACGACTACTCGCTGGAGATGGGCTTGTCGCGCTTCGTACCCGAGGGCTCGCTGGAGCCCTACGTGGCCGGCGTCAAGGCCATGACCTCCAAGCCCGTGGTCTCGGTCGGGCGCTTCACCTCTCCCGACAGCATGGCGGGGCAGATCAAGCGCGGCATCCTGGACATGATCGGTGCGGCGCGCCCCTCGATCGCCGATCCCTTTCTGCCCAAGAAGATCGAGGAAGGGCGGCTGGAAGACATCCGGGAATGCATCGGCTGCAACATCTGCTACATGGGCGACGGCAAGGGCGTCCCCATCCGCTGCACCCAGAATCCGACCATGAGCGAAGAGTGGCGACGCGGCTGGCATCCGGAAAAAATCGCCAAGCGCGGATCGGATTCGCGCGTGCTCGTCGTCGGCGCCGGTCCGGCCGGCCTGGAAGCCGCCCATGCCTTGGGCAAGCGCGGCTATGACGTCATGCTAGCCGAAGCCGGCCGCGAACTCGGCGGGCGGGTCACCCGCGAGGCTGGGCTGCCCGGCCTCAATCAATGGAGTCGCGTGCGCGATTACCGCCTGCAGCAGATCGAGAAGCTAGAGAGCGTCGAGGTCTACCGCGAGAGCGCCTTGACGGCTGCTAACGTGCTTGAAGTCGGAGCCGATCACGTTGCCATTGCAACTGGCTCTACCTGGCGAAAGGACGGCTTCGGTAGCAGCAATCCGGCGGGCATAGAGGCGCTAACCGACTCGCAGCGGATCTTCACGCCGGACGATATCATGGCCGGCCGGCTTCCCGAGGGACCGGTGGTCATCTTCGACGACGACCACTACTACATGGGCACGGTCATTGCAGAGCGCCTGCACGAAGCGGGGGTTGCGGTCACCTTGGTGACGCCGGAGGACACGGTCTCTGCCTGGGGCGCCTACACTTACGATCGTTGGCGGGCACAAGCGAAGTTGATGGAAATGGGGGTGGACCTCGTCGTCGCTCATAACCTGGAGGGCTTCGACAAGGAGGCTGCGCTCCTCTGCTGCGAGTACACGGATCGTGAGAAGGTCGTTGAGGCCCGATCTCTCGTGCTGGTGACCGCCAGGCGGCCCAATGACGACCTCTTCCATGCCCTCGCCGACAAGACGGCAGACGGTGCCGCAGGCGCGCCGCGGTCTTTGAAGCGGATCGGCGACTGCGAGGCGCCGGCCATCATCGCAGCCGCCGTCTACTCCGGCCATCGCTACGCCCGCGAACTCGACGCGACGCTCGACCGCGACAACCCCTTGAAGCACGATCGCGTCTTCTTTGAAGAGGCGTGAGGTCGGCGAGGAGCAGGCAGTCGATGAACGCGTCACACGGAAAGCCCGTTGCAGAGACCTGGTTTGCCATCGATCTCTATGAACACGACATCCTGCGCTTTCGCGAGCATCACATCGATTCCTTCGCAGTCGGCGACCTATGGCTGGTCCGCGGCAAGAGCAGAGACCTTCTGATAGACAGCGGCTGCGGGATGGTCTCGCCGGCACCCTTGATCAAGGCTGTGGCCGACAAGCCGGTTACCGCCGTCGCCCTCAATCCCTATTACGATCACGCCGGCGGTTGGGCACATTTCGAGGACCGCGCCTGCCATCCGCTCGACGCGCCTGAGCTAGAAAAGCCGCAGGCGGAGGTCTCCTCCATCAGCGACTACCTGAATGAAACGACGCTCTGGTCCCTGCCGCGAGAGGGTTACGACCTCGCCGACTTCTCGATGACGCAGGCCAAACCGACCCGCCTCGTCGGCGAGGGCGACGTCTTCGACCTCGGCAACCGCAGGCTGGAAGTGCTCCACGTCCCCGGCCGCTCGCCGGGCGGCTTGGCGATCTGGGAGGCCGCCACCGGCAGTCTCTTCACCAGCGACATGCTCTACGACGGCGAACACGGCCTCGCCTGGCCACCGCCGGACCCGGAGGCCTACAGAAAGAGCCTGGCGCGCTTTCGCGCTTTGCCAGTCAAAACCGCCTTTCCCGGCCACTACAAGGTCATGACCAGAGAACGCATGCTCGCCCTCATCGACGCTCAGTGCGCCAGCCTGGAAACGCAGTAGTGCATGGCGTAGACCAAAGCCATTAGGCAACCACGCGCCAGCGAAGTGGCGAGCCGACGCCGCTCCCTCCTGCTCGACGAATGGCCCGGGGGTGACGACAGAAGGCTGAAAACATGGATCCATAGAACAACCCTTTCCGCTAAAGCGGACAGTAGAGGGTCAGACCGGAGAATGACGTGGTGTGGGTTCGCACCCCAAATGCCTACAGGTGGGGAAGGAAGGAACAAGCCAGTACCTGAGATCCAGCCGACCGGTGAAGGTTTGTCCCTGTCGGCCAAACTTGATCCCAGGCACTCGGCGGTGTTCGAAGGAAGGCAGCTAGGACTAGCCTCCTTGCTCCTCCCTAAAGTAGCTTCCCCTTAAGAGGTCTGCGGCACGGCCGCCGGCCCGACTTGACAAGGAGGACAGCAGGATGCGCCGAATCTCGATCGTTGTAGCGGCCACCTTACTCGCCTGTGCCGTTTCGCCCGCCGCCCTGGCCGAGGGCTTGGTAAAGATCACGCCGTTGGGCAGTCAGGACGGCGAGTTTTGCAGGCTGGATCGCGCGCTGGTTCTGGAGGACCCCAACGGCACCCGCATCCTCTACGACGCCGGACGCACTGTTGCCGGCCCCGATGACCCACGGCTGGGCAAGATCGACGTCGTGCTGGTGAGTCACGTGCACGGCGATCACATCGGCGACAAGCGGATCGAGTCGGTGAATGCCGGAACCTGTGCCAAGCCCGAGTTCGCCGTCGACACTGCCCCCATCTCCAACAGCGCGGAGATCGCAGCCACCAAGAGTGCCAAGATCGTCACCGGAAGCGAGATGGCGCGCTTCTTCGCCGGCAAGCTGGCAGCCGCCGGCGGCGATCCGAAGAATTCGCTCCTGGTGCGATTTGGCGCCAACAGGACCGTCGGCGATGTCGCCATCACTACGGTTCCGGCCACGCACAGCAACGGCCTCTCACCGAAACTCATCGGCGGCGACTTGGGCGAGCAGATGAAGGAGGCGGGCTTGACCGCCTATGTCGGACCGCCCACCGGCTATGTGCTGACCTTCTCCAACGGCCTGGTCGTCTATCTTTCGGGCGACACCGGCATCACCGCAGAGCAGGACGCCGTGGTGCGCGGCCACTACGGCGCCGAGCTGGCGGTCATCAACATCGGCGATACCTTCACCACCGGGCCTACCGAAGCGGCCTATGTGATCAATGAGCTGGTCAGACCTGTTTCCGTCATCGCCTCGCATGCCAACGAAGAGGCCACGAAGGACGGCAAGGTCCTGCCGGATACCCGTACGGCAACCTTCATCGAGGCGACCAAGGTGCCGGTCTACGTTCCCTTGAGCGGCAAGACCATGGCCTTCGATGGCCTCGGCAAGTGCGTCGAGGGCTGCTGAGCGCTTAGAATCTCAAAGGCACGAACGAGGCGGCCACGGCGGCCGCCGCGATCATTAGGGCAAAGGTGCCGAGCGACACCGCTATGACCGTTGCGGGGCTCGGCTCCGGCATGGCGCCGTGGCCATGTCCTCCTTCATGGCTATCGCCCATCTCGGCGTGCCCTTCCATGGCGCCACGATGCGCGTGGCCGTGGTGCTGCTTTTCCGGGGCTTTGGAGGGCGCGGTCATCATGCCGTGCTTGTAGCCCTCGGCTACCAGCCAGGAGTTGATCGGATAGGCCGTTAAGCCGCCGACCAACGTGGCCGCCGACATGACGCCCCAGAAGGCACCTCTCCAGGGATTGTCGCCGTCCGGGACCACCTGCATCAGGATCATCATGGTGGGGATCATGCCGACCATGACCATGTTCATGGAGACGGTCTCGGAAAAGAAGGTCTTGCGCACCGCGGTCCAGTAGCTCGCGTACATGTCGCGCATGAAGAGCGCCTGGAAGACCATGAGGCCCACCACAAAGGCTGAGAGGTACTCGATGATCAGGTCCACGCCGTTCGGCAATCCGAAGTGATAGACGACGATGGCGGATAGGATGATCCCGGTCGCATCGCCGGCCAGGCAGTGTGCCATGGAGCCGATGGTCTGCTTCCAATGCGCAGCGATAAAGGCATCGTGGCTACCCGGCAGCGGCTGCCGGCAGGAGAGCAGATAGACAAACAAGCCGATCGGGCCGGTGTAGAGGATTACCAGCACCCAGGCGAGCTTCATCACCCCGACCGACGGTGTATTGGTGGCCTGATCCCAGATGACGAAGACCACGCAGCCAAGGGTCAGGAGGAACCACAGCAGCAGGACGCCATCCAGCATCGCCGGTTCGATCCCATTCTCGCCACGACCCGGTATGAGGCAACCGGACCGTGACCCGACCATGCCATGCCGCTGGTCCGGGCGCCAGTTAGGGCTGAGCCGGCTTTTCGGCGCTGAGCACGACGCAGCTGGGATTGTCCAGGTACCACTGAACGCTCTCTGTCAGATCCGAACGTTCATCGGGAAGCTTGAGCGGATGCCAACGCAGGTTGGTCAGGCCGGCCGCCAGAAGGGCCTCCTCGTGGGCGGTTTTGCTCCACTGCCAAAAGCTTGCCTCGAAGTCGCCGATGACCAAGAGGTGGTGCGGCGGCTCGACGGTCTTGTAGTGAAAGCCGAAGATCTCTCCCATGTTCGGGTGCTGCAGCTCGAAATCGTAGCTGGGATTGATGCCGTAGTGAACGAAGTGACCGCCGGGCTTAAGATTCCTGCTAACGAGCCGGCACATGTCTTGAAGCGTTTGCTCGCTTTCGGCGTAGTGAAAGAGATAGAGGGCGGTCACACAGTCGACCGGCTTGTCGAGCGAAAAGCGCGCGTCGCCAGCATTGCCCACCTCGAAGCGGAGCCTCTCGAAGTGCCGGTCTCTGCCGCCCGGTCGGTTCTTGGCGCGGGCTCGCGCGATCATCTCCTGGGAGATGTCGACGCCGAGGACCGAGGCCGCCCCGCGCGCCATTAGCACGCGGGCGAGACGCCCCTCGCCACAGGCGAGATCGAGGACCTCAAGCCCGGTGACGGGGCCGATCGTCTCGAGCAGGACGTACCACTCCAGCACCGTGTAGGGCGTCTCCACGACACTCCAGTCCTGATAGAAATTCGTGTCCTTGTCGTAGTCGGGCATCAGCCTCTCGTTCAGTGGCGACAGATTGTGCGACGCTTGCTACGGAATCACGCCTTAGCCGACCATATTGCGTGTCTATGGCGCCATTCCCAGATCGCCATGCCGACATAGTGCGCTGTTGGGCGAAGGCGCGGCCTTCGGAATGGAATGAGGGGAATCAAGAGAGTGTCTGTCACGCCTGCCGACATCACCTTTCTCGAGGGGCCGGGACCGCGCCTGGCTTTGCGCCGTCACCGGGCTCAAGGCGCGCCGCGTGGCGCCCTTCTCTTTGTCCACGGAGCTACGCTGGCCTCAGACCTCTATGACGTGCCGGTCGAGGGCTATTCCTGGATGGCCGCGGCGGCGGCCGCGGGGCGCGAGGCCTTTGCCGTCGACCTGCGCGGCTACGGCCGCTCCGAACGCCCGCAGAGTCTCGATCGCCCAGCTGCGGAGAACCCGCCCTATGCGCGCGCCACGGAGGTGCTGGCCGACATCGATCGCGCGGTGGAGGCGGTGCGTGAGATGACCGGGCGAGACAAGATCGACCTGGTCGGCGGATCTTGGGGCTCGATCACCTGCGGGCTCTACGCCGGCGGCTCCGGCGCCTCGAAAACGCGGCGCCTGATCCTCTACGCCCCGCTCTTCGCCGAACGCAACGCGGGCTGGCTCGAGATTTGCGGCGATCCTACCGATCCGGACCGGCTCAACCCCGCTTTGGGCGCCTATCGTTGGGTGGAGGAGGCGGGCTTGAGAGCGCGTTGGGACGGCGAGATTCCAATCACCGACAAGACCAAGTTCCGGCCGGAAGCTGTCTTCCGCGCCCTCATCGACAGTGCGATGGCTGCCGACCGAGCTGCCTCGCAGCGTCAACCGGCGGCCTTTCGGGCGCCCAATGGGACGCTGGTCGATTTGCATTCGGTCTTCTCCGGCCGACCGCTCTACGATCCCAAAGCGATCGAAGTGCCGACCTTGCTGCTGCGCGGCGACGCCGATCCAACCAGCACGCATTCCGATGCCTCCCGGCTCTTCGAGGAACTCGGCGCAGCCATCAGGCAGTACACGGTGATCGGCGGTGCCTCGCACTTTGCCGTCGCCGAGCGGGCGGCCCCACAGCTCTTTCAGGCCGCGGACGCATTCCTCTCCGCTTGACTGGCTGAGGCACTGTCATTCCAAGGAGCACCCTTGCGCGGCTCGATGAAAGGAACGGCGGATGAAGACCATCAAGGGGTCATGCCACTGCGGTGCGGTCGAATTTGAGCTGATGGACGCACCCGAATGGCTGACAGGTTGCAACTGCTCGATCTGCCGGCGCTATGCCGGCCTCTGGGCGCACAGCGACAGCACGAAGGTGCGGCTGAAGATCGAAGAAGGGGCGACCTTGCGCTATGTCTGGGGCGACCGAATGATCGCATTTCACACCTGCAAGACCTGTGGCTGCACCAGCCATTGGTCCTCGCTTGAACCGGGCGAGCCGCAACGCTTGGCCCTCAACTGTCGTCTTGCCGAGCCAGCTGCGATTGAGGGCATTCGCGTGCGCCACTTCGATGGCGCGAAGAGCTGGACCTACATAGAGCCTGAGGAGCCTACTTGAGAGCGTCTCCAGAGATCGTTCGATAGGCGGCGCGTTCCCGCGGTTCGAAGCTGGAGAGGATCTCGGTGATGCAGCCAATGGGGCTCCGCATGATTGCTCGGCGGCGCTATCCAAACGCCGGCGAGGCCCTAACCAGCCAGGCCGATCAACACGATGCCCAAGGCGACGATGGCAGCGGCGGCGACGCGGATTTGCCAGGGGCGCTCGTGGAACCAGAGCACGCCGATCAGGGCGGCGACGATGACCGAGGTTTCTCGCAAGGCCGAGACCAGGCCCAGCGGCGCCAGCGTCTTGGCATAGAGCACCAGGCCATAGGCGGCGCCGGAGAGGGCGCCGCCGCCCACACCCAATGCGATCGCCCGCCATGGCAGGGCTGCGAGCCTGTCTCGCTCTCTGCCGAAGATGAAAGCGGCGATCAGGATCTCGGCGACGAAAAGCCAGCCGATGTAGCCGAAGACACTTTCTGAGAGACGCACGCCAATGCCATCCACGACGGAATAGGCTGCGATGATGACCGCGACGCCCATGGCCGCCAGGGCGCCGGTGATTGGGATTGCGCCTCGCAAGCCGCCGCCGGTGAGCAGCATGATGCCGCCCGACACGGCAATCATCCCGGCCCAGGCAACACTCGGCAGTTGCTCGCCGATCCAAAGTTGCGCAGTCACGGCCACCAGGACCGGAGCCAGGCCCCGCGCGATGGGGTAGACCAGGCTCAAATCGCCGAATCGGTAGGCGATATTCAAGAGATAGTAGTAGCCCCAATGGATCACGATGGAGGCGATCATGTAGGGCAGGGAGGCCCAGGCCGGTGGCGGCGAGATGGCGACCAGCAGAACGCCGGGCGGGAGATGGCCGAGGGCGATCAGGCCCAGCATGCCGGCCCGGTCCTCGGCCCCCTTGACCAGTGCGTTCCACAGCGCGTGGAGGAAGGCTGCGAAGAGAACCAGCGCAATCGTGGCCGCGCTCATGGCGCGGCGGCGGCGACGGCCTCCTCGACGATCGTGAGCGCGCGATCCAGGTCCGCCTTCTCGATGGTCAGCGGCGGCGACAAGGTCAGGACGCAGCCCTGGCTGATCTTGAAGCTGAGGCCGGCTTCGAGGCAGCGGTAGTAGATTTGCTCGGCCAGGGCCAGGCCAGGCGTCTTCTCGGCCCGGTCGGCGACGATCTCGACCCCGAACATCAGGCCGCGCCCGCGCAGGTCGCCGACGATCGCGCTGCCGGCGGCCAAGTTGCCCAGGCGCTCCAAGGCGTGACGGCCGAACTCTGCTGCGCGCTCGACCAAGCCCTCTTCCTCGATGATCTCCAGGGTCGTGAGCGCGGCGCGCGCGGTGACGGGGTTCTTCTCATGGGTGTAGTGGCCGATGGCGAAGTCGCCGCAGACGTCGAGGTCGCGGCGCGCCACGGCAGCCGCGATCGGCAGGATGCCGCCGCCCAGCGCCTTGCCCATGACCACGATGTCGGGCACCACCTCGTCGTGCTCGAAGGCGAACATGCGGCCGGTCTTGCCGAGGCCCGTCGGGATCTCGTCCATGATCAAAAGCGCGCCGTGGGCGTCGCAGGCCGCACGGACCGCGCGCCAGAAACCCGGCGGCGGCACGTAGGGGACGGCGCGCATCGGCTCTCCGATCACGGCGGCGACGTCGCCTTCGCGGCCCAGCACGTAGTCCACCATCTTGGCGCAGGCGAGGCCGCAGACCTCGGGACCGCTGTGGTTGTAGGGGCAGCGGTAGCAGGCGAAGGGGGCGACATGCTCGGCGCCGGGCAGCAGGGGGCCCGCGATGTGCGAGCGAAAGGTCTCCTCACCGCCGATCGAGGCGGCCCCGAAGCCGGCGCCGTGAAAGGCATCCCAGAAGGAGACCGTCTTGAAACGGCCGGTGGCGGCGCGTGCGATCCTGAGCGCGACTTCGATGGCGTCTGATCCGCCGGTGGTGAAGAGGGTCTTGCCCAAACTCTCCGGCGTCAGCGCCGCCAGGCGCTCTGCCAGCTGAACCGACACCTCGTTGGTGAAACGCCGCGGCGCGAAGGGCAGGTCGTCCAGCTGCTGATTGATGGCGGCCACCAGCTTCGGGTGGCCATAGCCGATGTGATGGACGGAGTTGCCATGGAAATCCATGAAGCGCCGCCCGTCGCAGTCCTCGATCCAGATGCCCTCGGCCTTGGCGATCGTGCTGACGCAAGGGCTGGAGAGGCTCTGGTGCAGGAAGACCTCTGCATCGCGTTCGATCAGAGGTCTCGAACGCGAGCCGATGGCGGTGCTGGTCCAGGCTTGCCGCGCCGCCGAGCGGTTGGACTCCCCTTCAGTATGGGTCAGTCTTTCGGCCAAAGCCCGCTTCAAGCCCAAGGAAGCGAGAAGGTTTTGACATTCGTAAAACTCTTCATCGCCTCGATGACGCCTTCCTTGTAGCCGTTGCCGCTGTCCTTGATGCCGCCGAAGGGCGACATCTCGATGCGGAAACCCGGCACCTCCCAGATGTTCACCGTACCCACTTTGAGGCCGCTGATGTAGGCCTGCATGCGGTGGAAATTGTTGGTGCAGACCCCGGCCGACAGGCCGTAAGCCGTACTGTTGGAGATCCTTCGCACCTGATCGTCGTCGTCCGGCACGCGGATGATCGGCACCACGGGGCCGAAGGTCTCCTCCATCACCAGCTCGCTCTCGTGCGGCACGTGGTCGACCACGATCGGCGGCAGCAGCGCGCCCTCGCGGCCCGGGTCGTAGAGGACTTTGGCGCCCTTGTTGGCGGCGGAATAGACCCGCTCTTCGAAGGTCTCGGCGGCCTTGGCGTGGACGACGGTGCCGAGGTCGGTCGAGGAGTCCATCGGATCACCGAAGCGGATCGCCTTGGCCCGCTCCAGCACCATGGCGGAGAAGCTCTCGGCAACGCTCTCCTGGCAGAGAATGCGCTTGACCGCCGTGCAGCGCTGACCCGAGTTCTTGGTCGCACCCGCGACCGCCAGATCGGCCGCCTTGGCGAGATCGGCCTCGCCCAAATCGTTCAGGATGATCAAGGGATCGTTGCCGCCCAGCTCCAGCACCTGGCGCTTGTAGATGGCCTTGGCGGCGATCAGCTTGCCGACCGGGATGCCGCCGGTGAAGGTGATAAGCTCGATGTTGGGATTGGTGATCATCTCTTCGCCGATGTCCTGCGGCCAGCCGGTCACCACCGACAGCATCTCCGGCGGCAGGCCTGCTTCGTAGAGGACGTCGGCCAGCCAGATGGCGGTCAGCGGAGTCAACTCCGTCGGCTTCACCACCATGCAGTTGTTGGTGGCGATCGCCGGTGCGATCTTGTGGCTGATCATGTTGAGCGGGTGGTTGAAAGGCGTGATCGCGGAGATCGCGGTCAAGGGCTCGCGGAGGGTGAAGATCTTGCGCGCCTTGCCGTGCGGAGTGAGATCGCAGGAGAATATCTCGCCGTCGTCGTGGATGCACATCTGGCCGGCCAGCGTGTAGACGTCGAAGGCACGGCCGCACTCGTAAAGAGAGTCGCTTAAAGAAATGCCCAGCTCGGCGGTGATGATCGGCGCCAGTTCCTGCTTGCGCTCGTTCAGGATCCGGGCGGTGTTCAGCAGGATCTTCTGCCGCTCGTAGCGGGTGAGCTTGGGCTCGTAGCTAGCCGCGATCTCGAAGGCCTCGCTGGCATGCTCGGCGCTGCCGGCGGGAACCGAGCCGATCTCCTCGCCGGTATAGGGGTAGTGCACCGGCACCCGCTCTTTCGTGTCCACCTTACGGCCGGCAATGCGCATGGCCTCGTGGCGAGGCTCGATCGGAAGCTGGGTCATGGGGCTCTCTATTACTCGGCTGCGGCTGCGGTGGCGTAGAAAAAGGCGTCGAAGTTTCGTAGCTCCGGCGCCGAGGGCAGGTCGAGCGGACGGTTCATCACGAAGGGCACCACCTGCTCGGTGAGCCCGCCGTGTGAGCGCAGCGGCTCTTTCAGTGCGGCGAGGTCATGACGGTCGGCCGAGGTTCCGATCGTGGTGTTCTCGCCGGAGATCAGGACGATGTCGCCGATGCGGTCGCCCGGCAGCTCGAAGCGCTCGACCGCCGTGGCCTTGTCCATCACGCTCAGCATGCCGTCGAGCGCCTGCAGGCGGGCGACGACCCGGGCCTGGTCCGTACCCTCCGGCAAGTAGGCCGTGGCGAAAGAGCCGAGCGCACCGTGGTGCACGACGTAGGGGTCGGTTATCGGCAGGATCACCCGTGCCGCGCCCTTGCCCAGCCACTCGTCCAGAATGTCTTGGGCGTAGATGACCGAAGGCGTGCCGTCGGCCTTGTGCTTGGGCTTCATGCCATGGTCGGCAGTGATCACGATGGTGGCGCCCATGGCGTCCAGCTGCGTCAGGTAGCTGTCGAACATGGTGTAGAAGCGATTGGCCTCTGGCGTGCCGGGGCCGTGCTTGTGCTGCACGTAGTCGGTCGTCGTCAGGAACATGACGTCCGGCTGCCATTCCTTTAGGAGCTTGACGCCGGCGACGAAGACGAACTCGGAGAGCTCGGCCGAATAGACCTCGGGCTGCGGCATGCCCAGCCAGGCCGAGGCCTTGTCCACACCGTTCTCGGCCAGGGTGGTGCTGTCCGCTCTCTCAGCAGAGAAGCTGCGCGCGCGGTCCTCGTCGAACCTGAGCCCCGCTCCCAGAAGCGCCCTGAGCTTATCCTTCGCGGTCACCACGGCGACCTTGGCACCGGCCTCGTAGAAGCGGGAGAAGAGCGTCGGCGCGCGCAAGAAGCGCACCTCGTTCATCATCACCTCCTTGCCGGTCTCGGTATCGAAAAGGAAATTGCCGCAGATGCCGTGCACGCTGGGCGGACGGCCGGTCGCGATCGAGAGGTTGTTGGGGTTGGTGAAGGTCGGCACCACCGAATGCGCCAGACGATCGGTCCCGGTCTCGCGCATCCGCTTCAAGGTCGGCATGCAGCCGGCGGCGATGGCCTCGTCGAAGTAGGCCGGCTCGCAGCCGTCCAGGCAGATCGCGATCGCACAGACCTTGGGCGCCGCATAGCTGCGCTCGTTGACGACTATGTCTGAGTGAATGGTCATCTCGTCCTCTTCCTTTGCGGCGGTCAGGCCGCGAGCACGGCGCGTTGTTCCAAGGCCTGGGCTGGCGGCGTGGCGCGTTCGACGCCCATCTCGGCCAGGCATTCGCCGGCAGCCGTCACCGCTTTGCGCATGACCTCCTCGTCCAGCTGGCCGATACAGCCGAGGCGGAAGCTGTCTACCACGGTCAGCTTGCCGGGGTAGATGATGAAGCCCTTCTGCTTCATTAGCTGATAGAAGCGCTCGAACGCGAAGTTCGGATCGTCCGGGCAGAAGAAGGTGACGATGATCGGCGACAGCCAGCGATCGTCCAGCAGCGTTTCGAAGCCAAGTGCGCGCATGCCTGCCACCAAGACGTCGCGATTCCCGGCGTAGCGCGCACCACGACCGGCGACACCGCCTTCAGCCTCGTGCGCCTTGAGCGCCTCGAGGAAGGCCGCGATGACGTGGGTGGGCGGGGTGAAGCGCCACTGCCCTGTCTTGTTCATGTGGTCCCACTGTGCATGGACGTCGAGGCTCAGCGAATGACTATTGCCTTTCGCCGCTTGCAGCGCCGCCTTGGTGGCGAAGACGAAACCGAAACCCGGCACGCCCTCGATGCACTTGTTTGCAGACGAGACCATGGCCTCGAAGGGGATCTCTTCGGGGTCGAGCGGCAAGGCGCCGAAGGCGGACATGGAGTCGATCAGCAGCTTTCGCCCGGCGCCGGCAGTGGCTTCGGCGATCTCCTCCAGCGCGTTCATGATGCCGGCGCTGGTCTCGCAGTGAATGGCAAAGACGTGGGTGATGTCGGGATCTTCGGCCAGAATCTCGGCCACCTCGGGGCCGCGGTAGGGCAGGTAGTCGCCCTTGTCGAGAGTCCGGTACGCGCGACCGAGGTAAGCCATTATCTGCGCCGCCCGCTTGCCGTAGGCACCGTTGATCAGGACCAGCACCTTACCGTCACGCGGCACGAAGCTGCCGAGCATGGCCTCGACGGCGAAGGTGCCGCTGCCCTGCATCAGCACGCAGTCGTAGCTCTCGGTGCTTGGGCCGAGCATGGCGAGAAGCCGCGTGCGCACCTCCGCCGTCATGGCGCGGAACTCGGCGTCCCGACTGCCCCAATCCTGTAGCATCGCCGCCTTGGTACCGGCCGAGGTGTTGAGCGGTCCGGGAGTCAGCAGAAAGGGTTCGTCTAGCTGCGGCGCTGCGGTCTTCGGAAGGGCTGTCGACATGGCTTGCGTTCCCAGGCGGTTGTCCATCGCCCCCCTAACTGGTGGATTGCCGACTATATGTAAAATCGCTAATAGGTATCTAAACATAGGCCAGGCCTATGGATCACAGGGAGGCTCGCCTTGCGCTACAGCCAGCTTCGCGCTTTTCACAATGTCGCGCTGCATGGCGGCTTTTCCCGCGCCGCCGCGGCGCTCTTCCTGTCCCAACCGGCGGTCTCCGAGCAGGTGCGCAAGCTGGAACAGGACCACGACGTGCTGCTGTTTCACCGCGAGCGCAAGCGGGTGCAGTTGACCAAGCAGGGCAAGCGCCTCTTCATCCTCACCAGCCAGTTGTTCGAGACCGAGGAGCGCATCGAGGAGTACCTGTCGGAGACGCGCACTGCGATCGACGGCAAGCTGCGCATCATCGCCGACTCCGCCCATCACGTGACCGAAGTCTTGAGCCGCTTTCGCGCGGACTACCCCAACGTCTTCGTCACCATGCAGAGCGGCAACACCGAAGAGGTGCTGGCCAAGCTCAGGGCCTATGGCGCGGAGATCGGCGTGGTCGGCAGCGTGGATCCCGGCAAGGACTTCGACCGTCTGGACCTCGGCACCTCGCCGATCGTCGCCTTCGCGGCGAAGGGCAAGATGCAACCAGGTGCACAGGCCTACGCGCTGGCCGAGCTCGCCAAGATGCCTTTGGTGTTCCGCGAGAAGGGCTCGGAGACGCGGCAGAAGCTGGAGGAGGCGGCGGAACGGCTGGGCATCGAGCTGAAGCCCACGATCGAGGCCGAGGGCCGCGAGGCGGTGCGCGAGATCGTCGCCTCCGGCGCCGGGATCGGCTTCGTTTCGGAGGCCGAGTTCGGCCGCGACAACCGCCTCGTCCGGCTGCCGCTCAGCCAAGTCGAGATCTCCATGACCGAGACCCTGGTTTGCCTGTCTCAGCGCCGCGACGTCCGCGTCATCCGGGCCTTCATGCGCAAGGCCACTAAGCACATCCAGACGGCGGCCTAGCTCCTCAGCGCGTGCGCCAGGCCTGGGTTCGGCTGAGGATGCCCTTGGAAGCGACCTGATGCAGAATCCGCGCAGCCGCGTTGGTGTAGAAGATCATCATGCCCATGGCGGCGGCCGGCGCGATGTCGCCGGCATCGTCCATGTTCAGCACTGCGATGGAGGCCAAGGTCGTGGTCGGCGAATAGAGGAAGACGACGGCCGAGACCGTAGTGAGCGCATTGACGAAGAGATAGATCGAGATGTCGAGGATCGCCGGCATGCAGACCGGCACGGTCACCCGGCTGAAGAGCTTCAAGGTCGGCTGCTTCAGCGAGGCGGAGACCGATTCGAACTCCCGGTCCATTTGTTTCAGCGCGGTGACCGCGGTCAGGTGCGAGACCGTATAGAAGTGCGTCACCGTGCAGACCACCAGGATGATCATGGTGGCGTAGATGAAGTGCAGGGGATTGTCGGGGTCGTTGAAGAAGAAGATGTAGGCAAGGCCCAGGACCATGCCCGGGATGGCCATCGGCAGCATCGCCAGCAGCTGGAAGATCCCGCGCCCGACCCTGAACCCGTTGGACTTCTCCACCAGATAGGCGCCGAAAAAGATCACGCAGGTGCCGACGATCGCCGTCAGGAGGCCCAGCTCGATGGAGTTGAAATAGGAATCCCAGCCCCCGCCATCCATGATGTCGAAGTTGTAGTTGTTGAGGCTGAGGCTGAGGTCGTAGGGCCAGAACTTGACCAGCGCGGCGAACTGGCAGACCGCCAGAAGGCCGATGATGAAGGCGGCGACCAGGGTGCAATAGCCCAGCGCCATCCAGTCGGCCTGGCGGTCGGGCTTCGGCTGATAGGGGACCGAGCGGGCGGACAGCAGGGCGACTTGTTTGCTTTGCACCAGGCGGTCGATGGCAAAGGCCAGAATCGCCGGCACCACCAGGACGACTGAGACCACCGCGCCCATCTCGAAGTTCTGCTGGCCGATGACCTGCTTGTAGATGTCGACCGCCAGCACGTTGAACTGCCCGCCGATGACCTTGGGCAGGCCGAAATCGGTGATCACCAGGTTGAAGACGACGAAGGTCGCGGAGATCAGGCCGTAACGCGCGCCCGGGATGGTGACCGTCCAGAAGGTGCGCCATCGCGAGGCGCGCAGCGACACCGCCGCCTCGTAGAGTCTGGCATCCGAAATCGCCAAGGCGGTGGAGATGATCAGGAAGGCATGGGGAAAGGTGAAGAAGACTGAGCCGATGACGATGCCGATGGGCCCGTAGATGGACTCCCCGAACATCAACTCCTTCAGCATGCCCTGATTGCCGAAGAGATAGACCAAGGCGATGCCGGGCAGCAGCGAGGGCACCAGGATCGGCGCCATGGCAATCAGCCGAAAGAGACCCTTGAAGCGCATGCAGCTGCGGTTCAGCGCATAGGCGAAGCCGAAGGCCAGCGAGACCGTGATGACGGTGCTGATCGTGGCGATCACCAGGGAGTTCTGGATCGAGCTGAAGAGCGCCGGCGTGGAGAAGTAGCTGACGAAGTTGTCCAGCCCGGCATCCTCCACCGGCCGCAGCATCACGCGCCGGAACTTGTTGGAGTCGAGCTCGAGCCATTGGGTCCCGCTGTGCGGTGTGGAGCCGACCAGAAAGCGGGTGTCGGGCGTCGTCCCGCGGATCTTGTAGAGAACCGGGCTGCGGAAGCTGAAGTCGGGGAAGAAGCTGGTCGCCGGCAGGCGGCCGTCGGAGCTGGTGGCGAGCTCGCCGGCGCTCACTGCACCCAGCTCCTGGTTCAGCTTGGCCGCGGAGACCGGCGGGGTGAGGAACTGCCCGCTGTCGTCGCTGACCTGGAACTCATAGCGGCTGAGGTCGAAGGTGTAGGTGGAGAAGGCCTTCGACAGCATGGCATAGAGCGGGAAGGCCAAGGTCACGACCAGATAGAGCGCGATGACGATCATGCCGCCGCGCATGATCAGGTCGTCGCGGCTGAGCTTTGACTTGATCTTGGGTCCGCGCGGCAGGGCTTGGGTCAGCGTGTCAGCCATTGCCGACGAGGGTCCCGGCCTTCTCTTCGCCGTGCGGGAAGGCCATCAAGCGGTTGGCCGGCAGCTCGATGGTCATGGTCATCTTTTCTGTGAGCGACAGCCGCCGGACGGCATTGATCGAGAAGTCGGCAATCAGCTCGACCGCGCCGAAGGCTTCGCTCGTGAGGCGGCAGCGCCAGAAGGACCCCAGGAACTCCATCTCGTCCAGCAGGACATCGAGGCAGTTCACGTTGCCGGCCTCCGGCTGATAGCCGGCCTCGTGCGGGATCACGTCTTCCGGGCGGATGGCGCCGATGACGGCCTGGCCCTCGGAGACGTGGTGGGCGTGGCAGGCGAAGGCGCGCTCGCCGATCACCAGGTTGCCGCCGGCGCCGATCGAGGCGTCTATCTGATTCATCTCGCCGATGAAGTCGGCGACGAAGAGGGTCTCCGGCTCGCGGTAGACCTGAGTGGGCGAGCCGACCTGTTCGATCACGCCGTGGTTCATCACCACGATGCGGTCGGCCATGGCCAGCGCCTCTTCCTGATCGTGGGTCACCATGATGGTGGTGATCCCCAGCTTACGCTGCAGATCCTTGATCTCGTGGCGCAAGTGCACGCGCACCTTGGCGTCTAGCGCCGACAAGGGCTCGTCCAGCAGCAGCAGCCCCGGCGAGGTCGCGATGGCGCGCGCCAGCGCGATCCGCTGCTGCTGCCCGCCGGAGAGCTGTGCGGGGTATTTCTTGCGCTGCTCGGGCAGGCCGACCAGCTCCAGGAGCTCGCTGACCCGTGCTGCGATCTCCGCCTTGCTGCGCCCCGTGTTCTCCAGGCCGAAGGCGATGTTCTTCTCGACCGTCAGATTGGGGAAGAGGGCATAGGACTGAAAGACGATGCCGAAGTCGCGCTGGGACGGCGGCAGGTTCGACACGTTGGCGCCACCCTGCAAAATCCTGCCGGAGGTCTGCAGGTCCAGCCCGGCGATGGCCCTGAGAAGCGTGGTCTTTGCCGCAGCCTGACGGGCCCAGGAAGCAGATGAACTCGCCGTCCCGGATCTCCAAGGAGATATCCCTCAAGGCCACGAACTCACCGAAGGCCTTCCATAGCTCGGCGATCTCTAGGTAGGGGGCACTATTCTGCTGCACAGCTAAGCCCTCGGCCGTCTGTCGGATAGGCTGATGGGATGCCGGTGGTCCCGAACCGCGTCCCTCCAGGGTTGGTGGGAGCGGCCAGGCCGCTCCCACGCTTCCAACAGTCTAGCTCTTGGGCTCGGACTTGGAGTCGTAACGCTTCTGCCACTCGGCCAGGATGGCCCTGCGGTTGTTGGCGGCAAACTCGAAGTCGTTATCGATCATCGCGTCGATCAGGCCCTCGGGGAAGTGCTCCACCGGCTTGGCGACGCCAGGCATGGCAACCACCGCATAGCCTTCGTTGTAGAGCTCATTGGCCTTCTTGGTGATGGACCAGTCGACCAGGGCCTTGGCGGCATCCAGCTTGTCCGTCCCGGCGACGATGGCGGTCGCCTCCATGTCCCAACCGACGCCCTCGCTGGGTACGATGATCTCCAAGGGGGCCCCGGCGGCCTTGGACTTGGCGCCGCGGAAGGCGAAGGAGATGCCGATCGGGATCTCGCCGGCAGCGGCCAGCTTGCAGGGCTTGGAGCCGGAATGGGTATAGCGCGCGATGTTGTCGTGCAGCTTGTCCATGAACTCCCAGCCGCCCTTCTCGCCGAACATCTGCAGCCAGCTGGAGACATCCAGGAAGCCGGTGCCCGAGGAGTTGGGGTTGGGCATGATCACGTGGCCCTTGTACTTCGCGTCGGTCAGATCCTGCCACGAGGTCGGCGGGGTCAGGCCCAGCTTACCGGCCTCGACGGTGTTGTAGCAGACCGCGGCGACCCAGGCGTCCATGCCGACCCAGTAGGGCGGGCGGTCCTTGTCGACGAACTTGGGATCCAGCGCGTCCATGCCCTTGGGCGCATAGGGCTCCAGCATCCCTTCGGCCTTAAGCAGCAAGAGCGAGGTAGCCGCCAGGCCCCAGATCACGTCGGCCTGTGGATTGTTCTTCTCGGCCAAGAGCTTGGCCGTGACGATGCCGGTCGAATCGCGCACCCAGTTGATGGTGATGTCCGGGTGGTCTTGATTGAAGGCCTCGGCATAGCGCTTGAGGTCCTCGGCCTCGACGGCGGTGTAGACCGTAAGCTCGGTCTCCGCCGTGGCCGTCGACGCGGCCAAGAGACCGGCTGCCATCGTCAGCAGAAGTGTTTTCGTCTTTCCCATCGCTTCGTTCTCCCATTTGTTCGCTCGGTTCGACGCCCCTTGCTTTGCCCGGGGCTGCAAAACCGCGTCAGACGTCACGTCACCTGGCACGAGAAGCAAAATCGATAATTCCTACCACATCATAGGGTGAAATTATAGTTTGCTTCCGATCGTACTGCCTCCCTCTTACGCAAGCCGCCGCCATTCGGCCAGGGCGATGCCCAGCTCGGCGGTGAAGGGATCTTAGGGTGAGCGAAGTCCCGAAGTCACGTGAAGTCTCGGAGTCACCTGCAGCCCCCCAAGGGAGAAAATGACTGGCTTCTAACAAAAGGTCAGAAATCTATGCCCACCTCCGCCCCGATCACCAGGGCATTGGGGATGGTGCCGGTGCCATTGGGCCTGACCACGTACTGGACGTCCGGCGTCACGTAGAACCAAGGCGTCAGCTGCAGTTGATAGTTGGCCTCGAACACCAGTTCATAGCTTTGGTCCACCAGATCGTCGCTGAAGCGGCCGTAGTAGACGGCCAGGCCCGTGGTATCCCTCTCGCGGCCCGGAATGAGGCCGTGGTAGAGCGCACCGCCGTAGGCCGCGAAGGGTAGCGTGTTGATGGACTGCTGCGGGGCGATGGTGAGGGCGGCCCAGGGGATCAGGCCTTGCGCGTGTTTCGCGTCCGCCTCGCGGTAGACCATTTGGTCGGCCATCAGGTAGAGGCCGACATTGCCGGTCTCGCTGCGGTCCGGGTCATCCAGCCGCTCGAAGGTACTGCTGTCGTGGATGAACCCCAGGGCGTAGTGACCCGGCAGTGGCCGACCCTCGGATCCCAGCGTTGCATTGTAGCCAACCTGGGCCACGGTGAGCACGCCGTCCTCGGGATTGAGCCGGAAGTCGACGCCGTGGGCATCGTCATCCTGGACTGCGGGATCGGCATTGAAGACTCCCGCCTTGAAATAGAAGTCTTCATGCGGTTTCAGGTGTCCGACAAGACCCCATTGAGCAAAGGGGTCCGTGGTGAAAGACGGGGTGTTTATCAAGATGCTCAAGGGATTTTCGTCTATTGCTGCGCTGATATAGTAGTAGTAGAGAGGCGAAAAGGCAAAATCGTTCCCCACCGTTACGCGTCCGGCTTTGACGGTTAGGGCTTCATCCCACAGGCTTTGTTCGAGGTAGAGCTCGACGAGGCGCAGAGAGTCCCCATTGAATATTTCCATTGTGTCGAAGATATTGCCCACGTGCTCTTCGGAGAGGCTGCTTCCGGTCGCCCAGGCGCCCGATGCGACGAAGGTCAAGCCATCCAGCCCGGCTATTGTCTCCAGGTCGAAGATCAGCGATCCCTCCATAACGTGGGCAAAGGCAAAGCCGTTGCTCTCGCCGCCCAGCGGATTGCCGAACATGTCCGCCGTGTAGTCGAAGTTCGGTGTGACCCCCCATTTCTGCAGGCCGGTCCGTACGCCGCTCCAATCGCCCGACGCCGTCTCCTGCGTCCACCAGGAATCCAGATCGAACAGCGGGCGCGGCTTGGGTTTTGACTGCGCTTCGACGCGGCTGCTCGCTACGCAAACAAAAAACACAAAGCCCAGGCATACCAGAAGCAATAGTAAAACCGGCGATCGGGGCGTGATGAATGGCGCGACCCTGATGACCAAACCCACGGCTCCCAGGTTTTGTTGTGCTGCCGGTCCGTGCAGGTGTCTTGAGTGTAAATGACTGGGTGAGAGTCGACAATGGCTTGAAAGAAGAGGGATGTTGGTGTTTTGGCCTCGTTGGCGGAGCGCCGGTAAGGCGGACCTAGTGCGTCACGTCCCCGCGCGCAGCTCGACCCGCACTCCCCTGTCGGCGGACTGAAGGACGGCGAGCGTCGCACGCAAGCTCTCCAGCCCGTCTTCGGCGCTCACCAAGGGTTGCGCTTCTCCGCGGATGACACGACAGAAGTGACGGCACTGGGCGATGAAGGCGTCTTCAGGCGGATGGTCGAACCGCTCCGATTCGATGGCGCCGCGCCAGTCTGGCGTGGCCGCACCATGCGACCAGAGCGTGAGATTGGGGAAGTCGAGCGCTGCTTGGGTACCCATGAAGCGATAGGCGTTCTGGCCGGAATGGGAGAGTGCTGCGTTCTCGCCGGTCGCCAGCTCCCAGCTCCAGGGCGAGGGCGTGCGGTCGGACAGGATAAAACTGCCGAGCGCACCATTCTCGAAGCGCAGCAGGCAGGCGGCGGCGTCCTCCTTTTCACCGCCGCGTTGGAGGAAGGAGGTCTCCGCCGTGACGCTGGCGATGTCGCCGCAGAGGTGGCGCAGCAAGTCCAGATCGTGCACCAGGTTGGTCAGGATCGGGCCGGCCGAACGACGGCGCCGCCAGCTGGGCGCGAAGTAGGCATCGTCCTTGCGCAGGGTCCACTGCCCGGCCACGGCGACCAGTCTGCCCAAGTCCTCGGCGATGATCCTGCGGGCATGCTGGACCAGCCGATAGTGCCTGCGGTGATGGCCGACCAGTACGTGCCGCTTTAGTCTCCGCGCCTCTTCGACGATGGTCTTGCCGGCCGCCAGGCTGTCGGCGATCGGCTTCTCGACCAGGACATCCGCGCCGGCCTCGAGGGCGGCCAGGCTCGGCCCTAGATGCTCGGCCGTCGGCGTGGCGACGATGACTCCGTCGGGTGTGGCCGCCCGCAGCATCTCTTCGGTGTCTTCGAAGCAGGCGACGTCATCGGCGATCGCGCCTTCCACTGCGCTGACCGGCCTGTTGGCCACGGCCACCAGCTCAGCCTCGCCGCACTCGGCGATGGCGGCGGCGTGCCGCCGGCCGGCGATGCCGAGACCTACGATGGCCAAGCGAATGCGCGCGGCTCTCTCCAATGCATCCCCTCCGAAAGGCCCACTGCTTCATAGCCTGCCGTATCGGCCGTTGAAAGCGCAGGCCCATCACTGCGCGTTCTCAACCGGCTGGCACAAGGATGAAGCGGCGCTGACGGCACACAGCGCAACAGTGTGCGGCTCGGGTTCGAAACAAACCGCACTTAACGATTGCTATTACATCCTCAAAGGCGTTTTCTCGAACCTAGATTGCAAGAATTCTGGCGATATGACCGGAGGAGCAGGGACATGGCGATCATCTTTGGCACCGCGGGCGAGAACAACAGCCTGACAGGGACCGACCTCAAAGATCGGATCTACGGCTTGAGCGGTAACGACCTGCTCTATGGTCTTGCCGATATAGACAGGCTCTTTGGTGGCAGTGGGGATGACCGGCAGTACGGCGGTGAAGGCGATGACCGTCTGCTCGGCGAGGCAGGCGCGGACGGTCTCTATGGTGGCGACGGGACCGATAGCCTCTTCGGCAGCGATGGCGCGGACACGGCCTATGGTGGGCTCGGCAGCGACGTCGCCCGCGGTGGCAGAAGTGCCGACACCCTCCACGGCGATGCCGGCGCGGATACGCTCTACGGCAACGGCGCAGAGGACCTCCTCCACGGGGACGAGGACAACGACCTTCTTTTCGGGGACAAGGGCGACGACAGTCTCCACGGGGACGACGGCAACGACAGCCTCTATGGGGCGGAGGGGGACGACGTTGCCCATGGAGATGAGGGTGTTGACAGCCTCTACGGAAATGAGGGCGACGACGGCCTCCATGGGGACAACGGCAACGACATTCTCCATGGTGACGAAGGCAGGGACAGCCTCTACGGAGACGACGGCGATGACAGCCTCTATGGGGATGAAGACAGGGACACACTCTACGGCGGTGCCGGAAACAACGTTCTGAAAGGCGGCGGCGATGCCGATGTCATTTGGGGTGGCATCGGGATCGATCGTGGCTTTGGGGGCGCCGAAAACGATGTGGTTGTAGGCAACAGCGGCGGCGACACGCTCTTCGGCGGAATAGGCAATGATGGGATCTTCGGCTTTTGGAACGACGATGATCTCTATGGAGGGAGTGGCGACGACCGCATCTCCGGCGGCAGCGACATCGTCGACAATTACGACATTGGTAAGGACAGGCTCTTTGGCGGAAGCGGGTCTGATGACCTGGATGGAGGCTTCGGGGACGACAAGGTCTACGGTGGCGACGAGGATGACGAGGTCTTTGGTGGCGACAGCGTCGATACGGTCAAAGGTGGCGAGCATGACGACCAGGTCTTCGGCGGCGCGGGTGACGACGAGCTCTTTGGGGATGAGGGTGACGACAGTGTCTACGGCGGTGACGGTGACGACAGTATTGAGGGGGTGGTCGGAACCAACAAGCTGAATGGCGACGGTGGCGACGACCATGTGGCTGGCGGTAGGGGTATTGACAGGGGCTATGGGGGGGCCGGAAGCGATGGCCTTGTAGGCCATAGCGGTGGCGATACCCTGTTCGGAGGCCTCGATAACGATCGGATATTCGGCTTCTGGAACAACGACGATCTCTACGGCGGCAGTGGGGATGACCTAGTATCCGGGGGCAGTGACCGCATCGGCAATAACGACACAGGTAACGATCGCCTCTTCGGCGGCAGCGGTGTGGACGATCTGTCTGGTGGTTTTGGCGACGACAAGGTCTACGGCGATGCTGGCGATGATGAGGCCTTCGGTGGCGACAGCGTCGATACGGTGAAAGGTGGCGAGGGCGACGACTTTGCTTATGGCGGCGAAGGTGACGACCGAGTGCTTGGCGAGGACGGAGATGATCGTCTCTATGGGAGCGAAGGCATCGATAGCCTCTTTGGCGGAAATGGTGAGGATCAGGCCTTTGGTGGCCAGGGCAGCGACCTGATCCGCGGAGGGGCCAGCGCCGACGGCCTCTACGGGGACGATGGTGAGGACCAGCTCTACGGCAATGCTGGTGACGACAGCCTCTACGGTGACGATGGTGAGGACCAGCTCTACGGCAACGCTGGTGACGACAGCCTCTACGGCGGCGAGGGCTTCGACCTTGGCGTCTACGGTGGTGATGGCGACGACTTTATCCGCGGCCAAGAGGGCAATGACGAACTCTTCGGTGATTCCGGCGAGGACTTGATGAAGGGTGATGCCGGCCGAGATACCCTCTTCGGTGGCACCGGCGACGACATCTTCAAGGTGGCCCGCCAAGGCGAGATCCAGGCTGGCGAGACCTACGACGGCGGTGAAGGCACCGACACGCTGGCGCTTGAGGATGGCGCGACCATCCCGGCCGGCGTGGTGCTGGAGAACATCGAGGTCACCCTCTTCACCGCAGGCGAGTTCGCTTTCTAGAGGCTAGGGACTGGCCGCGGCGATCTTCGCTGACTGCAGAGACAAGGGCGGCCAGGTCACCGCCGCTTTCTGCCCTTCCGTCGGTTCGCCTTCAAAATCGTCCCTGCAGGCCAATCGATTTTCTCTTTGAGGAATACGTCATTCAGCTATTCATTGCGCGATAACTCTCTAATTCCGATGACACTGGCGCGCGGGTCGCAAGTAGCCATCCGGATTGTGTCTGTCCGCCAACACCCCCAAAGCGCATCCATGCTTGCATGGCGTTCTTCGGCGGCTAAGATCTGGTTTCAGTGCATCGGCGGGGCCTCTTTTGCAGACAATTGTTGCCGGGTCTGGGGTGAGCGGGTTGCTGGTGAGCGACCTCTTGGCGCGCTGCGGGCACGATCATGTCCTCATCGCCGGCCCGCCGCCCGAGGTCTCGACGCCGCGTCTCGGCGAGTCCATCAGCTTGCACGGAACGCTTGGCCTGCGCGCGGCCTACCCCGAGGCCGAGGCCATGTTCACGAGCAAAGAACGCCTGGTGATCCTGCTTCGGGACCAGGAGATCAGCTTCGACTTTGACTTCTCGACCTCGGCCTTGCGGCGCTTGGGCTTTCGTCTTGTCGGCAGCGATCCGCCGGCGGAGCTGATTCATGTCGACCGCAGCCGCTTCGACCGCTTTCTCTACGACAAGGTCGTGGCGCATCCGGCCGTCTCGTTGCGTCGAGCCAGGGTCGAGGAGGTCGTCCACGCGGGAGATCGGGTCTCCTCCCTTGTCCTGGACACGGGCGAACGGCTGGAGGTGGGCTACCTCTTCGACGCCACCAATGCCGGGCGCATTCTGACCGGCCCGCTGGGGATCGCGCGCCGTGACCTGGGCGATCGGCATCGGGTGGCCTTTGCCCACTTCTTGCAGGACGGCGAGCCGGGATCGCAGCCCAGGTGGCATCGCGAGACCAGCGTGGTGCGCCTCTATCGCGACCGCGACGCCGTCGACGGCCTGGCCTGGTGCATTCCCTTGGCCGGCAAGGTGTCGGTGGGGATCAGCCTCAACGGTCCGGCGGCGCTCTCTGACGAGGCAATGCTGGATTGCGCCCTCGCCCGCCTCTTGGCGGAGGGGATCGATGTCCGGGCCGCGCACCCCAGACGAAGCGAGGTGATCGCACTCGACAATCAGTACTTCGTCCACGAGCGTGCATTCGGGAAGAACTGGCTGTTGATCGGCCCGGCCTTCGCCAACGTCTGGTGGCCGTCCGGCACCGGGGTAGGCGCTGCCGTGGCCGCGTCGGAAGTGGCGGAGCTGGCGCTCAGCGACCCGCTGCGCGCCGGCCGGCGCTATCAGCGCTACATGGAGACCTTGCTGCCGATGCACGAATCGCTGAACCGCCTTCTGCTGCCGAACGAGGGACGGCTTCCCTCCGGCCTCATCCGGCGCGAGAGCGCGCGCCGCAATTACTCCGAAGCCGAACGCTGGCTGATGATGCCGCGCCTTCGCCGCCATCCTCTGGTGGCCGCGACCGCCGGTGTCAGGCCCATGGTACTCCCCTCGCTGCTGCGGCTCTTGAAGCTGTGCCATGTGACGGAGCGCACAGCAGACGCCAATCCTACAGATGAGGCAGCCTGACCGGTGAACCAGTCTTCTCCCGTGATCGCCCGCGTGGCCAGCGACGAGCCCATTGCCATCGTCGGCATCGGCTGCCGCTTCCCCGGCGGCGCCGACGGGCCGGAGGCCTATTGGAACAACCTCGCCGCCGGCCGCAGTGCCATTCGCGAAGTCCCGCCGGACCGCTGGTCGATCGAGGAGTTCTATCACCCGCTGCCCGGTACGCCCGGCAAGAGCATATCCAAGTGGGGCGGCTTCCTGGAGGACATCGCCGGCTTCGAGCCCGAGGCCTTCGGCATCTCTCCGCGCGAGGCCAGGTACATGGACCCGCAGCAGCGCATCCTCTTGGAGGTGGCCTGGGAGGCGATCGAGGACGCCGGATGGAACGTCCAGGCATTGTCCGGCAGCGACACCGGCGTCTTCGTCGGGGTCTCCATCTCGGACTACGGCCAGGTGCAAGGCATGTCGGGCCTGGGGCAAGAGGTCGACGCCCACTCCGCCACCGGCGGCGCGCTCAGCATCGCCGCCAATCGGGTCTCCTACTGCCTCAATCTCCTGGGACCGTCGATTTCGGTCGATACCGCTTGCTCTTCCTCGCTGGTCTCGGTCGACCTGGCCTGCCGGCGCATTCGCCAAGGCGATTGCAGCCAGGCCTTGGCCGGCGGCATCAACATCATGATCACGCCGGCGCCTTTCGTGGCCTTCTCGGCCGCCACCATGCTGGCGCCCGATGGCCGTTGCAAAGCATTCGATGCCAAGGCGGACGGCTTCGTGCGTGGCGAGGGCGGCGGCCTGGTTCTGCTGAAGCCGCTGAGCCGTGCCGAGGCGGACGGCGATCCCATCTATGCCGTCATCCTGGCCAGCGGCAGCAATCAGGACGGCCGCACCAGCGGTATCGCCCTGCCGAACGGCGCCTCGCAGGCCGCCCTGGTCGACAGCGTCTGCCGCCAGGCCGGGATCGCGCCCGGCAGCATCGACTACATGGAGGCGCACGGCACCGGCACGGCCGTCGGCGACCCGATCGAGGCCAAGGCCTTGGGCGAGGTCATCGGCCGGGGCCGGAACGACGCGCCGGCCTGCCTCTTGGGCTCCGTCAAGGCCAACATCGGCCATCTGGAGTCCGGCGCGGGGATTGCCGGGCTGATCAAGGCGGTGCTGGTGCTGGACAAAGGCCGGGTGCCGCCGCATCCGCTGGCAAGCGAGCCCAACCCCGCCATTCCCTTCCGCGAGATGGGCCTCAGGCTGCCCATGGAATTGGAGGATCTGCCGGATCGCGGACGTCCGCTGCTGGCCGCCGTCAACTCCTTCGGCTTCGGCGGCACCAACGCCCATGCCGTGCTGCAGCAGTATCGGGCGCCTGCCGAGAGGCGCGAGCGGGCGCCTGGCGAAGCCGAGCCGGGGCTGGCGATTCTGCCGCTCTCGGCCCGCAGCGAAGAGGGACTGGCCGCGCTTGCCGAGCGCTACCGAGCGCATCTGCAGCAGGGCCAAGAGGCCTTGGCGGACATCTGTCTGACGGCCGCCTTGAGCCGGGCCGGCCTGGACCAGCGCTTGGCCCTGGTCGGAGAGAGCAAGGCAGAGATGACCGGCCTGCTGGACGCCTTTCTCGCCGGCGAGAAGCGGCCCGGCCTGGCCTTCGGCACGCGCCCGCGCGGGCAGGCGCCCAAATTGGCCTTCGTCTTTTCAGGGCAGGGCCCGCAGTGGTGGGCGATGGGGCGTGCGCTGCTGGAGCAGGAGCCCCTCTTCCGCCAAGTGGTCGCGGACTGCGACCGCGCGATGGCCGAACTCGGCGACTGGTCGTTGCTGGAGGAACTGCAACGCGACGAGGCGACGTCGCGGCTGGGTGAGACCCGTTTCGCCCAGCCCGCGCTCTTTGCCCTGCAGGCGGGGCTGACCGCATTGCTCAGTTCGTGGGGCATCGAGCCCGATGCCGTTATGGGCCACTCGGTGGGGGAGATCGCGGCAGCCCAGGCTGCCGGCGCGCTCAGCTTGGAACAGGCGGCGCGGGTTGCCTTCATCCGCGGCGACAGCATGGACCGCGCGTCCTCCAAGGGGCGCATGCTGGCCGTCGGCCTCTCGGACGAGGAGGCCCGGCAAGCCATCGCCGGAAAGGAATCCCTGATCTCCATTGCCGCCGTCAACGCGCCTCGCTCGGTGACGCTTTCCGGCCAGCGTGAGGCCTTGGAGGAGATCGCCCGAGACCTGGACGTGTGGGACGTCTTCAATCGCTGGCTCCAGGTCAGCTACGCCTTCCACAGCACGCAGATGGATCCGGTCCGCGAGGTACTCCTAGACCGCCTCCACGGCCTGACGGGAGGGGCGAGCGCATGCACCTGGATCTCTAGCGTGACTGCCGAACCGCTAGCGGGTCAGGCAGTTGACGGCGACTACTGGTGGCGCAACGTGCGCGAAGGCGTTCGCTTCTCGGCGGCCTTCCGATGCCTGCTGGAGGAGGGCTGCACTGCTTTCCTGGAACTCTCGCCCCATCCCGTGCTGGCCGGCTCCATGCTCGAGGCCTTGGCAGACGAAGAGCGCGAAGCGGCCATCGTTCCCAGCTTGCGCCGCGGCGAGCCGGACGGCGTCGCGCTGCGCCGCGCCCTGGGCGAACTCTGGATCGCCGGGTTGGAGATGGATTGGCGGCGCCAGGCACCGCCCGATACTCGCTCGGTGCGCCTGCCGCGCTATCCCTGGCAACGCCAGGTCTATTGGCACGAGTCCGATGAGTTCAAGGAGCGGCGCACCGGGCAGGCGACGCATCCGCTGCTCGGGCGGCGCGAGCGTCTCGCCAAGCCGACCTGGCGCCAGCGGCTGGACTGCCGCGTCCTCACCTACCTGGTCGACCACCAAGTCAACCACCTGGTGGTCTTCCCGGCGGCCGGCTTCCTGGAGATGATGCTGGCCGTTGCCACGGAGGTCCAAGCCTCGACCCCGCACATCGTGGAAGAGGTGCGCTTTCGCACGGTCCTGCATCTGCCGACGAGCGACGAGGGTCCGCTGGTCGAGGTTGCCTTCAGCCCGGACGAAGGCCTCGCCGAGATCTATAGCGGCAGCGGCAACAACGACGAGTGGGTCCTGCATGCCAGCGGATACCTGCGCAACGGCGGGCCGGAGGCGGCTCCAGAGACCCTGGATTTGGAGGCCCTGGCCCGGCGCGGTGAGGTCGAGGACGCCGCAGGTGAACTCTACCGCCTCTACGAGACGGTCGGCATCCACTATGGGCCGGCCTTCCAGCCGGTCGAAAGCCTCTACCGCAAGCCGGGTGAGGTAATCGGCAAGGTGCGCTTGCCGGCAGGGCTGTCGGAGGGCTTGGACCGCTACTTCGTGCACCCCTCCCTCCTCGACGGCTGTTTCCAGCTGATCGGCGGGCTGCTGGATCCGAACGCACTGCGCCGCTATTTGCCGGTCTTCGTCGGGCAAATGCGTTTCTTCGCCAAGCCGGGCGCCAGCTGCTGGGGGCAGGTCCGGCTGTTGCGGCAAACGCCGGAGATCATGCTGGTCGACCTCCGCCTCTTCGACGAGGAGGGTAAGCTCTGCGTCGCCTTTGACCGCTTCATGCTACAGGAGACGGGGGCCGAGCGCGCAGCGGACATCGAGGGGCTCTTCTATCGCGTCGCCTGGTACGATTCTCCACTGCTAAGCGGGCGACCGAGCCTCGCCCTGCCTGCCGTACCGAGCGTGGAGGAGGTACGCGCGGAAGCTCTGAAAGACGAGGCACCTCTGCTGGGCGTGCAGGGCGACGAGGCTTCGCTTGCCAGCCTTGTGGGCGGCTATGCGCACGCGCACCTCGACATGGACCGCCTGGCGCTTGCCTACATCCGCGATGGCTTGCGGGCGCTGGGCCTGCCTCTGCTGCCAGGCGATTGCTTCGGTCAGGAAGACATCGATACGCTTCCCGTGACCGAAGACCTGCGGCGTCTGCTGCAACGCTTCATCGGGCACCTGACCGCCGTCGGCCAGCTTGTGCGCGATGAGCAGAAGGAGGCTTGGCGGGTGGGAGACATGCTGCAGGAGGAGGACGTGAGCCGGCTCTGGCGCGCGCAGTTGTTGAGCCATCCCTCCTTCATCGGCGAGCTCAGCCTGCTGGGCCGCTGCGGCAGCCACCTCTCTGCCGTCTTGACGGGAGAGCTCGATCCGGTCCGCCTGCTGTTCCCGGAGGGCTCGACTACCTTGGCGGAACAGGTCTATCAGGACTCCCCCTCGTTCTACCTCTTCAATCGGGCGGTCGCCAAGGTCGTGGAGCTTTTTCTCCAGCAAGTGCCGGCCGGCCGGCACTTGCGCATCCTTGAGGTCGGCGGCGGCACCGGCGGCCTGACCAGCCACGTCGTTCCGCGCTTGCCGGCGCATCGCTGCAGCTACGTCTTCACCGACATCTCGCGCATCTTCTTTGCGCCGCTCGAGCGCAGACTGAGCCGCTACGATTTCCTCACCTTCGAGGCCCTGGACATCGAGACGGACCCGCTGGAGCAGGGCTTCGAGGCCGGCTCCTTCGACATCGTACTGGCCTCCGACGTGCTGCACGCCACCAGAGACCTTCGGGAGTGCCTGGGTCACATCAAGACCCTGCTGCGCCCCGGCGGCCTCTTCGCCGTCATCGAGGTGGAGCGTGCGTCCCCCTTCATGGATGCGGTCTTCGGCCTGATGAAGGGCTGGTGGCGCTTCCGCGATCATGACCTGCGTCCCGACTATCCGCTTCTGGATCACAAGAGCTGGCTCGGGCTCTTGGGCGAAGAGGGTTTCGAAGACCTGCAGGTCATCGCTTCGGAAGGCGAGGCCATGCAGCTGGTCCTCTGGGGCCGTGGACCCGACAAAGAGGGTTCGGTTGCGGAGGGTCCGTCATCAGAACCACCCCTTGAGGCGGGGACGGCGCCGGGGTGCTGGCTGATCTTCGCCGACGAGGGCAGCTTAGGGGCGGCACTGGCCACGGCATTGCGATCCGACGGCGCGGAATGCCTGGTGATTCGGCCGGGCGAGGCCTTCGATCTTGCCGATGGCCAGAACTGCACGCTACGGCCCGATCGGGCGGAGGACTACCAGCTGCTGCTGCAGGCCGCTTCCGATGCGGAGACCCCGCTTGCCGGCGTGGTTCACCTCTGGGCGCTGAATGGCAACGGCTCCCAGGGCGTGGGGCTGGAGCAGGTCCGGCAGGTGGAGGAATTGGCCTGCATCAGCGTGCTGCACTGCCTGCAGGCGATCGAGACCTCCGAGCGGCCGCCGTCGCGCTATCGCTTCATGCTGGTGACGCGCGGCGCACAGCCGATTGCAGGAAATGCCGATGCCGCGCAGATTCTCCAAGGCGCCGTCCTGGGGCTCGGGCGGGTGCTTTGCAGCGAGCTGGGGAATGTGCAGGGCACGCTCTTGGACCTGCCGGCCGACGCCGATGCCGGCTACAGCGACCTGGTCCTGGCGGAGCTGCTCTCGGAGGATCCGGAGGAGGAGGTGGCGATCAGGCAGGGTGCGCGCTGGTGCCCGCGCGTCGAGTGGGACAACAAGCCGGAGCAGCCGATGTCGCGCTTGCGGCCGGAGGAGCGCTTCCGCCTCGCCTCGTTGCAGCCGGGCGTCCTCGACCGTCTGGCCTTCGTCGTGGAGCCCAGACCATCACCGGGTCCGGGGGAAATCGAGGTCGAGGTCCAAGCCGCGGCGCTGAACTTCCGCGACATCCTGAAGGCCATCGACCTCTATTCCAAGGACAGCCCCGATGTGGCGCTCTTGGGCGACGAGTGCGCCGGCATCGTCACCGCGGTCGGCGAAGGCGTGGAGGACTTTGCGCCGGGCGACGCGGTGGTCGCCTTTGCCGCCGGCAGCCTGGGATCGCATGTCACGCTGCCGGCGGCGGCGGCCATGCCCAAGGCCAAGGGCTTGAGCTTCCAGGCGGCGGTCACCATGCCGGTGGCCTTCCTGACCGCCTACTACGCGCTGCACCGCATTGGCCGGATCCAGCCCGGCGAGAGCGTCCTCATCCACTCGGCGACGGGCGGCGTGGGGCTGGCGGCCCTGCAGGTGGCCGAGGCGGCCGGCGCCGAGATATTCGCGACCGCCGGCAGTCCGGAGAAGCGCGACCTGCTGGCGCTCTACGGCATCGCGGAGGCCATGGACTCGCGCGCACTCGGCTTTGCCGACGAGATCCTCGCCAGGACCGACGGACGCGGCGTGGACCTGGTCCTGAACGCACTGGCCGGCAGGGCCATCGCGAAGGGCTTGGCCAGCCTGGCCCCCTACGGCCGCTTTCTGGAGATCGGCAAGCGGGACATCTACCAGGACAGCCAGATCGGCCTCTGGCCCTTCCATAAGAACATCTCCTTCTCGGCGATCGATCTGGGCGACGCGCTCGCCGGCCAAGGCGGTGACCTGCGCGGGCTGGTGGAGGATCTCTCGGCCCGCATCGAGGCGGGCGCCTTCCGTCCGCTGCCCTACCGCCTGTTCCCGGCCTCGCGCATCGCGGAAGCGATCCGCCATATGAGCCAGGCCAAGCACGTCGGCAAGGTGGTGGTTGCCCTGCAGGACCGTCGGGCAGGCTTGCGCCCGCCGAGCGAGACCGAACTCCGCTTCGACCCCGATGCCACCTACCTCATCACCGGCGGCTTTGGCGGCATGGGCTTGGTCTTGGCGGAATGGATCCTCGGCTGTGGCGGCCGCAATCTGGTCTTGGTGGGCCGGAGGGGCGCCGTCGACGAGGAGGGCCTTGAGAAGCTGGCCGCCTTACGTGCCGCGGGCGCGCAGGTCATGGAAGCCAAGGTCGATGTAACGGCGCCGGAGGCGGTGGGCCAGCTCATCGAAGAAGTAAGAGATCAGATGCCGCCGTTGAAGGGCATCTTCCACACCGCCATGGTGCTGGACGACGGCGCCTTGCTGCAGCTCTCCGCAGAGCGCTTCCGCAAGGTGACGGCGCCCAAGGTCGCCGGCGCCTGGAACCTGCATGCGGCCACTTTGCAGGACCCGCTGGAGCACTTCGTCCTCTTCAGCTCGATGAGCTCGCTGGTGGGGCAGCAAGGACAGGCGAACTATGCCGCCGCCAATAGCTTCCTCGACGGCTTCGCCCACTATCGGCGCGCGCAGGGGCTGCCGGCGCTGGTCATGAACTTCGGCGCGATCAAGGATGTCGGCATCCTGACCCGCACCGACCGCTATCAAGCCTTGGCCGAGCACAGCGGGATCACTTCGGGCCAGGTCCTGAAAGCCCTGGCGGTGCTCACCGAGCGCGGGACAGTGCAGCGCGGCGTGCTGCGCGCCGACTGGAAGGCCCTGGCGGCGGCCAATCCGTCGGGCAAGGTGCTGCGGCGGGTAGCGGACCTGGTCGCGGACGCCGGCGATCAGACGGCCGGAGAGGGCGGCGGCGCGTTGCGCAAAGAATTGCTGCGGAGCGCCGAGGCCGAGCGCATGCCTCTGCTGCTCGACTACCTCCGCGAATTGGTCGGCCGTGTCATCGGCATGAGCGGCAGCAAGATCGAAGAGCAACAGGCGCTGAACGAGCTGGGCCTGGATTCCCTGATGGCCCTGGAAATGAGGATGCGCATCGAGGGCGACCTGGCCATCTCTCTGCCCCTGGCGAAGCTGATGCAGGGGCCGGTGACCCTGACGCTGCTGGCCGAGACCGTCATGGAGCAGGTCCTGGCCGGCGACGGAGGTGCCGGAGAGGCGCCCGCGACCCTTTCGACGGCTACAGTCGAGAGTGCGGCGCCTGCCGGAGGCGGGCGCTTGGTGGCGCTTCAGCCGGCGGGCGAGCGCAGCCCCTTGTTCTGCTTTCCGCCGGGCGGCGGCCGGCTGGAGATCTATCGGGATTTCGCCGAAAGCCTGGCGCCGGAGTTACCCCTCGTGGGCGTCGAGGCCGACCCGAGTGCAACGTTCGAGTCCGTAGAGGCAATGGCGGCCGCTTCTCTACAGCTGCTGCTGTCCAGGCAGCCGACGGGCCCCTACTTCCTCTTCGGCTTTTCCTTGGGAGGGTTCTTGGCCTTGTCGACTGCTGAGTTGCTAGAGGCCGAGGGCAAGGAGGTGGCCTTCGTTGGCCTCGCCGACTCGAAGCCCTCGGCCGGCAGCGATCGGCGCGCCGACTTTCTCGAGAATGCGGTCAGCGAGCTCTACGGCGAACTGAAGCGCTTCCTCGGAACCGACACCTCCCTGTCGGACGACCTCCCGCCGGAGGAGGCACGGGCCCTGTCGCAAGAGCTTCTGGGCCTGCCGAAGGAGGCCGCCATCGACCGCCTTTTTGCCTGGGTGCTCGAGAAAGCCCCAGCAAACACGGCGTCGATGCCCCAGGACGCCTTGCGCGGCCAGCTCACCCTGCTCTCGCACCATGTCGATCTGGCCGGCAGCTACCAGCCAGAGGCGGTCAAGGCACCGCTGTTCACCTGGTCGTCGACGAAGAGGTCGCTCGGGCATGACGAGACCGATTGGCAAAGCTTCACCGGCAAGCGGCACCTTGGCCAGCGTTTCGACGTCGGCCACTTCGAGCTGATGCGTCCGCCGGTCGTCGGAGAGATTGCCGCCCAGATCCTAGGGGTCGTCGCTGACGGCACTGACAGTCAGGCCGAAGTTGCGGGCTCGATTTGACGCCATTCTGCTCTAGCTGCTTTGCGCCGACAGCAGCGTTCAGGGGATGATCTTCATCTCCTGAAGGCGCTTGAACTTGCTCAAGAACATCTCCTCGCTGTCGATGCAGGCAGCAAAGCCGAGGCGGCGCGCCTTGATGGTGCTGGTGATGTTGTCAAACTCGTTGTTGAAGATGAAGTCCCCAAAGCGCCAGGAGGCGATCTGTTCAAAGCCGTAGGGGCGCAAACCGTGCTGTGCGGTTATGGCGTCCCAAACGGGTCCCTTGTCCGACATCATATCTTGAAGCGTGATCGGGATTGGCGGCGCATGGTCCATCTCAAAAAAACGCGCGAATGCCGGCCACAAATGGCACCAGCGAAAGTAGTCCCCATTGGTAATATTAAAAACTTCGCCAGCAGCTCCGGGCGTGTCGCCCGCCCAAACCGTCGCGTCAGCCAATATATCTGCATCGCTCACCTGATAAAGCGCATTGTAAGCGGGCAGAGTCCCGGGAAAGCGCAAGGGTTGCCCCAGGTGTTTCGAGATGGCGGCATAGACTGCAATCACCATCAAGATGTTCATCGGGTTGCCCACGGCAAAACCGCAGACGGCTTCCGGACGCATGGCCGTCCAAGTCCAGGACTGGTTCGCGGACTCGGCGCGCAGGAAATCCTCCTGATCATAGTAGAAGTTCGGCGGCATGTGCCGGGGGTCGGATTCCTTGCCCGGCGTCTTGAACGGGCCGAGATGGCAACCGTAGGCCTTGCCGCCTTGAAAGAGTGTGATATGGCGCAACCCCGGCGCAACATCCTGCAAGCTGCGCACAAGATTGGTGATGAGTGCCAGATTGGGCGGCACTTGGTCAGCCAAATTGATCTTCTCGATGTAGGCGGCAAAGGCGAGATGGGTGACGTCGTCAAGGCTGGCAAGTTTGCGCTTGCAGTCCTCCGGGTCGAGCAGGTCGACGGAGATGTGTTGGGCAGCGCTCTCATAGTCGGGGGTTCGACGCGACAGACCGACGACCTCCCACTCCGGCTGGCCGGCAATTCGCTCAATGACGGCCCGCCCGATAACGCCCAAGGCGCCCGCAACCACCATCTTCTTCTTCGTCATATCCCGTGCCTTTCACATTTATGTACGGTTGCGCGGCCGCTGCCGGCTCAGAACACGAGGTCTAGAGCGATCGGCGCCTCTCCGGCCAGGAGGGGGGGACCGATGCAGCGGAAAGAGGCGTTGCTGTACAACAGCGGCTCCACCCCCTCGCGGCTGACCACCTCGTTCACCAGTCCGATGCAGATTGCGTGGCTACCGTAAGGCACCACCTTGTCCAGCGTACAGAAGATGCTGGCCTGGGCGCCGGCCAGTGCCGGCAGGCCGTCGCAGCCGCGGTACCACTCGCTGCTGTCGAAGCGGCGGTCGCGAAGCTTGGATTCCGAGAAGACGCGGACGATCTCGGCTTGATTGCGATGGAGAAGATTGACACAGAAGCGCTGAGCTTCCGCCACCGGATCGTGCAAGCTGGCATTTCGATTGATGCAGATAAGTAGCGATGGCGGGTCCATCGACACCGAAGCGACAGCCGTCGCGGCCATACCGTGCAGCTTGCCGGCGGCGTCGACGGTGGTGACAAGAGAGATTGTCGCAGCCAGCCTCCGCATGGCGTCCGTGAAATCCTGCCGAATGTCTCGCTCTTCCTGCATCGCTATCCTCGTATCCGCATTGGGCCGGCCTCATTTGTGTCGGCCGCGCAGCGTCGCCTCCTTCGTCTTCCAGTGTGCCATGGCGGAAACTTGCGTGGCAATCTCATAGCGGGGAGAGCGGACCAAAGACGGTTGCCCTCATCACCTCGCCCCAGGTTTATTGACAGGTGACAGGTTGTAGGGCAGCCTCATTATGAATTCAATCTCGTTGGCCTGTCGAGTACGGGCTGTTTGGAAACGCGACAAAGAACTAGACTGCGGTCGAAGCGGTCATGGGCGCGACAGTGAGAGGGCGAATGTAGTGAAACTCGGACTCTTTATGATGCCGCTGCATACGATGCGGCTGGGTTACAAAGAAATGTACGACCAGGACTATCAGGCCGTGCTGCACGCGGATGCAATGGGGTTCGACGAAGTCTGGATGGGAGAGCATTTCTCGGCCAAGGTGGAACCAGTATCCAACCCGCTGCAGTTCCTTTCGGCTTGTATCCCAGTGACAAAGAATGTCAGCTTTGTCACTGGTGTTCTAAACCTTCCGCATAGGCATCCGGCACAGGTGGCGGCCGATGTGGCGCTCTTCGATCACATGTCCAACGGTCGCTTCGAGATGGGAATCGGGCCGGGCGGACTAGCCTCGGACTTCGAACTCTTCGGCACCATGGACATGAACCGTGGCGCCATGATGCTGGAATGCGCCGATATGGTGCGCAAGATCTGGGAGTCCGATCCTCCCTACGAGATCGAAGGCGAGTTCTGGAACATCAAGGTGAAGGATACTGTGCAGATGGATCTGGGCATCGGCCCGATGCCCAAGCCTTTCCAGAATCCCTTCCCGCCCTTCATTACCTCCGCGATGAGTCCCTTCTCGGGAACCGCCAAGATGGCCGGAAGCAAGGGCTGGCACCTGGCCTCGGCCAACTTCAATCCCGCGACCATCACGAAATCGCAGTGGGCAGCCTACTGCAAAGGGGCGGAGAGCGCCGGCCTGCGGCCGGATTGGCGGAATTGGCGGGTGGCGCGAACCGTGCTGGTCACGGAGAGCGATGCCCAGGCCGAGGACTACCTGGCACGGCCGGGCAACACTATTATTGATTACTACAACTACCTGCGTACGCAGCTGACGCGCGCCGGGTTGATCGGCATCTTCAAACCCGACCAGGAGATGCCGGACGAGGCCATCACCAACGAGCTCTGCGTTCAGGAGATGGTCATTGCCGGCACCCCGGCGACTGTTACGGCAAAGCTGGAAGCCTTTATCGACACCGTCGGCCCCTTTGGAACGCTGCTGTCCGCTTTTCACGAATGGGACGACGAAGCACTGTGGCGCCGCTCGATGGAGTTGCTTGCCAAAGAGGTCATGCCAAAGCTAAGCGCGACGATGGAGCAACGCTACAACCAGGCCGCGGAGTAGGGGCGGCTGCTACCGGCATCGTCATGGGAACGCCCTTCCAGCCCGACGTCCGATCGTCTTGACAATCGAACTCACGCCAACTCCAACGGCTCCCGTCTTCTTGATCCGAGGCACTGAATTACCCTGCGACACCAGACTTGGCGCGAAATGGTAAGACGGCGCGCCTTGCTTTGCTATGCTTGACGCAGATCAGCAGGCGTTGGGGTCAAAGGAGACCTAAGCGATGGCGAACGTCCCCGACTTCGATCTGGTGATCCGGAACGGTCGCGTCATCGATCCGGAGAGCGAATTGGATGCCATGCGGAACCTCGGGATCGGCGAGGGGCGCATTCTGGCGGTGACGGACCGGGAGATCACCGGCCGGGAGGAAATCGACGCCACCGGACTGGTCGTGGCGCCTGGCTTCATCGACATGCATCACCACAATACCGGAGTTCCCTTCGGCGAGAAGCTGGCGCTGCGTGACGGGGTTACAACGCCCTTGGAGTTGGAAGCAGGCGTCTCTCCGGTCGGGGCTTGGTACGGGTCCTTGCAGGGCAGATGCCGCGCGAACTATGGAGCCAGCGTCGGGACCGTGGGCGCGCGCGAAAGAACTTTCAATCCCTCCTATCGCACCAGGTTCGCCGGCGACGTCCTCTATGACCTGATGGGCGCGCCGGCAGAGACCCAAACCTCCATGCGGTGGTCGACGCAGGTCCCGACGGCCCCGCAGGTTGCCAACATCAAAAGGCTGCTCGACGAGGGGCTGCGCGAAGGTGCGCTGGGCGTCGGGCACTGCGCCGGCTACATGGTGGCTGGCTGCACCCAAGAGGAATCCCTGCTGGCGCAGGAACTGGCGGGCCGTTTCGGGCGAAGCGTTTTTCTGCATGCGCGCTTCTCCAGCCAGATGCCGCCAACCAGCGGCCTTCTCGGCTTCCTGGAGCAGATGGCGGCACAAGACCTCTATGGCGGCGGTCTGCTCTTGATGCACATGACGGCGCAAGCGCTGCGCGACAGCCAAAGGGCCTTGGCGTTCGTCGATAGGGCGCGAGACAAGGGCATCCCGGTTCTGCCGGAGGTCTATCCCTACAACTACGGCGGCACGATTCTTGGCGCCGACTACCTGCATCCGGACAACTACGGTCCGAACATGGGGCGCGGCTACGAGGACATCATCGAGACCGCTACGGTAACGCCGCTGACAAAGGAGCGTTACGAGGTGCTTTTGGCTGAGGCGCCCACGACCAACGTCTTGTTCTACAATGCAACCGAGGAGACGGTGCACAGCGCGCTGGCGCACCCCTGCAGCGTGCTCGGCTCCGATGCCTTTCCCTACGTCCTGAAGTCAAACGGAGAGATAGCGCTGGAGTGGGAGACGCCCTTCGAGGCGGTGAACGGACATCCGCGTGGGGCCGGATCGCATGCCCGCTTTCTGCGGCTCGTGCGCGAAGGCAAGATCCCCATTTCACTCAACTTGGCCCTTGCCAAGATGACCTGCATGATCGCCGCCTTCCTCCAGGAAAACGGGGTGGCGCAGATGGCCGGGAAGGGGCGCCTGCAGGAAGGGATGGATGGCGACGTCACGGTCTTCGATCCGGCGATCGTAACCGACAGAGCGACCATGCGCGATGGCGGCCTGCCTTCGGAAGGCATTCCCTACGTGGTGGTCAACGGGGTCGTGGTGGTACGGGACTCAGAGACCTTGAACGATGTTCTTCCCGGCAAGCCTATTCGCTGTGCCGAGCTAACGTAGAGGCTATGCGATGACGGGCGACCTCTCAACGCCACGTCCGGTCACGCTGGTCGGCGGGTTCCTTGGCGCGGGCAAGACCACCCTGCTGAACCGCGTTCTTTCGGCTGGCCAAGAGAGAAGAACCGCAGTCCTGGTGAACGATTTCGGGCAGATCAACATCGATAGCAAGCTGGTGGTCGCGGTCGAGGGCGACGTGGTCGATCTCGCCAACGGCTGTATCTGCTGTTCCATACGCGGCGATCTCTTGAACGCTTGTCTGTCGCTGCTCCTGCGTCCCGATCCGCCAGAGGCCTTCCTGGTGGAGACCAGCGGCGTTTCCGATCTCGGCGATGTGGTGCGCGCCTTCGATCTGCCCCAAGCCCAAGAGCGTTTCGATCTTAATGCGGTGATCGTCGTGGCCGACTGCGAGGCCCTAGCCGACGACTTGAATGGCGACGTGGGTCGCCTCCTGCGATGCCAGCTCGAGGCCGCGGACTTCGTGGTCCTCAACAAGTGCGATCTTGCCGACAAAGAGCGGCAGGACAGGGCACGGGCAGCGATCGGCGCGGCGGTGCCCGGCTTGCCGATCTTCGCCACGCACCATGGCATTCTGCCGGACGAACTCGCGATCCCAAGCCACGTGCCTTCTCGCCGTGAACCGCGTGCGCGGAGCAGCCCGGCCGGCACCGGTCGGGATGGGCATGGATTCGTCGCGCTCTACTGGTCCAGCGACCGCCCCCTATCGCTACCGAAGCTGCAGTGCGCGATCGAGGCGCTTCCGGAGGAGGTCTACCGCGCCAAGGGCTTCGTCTTCCTCGAAGAGCTGCCGCCCTATCGCGTTCTGCTGCAGAAGGTCGGTCGGCGCTTCAACCTGCGGGACGAGGCGTGCTGGGGTGATGGCGAAGCGAGGACGGACATCGTGGCCGTGGCGAGACGGGGCGGCTTTGACGATACGCGTATGCGGCAAGCCTTCGAGGCCTGCCTCGGCCGGGGTGACGAGCAGAGCTCAGGGGTCTTGCGTCTTGCGCGGCGAATCGCGCCCGATCTCTTCGAACATTCGGGATCGACGAGGGGGACACTGCCAAGAGAAGCTCGATCGGATGAGGTCTCGACTGCATGCCCGCCGGAGACGCCTGAATGAGCAGGGTGGAGCCATGAAGAGCGTTCGAAGAGTCTGCCTTTCCATAGCGATATCTGTCGCAGGCGCTTGCGCGCAGGTCGCGGGCGCGGCGGCCGAAGACACGCCGGGGCAGCTGGATAACGGGCTGATTTCCTTGACCTTGGCTGTCCCCGGCATGACCCCGGTGTCCGAGTACGGTGGCGACGTCTGGAACCGAAGCACGCTCTTTGGCGATCCCTGGGGCGAGCGCCAAGCGCTCTATGACCAGGGCATCACCATCGACGCATCGGTGACGCAGGTGTTCCAAGGCGTGGTTGGGGGAGGAACCGGCAAAGGCGACAACCCGCAGTACAATGCGCTGTTCGACTATGGGATCACGCTCGATACCGCCAAGCTGGGTCTCTGGTCCGGCGGCCTGCTGGTGGCCAATGCACAGAGCAATCTTGGCCGGCCGCTGCAGGGCCAGGCGGGCAGCATCTCTCCGGTCAACTACACGGCCCTCTTTCCGGTCCCCTTCGATCCCTCGACAGAGCTGATGGAGTACTACGCCGTACAGGCCCTACCCTACGACCTTTCGCTGATCGTCGGCCGCGTCGATGCGGTGAACTTCGTCGACCGCAATCGCTTCGCCAACGATCCGCGCACGCAGTTCCTGAACACCTCGCTGAACAACACGCCCCTCTTCGGCGCCTTTCTCAGCTTCTCGACCTATGCCGCCTTGCTGAACGTTCCGGTGAACGAGCACCTGAACCTCGCTTTCGCGGCCTTCAATCCCGACACCCAGCCCGGCGACTATGGCGGCACCTGGGACAACTATGGCTTGGGCTTCGCGCCAGGGGTCAGTTGGACCCTGGACGAGGATCTAGGTGGCGCCTTGGGCCTCATCGTCCTCTATGACAGCAAAAACTCCCTCGCCCTCGACAATCCTTTCTTCGTTCCGGGAGTCATCCTGGGCGAGGCGCCGGAGAAGAAGGGCAACTGGATCGTCAACCTCAATCTGGAGCAGTACATCTGGAAGCCTGAGTTTGCCTCGGACGCCCCGGCCGTACACACGCGGACATTCGACTACCAAGAGAAGGGGCTTGGCACCTTTCTACGCTTTGCCTACACGCCGGAAGACCGCAATCCCTTCAACATCTTCGCCAGCGGCGGCGTCAGCGGCCGCGGACTCATCGAAAACCGGCCCTACGATCGCATGGGATTGGGTGCCTATGCGCTGATCGCGTCCGGAGATCTAAAAGACCAGCCCTTTATCGGACAAGCGATCCAGAACGAGGTCGGCGTGGAGGCCTTTTACAATTTTGCCTTTACACCCTGGGCGCAGGTTTCTTTCGATGCTCAGTGGGTCGACCCGGGCATTGCCGCCAATGATTCGGCAGTCGTGTTGGGCACCCGCTTCTTTTTCCAGTTCTGAGGCTTTCACAATTTCGGCCATCTTGCTGACGTCACCCGCCGGGTGGTAGCTTTCGGCCTCGGCGGTTGGGGCTTGGTTCGATCACAAGGGGTCCGCCGTCGGGGTGAGCGCAATCGCAGATCTCCGATACGTGCATTTTGCTGGGACGGTCCCTTACGTCCTTGTCGCTCGAGACGGGCCTGCTGGCCAAGGCGATGCCGCGGGTGAGACTGCAAGAGGGCTCTGGCGGGAAACTGAAAGGGCCGGAGCTGCCGAGGAGCTTTCCCGATCTACTGACGGAGTTGCTGCGCCCCTTTCTGGGTCACCGGGACCTCAGTATCGAGTTGGCTGCAGAGCTGGCCAGAACCAGCGTTCGGACTCTGCAGCGGCGGCTCAAGCCCTTTGGCCTCAGCTACTCTGGCCTCATCGAACGGGCCCGCTATGAAAAGGCTCATTGGTGTCCGGCCGGGGCGATGGCCCGCCATATCCGCTCTGGCGTGATTGGCATGTCGATATGCTCCACGCCAAAGCCGGCAAGAGCGTTGACGACGGCTGCCACAACGGCCGGCGGGGTGCCTAGGGCACCGCTCTCGCCGCCGCCCTTGGCACCCAGGGGGTTGCCTGGCGTTGGCCAGCGTTCGTCGTGCAAAGACGTCATCGGCGGAAAGCAGTCGGCGCGCGGCAGCGAGTAGTCCATTGGGCTGCCGGTCAGCAACTGGCCGCTTTCCTGATCGTAGACGGCAGCCTCCATCAGCGCTTGGCCCGCGCCTTGGGCGATGCCGCCATGCATCTGCCCTTCGACCAAAAGCGGATTGATCACGCGCCCGACGTCATCCAGCGTCACCAGGCGGTCAATGCGTGTGGAGCCGGTCTCCGGATCGATCTCCACCTCGGCGATGCAGCATCCGTTGGGGAAGCTGTAGGGTGCGTGCTGCACCGCTGTGGCAACGAAGACTTGGTTCGGCTGACGCGCCGCAAGCGCGCCGAGGCCGATCGAGCGGTCGCTTCCCGCAACCTGCACGGCACCATCCCTTAGTAGCAGATCGGCCTCCGCTGCCTCCAGCGCCTCGCCTGCGCGCTTCAGCAGGTCAGCGGCCAAGCGGTCGGCGGCCGCCAGCCCGGCACTGCCGCCGAGGTAGAGCGAACGAGACCCGTAGGTGCCGCCGCCGCTGCGCACCTGGCGCGTATCGCCCTGCACGATGCGAACCTGCGCAGGAGCCATGGCCAGGCGGTCCGCCACGATCTGCGCATAGGCCGTTGCCAGCCCTTGGCCGATCGCCTGGGTGCCGCTGAACATCGTCACCAGGCCATTGCCGTCCAGCCGCAGTTCCACCTCCTCCTCCAAGCTGATGCCGCTGGTGGTGTCGATGTGGCAGGCCAGACCGCGCCCGCGCAGCAGTCCTCGCGCCTTGCTGGCCGCACGGCGCCGCCGGAACCCGGACCAGTCGGCAAGCTGCAAGCAGCGATCGAGCAGCGCCGGGAAGTCGCCCGAATCGTAGGTCCAGCCGGCGGCATTGCGGTAGGGAATCCGGTCCGGCCGGATCATGTTCGTGCGCCTGATCTCAACCGGATCGAGATTCAGCCTGATGGCGGCAACGTCGAGAAGGCGCTCCAGGCGGTGGATCGTCTCCGGCCGTCCGGCGCCACGGTAGGGACCGGTCGGCACGGTGTTCGTCAAGACGCCGCGCAGGCGCAGATGGACCGCAGGTATGTCGTAGACCCCGGTGACCACCCGGTGGCCCGTGGTCGACACGATGGGCAGCCCGAAGGGCGAGGGCGTCGCGCCGAGGTTCGCCAAGACGTCGGCGCGATAGGCCAGGATGCGTCCGTCGCGCCGCAGCGCCAGCGTCACGGTGGCGTGCTGATCGCGCCCTTGCGTGTCGGATAGGAAGGCTTCGCTGCGATCGGCCCGCCAGCGCACCCTGCGTCCCAGGCGGCGTGCGGCAGCCAGCAGGACCAGGTCTTCTCGGTAGGGCGTAATGCGCGCGCCGAAGCCGCCGCCGACGTCCTGCACCTCGAGATCCACCTTGCCGCAAGCAACGCCCAGCGATTCAGCCAAGAGCTGGCGGCTCAAGTGTGCAGCCTGGCTGCCGCAGAGCAGCTGGAAGCAACCGCTCTCCGGATCGTAGCTGGCGATCGCACAGCGCGGCTCCATTGGATGCACGACGATCCTGTTGTTGCGCAGCGTGAGGGTGACGACGTGATCGGCGGCGGCGATCTTGGCATCGCAAGCCGCGGCGTCACCGATCTCGTAGAGGCCGACAAGGTTGCCTGGCGCACCCGGCCAGACCTCTGCGGCCGCCATGCCGACGGCCTCGGCCGCGTCGACGACGTGTGCAAGCGGCTCGAAGTCGGCCTCGATCAGCTCCAGTGCGTCGAGGGCCAGGAGTGGATCCTCGGCGATGACGCAGGCGAGAGGCTCTCCGACGTGACGCACGCGCCCCTCCGCCAGACCCAGGCAGGGCGGCACCGAGACCGCCTCTCCCTCCGGCCCGGTGATCGTGCAGAAGTAAGGGATCGCGCCGACGCCGTCGGCTGCCAGCTCGGCTGCCGTCAGAACGGCAGCCACACCCTTGGCCCTCCGCGCAGCGGCGACATTCAGCTTCGATATCACCGCATGGGGATGCGGCGAGCGGAGGAAGGCCGCGTGGAGATGGCCCTTGCGGTCGATGTCGTCGGTAAAGCGGGCTTCGCCGCGCAGCAGCCTCTCGTCTTCCAGACGCCGAAGGGCCTGGCCGACGACCCGGCCGTTCGGCGCCTCGCCTCCGGACATGACGCGGCTGCTCCGGCCCGCCGGTTGGCTAGCGTGATGCGGCGACCTTCAGGGGTCTCGCCTCGCCCTTCCGCTCCCCGCTCGTCTGCCAGCCGCCGTGCGCCGTCTTGTAGGCTTCCAGCGCCGGCCAGATGTGATCGACGCACAGCCGGACCAGCTCCGTGCGATTGCCCGCCTTCAGGGCTTCCAGCATCTGCCAGTGCTCGTCTCGGGCACGCGCCAAGAGCTGCGGGTCGCCGATCGCATAGCATCGGATGCCAAGGGTCTCTGTCCAGACCCGCTGAATGAGGCCGCTTAGGTAATGGTTGTTGCAGGCGCTGAACATGGTGTGGTGGAAGCGGTTGTTGAGCTCGCACACGCGCTTCAGGTTGTGCGCTTCGACCTCTGCCTCGTAGGCCGCATTGATGCTCTCCAGCTCGGCAATCAGGTTGGGATCGGCCGGAAGCGGGATGCGGCTTGCTGCTTCCGACTGCAGCATCGCGCGCATCTCGTAGATCTCGTCCACCTCCTCCGGCGCGAAGTCGCGCACGATGGCGCCCTTGTTCGGGCGGCGGGTCACCAGGCCCATCTGCTGCAGCTCCGAAAAGGCGCTTCTGACCAGGTGCCGAGAGGCGCCGAAGCGCTGGCTGAGCTCGTCCTCGATCAAGCGTTCGCGCGGGCGCAAGCGGCCGAAGATGATCTCCTGCTTGATCTTGTCGACAAGCGTCTGCAGCTGGCTGTCACCGTCTCGCTGTACCAAATCCGTCTCCAGTTTCTTGCCGTGGCCCCAATTCTTCGGGCCGGGCGCCGCGGCGAGGCCCTTCAAGATGCTCCGTGCCGGGCGCGACGCATCGGTCTAGACCGCGTGCCATACACGACCTAGTGGTACCAAGATATCCAATTTGCGGCATCGGGGCAATTCACGATAAAATTGTTGACAATTGTGTCGCCAGGAAGCGAGGCTTGAATGCCCGACAACGAGAAGATGGGGGCGGGCCGGACTGCGTCTGACGGTTGCGGGCCTCCTCGCCCCATCACCAGGCGGGTATGGGAGGTTGTGCATGGAGCGCGCAGTGGTGGGCGGCGTGCGGATCGCGTGCCGATCGGAGGGCGAGCATGCCCGGCCGGCCGTCGTCTTCAGCAACAGTCTGGCGAGCGACCACCACATGTGGGACGGGCAGGTTGCGGCCTTGATCGCCGACTTCCGAATCATTCGCTACGACACGCGCGGGCACGGGGCAAGCGACGCGCCGGAGGGTCCTTACTCCATCGACCTGCTGGCTCGAGACTGCTTGGCGGTGTTGGATCACTTCTCTATCGAGAAGGCGCATTTCGTCGGTCTGTCGCTGGGCGGGATGGTGGGTCAGTGGCTGGGTGCCGAGGCAGCCGAGCGTTTTCATTCGCTGACCCTCTGCGACACGGCCAGCGATATGCCGAAGGCGGTCTGGGATGAGCGCATTGCGCAGGTGGAGGCATCCGGCATGGCGTCGATCGTGGAGACGACGCTCGAACGCTGGTTCACCGCACCCTACCGGGAGCGCACGCCAAACGAGCTGGACTCGGTGAGGCAAATGGTGGCGAGCACCTCGACGTCGGGCTACCTCGGCTGTGCGGCTGCGATACGCGATATGGCGCTGGGTCCTTTGCTCGGCGGCATCTCGATGCCGACCCGCGTCATCGTCGGCGCGGAGGACGTCTCCACGCCCCTGGCCAAAGCCCAGGCGCTCAATGACGCGATCGCCGGTTCCGATCTGGTGGTGATTCCCGAGGCGGCGCACCTGCCGAACCTCGAGCAGCCGGAGAGCTTCAACCAGGCACTGCGGGCCTTCCTGCACTGCCAAATCAACGCGTCGGCCGCATGACGATCGGCGACGCACCAGGAGGCGGAGTCCATCAGACGGCACTTTCGCCGGAACAGAGCCTAAGGGAGACGGATCCATGTTAGACGATAAGGCACGCAAGAACCTCTTGGCGGAGGCCGTCGAGTTCGCGCAGGTATCCAGGCGCAAGTTCCTGGCTGCCTCCGGCGCGGCCGGCGCCACCATGGCGGCGGGCTCGCTGCTGAACCCGGTCGACGCCGGCGAGATTCAGCTGGCGCAGGCGAGCAAGAAGGTGCGCGTCGGCATTCCGCTCACCTACGGCCCCTTCAACCAGCCCTGGCGGCGCGGCTGCTGGCAACTGGTCAAGACCGTGCTGGAGATGGGCGGCGAGCCGGTGACGATACGCGGCAAGCCGACCAAGGCCAGCGAGCAAGAGGCCGAACGGTCGTTGCTGGACCGCGACATCGACGTGCTCTGCATGGGCATCTATTCGCTGGAGTCGGAGACGGCCTATATCGCCGACGAGGCGCGCGAGCGGGGCATCCCGACAGTGGGCTTCGCCGTACCGGTCAAGGATTCCCCGGCCGTGGTCGAGGACACCTGGGCGACGGCCATGACCTTGGGCTACTTCGTCCAGAACGACCTGCAGCGGCAGGGCACCCTGGTGCAGACCGCCGAGGACAAGGGCTTCTACACCCCCTTCGACATGGAGGCCGATCAACTCGACCTCATGACGAAGTACGAGCCCAGGATGAAGATGCTGCCCTTCATGCCGGGAACGGTCTCGACCCAGGACCAGATCTCCAAGGGACGCGAGAACATGCTCTCGCTGCTTCAGGCCAACCCGGAGCCGGGATCCGTCTCGGGCCTGGTCTCCTGGTGGTGGCCGCTGACCATCGGCGCCGGGCAAGCCATGCAGCAGATGGGCCGGACCGATGTCCTGCTCTACAACCACTACTTCTCCGACCAGCTGCTGCAGGCAATGGCGGCAGAGGCCTATCCGATCGTCTTCTCTACCGACGTGCCGTGGCACACGCTCGGCAAGAAGACGGCCGAGCTGGCGATGGCTTTGGGCAGTGGCGAGAAGGTTCCGAACTTCGTCTACCGCGTTCCGGTGACGGCCATCCTGCAGTCGGAATCGGCCGCGGCACTGGCCGAGGTCCAAGAGATGGACAAGCAGGCTATCGCGCTCCTGTCGGAGTATGGCGGCTAACGAAAGTATCGGCCGGCGGGGGCGCCGCTACGCTCCCGCCGGACGATCAGGATCTGGGCTGCCATCCAACGCACGGGGAGACTATCAGCCATGCCGGTCGTACAGGTGCATATCAAAGAGGGTCGCAGCCTCTCGGAGCGGCGCGAGCTGGTTCGTCGAATCACGCAGGACCTGGTAGAGGTCTGCGGTTCGGTGGAAGAACGAGTCCACGTGATCATCAATGAGGTGCCGGGCGATCTATGGGGGCGCGGCGGCGTCCTCTTATCGGATCTCACTCCCGCCGCCGCTGAACGGCCCGGAGAGGGGTGACGACAGAGGAGGCGAGGCCGGCCAGGAGACATCGTGCCTCTCTTCGTTTACCTTTCTTCCGATGATGCCGCCTCGATGACCTGGCAGGCATCGACAAACAAGCGGTCGCAAGGGACGTTTGGCAGGAGCGATTGGAGATGACGGCAGCAGGGACAGGGGCACCAAGCGCAGGTGTTTCCCTAGACGCGGATCAAACGGCCGGACCGGGCGAGAGCCTGCTAATCAGGGTTTTACGGCGCTGGGGCACGATCGCGGTCATCGTGCTGGTCGCCATCGGTTTCTCCTTCGCCTCGCCTTGGTTCCTGACCTTCTCGAACTTCAACAATATTCTCTTTTCCATGATCGTGAGCTGCCTGGTGTCCATGGGGCTCACCTATGTGGTGATCGCCGGCAGCTTCGATCTCTCGGTGGGCTTGTGCGTCACTACCACCTCGATTGTCTGCGCCTACATGATCCCCTGGGTCGGACCCTGGCTGGCCATTGCCGTCGCGCTGGCCGTCGCCTTGGCGATCGGCTTCGTCAACGGATTCCTGGTCACCTACGGACGGCTTTCCGGCATCGTCGTGACTTTGGGCATGATGTTCGTGCTGGGCGGCCTCAACATCTATATGACCGGCGGCTACCAGGTGGCGGTCGACTACCAGGAGAACGCCTTCCGCTACATCGGCCAAGGCAAGGTGCCGATCTTCGACATCAACATTGCCCTGCCGGTGATCATCCTGCTCTCGGTATTTGCTCTCGCACACGTTTTGGCAACGAAGACCAAGGTTGGCCATTACATCGTCGCCGTCGGTGACAACCCTTGGGCCGCTTTCTACTCCGGTATCAAGGTCTACCATTGGGTCATCGTGGCCTTCATGCTGTCGGCCTTTATTGCCGGCATCGGCGGCGTGATCTTGACCTCGATCTCCTCCTCGGCCCAGCCGGTGGGTGGCGAGGGCTATTTGCTGGAGGCCTTCGCAGCGGTCTTCCTTGGCGCTACCGTGCTGGGCAAGGGCAAGCCGCACGTTCTGGGTACACTGCTGGGCGTGTTCTTCATCTACATGGTGAACTCAGGCATGAACATGGTGGGCTTTCCCTATGCCTTCCGCCAGCTCTTCGCCGGTCTTGTCTTGATCCTCGCGGTTGGCGCCAATGCCATGCTGAACCGCGAAGAGATCCACCTGAAGTTCATCTAGCCGGCCGGGGGCACGCAAGATGACTGACCAACCCCTCGTCGAGCTGAAGAACATCGTCAAGACCTTCAGCGGAACCAGGGCCTTGCAAGGCGTGTCTCTCTCACTTTTCCGGGGTGAAGTGCACGGCTTGCTGGGCGGCAACGGGGCCGGCAAGTCCACGCTGATCAAGATCCTGACCGGCGTCTATTCGCTGACCAGCGGCGAGATTCGCCTGGAGGGCCGGCCGGTCAAGATCGGCGGCCCGGAGGACGCGCATGCGTTGGGTCTTGGCGCCGTCTATCAAGACGCCGAGCTCTGCGGCGGCTTCACCGTGAGTGAGAATGTGGTCCTGGGTAACGAGCCCCGCGGCCTCTTTCTCAGTCGAAGGGCCATTCACCGCGAGGCACAGTCGATCTTCGACGAGATCGGCATCGGCATCGACGTCAGGCGCCCGGCGTCCAGCCTGTCGGCGGCGGAGATGCAGCTGGTCACCTTGGCGACCCTCTTTCACCGTCGCTACAAGCTGATCGTGCTCGACGAGCCGACCGCGCGGCTGTCGGCCAACGAAGTGGACCTGCTGTTCAAGTTGATCCACCGCTTCAAGGCCGAAGGCATCACCATCGTCTACATCTCTCACCGCCTGGGCGAGATCAAGCAGATCTGCGAGCGGATCACCATCCTGAAGGGCGGCCTGGTCGCCGCGACCTTGGACCAGGGCGAGATCAGCGAAGAGCGGGTGACCGAGCTGATGGTCGACCGCAGCAAGAAGGACCTGGAGACGGTGAATGCCGGTCATGCCACCGACCGTCCCGTCCTGGAAGTTCAAGAGCTGGCGACCGCGCAGCTGGCGCCGCTTTCCTTCACGGTGCATGCCGGCGAAGTGCTGGGCATCACCGGCCCGGTCGGCGGCGGCATGGAGCAGGTGGAGCGTGCGCTGGGCGGGATCGTCCCGCATCGAGGATCCATCGCCGTCGACGGCCGCGCGGTGACGATCGCCAGCCCGGCCGCATCGAGAGCCGCCGGGATTGCCTTGATCCCGGAAGATCGACGCAAGCAGGCGCTCTTCCCCAATCTCTCGCTGGCCACCAACGTCTGCTTGCCGGTGCTGGATTCTCTGTCGCGTATGGGCCTGATCCGGCAGAGCCTGCAGATGGACTACGCCGACAGCGTGATGTCGCGCCTGCAGGTGCACCCGCATCAGCCGGAAAAGGCGGTGAAGTTCTTCTCCGGAGGCAACCAGCAGAAGGCGGTGATCGGCAAGTGGCTGAAGGCGAAGGCCAAGGTCTTCATCTTCGTCGAGCCGACCTCCGGCGTCGACGTCGGCGCGGTAAAGGAGATCTACGACATCATCCTGCAGGCGGCGAAGGAGGGGACTGCGGTGATTCTGATCAGCTCCTCGATCGAAGAGATCCTGTCGCTCTCCGAAACGGTTCTGGTGATCCATGACGGGATCGCCGTGCACCGTGGCGCCACCAAGCTCTGCACCGAAGATCAGCTGATCACGCTCTCTCTTGGCGGGCGTCCGCGCGAAGCGGCCGAATAGGGGCTAGAGCGCTTTCGGCTCGCACTGGATCGCCCAAAGCGCTCTAGCTATCTGTTTTACCAAGTTAATCGTCGTCGCTGATGTGTCCATCAGCTCGGGAATTGCTCTACGCAGAAGCCTCGCCGGCGACCAGCTCGACAAGGTCACGCACGACCATGCTGTCTTCGACGCCCAGGGCTTCGACAGCAGCTGTGTACATGACCTTGTCCTTGGGGCAGGCGACGGCGAAGGTGTCGATGTCGCCCAGCGCCAAGGCCTCTTTGATCCGGTTCTCGCTCGGCCGCTCGGCCATCGCGCTGTCGTCCATCCAGATGCGCCCGCCGCCGGCCCCGCAGCAGAAGGAATTCTCGCGACAGCGCGCCATCTCGACCAGCTCGTGGCCCAGATGGCGGATAATCGCCCGCGGCGCTTCGAATTCGCCGTTGTAGCGGCCGAGGTAGCAGGGGTCGTGATAGGTGACGCGGCGCCTAGGGCCCGACGCTACCTCCAGGGCGCCGTCGCGCAGCAGGCTCCAGAGCAATTGGCTGTGATGCAGCACCGTCCAGTCGGCGCCCAGTCGGCGATACTCCTGCCTCAGCGCGTTCAAGCTGTGCGGGTCGGCGGTCATGATGCGGCGGAAGTCGCACTGGGCGATCGCTGCCATGTTGTGCTCGGCCAGGAGCTCGAAGAGGCCCTCCTCCCCCGCACGGCGGACGTCGTTGCCGCTGTTGCGCTCGCCGTCGTAGAGCAGGCCGAAGTCGAGGCCCGCCTGCGTCAGCAGCTGCGCCAGCTTGATGGTCAGCGGCTGCACCCGCGGGTCGAAGGAGGCGTAGTCGCCGACGAACCAGAGGACGTCGACGGGCTCCTTGCGGGCATCCTTGATCTTGACGCCGCCGGCCTTGGTCCAGCGGGCACGTTGGCGCGGGGCCTTGCCGAAGGAGTTGCCCTGCTGCTGCAGCTTGGCGAAGGCGTCCTGCAGCATCGGCTCGATCCTGGTCTCCTCCACGAGATGCCGGCGCAGCTCGACGATCTTCGGGACATGCTCGATGTGCAGCGGGCAGACCTCCATGCAGGCCCGGCAGGTGGTGCAAGCCCAGACGGTCTCCTCGCTGATGGCGTCGCCAAGGATCTCTCCCTCGCCGCCGTCGGCCATGGCCTCGCGCAGGTCCATGATCAGGAGTTTCGGGCTTAAGGCTTGGCCGGCGGCATGCGCCGGGCAGGCGGCTTGGCAGCGGCCGCACTCGGTGCAGGACAGCAGATCCAGCTGGTGCTTCCAGGAGAAGCCGGCCACCCGATTGAGCCCCGGCGGCAGATCGCGCGGCTCCGGCAAGACGCCTTTGGGCTGGATGTTGCGGAAGAAGAGGTTCGCGACCGCGGTCAGCATGTGCCGATGCTTCGATCCGGGAATGTAGATCAGGAATCCGAGGATCGAGGCGACATGCAGCCAATAGAAGACCTGCGCCCCACGCTCGGCCGCGGCTCCTTCGAGCCCCACTGCCGTCAGGCCCACGGCCAGGAGGCTGCTGACCGGCCGCCAGGGCGCCGAAGGGTCGCCGCCGGAACTGATGCGGCAGGCGAACTCCAGCAGCATGGAGAGCACGACGGCCAAGATGAGGAGGTAGACGATGCCTGCGTCTCGGCGGTTCGACCCCGCGAACCGCGCCGGCCTTCGGACATAGCGCTGGTAGGCCGCCAGCCCTAGGCCGACCAGCATGACCAGGCTGAAGAGGTCTTGCAGCAGGGCGATCCAGCTGTCGCCGCCGATGGGCGCCAAGGTGAAACCTGGAATGAAGCCGGCACCGAAGGCCTGAAGGATTGCGGTGAAGAGCACGAAGAAGGCGACGAAGATCATCGCATGCAGCGTGCCGGAATAGCGGTTCTGCAAGAGGCGGCGATGCTGACCGACGTCACGGAGCAGTCCGGCCAGGCGTTCTACCGGCCGATCCCAGCGCAGATCCGTTGGTGCCTTCGCGAGTGGCCGAAACACCTGCCAGAAGCGCCAGGCGGCGACGGCGAGCGCGGCCGGTACCACCAGCCAGAAGACCGTATGGTTCATTGTCCCGGCCGGGACTTCAGTCCTTCTGCAAGTGCCGGCAGGAGATCGAAGAGGTCGCAGGTCGTGCCCAGATGCGCCACCTCGAAGATCGGTGCGGCCGAGTCCTTGTTGACGGCGACGATGAACTCGGCATCGCTCATGCCTTCGAGATGCTCGGGCGCGCCGGAGACGCCCAGGCAAAGGTAGAGCTTCGGCTTCACTTTCATTCCCGACTTGCCGACCTGGCGCGCCTTCGGCAGCCAGCCTGCATCGATGACGGGCCTGCTTCCGGCGATCTCCGCCCCCAGCAGGCCGGCCAGCTCTTCGGCCTCGGCGATGCTGTCCGCGTCGCCGATGCCGCGGCCGACGCAGACCAGAGACTCTGCTTTCGTGATGTCGATGCCGCCGCCGTCCGGCGCGATCACCTCGATGACCCGCATGCGCGGCTCCGGCAGCTGGAGGCTGTCTGCCAAGTCGCTTTGCTCCGGGCTTCCGGCAAGCCTGCCGGCCGCCTCGTCGTAGGCGCCCGGCATGACCGAGAGCACGGCCGGAAAGGCAACCTCGCTTTGAGCCAGCAAGCGGCCGCCGTAAAGCTGGCTCGAGACCCTGAGACCGGCCTCAACCCGCTCGGCACTCTGGCAGTAGGCGATCAGGGAGAGATCGCAGGCAGCCGCGGTGGCGGCGGCCAGGTCGAGGCCGGCGCTGCTGTAGGCCGTCAATACGACGTCCGGCCGTGTTCGGCGTGTCGCCTCCGCCATGGCCTGCAGATGCAGCTCCGGCAGATAGTCGCCAGCGCGCTCGCCCGAAAGCGTGAAGACCCTCTCTGCTGCACCGAGGCTTGGCAGCAGGGGTGTCGGGTCGGCGGCGATCAGCAGCGCTTCGACGCTGCCCTCCGGCCCGGCGATGCGGCGCGCCGCAGCGAGTAGCTGGAAGCTCACCCCGGCAAGGCCTTCGCCCTCAAGCTCGATATGCACCAGGACCTTGGTCATGGGCCTTCCCCGCTAGCCCGCCAAAAGGCCGCGCGCCGACAAGGCCTCCAGAATCGCAGCAGCGGCCTCGTCGGGGTCGTCGCCGATCATCGTGGCGCCCGCCGAGCGGTCCGGAGGGGCGAGGCCAAGAACCTCGGCCCTGTTGGGCAGCGGGGTTGCGGCCGCCGCTTGAGCGGTGAGCCGGCCGCTCAGCATGGCTTCCTTCAGCTTGCTTGCAGAGACGTAGCGAGGCGGGCGGCTTGCCGTCTGCACGCCGATGACGGCCGGCAGGGCGACTTCGATTCGGGCCTGCCTGCCGCCGCTGTACTCCTGTCGCACGACGATGTGCCCTTGGTCCAAGGCGACGCCGCTGACGGCGCTGACGTGCGGCCAATCCAAGAGGCTGCCGAGATAAGGGGCCAGTTGACCGAAGAGGTCTTCGATCGTCTGCACGCCGGTCAGCACCAGGTCGGCACCACAGGTTCGAATGGCTTCTGCGAAGATCGGTGCGGCGGCACGCGAATCGAGATGGTCCTCGCCCTCGCCTTCGAGCATGACGGCCGCGTCGGCGCCGCGCGCCAGGGCGCCCTGCAGCATGCGTTCGACGCCCTCGCCCGCCAGCGCCAGTGCCGTGACCTTGGCGTCCGAGGCTTCCTTCAGAAGGACTGCTTCCTCCAGCGACTGCTCGTCGAACTCGTTGAGCGTGATGCCGACCCATTCGCGATCTATGCTCTTGCCGTCTTCCGACAGGTCGAGTTCGTCCGAGAGGTCAGGAACCAGGCGCAGGATGACCGCGATATGCATGCCCTTGTTCTCCGCCGCAGGCCGGATCAGCCTGATACCATGAATGGGAGTCAACGAGGTGCATCCGCGAACTGTCAACAGAATTGTTGATAATCTTGCCGCCGACTTTGCGGCTGTGGCATGCTCTTCGCCAGGGCCTCGGCGGTTGATCGTTGCCAGCCAAGCAAGCCAGCTAAGGGAGGAGAGCTCATGGCCAATGTCGCCTCGAGGGGCGAGGTCGCAGACGTCCTGATCATCGGTGCCGGCGCGTCCGGGTCGATCGCCGCACGCCATCTGGCCGGTGCCGGCTTCAAGGTAATCTGCCTGGAGCAGGGCACCTGGGTCGACAACTCGGAATTCTGGGGCGACAAGACGGAGTGGGAGCTGATGGCGCAAAAGCGCTGGCATCCCAATCCCAACGTGCGCGAGCTGGGCGACGACTACCCGATCAACACCGAGGATTCGGACGTCAATCCGCTGATGTATGCAGCCGTCGGCGGCAGCACCATCCTTTGGGCTGCCCACTGGCAGCGCTTCATGCCGTCGGATTTCCGGGTGAAGACCCTGGACGGCGTGGCCGACGACTGGCCCTTCACCTACGAGGACCTGGAGCCCTTCTATGACCAGGCCGAGATCGAGATGGGCGTTTCTGGCCTCGCCGGCGACCCGGCCTTTCCGCCGATGAAGCCACCGCCTTTGCCGCCCTTGCCGATCGGCAAGATCGGCATGAAGGCAGCAGAAGGCATGAACAAACTGGGCTGGCACTGGTGGCCGGGGCCCAACGCCATCCCCTCGCGCGCCTACCGGGGCCGCAACCCTTGCGTCCGGCGCGGCACCTGCCTTACCGGCTGTCCGGAGAAGGCCAAGGCCTCGATGGATCACACCCACTGGCCGGACGCCATCGACGACGGGGCGACGGTCATCACCGGGGCCAGGGTGTCCGAGATCACGGTGAACGCCGAAGGCCTGGCGGACGGTGCAATCTACTTCGATCGCAGCGAGCAGGAGCACAGGCAGCGCGCACGCGTGGTGATCGTCTGCTGCAACGGGGTCGGCACGCCACGACTGCTGCTGAACTCGACCTCGAACCGCTTTCCCGACGGTCTCGCCAACAGCTCCGGCCTGGTCGGGCGCAACCTCATGATGCACCCCTATGCCGCGGTCACCGGCAACTTCGACGAGCCGCTGGAGAGTTGGCTGGGTCCGGCCGGCCAGACCATCCAGTCGATGCAGTGGTACGAGAGCGACGAGAAGCGCGGCTTCGTGCGCGGCGCCAAGTGGAACTGCATGCCGTCCGGCGGGCCCTTGGGCATGCGCGCCGCCTATGGCGGAAAGCCTTTGGAGGAAGCCTGGGGCGCCAACCTGCACCGCAACACACGCAAGGTCTTCGGCCGCTCCTTCGAGTGGGGCATCATCGTCGAGGATCTTCCCGACGAGGCCAACCGCGTGGTCCTTGACGGGGAATTGACCGACACGGACGGGATTCCGGCACCCAAGCTGATCTACAAGAACTCGGAGAACACCGAGCGGCTGATCGACTTCCACCTCGCGCGCGCCAAGGAAGCCATGGAGGCTGCCGGCGCGGCGGAGATGACGGAAACCAGATTGATGCGCGACTGCGGCTGGCATCTGATGGGGACCGCGCGCATGGGCAATGACCCCGCGCGATCGGTCATCGATCAGTGGGGCAGGGCGCATGACGTGCCCAACCTCTACATCTTCGACGGCAGCACCTTCGTGACATCTTCGGGCTTCAATCCGACGGCGACGATCATCGCCGTGGCGCTGCGGTGCACCAAGCAGATGATCGACAATCGCGGCTCTTTGGAGGTGGCGTCATGAGTCTCGTCAGCGACAGCCATCGGGCCACCTTCGCCGGCCTGGCCGACGTCTTGATTCCGGAAGCGGAAGGCATGCCTTCCGCCACGCAGGTGGAGGTCCATGGTGCGATCCTGGACCGTGTGGTCGAGCTGCGGCCCGATCTGCGCGAAGCCTTCTTTCGCGGCCTGAACAAGGCTGAAGGCCAGGACCCGCCGCAAGCGGCACAAGCCTTGAACAAGGACGATCCCGAGGCCTTGGGGGCGATCGGCCTCTTGGCGTCGGCCGCCTATTACATGGAGCCCAGCGTGCGCGAGCGCATCGGCTATCCCGGGCAGGAGAATCGCGCCATCGACGCCGATGCGGAGCCGGAGTACGTGGCCAACGGCATGCTGCAGGTGGTCATCGACCGCGGCCCGATCTTTCGGCCGACGCCCAAGGACGCGTGACGAGCAAAAGAGGCGACAAGCCTGGCAGACCGCCGACTGCGGCGGGGGAGGTGACAATGGCGAAACAAGCGGCCCCGCGTCGGGGCGAAGAGGTCGACGTGCTCATTGTCGGCGCCGGGCCCTCGGGTGCGGTTGCCGCGAAAGAACTCAGCGGTTCCGGCTTCTCGGTGGTCTGCCTGGAGCAGGGCTACAATCCCGATCCCAGCGACTTTCCCGGCAAGGACCCAGCCTTCGAGCTCTTGAGCCAGAAGCCCTGGCATCCCAATCCCAATGTCCGCGACATGCCGCGCGACTATCCCATCAACACCGATCAATCGGACATCAATCCCTTGATGTTCGCCGCGGTCGGCGGCAGCACCACGCTCTACGCCGGCCACTGGACGCCCTTCCTGCCGTCGGACTTTCGGGTGCGCAGCATGGACGGCGTGGCCGAGGATTGGCCCTTCACCTACGAAGACCTGCTGCCCTATCTGGAGGAGGTCGAGTACGCGGTAGGCGTCTCCGGACTGCCGGGCAACCCCGCCTATCCGCCGCAGCGCGCCTTCCCGACGCCGCCGCTGCCGATCGGCAAGGCCGGCATGAAGGCGGCCGAGGGCATGGACAAGCTGGGCTGGCACTGGTGGCCCGGCACCAACGCCATTCCCTCGCTGGCCTGGAACGGCCTGAACCCCTGCCTGCGCACCGGTACCTGCATGACCGGCTGTCCCGAGGGTGCCAAGTCGACCGCCAACATCACTTACTGGCCGCAAGCCATGCGTCAAGGCGCACGGCTGGTCACCGGCGCGCGCGTGCGCGAGATCGAGGTGGACGAACGCGGCCTGGCGACCGGCGCCGTCTACATTGACGACCATGGCCGCGAGCGGCGCCAGAAGGCCAAGGTGGTGATTCTCTGCGCCAACGGCATCGGCACGCCCAGGCTGCTCCTGCTGTCCAAATCGAAAAGCTTCCCGGACGGCCTGGCCAATTCGTCGGGCCTGGTGGGCAAGCGCCTGATGATGCACCCCTTCTCCGCCGTGATGGGGGTCTATGAGGATCCGCTGGACTCCTGGATCGGCCCCTTCGGACAGCTGATCGAATCCTTCGAGTTCTACGAGACCGACGAGAAGCGCGGCTTCCTGCGCGGCGCCAAGTGGGGGGCCATGCCTGGCGGCGGCCCCTTGGGCGCCACCAGCTTCGTCGGCAGCCAGATCTTCAAGGGCGACGAGCCCAAGGTGGAGGAGCTTTGGGGCGAGAGCCTGCATCAGATGGTCGAGCGGCGCTTCGGCCACAGCTTGGTGTGGGGCATCATCGGCGAAGACCTCCCGGAAGAAGACAACCGGGTTGAGCTGGACGCGGGGACCACCGACACCGATGGCATCCCGGCGCCAAAGCTGATCTACAAGGTCTCTCAGAACTCGCACGACATGCTGCGCTTCCACGTGGCCCGCTTGCTGGAGGCAGTCGAAGCGGCCGGGGCGATCGAGACCAACGTTGTGCATCAGGTCCCGGACACCGGCTGGCACCTGATCGGCACCTGCACCATGGGCGATGACCCGGCACGCTCCGTCGTCGACCAATGGGGCCAGGCGCACGATGTGCCGAACCTCTATCTCATGGATGCCAGCACCTTCCCGACCTCGGGCGGCGTCAACCCCACGGCCACTATCATGACCGTCGCCCTGCGCCAGGCCCGCCACCTGGCATCCGAACGGCGCAATCAGGAGGCCGCGTGATGGCTGCAAGACTTAGCGACGACGAGCGCGCCTGGTTCAAGAGCTTGGCGGACTACCTGATCCCGGCTGCGGGCAAGATGCCGGCTGCCAGCGCCGTCGGTGTCCATGAAGGGCTGCTCGACCGGACGCTGGAGGCGCGGCCCGACCTTGTCGAGGACCTCAAGCGGGGGATTGCCTCAACCGCGGGTAAGCCGGTTGGACCGACGCTGAACGCCTTGATGAAGGAGGACGAGGCGGCCTTTCAGGCAATCAGCCTGGCGGCGTCGGGCGGCTACTACATGGCGCCCGATGTGCGGGAGAGATTGGGCTACCCCGGCCAAGGGGAGGCCGCCTATGATCCGCACGAGACGCCTGAGTACCTGACCAACGGTATGATCGAACGTGTTGCGCGCCGCGGCCCACTCTACCGCCCAACGCCGAAACGCTCGTAATATGGAAGTGGCGACTTTCACGGGTTGCAAAGAAAGCACAGGGCAGTGCTGTAGATTGCGGCCTCCCCTATCCGGTGCGCCCCTTACCAGAGACCCGGGATAGGTGGCCGTCCCGCGCCGGCCCTGCGAATCCGATTTGATCGGGTTTGCGGTCGTCGCTTCGCTCCAATTCTAGAGGTCCCCGCCCGTCTTTCGCTCTTTGCGCTTGCGGCGGTGTGTTTTTGCAGCCGATCGGGGCGCTCCCAGCAGGGTCTGCCGGAAGGTGTCGTCTATCGCGACCGCGGCGATGAGCGTCATGCCAATGAGTACCTGTTGCAGGAACTGCGAGGTGTCGGTGACGACCAACCCGTTGCGTAACACGCCGACGAAGAAAAGGCCGGCGACCACGCCTGAGATGCGGCCGATACCGCCGGCAAAGGCTACCCCGCCGAGCAGCACGACGGTGAGTGCGTTGATCTCCAGCCCCTGGCCGGTGATCGGCGTCGCGGCCGCAAGCTTCGAGGACAGCATCAGGCCGGCGAGCGCCGCGGCGACGCCGACCTGGACGAACATCAGAAACTGCACCCGCTGAACCGGCACGCCCAGCAAGAACGCGGCCCGCCGGTTTCCACCGACGGCCTTGAGGCGCCGGCCATAGGGCAGCCGCTCCAGCACGATCACACCGTAGATGATCGCCGCTACCAGGATGAAGATCTCGAGCGGAATGCCGGCGACCCGGATCAAACCTAGGTCGATGAAGGCCTCCGGCAGGCCAGCCACGGTGCGCCCGCCGGTCACGTAGAGCGCCAAGCCACCCCAAACCGAGAGCGCACCGAGGGTGACGACGATCGAGTTCAGCCGCAGGTAGCTCACCAGCAAGCCGTTGGCGACACCGGCAACGAGCCCGACGCTCAATCCCGCCGCGATGCCCGCCAGCGTCGATCCCGTTTCCACCATGGTCATCGCGCCGAGGATCCCTGCGAAGCTCGCGATGGAGCCGACAGAAAGGTCGACCGCGCCGCAAATCACGAGGAGTGCCAGTGGAATCGCCACCACACCCAGCGCGGAGACGGCCTCGCCGATGTTTCGAGCGTTTGACAGCGACAGGAAATACTCGTTGGAAAAATGGAAGTAGAGGACGAGTATGAAGAGGCCGACAAGCGTTCCGTTTCTGGCTAGCATCAACTGGATATTCTTGGCGAAGGGCATCGCGATCATTCCATTTGGTCAGACTGGGCGGTCGTCCCAGGCACGCAGCGTCCGTGGTCTCATCCGACCCTCCGTATGAGAGCCTCGAGGAGGCGCTCGCTCCAGTCGGCGCTCCGCTCGAACTCCTGCCAAGACGTGCCTTCGCAGACATAGGCACGGTCGCACAAGAGCTCGATCTCGTCAGATTCGGAGGACGCGATCAGCACTGTCACACCGTCGTTTGTCAGGCGTCTCAGGGCACGCGCGATGTCGACGCGCGCACCGACATCGACGCCCTGTGTGGGCTGAGAGAGTAGCAGCACTTTCGGTTTCTGGCCGAAGAGCCAGCGGCCGACGACCAGTTTTTGACGATTGCCTCCGCTTAGCGCCACGATCGGCGCGTCCATATGGCCGCCCTCTACGTTGAGGGCCTGTCGGGCCTGGGCGTAGGCCTTCGCTGCCTTGGCGTGGGAGAGCGCCAGGAACCTGGTGAGATCGTCCATCCACGGCAGCACCAGGTTGTCGAGCGCCGACATGTCGGCGAGAAGGCCGTCCCGCTCACGGTTGGCGCTGACATAGAAAACGCCGCGCCGGATCGCATCGCGTGGCGAGTGCGGGTTGTAGCGCCGGCCTTCGATCTCCGCTTCGACGTGACCACGCAGACCGTAGAGCGCCTCGAGGAAAGCGAACTGCGGCCCGGCCGCCATACCGAACAGGCCGATGATCCCACCGCGCTGGAAGCGAAAGCTCTGCCCGTCGACCCAGTCGATGCTGAGGGCCGTTTCGTCCCGCGCATTGTCCACGGGAACATGCTCAATGGCTTGCGCCTCCGGCACGAGCGCCGCCGAAAGCTCGGCGACGCCAAAGCCCGCCGCAGGCCGATCGAGGACGACATGGCCGCCACGCAGGACGACCAGGCGCGTGCAGACCGCGAGGATATCGCGCAGGCGATGTGAAACGTAGACGATACCGTGTCCTTCGGCGGCGAGCTGGCGGAGCAGGTCGTGTAGGCGGTCGGCCTCGTGCTGGCCGAGAGCACCTGTCGGCTCGTCGAGAAAAAGCACTTGCAGGTGAGTGGAGAGCGCCCGCGCCAGGTCGACGATCTGTTTCTCTCCGAATGCCAGCGCCGAAATCGGCTGGTCGACATCCAACCCCGAGCCGAGCAACGCCAGCGCTTCTTTCGCGATCCGGCGGCGTTGGCGCGGAGATCGCGATTCCTCCGGTCGGCCAAGGGTAATGTTGTCTGCGACCGAGAGGATGTCCGAAAGCGCCGGCTCTTGGTGGATCACCTTGATGCCGGCCCGCTCCATGTCGCGCGGGTTGCCGCGCAACGGCACGGATCGCCCCTCGACGTGCATCGTGCCGCGTTGCGGGCGAAGCGCGCCGGAGGCAACATTCACCAGCGTCGACTTGCCGGCACCGTTGTGGCCGAGCAGGCCGACGATTTCACCTGGTCCTACCTCGAACGCAACATCGGCGAGGGCGACGTTGCCGCCGAAGGCGACGTGTACGTCGACCATGCGCAGAAGCGGCGTCCCCACCTCCTCCTCTGTGGCGACGGGCGCGCCGACGGCCCGTTCCATTGTGGAGGACCGGCTCGGTTGTGCGGACCGGACGCGAAGCGCGCCGGATCAGTGCGTCACGTTGCCGACGTAGAAGTTCTTCGCCGTCTCGGGCGTGACCAGCTCGGGATACACGAAGACATCTTCCAGCGGTTGGCCTTCGGCCGCCGCCACCAGGAAGTCTTCATTCACCTTGGCCAGCGTCTCGCTGCGGAAGGCAAAGGCCATCCGGTAGATGCTGTCCGGGATCTGAATCAGGTCCAGATCCTCGTTGGTCACATCCATGCCGGCAAGAAAGTAGTGCGGGTCGTCCTTGGCGACGCCCGAATCGGTCAGCGCCTTGTAGACCCCTTTCATGTTGTCGTTGGAGTAGGACAGCCAGATCGTCGTTTCAGGATGGGCCGTGAGCTGCTGCTTGGCGGCGTTGTAGCCCTCCTCCCGCGACAAGGCAGGCACCTTATAGACCGTGGCGTTTGGAAGGCCCGCTTTGACGCCCTCGTAGATGCCCTTGACGCGCAGCCGCGTAAGGTCGTTCTGCTCGTCGCTGAGGACGGCGATCTCGACCGCGGCGTCTGCACCGATGTTCTCCTTGACCCAATCGACGGCGTAGGTCGCGATGGATTGGCCGTCCTTTTCCGGGTTGGTCAGCATCGCCGCGGAGATGCCGGGCCAGGCAACCGCGTAGCCGATTACCGGTATGCCCGCCTCCTGCGCCTGTCGGGTCACCGGCACCATGGCGTCCGCGTTGATCGGCCACCCCATGATCGCCTTGACCTTGCGTTGAGCGATCCAGGACTTCCAGTCCTGCACCTGTTGTTCAACGCGAAACTGAGGATCGTGCGTAATGAGCTTGTATCCCTTGGCTTCGAGGGACGGCTCCATCAATGCAATGATGTCGTTCCAGAGTGCGATTGTCGAGCCGCCGAAGCTCATAGCGACTGCACCTTTGTCTTCCGCAGCATCAGATTTGGCTGTCACCCCAACGATTAGTGCCGCTGCTAGCAGAAAACCCACGAAATGTTTCATTTGCTTTCCTCCCGTTTCATATTATTGTGTTTGATTCTATGTCGTCAACAAATGTGCGTCAAGCCAGTCATGCTTCGTGCGGAGGCACGGAACCACAGCCGCAACACCCGGCGTCGGCAAGATGTCCGTGGCATCCTCGCCGGCCGCTCCACCTTCGTGCCGATCCGCTGGGACGCAGTGATCTGCCGGGCGCCCACCCAAAATGGTCTGACGGGACCGACATCGAGAGAGCCCGGACACTGTCAGGACGGACTGGTCTTGAACGCACTGGCTGGTAGGACCATTGCCAAGGGATTGGCCAGCCAGCCACCCCACGGCCGCTTTCTCGATATCGGCAAAAGGAACATCCACCAGGACCGCCACATCGGCCTCTGGCCTTTCCACGAGAACATTTCCTTCCGGGCTATCGATCTGGGCGACGCGCTCGCCGAGCAAGGCTGCCACAGTGCCGAGGCCACGTCAGCTAAGACCGCTACCGACGCATCGCGTACGGTCTATCACCGATATCTCCGGACCCGGTCCATGTCCTTGTGGCTGGGGGACCTGGATTCGAACCAGGGCTGCTCGGGTCAGAGCCGAGAGTTCTACCGCTAAACTATCCCCCAAGGGTCGGGATGGCCTATATGGGCCTCGGCAGAGCAAGGCGATATAGCCCTATCGCCTGGGCTTTTCAACCTCGCAGATGGTGAAATGCACCTGGCTGGTTGGCCGGAGGGCGCTTCACCTGTTAGGCTGGGGTGCTGGACGGCGCCGGCTACAAGGAAAGCCGCCAGCTGCGATACGGGGAGGCGATGGAACGGGCAGTCGAAGGCGCAAGGCGGGCAGCGGGAGAGCGGGTAAAGTTCGCTCAGCCCCGGCCGCTCTTTGCTGCGCTCGATCTCGGCACCAACAACTGCCGCCTCTTGGTCGCACGGCCGACCCGCCAGGGCTTCCATGTCGTCGATGCCTTCTCGCGGATCATCCGGCTGGGCGAAGGGCTGAGCTCCACCGGCGCACTCTCCGAGGCGGCGATCGAGCGGGCGCTGGAGGCGCTGGCGGTCTGTGCGGCGAAGATCAGGCGTCGCAAGGTCGCCGGAGTGCGGGCAGTCGCGACCGAAGCCTGCCGCCAGGCGAGCAACGGCGACGAGTTTCTGGAACGCGCCTACCTCAGGACCGGGATCTCCCTGGAGGTCATCTCGCCCAAGGAAGAGGCGGCGCTGACGCTCTCCGGCTGTGCGCCGTTGCTGGATCCCAAGCGACGCCATGCCTTGGTCTTCGACATTGGCGGCGGCTCGACCGAGGTAAGCCACCTGCGGGTGATGCCGTCAGCCGACAGCTGCCGCCTCTCGCCCTTGGCCTTTGCCTCTCTGCCCTATGGTGTGGTCACGCTCGTCGAGCGCTTCGGCGCGGCCGCCGGAACCCGCGACGGCTATCACGCCATCGTCGAAGAGGTGGAGACGGAACTCGACAAGTCCTTCGATCTGGATGCCCTGCAGAGCGAGATGCGCAATGGCCATCTGCAAATGCTGGGTTCGTCGGGCACGGTCACCACCTTGACCGGCATGCACCTGCGCCTGCCGCGCTATGACCGCCGCCGGGTGGATGGCGCCACCTTGGGCCGCAACTCGATCGACAACATTGTCGAGCAGATTCTGGCCATGACGCCGGGCGAGCGCGCCGGCCATCCCTGCATCGGCCCGCAGCGCGCCGAGTTCGTGGTCAGCGGCTGTGCCGTCCTGGCCGCTCTTTGCCGGCGCTTTCCCGTGCCGCGGCTGCGCGTGGCCGACCGCGGCGTGCGCGAAGGTATCCTCTTGAGCTTGATGCGCCGGCCGGGTACGCCCTTGCCGATCGAGGTCAAGGAGATGGTCCGGGCGTGAGCGGGATGATTGCGCGGTGAGCGGCGACAGGCGCCGCCGCAGCGGGCGAACAGGCGGGCGTGCCGGGTCCGGCGGGGCTGGGCGCGGCCTCAGTCAGCGGGTGCGTACGGCACGCGGTCGGCCCGTGGGCTCCACCATGTGGCTGCAGCGACAGCTGAACGATCCCTACGTGGTCGAAGCCAAGGCCCGCGGCTATCGTTCGCGCGCGGCCTTCAAGCTCTTGCAGCTGGACGAGCGCTTTCAGCTGATCGAGCGCGGTGCCAAGGTGATCGACCTGGGCTGTGCGCCGGGCGGCTGGCTGCAGGTCGTGGCCGAACGTTTGGGCCCGGATGGCCGCCTGGTGGGGATCGACCTGCTACCGGTGGCGCCGCTGGAGGGAGCCGAGATCCTGGAGGGCGACTTCCTGGAAGAAAGCGCCCCGGAGCAGCTGCAGGCAGCACTCGGCGGCAAGGCCGATCTGGTGCTGTCCGACATGGCCGCCAACACGGTGGGCCACAAGAAGACCGATCACATCAGGACCATGGCGCTGGCCGAGGCCGCCGCGCTCTTCGCGCTGGAGATCCTGGCGCCGGGTGGCGCCTTCGTCTCCAAGGTGCTGCAAGGCGGCACCGAAGCGGAGCTGCTGACGCTTTTGAAGCGGAACTTCGAAAGCGTCCGCCATGCCAAGCCGCCGGCCAGCCGCAAGGACTCCAGCGAAATGTACCTCGTGGCCAAGGGATTCCGGGGAGAGAGCCGGGACTAGCCCACCGGCAGGATTGCAGACAGGTGCCGGGGCATGCGCTCGTTGGTCTCGTGCACCAGATCCTTGGCCAGCTCGGCGTGAATGCGTGACCGCAAGCCGGGCGCGATGGCCTTGCGCAGGCGACCGAGAAAGACCGGGGCTGCGACCAGCACCAGACGCAGGCGCCTGTCGGCCTCGAGGGCTTGGTTCAGCGTCTTGCCCACCTCGGCAGCGAAGCGCGACTTCTCGTAGTCGTGCGGGTCTGACTTGGGCTGGACGGCGTGGCGGGTGGGGCTGGCGCTCTCAAAGCTGCGGCCGGGCCGGTCGCTGGCGATCGCGCGGCTGGGGTCGTGTTCGTGGGCAATGGAGGCGAGAGCGGAGGGTCGCAGCGCCTTGCCCGGTCCGGGCAGCTCGAGAAAGCGGGCTATGGACCCGTCTGCGACTGCGATGAGGAAGGGCTGTGGCTGCATGGTCTTGCTCTCCGCTTCGGCGTCTTCACTAATTGAATCATGTCTCTATCCCTCAGGGGGGAATCAAGCGCTCGATTGGCGCGGTTGCGCAGACCGCATGACTGGTACGCTTGTGGCTTTCGCCCACGTGCTGTATCAAGCGCTGCCATCCTCCCGAACGGCCGGGTCGATAGACCCTTGGAGTCATGGCATGATCATCCGCGACGCTCTGACCTTCGACGACGTTCTGCTGGAGCCGGCGCGCTCCAACGTGCTGCCGGCAACGGCCGACGTCGCCACCCGGCTCACCCGGGATATCCGCCTGAACATTCCGCTGATGTCGGCGGCGATGGACACCGTCACCGAAGGAACCTTGGCGATCGCCATGGCCCAGGCCGGCGGCATCGGCGTTATCCACAAGAACCTCGATATCTCGGCGCAAGCCAACGAGGTGCGCAAGGTCAAGAAGTTCGAATCGGGCATGGTGGTGAACCCCGTCACCATCACCCCCGACCGGACCTTGGCCGATGCCTTGGCCTTGATGGACCAGCACCGCATCTCCGGCATTCCGGTGGTGAAGCAAGGCAACGGCCGCTTGGTCGGCATCCTCACCAACCGCGACGTGCGCTTCGCCGAGGACAGAAATCAGCCGGTCGCCGAGCTCATGACCAAAGAGGGCCTGGTCACGGTCAACGAGGGGGCCAAGCGCGAAGAGGCCAAGCGCTTGCTGCACCAGTACCGCATCGAGAAGCTCTTGGTGGTCGACGCCGACTATCGCTGCATCGGGCTCATCACGGTCAAGGACATCGAGAAGGCGCAAGCCTACCCGGCCTCCTGCAAGGACGAGCACGGCCGCCTCAGGGCTGCCGCGGCGACAGGGGTCGGACCCGACGGCGCCCAACGCGCCGAAGCCCTGATCGAAGCCGGTGTCGACGTCATCGTGGTCGACACCGCGCACGGCCATTCCGACGGAGTCCTGGAGGCCGTCTCGGCGGTAAAGCGCCTGTCCAACCGGGTGCAGGTGATCGGCGGCAACGTCGCCACCAAGGCCGGCGCTCAGGCTCTGATCGACGCCGGGGCGGATGCGGTCAAGGTCGGCATCGGGCCCGGCACCATCTGCACGACCCGCGTGGTCGCCGGCGTCGGCGTGCCGCAACTGACGGCCTTGATGGATGCGGTGGAGGCCTGCCGAGAGGCCGGCGTGCCGGCGATCGCCGACGGCGGCATCAAGTATTCCGGCGACATCGCCAAGGCTATCGCCGTGGGGGCAGAGTGCTGCATGATCGGCTCTCTCTTCGCCGGCACCGACGAGAGCCCGGGGGAGGTCTTTCTCTACCAGGGCCGCTCCTACAAGTCCTATCGCGGAATGGGCTCGATCGGCGCCATGGCGCGCGGCTCGGCCGACCGCTACTTCCAGGCCGAGGTGAGCGATGCGCTCAAGCTGGTGCCGGAGGGGATCGAGGGCCGGGTACCCTACAAGGGCCCCATCGCCAACATCCTGCATCAGCTGGTCGGCGGCCTGAAGGCGGCCATGGGCTATACCGGCAGCGCCACCATCGCCAATCTGCAGGTGAACGCCCGGCTCTTGAAGATCAGCTCCGCGGGCCTGCGCGAGAGCCATGTGCACGACGTCTCCATCACCCGCGAAGCGCCCAACTACAGAGGCAGTGCCTAAGACCATGGCTATTCGCACGCGACTGACCGAACGACTGGGACTACGCCACCCGGTGGTCCTGGCGCCGATGGACAAGATCTCCGGCGGCGCGCTGGCGGCGGCGGTGACCGGGGCCGGCGGCCTGGGGCTGATCGGCGGTGGCTACGGCAATGCGGCCTGGCTGGAGCAGGCCTTCAGCGATGCCGGCAATCAGCCTGTGGGCGCCGGCTTCATCACCTGGGCGCTGGCCAAAGAGCCGCAACTGCTGGAGCTCTGCCTTGCCCGCCGGCCGGCTGCGATGATGTTTTCCTTCGGTGACGCGACAGCCTTCGTCGCCCGCTGCCGCGAGGCAGGCGTGCCGACGCTCTGGCAGGTGCAGCGCGTGGAGCAGGCGCGCCAGGCGCTCGCGGCGGGCACCGACATCATCGTCGCCCAAGGCCAGGAGGCCGGCGGCCACGGCATGGACCGCGGCCTCACCACCTTGCTGCCGGCGATCCGCGATCTCGCCGGCGACGAGCAGATCATCGTCGCCGCCGGCGGCATCGCCGATGGCCGCGGCCTGGCGGCGAGCTTGATGCTGGGGGGCGACGGGGTTCTTTTGGGAACCCGCTTCTGGGCGGCCGAAGAGGCCAGCGGCCCCGACAGCGCCAAAGCGCGCCTGGTCGAGGCGGCCGGCGACGAGACGGTCAGGACCAAAGTCTTCGACGTGGCACGCGACGTGGATTGGCCCTGGCACTTCAGCGGGCGGGTTCTGCAGAACGATTTCTCCCGGCAGTGGCACGGCGACATCGAAGGCTTGAAAGACCAAGCCGGGGCCGAGCAGGCACGCTATGATTCGGCCGGCGAGGAAGACTATGATGTCAGGGTGGTCATCGGCGGCGAGGCCGTCGACCTGATCGACGCGGTGAAGCCGGCCGGCGACATCGTTGAAGATATTGTGGCCGAGGCCGCGCGACTGATCGGAGCTGCCGGCAAGGCCTTTCTGGCCTAGGCTCCGGCGGCAGCAAGAGGAGAGAAGTATGGCACCCGAAGGCGTTACGGCTGGCGATCCCTACGGCATCGAGGACGAAGAGCAGCTCCGGGCCCTCTTCGGCGAACGCCACCCGCTGGCGGTGCGCAAGCAGCTGCGGATCGTGGATAACCACGGCCGCGACTTCATCGCCCGCTCGCCCTTTGTCTGCATGGCGACGCAAGGGCTTGACGGCAAGGGCGATGTCAGCCCGCGCGGCGACCCGCCCGGCTTCACTCTAGTGCTGGACGACAAGACCCTGGCGATCCCTGACCGGCCCGGCAACAACCGCTTGGACAGCCTCACCAACATTCTGGCCAATCCCTCCATCGGTCTGCTCTTCCTGATCCCCGGTTACGACGATACCTACCGGGTGAACGGCAGGGCGCGGCTGACCTGCGATCCGGCTCTCCTGGCACGCATGGAGGTTAACGGGCGCCAGCCGAAGCTGGCGATCCTGGTCACGGTCGAGGAAACCTTCCTGCATTGCGCCAAGGCCTTCCGCCGCTCCAAGCTTTGGGATCCGGCGGCGCGGCAAGACCGCAAGGAGATGCCCAGCCTGGCCCGCATGATCCTCGATCAGGCGAACGAGCTGCCGCAAGACGAGGCGGAGATGCAGGCGATCGATAAGGATCTGGAGGAAGAGTACAAGACAAAGCTCTATTGAGCTCTGTCGTCTCCAAGCGGCATCCATGACTCCGGCTGCGCGCCTCGAAGCCTCTATCGAGCTGTGCCAGGCCATCGCCGACGATCCGCGGCCCGCAGATCAGGCGGTCGCAGACTACCTGCGCGGACGGCGCTACATCGGCGCCAAGGATCGCCGCTGGCTGACACAAAGCGTCTATGACCGTTTGCGCCGACGCGCGCGCTTGGCATGGTGGCTGGCTCGTATCGGTCTCGGCGTAACGGAACGCGCCCGCGCCCTGGCGGACCTGCTCTTGGACGACGGCAAGGATCTAACGGCCCTTGGCAAGCTGTGCACGGGCGAACGCTTCGCGCCCGCCGCGCTCGATCCCGGCGAGATGCGCAGGTTGCGCGGCCTTGTCGGCAAGACCCTGGACCACCCGGATCAACCGCTCAGCGTGGCCGGCGAGTGCCCCGATTGGCTCTTGCCGCGCCTGCCCGCCGATGCGGCAGCCCTGCTCGTCGCCCTCAGCCGCGAAGCACCGCTCGACCTTCGGGTCAACAGCCTGCTGAGCGACCGCCAGGCGGCACAGGCAGCGCTGGAGGGCGAGGGCATTCCCTCGGCAGCGACCGCGCTGTCGCCTTTGGCCCTCAGGGTTGCGGGCCGGCGCAACGTCGCTGCCACCGAAGCCTTTCAGGGCGGCCTGGTCGAGCGCCAGGACGAGGGCAGCCAGATCGCCGCCTTGCTGGTCGATGCCCAGCCGGGCGAGCGGGTTTGCGACTTCTGCGCCGGTGCCGGCGGCAAGACCTTGGCACTGGCCGCGGCCATGGGGAACAGGGGTAGCCTCTTCGCGCTGGACGTCAGCAAGACTCGCCTCGACCGGGCCGGCCAGCGACTGCGCCGCGCAGGCGCCTTCAACGTGACGCGCCGGGCCTTGTCGGACCATCGCGATCCTTGGCTGAAGCGCCACAAGGGCGGTTTCGATCGGGTGCTGGTCGACGCGCCCTGCAGCGGCGTCGGCGCCTGGCGCCGCAATCCCGATGCCCGCTGGCGCCTGGGGCCGGAAGAGCTGGCGCGCCTGGTCACTCTGCAGCGAGAGATCCTGGCCTCGGCCGCGCGTCTGGTGAAGCCGGGCGGGCGCCTGGTCTATGTCACCTGCTCGCTGTTGGCTGAGGAGAACGAGGCGCAGACCGCGTCCTTGCTGGCCGAACGGCAGGACTACCTCCAGCAGGACATCGCGCAGCTTTGGCCTGCCCTGGCCGAGGGCGTGGACGCAGCTGGCGGGCTCACCTTGCGTCCGGACCGCTTTGGCACGGACGGCTTCTACGTCGCCGTGCTACAACGGACGGCATGAGCCTGCGCATACGCTCAGCCCGGCCGTCCGATTCGATTGGCATCGCCAAGGTGCATGTCGAAACCTGGCGTTTGGCCTATCCCGGGCTGGTGCCCGACCGCCACCTCTTGAGCCTCTCCGTCGAAATCCAGGCAGAGCGTTGGCGCCGGCTGATCCGCGAGCCGATCGACGGCGATACCCTGGTGGCCGATGGCGGCCGGGACGGCATCCTGGGTTTCGGCTCCAGCGGCCCCTCGCGGCGAAGGGAGGATCCGGCCAAGGGCGAGATCTATACCCTCTACGTGGCTGGCGATCATCAAGGCCTCGGCCTCGGTCGCGCCTTGCTGACCGCCTTGCTGCGCGGGCTGCACCGACGCGGCTACGCCGATGCCTTCCTCTGGGTGCTGGCAAGGAATCCATCGCGCTTTTTCTACGAGGCCATGGGCGGCCAGCTGGCCGGCCTGCAGCGGGAGGCCTTTGCCGGTGCCCTGCTGGAGGAAGAGGCCTATCGCTGGTCCGATTTGGCCGACTGGTTGACGGCCCGCTCGAAAAGTGGCGAAGGTTGACGGGCGAGCCACTTACGGGAGATTGCCATGAACGAGCTTGGCCTGACCGACGCAACACGACGCAGGCTTCTGCTTGGCGGCTGTGCCGCGGCAGCCTCCCTCGCCCTGCCTTGTGACGAGGCCTTGGGCGCCGACGACACCCGCGCCCTCATCCCCGTGCGCGAGGGCATCTGGCGCACCCAAAACGGCCCCTACTTCGGTCTCTTGATCGAGACGGTGGACGGCATGATCGTCTTCGATTCCCTCAACCGCGATTTCGCCGGCTGGCTGAACGCCGAGATCGCCACCCGCTTCGCCAAGCCGGTCAAGTATCTGGTCTACAGCCACAACCACTGGGACCATGTCTCCGGCGGGCATGCCTTCGACGCGCACGACCCCGTCACCATCTGCCAGGAATTGGCCGCCAACTCGATCCTGCGCATGCGCCTCGACACCCGCCTGCCGACCCAGACCTTCTTGAATCGCCTGGACTTCGAACTGGGCGGACGGCGCGTCGAGCTGCGCTATCACGGCCGCAACGACGGCCTCGGCTCGATCAGCCTCACCGTGCCCGACCGGCAGGTCTTCAGCGCCATCGACTGGCTGGTGATCGGCCGCCTGCCCTACCGCTACATGGCCCGCTACGACGCCGAGGGCGTGATCCGCTCTCTGCGCGAGATCCTGAAGCTGGACTGGGAGATCGCCTGCCCCGGCCACGCCGACATGGGCGGCAAGGCGCGCGCCGCCATCACCCTGCGCTATCTCGAAACCATCCGCGACGGCGTGGTCGAGGGTATCGTCGAAAACACCCCGCAGGACGTCGTCGTCAAGGACCTGCGCGCCATCCTCGCCGCCGACAGCGACTTCTCCTCGCTGGCCCAGTTCGATGCCTGGGTGGAGGACAACATCCGCGGCATCTACGCCCAGATCGCCCGCATCGAGGGGCGGCTGGACGGCTCGGCGGCGCAGTTCGATGGGCTGCAGGCGGATTGAGAGCAACAGCGCTTAGCAAGGGATCGTGAGCGCCTGGAAGCGATCAGACGGGCTACACTACATCACTCGTTGTCTGTTGCCGCCTTCTGCATGACGCTCGCAGGCTAGACAGGGGTCCACTCCTGCGCCTATCACCGCTTGTTGAACAATCTTCCAACGAGCGCGTCCGAGGCGTGACCGGTCGTTGGGCCTGGAGGGAGCTTAGAGCATGAACCGAGACGTGATCGTCACCTGCGCCATTACCGGGGCGGGCGACACGGTGGGCAAGCATCCGGCGATCCCGGTGACGCCGAAGGAGATCGCGGAGGCCGCGATCGAGGCCGCCAAGGCCGGTGCCACCATCGCGCATATGCATGTGCGCGAGCCGGGCAGCGGCAAGCCCAGCCGGCGGGTCGAGCTCTACCGCGAGGTGGTGGATCGGATCCGCGACAGCGACACAGACATCATCATCAACCTGACCGCCGGCATGGGCGGCGACATGCAGGTGATGGATTCCGACCCCAAGACACAAGGGCCCGGCAGCGACATGGTGCCGGCCTTGGAGCGCTTGGCGCATGTCGAGGAACTGCTGCCGGAGATCTGCACCTTGGATTGCGGCACGCTCAACTTCGGCGACGGCGATACCATCTACGTCGGCACGCCGGAGATGCTGCGCAAAGGCGCCAAGCGGGTCCAAGAACTGGGTGTGAAGCCGGAACTCGAGTGCTTCGACAGCGGCCATGTCTGGATGGCCAACCGGCTCTACGAGGAGGGCTTGGTCGAGGGTCCGCCGATGTACCAGCTTTGCCTGGGCATTCCCTATGGCGCGCCGGCCACGACCGAGACCATGACCACCATGCGCAACCTGCTGCCGCCCGAGGCCATCTGGGCGGGCTTCGCGATCGGGCGCATGCAGATGCCCTTCGTGGCCCAGGCCATGCTGCTGGGCGGGCATGTGCGGGTCGGGCTGGAGGACAATCTCTGGCTCGACAAGGGGGTCTATGCCTCGAACGCCAGCCTGACCGAGCGCGCGGTGGAGATCGTGCAGCGCCTGGGCGCACGCCCCTTGACGCCGGCCGAGGGCCGCGAGGTCCTGGGCCTGAAGCCGCGCAACTAGGCGCAACCACAACACCCATCGCTTTCGGAGAAGCCAGATGATTGAGGGCGTAGGGAGAGTCGCCGCCATCGGCGGCGGCGTGATCGGTGCAGGCTGGGTCACCCGCTGCCTGGCCTGGGGCTTGGATGTGGTGGCGCACGACCCGGCGCCCGGCGCCGAGGCCAAGCTTCGCGAGGCCGTGGCGCGGGCCTGGCCGGCCATCTCGCAATTGGGTTTGGCCGCCGGCGCCAGCCAAGAGCGGCTCGGCTTCGCTGGCAGCATCGCCGAGGCGGTGGCCGAGGCCGACTTCGTGCAGGAGAGTGCGCCGGAGCGGATCGATCTCAAGCGCCGCATCCATGCCGAGATCGATGCCGCCGCCCGGCCGGAGGTCCTGGTGGCCTCCTCCTCTTCGGGCTTGCTGCCGAGCGAGATCCAGGCCGACTGCAGGCATCCTGGGCGGGTGCTGATCGGCCATCCCTTCAATCCCGTCTACCTGCTGCCGCTGGTCGAGCTGGTCGCCGGCGAGAAGACCGCGCCCGACGCGATTCCGCGTGCGCGCGCCTTCTATGCCGGTATCGGCATGCACCCCTTACACGTACGCAAGGAGGTGCCGGCCTATCTCTCCGACCGCCTGCAGGAGGCCCTGTGGCGCGAGTACCTGCACCTGGTGAACGAGGGCGTGGCCACCACCGACGAATTGGACCAGGCCATGGCCTACGGCCCAGGCCTGCGCTGGGCCTTCTGGGGCACCGGCATGATTTTTCATCTGGCCGGCGGCGAGGCCGGCATGCGGCACATGCTGGAGCAGTTCGGCCCGGCCTTGAAACTGCCCTGGACCAAGCTGGAGGCGCCGGAACTGTCGGATAGCCTGATCGACCGCATGGTCGAGGGCACGCAGGCCCAGGCCGCCGGCACCACGATCCAGGAGCTGGAGCAGATACGCGACAATGCCCTGATCTCGGTGATGCGCGCACTGCGCCCCTTCGATGTCGGCGCCGGCAAGACCATGGCCGACTACGAGTCGCGCATGTTCGAGGCAGTGCAGTCGCACCGCTGGCGGCCGGGCGAGACGGTCGGCCTGCCGCTCAAGCTGGCCCGGGGTTTCGTGCGGCCGGACTGGGTCGACTATAACCAGCACATGAGCGAGGGCTGCTTCGTCATCGCCATCGGCGACGCCTCTGATGCTTTGTTCCGCTACATCGGCATCGACGAGGCCTATCGGGCGGCCGGGCATTCCTTCTACACGGTGGAGAGTCACCTGAACTACTACGACGAAGGCAGGCTGAACGACCCCTTGGCCTATGAGACCCGTGTTCTGGGGCTGGACGCCAAGCGCCTCCATATCCACCACGCCGTCGTCAACCGAGAGACCGGCAAGACCATCTTCACCGCCGAGCAGATGCTGCTGCACGTTGACGGCAAGGCCGGCAAGACCGCGCCGATCCTGCCCGGCCCTAAAGCTGCCTTGGATGCCATCTGGGCGGTGCACCAGAACGCCGAGCCGCCGGCCGACGCCGGCCGCAACATCGCCATGAAACGCTAGGGAACAAGCCCCATGCAGTTCGACCTGTCCGAAGAGCAAGAGCTGATCGTCCGCACCGCACGCGGCTTTGCCGAAGACGTTCTTTATCCCCACGAGGAGATCGTCGAGCAGACCGACGAGATCCCGGCGGAAGTTGCCGCAGAGGTCAAGCAGAAGTCGCAAGAATTAGGCCTCTACGCTGCCAACATGCCGGAGGAGCTGGGTGGCGCCGGCCTCGATGCTGTGACCCTCGCGCTGATGGAGCGAGAGCTGGGCCGCGCCAACTTCGCCCTGCAATACCTGGTGGCCAGGCCGTCGAACATCCTGCGCGCCAGTGTCGGCGAGCAAGTAGAAAAGTACCTCATGCCCACCGTGCGCGGCGAGAAGACCGAAGCGCTCGCCATGACCGAGCCCGGTGCCGGATCGGACCTGCGCTCGATGAAGACCCGCGCCGTGGCCGACGGCGATGACTTCGTCATCAACGGCATGAAGCATTTTATCAGTCACGCCGACCTCGCCGACTTCGTAATCCTCTTTGCCGCCACGGGGGAGGAAGAGACGCCGAGGGGGCCGAAGAAGCGCATCACCGCCTTCTACGTCGACAAGGGCATACCGGGCTTCGAAGTGCGGCGGGGGCCTAAGCCGGTCTCGCACCGCGGCTATCACAACTGCGAGCTCTTTTTCGACGACTGCCGCGTCCACAAGCGCCAGATCCTGGGCGAGCTGCACAAGGGCTTCGAGACCGCCAACGAGTGGCTGGGGGCAACGCGCCTGCAGGTGGCCGCCATGTGCCTGGGCCGCGCGCACCGGGCGCATGAGTTGGCGGTCGGCTGGGCGGCCAACCGCAAGCAGTTCGGCCAGACCATCGGCCGCTTCCAAGGCGTCTCCTTCAAGCTGGCCGATATGGCAACGGCCATTCAGACGGCCGAGTTGCTGACCCTCTGGTGCGCCGGCAAGCACGAGGCCGGCACGGCGCGTGACGAGGACTTCGCCATGGCCAAGCTCTACACCACCGAGATGCTGGCCAAGGTTTCCGACGAGGCGATCCAGATCTTCGGCGGCATGGGCCTGATGGACTCCCTGCCTTTAGAGAGGATCTGGCGCGACGCCCGCGTCGAGCGCATCTGGGAGGGGACCAGCGAGATCCAGCGCCACATCATCAGCCGCGCCCTGCTGCGGCCGCTGGGCAGCTGAGGGAGAGAGCCATGAGCGAAGCCCTGCACCTGGAGCGCCGGAACGGTATCCTGACCGTCACCATGGATCGGCCGAAGGCCAATGCCATCGACGCCGCCACCAGCCGGCAGATGAGCAAGGTCTTTGAAGAGTTCCGCGACGACCCGGAGCTTCGCGTCGCGATCTTGACGGGCGCCGGCGAGCGTTTCTTCTCCGCTGGCTGGGACCTGAAGGCCGCGGCCGAGGGCGAGGCCTCGGAAAGCGACTACGGCGCCGGCGGCTTCGGCGGCATCACCGAGCTCTGGGACCTGAAGAAGCCGGTGATCGTGGCGGTGAACGGCCTGGCCGTCGGCGGCGGCTTCGAATTGGCCATGGCCGGCGACCTCATCGTCGCCGCCGATCACGTGCGCGCCTGGCTGCCGGAGGTGCGGCTGGGCATCATGCCGGATGCCGGCGGCGTCTTACGCCTGCCGCGCCGCATTCCACGCGCGCTGGCCATGGAGCTCATCATGACCAGCCGCGAGATCGACGCGGCCGAGATGGCGCGCATCGGCCTGGTAAACCGCGTGGTGCCGGCGGCAGACCTGATGCCGACTGCCATGGCCTTGGCCGAGGAACTGCTGCAGGCAGCGCCTCTGTCCTTGGCTGCGGTCAAGGAGATCGTGAACGGCACCGAGGACCTGACCTTGGTAGCCGCGACCGCCAAGATGCGCGGGCCAGACCTACCCACCTATCGCCGGGTCCTGGCCTCGGAGGATGCGCAGGAGGGGCCCCGCGCTTTTGCCGAGAAACGCTCGCCGGTGTGGAAGGGGCGTTGATATCCCGGCTCTGCCGACCGACATAGGGCGGAGTACCGGATAAGGAGATCCGCCATGCCCTTCGCCATCAAGCAACTGGACCACGTCGTGCTCCGCGTCGCCGA
>CAXXGD010000039.1:0-104462 GCA_963669385.2 Rhodospirillales bacterium
GCGATCGCTTCGAAGCCGTCTTGAAGCCGCTGCTGGATTTTCTGCAGACCATCCCGTCCTTCGTCTACCTGGTCCCCGTGGTGATGCTCTTCGGGATCGGCAATGTCCCGGCGTCATCGTCACCATCGTCTACGCCTTGCGCCGATCATCGACTGACCAACCTCGGCATCCGGCAGGTGCGTGCGGACCTGGTCGAGGCTTCCTTGGCCTTCGGGGCGAGCCAGAACCAAACCCTGGTGAAGGTCCAGTTGCCGTTGGCGCTTCCGACCATCATGACCGGCGTCAACCAGACCATCATGATGTCTCTGGCGATGAGCGTGGTGGCCTCGATGATTTCCGTGACCGGTCTCGGCAAATGGTCTTGCGCGGGATCGGGCGCTTGGACATGGCGGTGGCGACGACCGGAGGGCTGGGCATCGTCTTGGTCGCCATAGCCGTTGACCGGATATCGCAAGGCTTCGGGCGCACCAGGCGGGATCGCGGGCGCCGCAACTGGTACGAGACCGGGCCGATCGGCTTGGTGAGGCGGGTCAGCCGCCGGTCACGATGATGGTCGTTGGCCCAAGCGGTCGCGGGGCGGACGAGTAAGTACAGTTTACGCAGACGATCACATTTTTCGGCGTTTACGGCCCCGATCGCGTGCAGAAGATGCCCAGATTGGGGCCTGGTGCCCACTGCGACCAACCCCACCAAAACGAAACGGCTGAAGCAGGGGAGACGAATGATGCTGGGACAGCTGGAAGCCCTGACAGGGAAAGGCCTATTGATCGGCGCAGTCGCTCTTGCAGCGCTGCTCGGTGCGGAGACCGCGGCACAGGCCGGCCCCGGAGACGGCAAGACGGTCCAGCCGATACGACCGGGAGAGCCGACACTACTTCCAACACTTCGTCGTCCAGATCGGCCTCGAGCGTCTGGGCTACCAAGTCAATGATCACCTGGAAGCCCAGTTTCCGGCGATGCACCTCTCACTCGGGCAGGGGGATGCAGACTACACCGCCGTTCATTGGGACCCGCTACATCTGAAGTTCTTCGAAGAGGCCGGCGGCGATGACAGGCTATCGCGTGTCGGGCAGCTCATCGAAGGGGCGGCGCAGGGCTACCTCATCGACAAGGCGACCGCTGAAAAGCATGGCATAGATAACCTCGGGCAGCTGCAGGACACGGATATCGCGGCGATCTTCGATTCCGACGGCGACGGCAAAGCCAACTGACCGGGTGCAATCCGGGCTGGGGCTGTGAACGCGTCATCGAGCACCAGCTCGATGCCTTCGATCTCCGCGACAGGGTCAACCATGACCAGGGCGTCTACTTCGCGCTGATCGCCGACACCATCACCCGCTACAAAGCGGGTGAGCCAATCCTCTACTACACCTGGTCACCGCTGTGGGTGAGCTCCGTTCTAAAGCCCGGCGAGGATACCGTTTGGCTCAACGTTCCCTTCACCGCGCTTCCGGGAGAGCGGACGGACGCCGATACCTCTTTGCCGGATGGGCGCAACCCCGGTTTCATGGTCAACTCTATCCGAGTTCTCGCCAACAACGACTTTGCGGAGAGCAACCCGGCCGCCAAGAGGTTCTTCGAGTTGGTGGCTATTTCCCATCGCGACGTGAACGCGGCCATCCTGCGCCAGCACGACGGCGAAACGGATGTCGCTCAAATCCGCCGGCATGCGGAAGAGTGGGTCGCGGCCAACGGCGACCAGTTCGACGCCTGGATCGTGGAAGCCGAGAAGGCGGGGTCCGATTGATCCGCCCCACCAAGCGGACTTGCCGGAGGTCCGCTCGCGGACGGTTCAAAGAAAGCAGCCTGCCGGAGTCCGAAAAAGGCTATGGTCTTGGGGTCTTGCCCCTCGTGTGGCGGACAGGTCTTCAGCGGAGCCTCGACAAGGCCTCGCTAACCGGGCAGCCTCCCGCATGTAGGAGGGACCACCGTGGGCGATATGGTCATCGTTGCCTACCGGCCCAAAGCCGGCTGCGAGCGCAGTCTCTTGGAACTCGTCAAGGATCACGTCCCCTTGCTGCGTCGCCTTGGGTTGGCGACGGATCGTCCGGCCTTGGCGATGAGGGCTAAGGATGGAGTGATCGTCGAGGTGTTTGAATGGAAAGCGGGGGCGATAGCGGCAGCGCACGAAAGCGCCGAGGTGCAGGCGCTTTGGGGCAGAATTCGCGGGGGTCTGCGACTATGTCCCCCTCCAGGAGCTTCCCGAAGCAGCGGAGATGTTCGCTCAGTTTGAGCCGATCGAGCTCTGAGTCGAGGGCTCCGCCGTTACCGCTTATCCGGCGTCCTGACGGATCGATCACGCTTGCCGGCCCCGCCCAGTGACTGTAGGTTGGCCTGCCGCTCTGACCTCCGGGGCGGTTGAGACGCAACCTCTTCATGATGCCATGAGTCCGCTCGACACGTCCTTCTTTTCTCTGACGCCCCCGCCTCCTCGCAGGTCAGCTGAGGTTTCCCCGGCGGATCGCTTGCGTCCGTTGGGAGACACGGCCGAGGGGCAATTCGGGATCTAGTCTCGAAGCGCGTGGTGCGCCGTTCGTTTGACGTCGGCGCCTGGTGAATCGCGCGAGCGGACACACCCCGTACCTCCCTTCCTACTCAGATTGCAGCAACGCCCGAGCCGCCTTTTAGGGCGGGCGCGCCGTTGCCGAGCTGATCGTCGCCGGAAGGCTTCGCTTCTGCGGGTTTCGATTGGCGACCGCCATGCTCGCTCTTACGAGGAGTCTCACTGTGTCCGGCTTCCGGGTTCTCATCACCGTAAGCCTCGCCGCCTCTTTGTTGATGGTCGGTGTGGGCTTGATTGTCGCCTTGCTTCCACAACGCCTGCTGATTCTGTCCGGGTCGCTGCAAGACGTCGCTACCTGGCCTCGATCTTCGCGATCTCCTATCTCCTGCTCCAGCTGCCCATCGGCTACCTCGCCGATCGCCTGGGCGCCAAGCTGTTCTTGGCATTGGGCTACGCGCTTTGCTGTCTTTCCGGTCTGGTGTTCTTCGCCGCGGACTCGCCTGGCGGCTTCTATCTCGGCAGGTTCATCCAGGGTGCCGGCGAGGCGCCGGTGTGGGCGCTCGGCCCGGCGCTGCTGTCCCTGGCCTATCCGCACGCCAAGGGCAAAGTCATCGGCATCTACAACGCGGCGATCCACAGCGGCCTGACGGTCGGCCCGCTGCTGGGGCTCTTCCTCTTTCCGGCGGGGCGGGGGAGCCTGCCCTTCCTGCTCTTCGCGGCGCTGTGCCTTGCCGGCGGCATGACCGTGCTGCTGTTTCTGCCGCCGGCGTCAGCCGCACCCCGACAGTCCGGCGGCGAGGCGCCGCGACTGCGCGCGCTGATCGGCCTGTTCAGGCAGCCGGCCCCTCGCGCCACTCTGTCCGGCATTCTCCTCTATGGCGCCGGCTACGGCGTCTTCGTGAGTGTGCTGCCGGCCAGCCTGGCGGTCTCCAAGGGCTTCGACAATCAAGCCATCGGCATCTTCTTTGCCCTCTTCTATGTGGCCATCAGCATCGCCCAGCTCATCGCCGGTCCCCTCTCCGACCGCCAGGGGCGGCAGCGCTACATGATCGCCGGGCTCGTCATGGCCGCAGGCGGCTTCGCCTCCTTCGCGGCTTTTCCCTACCCTTGGACCTATGTGCCGCTGACGCTCGCCGGCTTCGGCCTCGGCATCTTCTGCGTGGCGTCGATGGCCTACCTGAACGACTGCGTTCCCTTGGCGCTCAAGGGGTCTATCTCCGGCAGCTACTACCTGGCTTGGGGGCTCGGCTACCTTTCCGGCCCGCTGGTCGTCGCCCAACTGGACGATTGGGCAGGTTACCACCTGCTGGCGCTGCTGATGGCCGCCCATACCCTGCTGCTGTGGCGCGCCAGCAGTCCTCGCGCGTGGAGGGCCTAGCATCAGCTTTCACAAAAAGCTGATGCTAGGTTGTTTGATAGCGTGGCCGATTCACGCACGAATACCTGCTTCGTCCCGAATCAGGTATTTGTGCGATCGGGCACTAGATGCTGACCAGATCGTCGGGCCGGCAGCGACCCGAACCAACTGTTCTTTCGCCTAGAGGCTCCAATAGCTCCCTTCCTTGCGCCCGATGTGGGCGGTCAGGACCGCCGTCGCCTCCTCCAGCTTGCCGCCGGCCACCAGCTCGGCGATGTGGCGGTGCTCGGCGTAGGACTTGGTCATGTGGTCGGGATGAGCGCCGATGCGGTTGCGCAAGGCGGCCATCTTGGCGGCGATGGTCTGGTAGGCCTCGTTCAGGAAGGCGTTGTCGGTGTGGTCGAAGAAGACCTGGTGGAAGCGGGTGTCGAGCTGCAGGTAACGACGGTCGTCGCCGAGGCTGCGCGCCTCGATCATCTCTTCGACCACCTTTGACAGGGCGGCTCTAAGGCCTTCCGGATCGCGCTCCAGAGCGCGTTTGAGCGCCATGGTTTCCAGGCAGACGCGCAGGTCGCAGATGTCGGTCAGCTCCTTCTGGCCAAGGGTGAAGACGTAGGTGCCGCGCTGCGGCTCGGTGCGCAGCAGGCCTTCCAGCTCCAGGCGTTGAAAGGCTTCGCGCACCGGCGTGCGGCTGACCTCCAGGCGGCCGGCGATCTTGGCTTCGGAGAGAGCCGCACCCGGCTCCAGGTCGCCGGAGACAATCTCTTGACGCAGGGCATCGGTGACCAATCCGGTCAGGGACTTGGGCCGTTCGATGCGCATCTTTCCTCCTCCTCGGCTCAGCCTCCGGACTCACTATAGGCCGCCTGATTCTAGGGTACAGTACTTTAGCACTTGACATATTGTATGCTAGTATGTCAGTTAGTAACACGACGTTGGCCGAAGACCAACGGCCTCCGGGAGGGATCGGCATTGGATCGCATCGAAACTCTGCTCGTTCAGGTAAACCGCGCGCTCGTGGCGCTCGCCTTGGCGGCGGTCTTCGTGATCGTCTTCGTCAATGTCGTGTTGCGTTACGGCTTCGGCACCTCGCTGGCCTGGGCCGAAGAGACGGCGCGATTCTTGATGATCTTCGGAACCTTCGCCGGCGCCGGCTTGGCGCTGCGGCAAGGCGGCCTGGTGGCGATCGAGATGCTGCTGGACCGCTTGCCTCTGCCGCTGCGACGTCTGGTGCGCTGGGCCGGGGCGCTGGCAATGGGCGGCTTCATGGCTCTGCTGGTCTGGTACGGCGCCGCCTTTGTCGAGTTCGGCTGGAACAAGGAGACCATGGCCACGCAAATCTCGCGCGGCATTCCCTACATGGCGATACCCGTCGGTGCGGCCCTCTTTCTTGCGCATCTCTTGTTCTTCGCGCGCCGCTACGTCGAAGGCGCCTTCGAGCGCGTGGAGGAGCTGGAGGGAGAGGCCAGCGACGAGGAGAGGCGCTGAGCCGTGGCCCAGACCCTGGTGCTTCTTTTCGCGCTTTGCCTGGTGCTCGGGGTCCCGGTGGCCTTCACCATGGGGATCTCCGGGCTGGCTGCGGTATTGATCGACGGCAAGGTCAACCCGCTGGCGGCGATGCAGCGCATCTTCGCCGGCATCGACTCCTTTCCGCTGATGGCCGTGCCTTTCTTCATCCTGGCCTCGGAGTTGATGATCGCCTGCGGGCTTACCAACGCGCTGTTGCGCTTCGCCAACAATCTGGTCGGTCATGTGCGCGGCGGACTGGGCCACGTGAACGTGCTCGTCTCCATGCTCTTTGCGGGGATCAGCGGCTCGGCCTTGGCCGATGCCGCCGGTCCGTCGGCGATCATCATGCGGATGATGAGGAAGGCCGGCTATGCGCCCGCCTATGCCGGGGCGCTCTCGGCGGCCACGGCTACCATCGGCCCGATCATCCCGCCCTCCATCCTGATGGTCGTCTACGCCATCTCCGACAGTCGGGTGACCGTGGCCGGGCTCTTCCTGGCCGGCATCCTGCCGGGCCTGCTCCTGGGTCTGGCGCTGGCGGCGGTCAACCACCTGGTCTCCGTCCGCCACGACTACCGCGGACGCGAGCATCGGGCCTCCTTGGATGACCTCGGCGCCAGCATGGCGAGCGCGCTGCCGGCCTTGATCATGCCCTTCATCATCTTGGGCGGTATCTTGGGCGGCGTCTTCACGCCGACCGAAGCGGGTGCGGTGGCCTCGGCCTATGCCCTGTTGCTGGGTTTCGCCATGCGCCGTCTGCCGCCGCTTGTCCTCTATGGGGTCTTCAGCCGGGCGGCCGTCACCACCGCCTCGGTGCTGTTGATCGTCGCCATGGCGTCGCTCTTCGGCTGGCTCCTGACCTACTTGCAGATCCCTCAGAGCCTGGCCGCCTGGGTCGCCGGCCTGACGGACGATCGCTTGACGGTGCTCTTCCTCTTGGCCGGCTTCGCGCTGATCTGCGGGCTCTTCATCGATACCCTGCCGGCGCTGATCATCCTGACGCCTGTCTTGGGCCCCATCGCCGCCCAGTTCGGCATCGATCCGCTGCACTTCGCCATGATGCTGGTCCTCAACCTCACCATCGGCATGATCACGCCGCCCGTGGGGCCCGTGCTCTTCGTCATCGCCACCGTCGGCAAGCTCCCCATGGAGAGCCTGTCGCGTGCCGTCCTGCCGCTCTTGGCGGCGGAGCTGGCGGTGCTGCTGCTGGTCATTCTGCTGCCCGAGATCAGCACCGCTGTCCCCGGCTTTTTCGGCTTCGCCAGTTGAAGCTTTTTGCAAGGGAGGAACCCTCATGAGATATGTCGCAAAACTACTTGGCGCCACAGCGGTCCTGGCGCTCTCGGCCGGAGCCGCGCTCTCGGCCGGCAAGGAGCTCAAGTATGCCCACTTCCAGTCGGCCGACTTGAGCTCGCCCAAGCATGCCGCCGCTCTTGCCTTCGAAAGCTGCGTCGAGGGCAAGACCGCCGGCTCGATCGATGTCCAGGTCTATCCCGCCAGCCAGCTCGGCAACGGCGGCGAAATCATCGAGGCGCTGCAGTTCGGCACGGTGCAGATGGGCGTCGTGCACGACGGACCCATCTCGGCGGTCTACAAACCCTTCGCAGTCTTCGCCATGCCCTACCTCTTCGACGATCAGGCGATGGCCTGGGCCATCGTCGACGGTCCCTTCGGAGACGCGTTGTTCGAGGACATGCGCGGACAGACCGGGATCCGAGTCTTCGGCCTGGCCGACAACGGCGTGCGCAACTTCACCAACTCCGTGAAGCCGGTGGCCTCGCCGGCCGACATGGAGGGCATGAAGATCCGGGTGATGACCGCCCCGGTCTGGACCAAGCTGGTGGAGTCCCTGGGTGCCTCGGCGACGCCCGTGCCCTGGCCGGAGCTGCCGGGCGCGCTGCAGCAGAAGGTGGTCGACGGTCAGGAGAACGGCGTCACCAACATCCTGAACGCCTCGCTCTACCAGCACCAGGACCACGTGACCCTGGATGGCCATGTCTTCTCCTGGCACGCCTACATGATGAGCGACGATTTCTATAGCTCGCTCTCCGACGCCGAGAAGACGGCCGTCGACCAATGCGTCGAGATCGCCAAGGTCATCCACCGCGGTATGACGGCGGCGCAGGATGCCAACGCGGCGACGATCCTGGCCGGCAAGGGCATGACCGTGACGCCGGTAACGCCGGAGCAGAAGGCGGAGTTCCGTGCTCTGGCCCAGCCCGCGGTGCGCGAATGGATCGTCGAGGAGATCGGCGCCGAGTGGCCCGACAAGCTTGATCAGGCCGTCAAGGCCTATCGCGGCGAGTAGCAGAGCAAGGGGGGGGTAGATCCTTATGTCCGCCGACACTGGCCCGCTGGTCGCCGTGCTGGAGCCCGGCTATGCGGACTATGCCGTCGAGCGCCAGGTCCTGGCCCCGCTGGGTGTCCGCTTGCGGCCGGTGGCGGCGGAGGAGGATGCCCTCCCGCTTCTCTCCAGCGAGCGGCCGGTCGCCCTTATGGTTCGCGAGCGGCTGGTCGACCAGCCGGTGCTGACAGCGTCACCCGACTTGAAGCTGGTCGTGCGCTATGGCGTAGGCGTCGACAACGTCGACCTGGAGGCCGCGCGCAGGCACCAGATCTACGTCGCCAACGTGCCGGACTATGGCGCCGAGCACGAGGTGAGCGAGCTGGCGGTCGCCCTCTACCTGGCGGCGGCCAGGCGATTGGTGTCGCGCGATGCCAGTGTTCGTCTGGGTCGTTGGGGCGTCGCCCAGGCCGAGCCGATCCCCGGCCGGCGTGATGCCGTGCTGGGGTTGATCGGTTTCGGCAAGATCGCCCGCCGGGCAGCCGTGAAGTTCCGCGCGCTTGGCATGGAGAGAGTTCTAGCGAGCGACCCAGCGCTGAGCGAAGAGGCAGCTGTAGCGGCAGGCGTCACCTTGGCCGCCGTCGATGAGATCTGCCGAGAGGCTGATGTCATCTCCCTGCATGCGCCCTTGACGGCCGCAACCCATCACCTGATTGATCGACGGCGTATCGGTCTCATGCGGTCGAGCGCGATTCTGGTCAACGTCGCACGCGGCGGCCTGATCGACGAAGCGGCGCTGGCCGAAGCGCTTGGCTCGGGCAGGCTATTCGGCGCCGGGCTCGACGTCTTCGAGAGGGAGCCACCGAACTTGAGCCATCCGCTTTTCCAGGCCTCGAACCTCATCGTCTCTGACCATGCGGCTTGGTACTCCGAGACCGCGGTTGCCGAGCTGCAGTGCAAAGCGGCAGAAGAGGTGTTGCGCGTCTTGGGCGGCAGCCCGCCCAGACATTGGGTCAACCCTTGGTGAGGTCCATCATGCTGCTGCAACGCCTGAAAGAACTCAAGATCATTCCCGTCATCCGCAGCGACCAGGACGTCGAGGCCGAACGGGCCTGCGACTGGTTGCTCGAAGCCGGCCTGGAGGCCTTGGAAATCACGCTCACCGTGCCGGGTGCGGCCGGGTTGATCGAGCGCTTGGCCGCCAACCATCCTGAAGCCCTCCTAGGCGCTGGTACTGTGCTGACGGCTGACGATGCGCGACGCTGCATCGATGCCGGCGCGGCCTTCTTGGTTGCGCCCTGTGCGGTTCCGGAGGTGGCCGAGGTCGCCGCCCAACAGAAAGTGCCCCTCATGCCGGGGGCCGGCACGGCCAGCGAGGTCTTGGCCCGCTGGCGCGAGAGCGCAGCGGTGGTGAAGGTCTTTCCGGCGAAGCTCTTGGGCGGTCCTGGCTATCTCAAGACCCTGCGTTCGGTCTTCCCCGAAATTCCCTTGATGCCGACCGGCGGCGTGACACCGGAAACGGCGGCCGACTACCTGGCTGCAGGCGCTCTTTGCGTCGGTATGGGCGGTGAGCTGGCGCCCAAGACCGCCTTGGCTGCCGGTAACAAGAAACTCGTTCAATCCCTGGCGCGCCAGGCCCTGGCCGCCGTCACTTAGCAATACGTGAGGAGAGCATCATGGACCTGAAGGACCTGATCGAAGGCTTTCGTGCAGTCGCCACCGCATCCGTGGCCGATGCGGTCGACAAGATTGCGGGCAAGCGTGGCTATCTCGACCAAGCGATCAAGCCGCGCATCAACGAAAAGAAGATCGTCGGCCCAGCGATCACGGTGCTGGAAGCTCCGACGGATGAGTTTGTACCGCCGCAGCATGCACTGGACGCCATCGATGAAAGCCAGGAAGGATCTGTGATCGTGATCTCCATTGCCGGAGAGACCGACGTTGCCGTTTGGGGTGGCCTGATGACCGCCGGTGCGGTCGCCAACAGGCATGAGGGTGCGGTCTTGGACGGCGGCGTGCGCGACATCGTCGAGATCCGCCGCGACTACGACTTTCCTGTCTATGCCCGTTCGGCCTCGCCCGGCACCACGCTCGGCCGGCACAAGACCCTGGCCTCAGGCATTCCCGTACCGATCGGGTCCGTCATGGTGCACCCGGGCGACATCGTGGTCGGCGATATCGACGGCATCGTGGTGGTGCCGCGGAGCCATGCGGAGGCGGTGCTGGCCATGGCGCAGGACATCGATGCCCGCGAGGCCGAGCAGGCCAGGCTGATCATCGAAGCCGGCTCGCTGCGCGAAGGCCTCGCCAAGTACGGCCGGATCTGAGTGCCGGGGAGGGCGGCATGCAGCCGGAGATCATCTGCCTTGGCGAGCCCATGGTGGAGTTTAACCAGCAGCCGGACGGCCGCTATCTCGCGGGCTATGGCGGCGATACCTCCAACAGCGCGATCGCGGCGGCACGGCAAGGCGCCTCGGTCGGCTATTGGACCCGCGTCGGAGCAGACGCCTTCGGCGCGCAGCTCCTGCAGCTTTGGCGCGAGGAGGGAGTAGACGCCAGCCAGGTGGTGCAAGATGAAGCCGCCCATACCGGCGTCTACTTCGTGACGCACGGCGATGCAGGGCACGCCTTTACCTATTTGCGCGACGGATCTGCAGCCAGCCGCATGCAGCCCGGAGACTTGCCGGCCGACTACATCAAGGGTGCCAGGATCCTGCATGTGTCTGGCATCAGCCAGGCCATCTCTGCAAGCGCGGCCGATACGGTCTTCGAGGCGATCGCGCTGGCCCGCTCCGCCGGGGTGCAGGTCTCCTACGACACCAATCTGCGTCTCAAGCTCTGGCCTTTGACGCGGGCGCGTGCGATGACCCATGCGGCCATGGCACTCTGCCAAATCGCCTTGCCGGGTCTGGAGGACGCGATGCAGCTGACCGGGAACGAAGAGCCTGACGCGATTGCGGACTTCTACCTCGGTCTTGGCTGCAAAGTGGTGGCCCTGACCCTGGGGCCCGCGGGTACCTTGGTTGCCACGCCGGAGGATCGGCGCGTGGTTCCCGTGTCCCCCGTGACGCCCGTCGACGCCACCGCAGCGGGCGATACCTTCGACGGTGCTTTCTTGGCTGAGCTGGCCGTGGGACGCGATCCCTTTTCCGCGGCACGCTACGCCAATGCGGCCGCTGGGCTTTCCACACAAGGCTACGGAGCGGTGGCGCCAATGCCCAGGCGCACTGCCGTGGAAGCCTGGCTCGCAGAGGCGGCTGCGTAATGCCCCGGGCCTTGGTAACCGGCGGCACGCGGGGGATCGGCCTCGGCGTCAGCGAAGCCCTCTTGGAGAGGGGCTGGACCGTGCTGGCCACCGGCGTGGGGTCCGATGAGGTGGCGGCCTGCCCAGGAAAATCCGGCCTGACGGCCGAGCAACTGGATGTCACCGATCAATCCCAGATCGACGCCCTTGTCTCTCGCCTCGACGGCTTGGACGGCCTGGTGAACTGTGCCGGCATCCTCCTGCGCGAGGCCGAGTACGAGATCGAGACCTTCCGCACGGTCGTGGAGGTGAACCTGACCGGCACCATGCGGATGTGCTTGGCCTGTCGGCCATTGCTGGCCCCGCGCAAGGGCGCCATCGTCAACACCGCCTCGATGCTCAGCTTCTTCGGCGGACCGCTGGTGCCGGCATACACCGCCTCCAAGGGCGGCGTGGCGCAGCTGACCAAGGCGCTGGCCGGCAGGTGGGCGGCCGACGGCATCAGGGTCAATGCCGTGGCCCCCGGTTGGATCGAGACCGAGATGACCCAAGGGATTCGCGACAGTTCGGAGCGCGACCGAACCATCATGGAACGCACCCCGATGGGTCGTTGGGGCCAGCCACGCGAGGTCGGTGCCATGGTGGCCTGGCTTCTTTCGAGTGAGGCGAGCTTCGTCACCGGTGCCGTGATGCCGGTCGACGGCGGCTATGCCGCGATGTGAACGAGGAGATGAAAGATGGCTCTAGCCGAAAAGAAGTCAGAGGCGATGACGCCCTACCAGTTGCCCTTTCCGCCCGACGCTTTGGACGAGATCGTGGTCCCGAAGGCGATCCCGGACGACGAGCGGCTCTGGGTGCCACAAGCCGAGAACGTCTCCTTTCGCCCTCTCTGCCTCAATCGCTCGCAAGGCTATTGGACCAATCTTCTAAGGGTGAGAAAGGCCGGGGTATTGTCACGCCATCGCCATCCGCAAGCGGTCCACGGTCTGGTGCTGAAGGGGCGCTGGCGCTATCTCGAGCACGATTGGGTGGCGGAGGAGGGATCATACGTCTTCGAGCCGCCGGGCGAGACCCATACCCTGGTGGTGCCAGAGGACGTCGAGGAGATGATCACCTTCTTTCAGGTGAACGGCATCATGTACTACGTCGACCCCTGGGGTAAGGCCGAGGGCTACGAGGACGTCTTCTCGAAGATCGAGCTCTGCCGCAAGCACTACAAAGCGATTGGGCTTGGCGCCGACTACGTCGAGCAGTTCATTCGCTGACGGGTAGGGCCTCTCGGATCGAGCAACCCTATTTCATAGCGTGGTCGGACGGGGCAGACAGGCCGCACCACGGGTGTGCGGCCTACCCCGTTTTCAGCTCTTGAGTCCTGGCAAGCAATCAGCGCGCTAGAGCACTTCCGGCTCGCCATGGCTCGCCACAAGTGCTCGAGCGGTTTGTTTCAAAACGCAAACCGTCGTCGCTGATAAGTCCATCAGCTCGGGATTTGCTCTAACCAATCACGTCGAGGAATTCAAAGTCCTCCTGGCTCAGGTCGCCGGGAGCCACATTGGCCAGGAATAGTTGGTCTTGGAGCAGTTCGTAGTTGACGAACTCTGTAGCGTCGGCTTCGACCATCACCGCATAGGGAATGGTGACCAGCGTGCCGTTCACACCCGCCAACACCGCTTGCTGCGTTTCTAAGCACTCCCAGAAAACCTGGCAAACCTCAATCTCGGAGCCCTCTGTTGTGGCTTCCGTGAGCACGAGGTAGTCTTGTAGGACCACCTTGTCCACGCCGACCTCGAAATCGTAGACGACGTCGAAGCCGTCGGGGACCCAACCGATCTCGAGGTCGAATGAACGTGGCACCTGAGCCGCTTGTTCTTCCGTGGCGTCGGGGCGGAAGACGAAGAGATCCTCATCGCCGCCACCGGCAAGGAAGTCCTTGCCTTCGCCGTCGAACAGGCGGTCGTTGTTGCGACCACCGAAGAGTGCGTCGTCGTCATCTCCGCCCAACAGACGGTCACGGCCACCATTGCCGAAGAGGAAGTCTTGACCATCGCCGCCCCGGATCCATTCGAGGCCCTGTTCCTGACTGGCGCCGACGAACATCTCGTCTTCGTAGGTCCCCTCGAGCCCCTGCTGGATCTTCAGCACCAGGTCGTCTTCCTCGCCCGGCCCGTTGCCGATGCGCACCAGCTCCAGACCGCTGCCGTCGCCCTCGAACTGGCCGATGACCTGGATACTGTCGAAGGGGCCAGCGCCGCCGATCAGCATGTCCGTCGCTTGGCCGTCAGCGTCGAAGTCCTCATTCACGACTTCCAGACAGCCGGCGAAGAGCGTCTTGACGTTGAACTGATCCACCTCGCCAAGGTCCAAGACGTCCCTGTCCTCCCCATTGGCGGGATCGACGAGGATGTCCATTGCCATGGGCGGGCCCAATCCATATTCCAGGGCCATGGCAAGCTCCGGATAGGCATAGACGTCGCTGCCGCCACCACCGGCCATGAGGTCGGATCCCTAGCCGCCTGTCAGGTGATCGTTCCCGCGACCTCCAAGCAGGATGTCAAGTTCGTCATTGCCGCGCAGAACGTCGTTGCCAGCGAACCCGAGGATGGCGTCAAGCGTGTCACCGCCCTCCAGCAGGTTATCGTCGTTGTCGCCGGCGAAAAACTCGAAATCACTCACGCCCAGACCGGTCAAGAGCTCTGTGATGGCTTGCATAGCGTCAAGTCCCCTTCGTATCGCAGGACCAGCGCTTCCTCCTCAAGCGTGTACGGTAGCAGATAGATTCAATGCCCTAAACAGAAAAAGGTAATAAAACTTGGTGTCCTCGTGGTGGATCTAAGAAATTCTTTAAGTTTGAATAAGGCGGCACTTTCCTCTGAAGAAGTGATAACGGATGACGATGTCAAACACCTGTAGCTCCTCAAGGCAGCCGCAAGGTGGAGCGCTTTTCGGGCACCGCGACCCTCTTCTGGCTGTCTTGGCGAAGGCCTAAGCCGATATAGGCCGCCATCGCTGGCCCCCATCTCTAATGCCGGAGAGCGAAGCCGACCCTTGCGGATGCCATTTGACGAGGTCTTCTTCTCGCCCGCTGGTCTGGCTCGATCACCACCGGCGGTTCACGCCCGCCCGGGCCCCAGGCCCCAGGCAGAGAGTCCAACCTGCTACATAGTGACGTCGATGTTCACCAGGGTGCCGCCGCCCGGGAGGGTGACGCCTGGCGCCAGGTAGAGGGTGTCGGTCCCGGCACCACCGTCGTAGAGATAGCCGGTAAAGTCGCTCTGCTGAAACACATAGAAGGTGTCGTCCCCGCTGCCGCCGTAGAGCGCGTCGGATCCCGATCCACCGATCAGCAGGTCGTTGCCGTCGTCACCGAAGAGATAGTCATCGCCGTAATCGCCGTAGAGTCTGTCCATCCCCGCTCCGCCGAAGATAGAGAAGTCTGATCCCTCGCCACCGAAGATGGCGTCGGACCCATCGCCGCCGAAGAAAGAGATGTCGATTCCTGCCCCGCCGTAGAGACTGTCGTTGCCACTTTCGCCATAAAAGAAGCCGTCGCTTCCGGCACCGCCATACAGGCTGTCGGCACCACTTCCACCGTCGAAGTCGAAATCGCCACCACCGCCGGCAAAGAGCGCGTCGTCCCCGTCACCGCCGAAGAAGGAGACGTCGAAGTCGCCGCCGCTGCCGCCGTAGAGTTTGTCGTCGTCCAGCCCGCCGTAGAAATTGTAGTCGCGCCCAGTGCCGCCGAAGAGATAATCGGCACCGGATCCGCCGTAGAGACTGGTGTCGTTTCCCTCGTCGCCGAAAAGGCTGTCGCTTCCGTCATAGCCACGAAGCAGGGTGTCCGCCCCCCCGTCACCGAAAAGGCTGTCATCGCCTGCATCACCGGTCAGGAAGGTATCTGCCCCCCCGCCGCCGTAGATGCCGTCACTGCCGTCATCACCGAAGAGGCCATAGTCATCTCCGCCATCGCCGTAGACGCGGTCATCGCCCGTTCCGCCAGAGAGTTGATAATCGCCATCGTCATCACCGGAGACCCTGTCGGCCCCCGATTGGCCTCGGAGAAAGCTATCGGCACCGCTGCCGCCGAAGAGGTAATCGGACTCCTCGCCCCCGTACTGAACGGCGTCGGCCCCGCTGCCGCCATAGAGCGTGTCGAGCCCGGATCCGCCGTAGAGGGAATCGGCGTCGCGATAGCCGATAAGGATGTCGTCGCCATCGTCGCCCAACAGCCGGTCGTTGCCGTCGTCACCGTTGAGATCGTCGTCGCCGGAACCGCCGTAGAGTCTATCCACCCCCGCTCCGCCGTAGATTAAGGAGTCACCTCCGCTGCCACCGAAGATGGCGTCGGACCCATCGCCGCCGAGGAAGAGGTTGTCGTTGCCATCGCCCCCGTAGAAGCGGTCTGAGCCCGTTTCACCCAGGAAAAGCCTGTCGTCTCCTGAGCCACCGAAAAGCCTGTCCGCGCCGGAGCCGGCATAGAAAGCGGAGTCCGCGCCGCTGCCGCCCGAGAGACTGTCATCGCCCTCGCCGCCATAGAGGTAGCTGTCCGCGCCGTCATCACCGAACAGGCTGTCGTCTCCGTCGGCGCCGAAGAGCCGGTCGGCGCTGCTGCCCCCGTGCAAGGTATCGGCAGCGAGACCGCCAAAGAGCCTGTCCTCTCCCGAGTTGCCGAAGAAGGAGGCGTCCGTCCCGCTGCCGCCGTAGAGCCTGTCGTCACCCAGGCCGCCATAGAAGCCGCTGTCGTTCCCACTGTCGCCGAAGAGGCTGTCGGCACCGCTGCCGCCGGTGACGAGGTTGTCGGCACCATCGCCACCGCGGATCGTGTCATCGCCGCCAACGGAGACGACGTCGCCACCAAGCTCGCCGAAGAGCCGTATGTCGTCACCGCTGCCGCCGTAGATGCTGTCGGCACCGTGGCCACCGAAGAGCGAGGTGTCGTTTCCGCTGCCACCGTAGAGCCGGTCGCCACCGGATTGGCCGAAGATCCGATCGCTGTCATCGCCGCCCAGCAACTGGTCTGCGCCACTGCCGCCGCGAAGCGTATCATGTCCTATGCCACCGGAGAGGGATTCGTCATCACCGTCACCGCCTTCGATGAGATCGTTTCCTACGCCGCCTCCAACGAGGGAATCACTACCGCTACCGCCAAAGAGGGAATCGTTTCCGTTACCAGCATTAATTGCATAGTCGTCCCCGCTGCCCCCGAAGATAGTATCGGTGCCGTCACCTCCGAAGAGTATCGAGTCGGCGCCCATACCGCCGTCGATGACGTCGTTCCCCTCTCCCGCGAAGAAGAAGTTGTCATCCCCTAGGCCGCCGTCCAGCAGGTCGGCGCCACTGTCTCCGTAGAGGGCAGCGTCCACCGCGTCGCCGCCATAGATGGAGTCGGCGCCACTGCCGCCCGAAAAGCGCCCATCGCTGCCACTGCCACCAAAGAAGCTGTCATCCCCGCCGCTACCGTAGAAGAGGTCATCGCTACCGCTATCGCCAAAGAAGCTGTCCTTTCCAAGCCCTCCGTAGAACTGTTCGTCTTCGCCGTCGCCGCCGTAGAGGCGATCGTTTCCGGAGCCTCCGTAGAAAAAGCTGTCATCACCGCTGTCGCCGCTCAGTCGGTCGGCATCGTAGCCACCGATGAGGCCATTGTCGGCACCGCTGCCGCCATAGAGGCTGTCGTCGCCCTGGCCTCCGAAGAGCAGGGTGTCCACGCCGGCGTCGCCGTAGATGCTATCGTCTCCAAAGCCGCCGTTCAGATAGCTGTCGCTACCGCTGCCGCCGTAGATGCTGTCGTTGCCGTAACGCCCGAAGAGGGAGCTGTCGTCACCGCTGCCGCCGGCCAGGCGGTCCAGCCCGCTGTCGCCGAAGAGGGCGTCGACAGCGGCACCGCCGGCGATGCTGTCGTCGCCCGAGCCACCGTAGAGCCTGTCATCGCCCTGGAGTCCCGAGAGATCGTCGTTGCCGTCATAGCCCTTCAGCGTGTTGGCAGCCGTGTTGCCGCGGATCAGGTTGTCGATCTCGTTGCCCTGGCCGACGACCGCCGAGGTGCCGCCCACCAGGCGCAGCTCTTCGATGTAGCCCATGGTGGCCGTGCCGGGGAGCGTGAAGTCCGCCTCCGTGAAGACCGTGTCGCTGCCTTCGCCGGCGGCCTCTTGCACCACATCGGCGCTGGTCAGAACGCGAAAGGTGTCGTCGCCCATCCCGCCCGCCATGGTGTCGACGCCGCCGCCGCCTTTGAGGAAGTCGTCGCCCGCATTTCCGGCCAGGGTGTCGGCACCATTGTCGCCGAAGAGGGAGTCCCCAGCATCGCCGCCAAAGGCCTGGTCATTGCCCAGCTTGCCGCGCAGGTTGTCCGCGCCGGAGTTGCCGAAGAGGCTGTCGTTCCCGTCGGCCCCGTTGGCCAGGTCGCCGCCCGAGCCACCCTCCAGCGTGTCCACGCCCTCGTTGCCCAGCAGGGAATCTCCGCCGATGCCGCCCAAGAGGTGGTCGTCGCCGCTGCGCCCCAGCAGGCGGTCCGCACCGGCGCCTCCGCCCAGGGTATTGGCGGAAGAGTTACCGCGCACCCGATTGTCCAAGAAGTTGCCTACGCCGTTGATGGCTCCCGCGCTCTGGTCCAGCAGCAGTTCCTCGACATAGCCGCTGGCTCCAGACGGCAGGGTGAAGCTGGCAGAGGCGATGATGCTATCGGTGCCCTCGCCTGCAAGCTCGATCACCACGTCGCCGGCCGTGTCGACCAGGATCACGTCGTTGCCGGTCTGACCGGCCGCCGTGTCGACGCCGCTATTGCCGACCAGGCGGTCCCGGCTGGCCCCCCCGTAGAGCAGGTCCGAGCCGCTGTTGCCGATGAGCGTGTCTCGCGCGCCGGACCCATAGGCGGTGTCGTCCGCCCGCGCCCCGCGAATAACATCCGCGCCACCACCACCATAGAGGATGTCGGTGCCACCGCCGCCGTAGAGATAGTCCACGTCGGCCAAACCGTAGAGCGTGTCCGCACCGCCAAGCCCGAAGATGCTGTCGACCAGGTCCGTCCCGGTCAGCGTGTCGTTGCCGTTTGTCCCGATGTAAGTCGCCATCGCTCGTCCCCCTCATCATGTCGGAGAGCGACGGCGAGCTTTGCGCATACAGTTGAACGAAGTTTTCTTGTTGCCCGCTGGGCTCGGTCCCTCACCACCGGCGGTCCACGCCCAATCAGGCTCCCAACGTCCAACACGGACAGCCCACTCCGCCCGCTCCGCGTACCGAAACTGCAGCCGATCGTCACGTCAGTTCTTTGCTTGGGCCAGGCTATCGCATCCAAGCCCGAAAGCAAGCGACTTGACGATCGTTGCGGATGCGGTTGCAGTTTCAGCTATTTGCCGCACTTTGGCGTATGGTGGTGTCGATCCTTGTTAAGCCGGGATTCCCCGGGTAACCCCGCTCTCCAGTGAGAGAGTGGCTGGATCTCGATCTGAGCGCAACCGGCGAGACCATGCGACATCGGAGAATGCACGAATGCGCGGGCGTCGGGCGGATGTGCGCCCACTTGGGGGCTGGGCGGGCCGAACGAGCAGTTTCCAGGCGCACTGGTCCTGCGATCGGCGGCATCGCGAGTCAACTCGAGCGCGGTCATGTTGGCACTGGCCGTGGTCGCAGACGGTCTATCCGATCGAGGATGTCCGCGAACAGCGCGCGCGAGACGACGACTTCCGCCAATTGGAAGGTGACGTAGCGGCCATGGCTCACGACCTTCGCTCCGATCTTCACCAGCTTCTCGCGCAGCGTCGTCAGCGACCAGTGGCCAATCGACTCGGGCAATGCCAGCGTGCGCATGAAGTTGCCCAGATTGTAGGCCAGTGCATGAAGCTGGAGCCGAACCGCGTTGGCCTTGAAGCTCCGGCATGACAGCCGCGTCCAACGGATTGCGTTCTTACCTTCCTTGATGGATTGCTCCGCCGTGCCACGCTGGTTGTAGAAGGCGACGATCCGCTCGGCGGGCCGAGACAGGTTGGTGACGATGAAGCCAACGCGAGGATACAACTCGCCCGGATGCCATTCCACCTTCGCCACGACGCGCCGGGCCTTGTTCCAGCTTCCAGCTCGATAGCTGAAGCTGGCGAAGTAGCGCCGCACCTCTAGCGGCGGGCGGCCTCGCGGGCGGCGCAGAAGATGACCAATGTATCCCTGGAGCACGCTGTTGGCGGGAAGCCGGATAGCGTAGCCGAAGCCCTCGGCCTCCAGATACTCGTAGATCTCCGGTGAGGCGAAGGCGGCATCGCCCCGGAAGTATCGCCGCAGCTTGCGGTCGCGATAACGCGCGATCACCGGGTCCAGCACCTCGCGCCAGCCATCGGCGCTGTGCACGTTGCCGGGCCGCAAAGCGCAGCGCTCCAGATCGCCGAACTGGTTGAAGAGGAACAGCGGGTGATAGCAGGTGCAGCCGAAGTGGCCATTGTAGGGCGCGAAGCGCGGGGCGCAGCCCGCCTTCCTGCTCGCCATGGGTCGGGCTGACGGAGCTGTCCATGTCGAGCACGATGGACTTCGGTGGCTTGCGCCCATGAACCTGGTCGATCCACAGCCCGGACAGATCGCCGAGTGCGGCGAGATTGGCGTCAGCCGTCAGCCATTGCGTTTCGAAGCGGCCCATCTGGCTCGATGACGCGGCACCGCGATCCGTCGCCTTGCCGCCGACAATCCAACGCATCGCTGGATCGCGAGAGAGGCGCTCGGCATCGTTGACATCCTCGTACCCGGCCAAACGCCCGAACACCGATTGCCGGAGCATCCCAGCGATGGCGTGCCAACCGTTCCTGCCACGACGACCGTCTTCCAGCACAGTGGCTGCCGCTTCCGTCAGGCCGAGGGTGTCGTCAAGTTCCCGATAGGCGAGCAGGCCGCCGTCCGATGTCACCTTCGATCCATGGAACTCCAGCTTCAAGCGGCGGTCGAAATCCAGGCGAAGCGGTCCCTGCTTGGATTCACCCATCGGGTGTGCCATCAAAACCCCGCTTCATCTGTCGCAACATCATGATATACCACCATGAATCAGCTTCGGAGACACCGCAACCTCGATCTTACCTGGGAAATGTGGGCTAAGAGGGTCGCGCTGGTGTCGGCCCTACATCCACACGAAGCTGGTCTCGTCCAATTCAGTGCTTTCGACATCGTTCAAGAACAGCATATCCGCCGGTGCCCCGGGACCGGCCGGGATGGACACCATGGTTCCGGGGAAGTAGCTAAGGGTGACATCTTCGAACACCAGGTCGTCGAAGTCGATCGGATCGCCCGTTGCGTCGGTGTATCCGCTTAGGCCGATCAAGTCCTCCTCCGGGTTGAAGTCGAAAACGACATCCAGATAAGGGCTATAGTCCCACGTGGCGGCGCTCGCTATGGCGCCGGTCGTCGGGACATCGGCGGTCAGAACGAAGAGGTCGTCGTCCTCGCCACCGACCATGAAATCCCTGCCGAAGCCATCAACCATGATGTCGTTGTTGGCGCCGCCGAAGAGTGCGTCGTCATGATTGCCGCCCTGAAGGACGTCGCGCCCGCCGTTGCCGAAGAGGAAGTCCTCTCCATCTTCGCCGGTCATGTACTCCCGCCCCGAGACTTGATCGACGCCGACCAGCGCGTCGCTTTGGTAAGTGCCTTCAGTGCCTTGCTGGATCATGAGGAGGAGATCGTCTTCCGGCCCAGGGCCGTTGCCGATGCGCACCCGCTCGAGTCCGCTGCCGTCACCTTTGAACTGGTCGACGCTGATGATGTCGGCCTCCAGGGCGTCGCCGAAGATGCCGAGGTCGTTATAGGCTCCGTCCTCGTCGAAGTCGAAGCGCACCGCCTCGAGCCCCGCTGCAAAGGTGAAGCGGACAAAGTCCTCATCGAACTCGAAGAGTTTCAACTCGTCTGTATCATCCGGGTTGCCCGGGTCGAAGATGACGTCCTGCGGGCGGACATCGACCCAGGTGTCCCCGTCCTGAATCGCGTCGAGTTCCACGGGGCACCAATAGCACGAACTTGCATAGATGTCGCTGCCCGCTCCGCCGGCCTTGAGATCTCCTCCCGAGCCGCCGACCAGAACGTCGTCGCCGGGGCCGGCAAGCATGATGTCGAAGTGGTTGCCACCGACAAGCTGGTCGTCGCCGCCAAGACCGACCAGGATGTCGAGTGCGTCGTCGCCTAAGAGCTCGTCGTCGTCGTTGGTGCCGAGCACCAGTCGAATGTCTTCGGTGTGCAGTCCCAGCGTCGAAAGAATTTTCTTCAAGAAGGCTTCCATAAGACCGTCTCCCCGTCTCAGAAGGTGGATGAAGCTTCCTCTTCAGACCTTGATCATAGCAGCATGAAACATAACGCGAAATAACTAATTCCTGTTCGGAGGCTAAATATTTTGAAACAATCTGTATTACTTATTGTTTACAAATTACAGGGTCATCTGTAATAGCGATCAGAGAAACCAGATGGCAGGATCTTATCGTTGAAAAATGTCTGTATTGGAAAGCGGAGCAGGCAGCCCAAAAGACGATCTGTTCTGGAGCCTTCTCCCTCACCACCTCTCGGCAAAGGGCCGGACGACGAGGTCGAAGGCCCAGGTGGAGCGGTCTTGGTGCGCCATGTGATAGACCTCTTCGGCAATGGCCTCCGGCTTGGCAAAGAAGTCCTCGCGCGGCCAGGGCCAGTCGTCAGGCGGGACCAGCCAGGCGGGGCGGTCTTCATCGGGGCCCAGCCAGGTCACGTCGATCGCCGCGTCCACGGTGATGTATCCGACGTGAATGCCCTTGGGCCCGAGTTCCCGTGCCAAGGCCTCCGACAGGATCCGCTGCGCCGCTTTGGTAGGGGCGAAGAGGGCGTATTTCGGCACGCCGCGATGGGCCGCCGTGTTGCCGGTGACCATGATGGCACCCTTGCCGGCGGCGATCATGTCGGGCGCCAAGGCTCTGGCGAGATAGAGCAGAGCCGTCGTGTTGACCCGAAAGTTCTGTTCCAGCTCGGCCGGGTCCGCGTCCATGAAGCCGTCGAAGGTGTGGGAGACGGCGTTGTGCACCAAGACCTTGGGCTTGCCCATGGTGGCCTGGATGTCGGCAACGGTGCGCGTCAGAGCATCGAGGTCGTTCAAGTCCGCTACGAAGCCCCTGGCCCCCTCGATCTCTTGCTTAAGGCGCTTCAAGCGCGGGGCGTTCCGGGCGATCATGGCGACCCGATAGCCGCCCGCAGCAAAACGGCGGGCGAGCGCGCTGCCGGTGCTATCGCCGACTCCTGTGATCAGTGCGACCGGTCCAGTCATGGCTCAGGCCCTCCATCAGGCCGCGCGCTTGCGGCCGTAGGGTGCGCCGTACTTCGGATCCTCCTCTCCGGCCTTCAGGACCTCGTGGATTTCCTCATCGACCTCGTAGGTGCGCACCCACTCTTCCGCACCCTCTGCCATCAAGCGGCTGGAGTGCGGTGATCTCGCTTGGCGGCGGTAGCGCACGAGCGCCATGCGGCAGGCCTGGCCGCCAAAGCCGAAGGTATAGCCGGAGCCGTCTTCCCGCGCGAAGCGGGCGCGGTAGAGCTTCCAGTACTGTCCATCGTGCTCGTAGATGTCGAAGCTGAGTTCGTGGGTGTCGTACTGCCAGTGCCACTCCCCACTCTCGTGGATCTTGCGCCAGTCCTCCGCCAGGCGGCTGCCATCGGCGAAGCTGACCCCTTGAACATGCCAGGGCAAGGTGTCATGCACTTTCTCTCTCCTTATCCATTGGCTCTTCGAGCCACCGACCTGCCTTTGGGGGCCTGTGGCGCGAAGAGCGTCCTAGCATGTTACGCAATGGCCGCATGGGGCGCGTTTGACGTTCCCAGGTCTTCGACCACTCGGGTCAGCTCGCCGGTGTCGATGTCGTAGACATAGCCATAGACATTGACGTGCCGGGGTGTGCCTGCCGAGTCTCTCACCAGCTTGGTGTCGTGCCGGAGGGAGGAGGTGTAGTCGGTAATGGCAACGCTCTCCCGTTCATAGAGCTCGGCGATGTCCAATCCATGCTCGTGCTTGTGGGCGGCGATGATCCCGTCGGGCGTATAGGAGCTGGCGCCGCAGTCGGTGTGATGGACGACCACCACGTTTTCCACGCCCAACAGGTGCTGCCCGACGGTGATGGAGCGTAAGGCGTCGATCGCGCGACCGCCCGCAACCACGACGTTGAGCACCGTGGCCGTTGTAGCAATGCCATTACCCTCTGCATCGGTGACGACCTCACCTGGATAGACCTCGCCGAACTCCTTGGCGACCGCGGCCGGAATCCCGGCTGCACGCGGGTCGTAGCAGTAGATGATGATAGTCTTGAGTGGCATCAGTTCGGCGAACTCCTTGCGCGTACGCGCCTCGTCGTAGCCTGGCTGTGCGGAGAAGGCCTTGGCGTTGTAGGCTTGTTCACTCTGTGGCATGGGAACTTCCTTTCCTGCTGCTGGTTGTCTTGGGCCGGCTCCTCGAGAAGGAGCTAGCCGGGTTAGCTGCCCCGCTTGTGCGCCGACCCGATCAGAGGGGCATAGCCGCTGCCAGCAAGGGCTTTGCCGATCCGCCGGAAGTAGGGCTCCTCGCCTTCGATCCCCAGCGCATCGACGATGCGGTTGACGTAGTTGAAAAGCGCGATGACGTTGATCCCGTCCTCGATCGCCTGTTCGGACCAGCCGGCCTTCAGAAGCGCATTGATGTCGGCCTGGCCCACTCGCTCCGGCGCCTGTGTCAGGCTGTCCGCAAAGCGCAGCATCTGACGCAGGCGGGGCGAGATCTCCTTGCTGTCGCCGCCCGATTCCAAGGCTTCGATGACGTCCCAGCCGACATCCAGCGCCGCCAGGGTCCAGCGGTGGGCGCCTTGGCAAAAGCCGCAGCCGTTCTGCTTGGAGACATGGGAGGCAATCATCTCGCGCTCGACCTTTGTCAGCTCGGAGGGCCGGGTCATGACGCCTTCGATGAACTGCAGCAGCGGCCCATAGAGGGCCGGATCGCGCAGGAAGACGTCGGCGATGCCGGGAAGGTCTTTCGTGTAGCTCAGATAGGACATTGGGTCTGTCTCCTCTCGTCGGTTCCAGATCGATCGATATGGAAATAGCCAAAAAATTTTTAGTCGAGGACTTTCAAGGCGGTTTCGATGTGGCGCGCAATTGTGGCGTCCGACCTTCCCAAGCGTGTCAGCATGCCGATGCTGTAGACGGTCGTTGAGAAGAACTCCGCCAGGCCGTCGAAGTCTTCTCTTCGGGCCTCACCCTTGGCCTTTTCGTGAACCAAGAGTCTTGCCTGGAAAGCCGCCTGCAGCCGCGCGAAGTGCCCCTTGACCTTCTTGGCCGCTTCTCTGTCGTGCGGGGCAAGCTCAATGGCCGTGTTGCACATGAGACAGCCGACTCGCCCGCCCGGCGTCTGCATCAGCTGGGCAACACGCTCCAGAGCACGCCGAATGGCCTGCCGCGCCGAGCCCGGTTCTTCCAGGGTTCTCAGCAGGTCTTCGGTCACGGTCCTCTGATAGAGATCCAGCGATGCCAGGAAAAGGCCATGCTTGTTCTCGAACACGCTGTAGAGGCCGTAGTAGTTGACGCCCGTGCAGTCCACCAGATCGCGGATCGAGGTGTCGTAATAGCCCTTCGCCCAGAACTGATGCATGGCTTTCTCCAGGGCCTCGTCGGGATCGAACTCTCGTGTACGCGCCATCGTCGCCTCTTATCATATCGATCGCTATGATAACTGGTGAAGCATGCAGAGCTTGTCAAGGCGTCCGCTGCGGCTGGCCTACCAGATGCGGCAGATGCTGGAGCCGTAGACCAGCGGGTCTGCGAGCAAGGGCGCCGACCCTGGATCGAGGGCGACCCAGAGACCCATCACCCAGAGAGCGCCGGCGATAGGGAGCGTCAGCCTGCGCCCGAAGGGCAAGAGCTTCTCTGCCAGCATGACCAAGGCTAAGAGGCCCATCCAGACCAGGCTCATGGCGCCCACCGCGAACATGACGGCCATCAAGGCCCAGCAGCAGCCGACGCAGACCAGACCATGCGCCGTTCCCATGACGAGGGCGCCCCGCTGCCCGGGTCGCCAGCGGCGGGCGAAGTAGCTCACCGGCGCCCGGCAGTGTGAAAGGCAAGCCTGCTTCAAGGGCGAAATCTGGTAGACGCCGGTGAGGAACAGCACAAAGCCAGCCAGTGCCGGGCCGGCGCGCTCCCATGAGATCGCGTCGATTGCCGCTTCTCTCACGGCTGCATCCAACCCGAACGCGAGAATGCCGTAGGCGGTCCAAGCAAGGCCGTATCCGGCCAGGAAGGCGGCGATGGCAGAGATACGGCCGAGGCGGGTTGCCGTCCGGTTCTCCTGCAGAGACGCGAAGACCCTGACATAGAGGAGTTCGGAGGGCAGCATCATCGCGGCCAGCATGACGATCCAGCCAATCAGAAAGGTCGGAAAGTCATGCAGCGGCGTACCGGGACCTTCGTCCATGTCGGCCATGACGACGAGCGCGGCGAGCCATGCAAACAGGCTCAGCGTAATGAGTAGGGCCGCGCAAGCGGCTGGCCAGCTCAGCTGCGGCCCGCTGGCGCGCCTGGCAGGGCCATCGGATGATGCAAGGGCGGCAAGTTCCATCGGGCGTCGGGCCCGCTCCAGTCGAAGGGGATATGCTTGCTGTTCCTACCCGCCGGAAGGTCTTGGTCGAAGTCGAAGGCCCGCCAGAAGCCGTCGACCGACTTGCCCCAAGTCACCGCCGCGTTGGTGGGCCCAACTTCGCTGCCGGGCGGATTGAAGGTCTGGATGCGCTTGCTGGGGTCGGCCGTGGGGCCGGTCAAGGCCTCGCCGCTGGCGCGCATGACCTCGGGGATCTCGACGCGCCAATGTTCCAGCGAGTCCTCGACCTCCACGACGATGTCCGCGAACTCCACGCCGCGCAGCGTGCCGATTGCCGGGAAGAACTGCTTCATCCAGCCTCCCGCCGCGCCGGTGAAGATCAACTGCAGGGCCTGCCTTTGCGCTTCGCTGGCAGAGGCATCGAAGAAGACGGCGGCGTCCGCCTTGTCGCCGGCCCAGATGTTGCCGGTGAAGGCGCCGATGAGCACCACCTTCAAACCTGCCATCGCGGTCTCTCCGAAGTGGCCTTCCTTGATCCTGTAGGCGAAGACGACGTCACAGGCATTCCCGGTCGGCGGTTGAGCAAAGGTGCAAGGGCAGGGGACGTTGCAAGAACAGACGTCGAACCAGTCTCCAGTGACATGCCAGTCCGGAATTGCCGGGGTGTTCTCTGCTGCGTCTGCCATAATCGCGCTGCTCCTTCCAAGCGAACCTTGAAGCCCGTCCGGGCCGCGAGGCGGGCCAAGCTGGTTGTCTTTTATACCGACTCGCATATATTTCTCTGCCTCTCTGGCAAGGATGTCAACAATTTTATGCGAAACGGTACAATATGAATGCGAGGAGGCGCGGGCGGCCCCGAACCTACGATCCGGAGACGGCCCTCGGCGCGGCATTGGACGCCTTTTGGTGGCGCGGCTTTGCAGGAACCAGTCTCGACGAGATTTCGGCCGCCACCGGCATGAACCGGCCGAGCCTCTATGCCGCCTTCGGAGACAAGAAGGCGATCTATCGAAAGGCCGTCGAGCAGTTCAATCGAGACTTTCTCGCTCGGCTCCACGCGGCGCTCTTCGCCGGTGCGGGGATCGAGAAGGATCTGGCGAGCTTTTACCTGGCCGCCCTGCCCACCTACCAGTCGGGCGGCGGCCCGGCGCGCGGCTGTCCGGTCATCTGCACGGCGACGATCGAAGCCGCCGTGGACAATGAGATTCAAGCCGACTTGGCAGGGGCTCTGGATTGCATCGACGAGGCCTTGACAGCACGCTTCGCGCTTGCCCGCGACCAGGGAGAGCTCAAGAATGCGGCCGAGCCGGCGAAGCTCGGCCGGATGGCTGGCGCCTTGCTACACAGCCTTGCAGTGAGGGTGCGCGCCAGGCAACCCAGTTTGAAGCCCGAGGCCTTCATCGAGGAGTCGGTCGCGGTGATCTTGGCAGGGCATCGCGCCTAGGCGAGCGGTGCTCCTGATAGGAAGGCTTCCTGTGTCTTGGGGTAGGTGCGCACCAACTGCTCGGAAAGCTGTCGGCAGCGCGCGGCGTCGCCCCCTCTCACTAGGACTTCCAGCGTGCTCACGACCGCCGCATGAAACTCCGGCGGAATCCTGATCCCCTTGTCTTGCGGGGCCGTGGCAGCCGTCGATTCTTTGGAGAGGTTGTGGAAGGCATTCAGAATCACGGTTGCCGGCAACCACTCCTCATGATTGCTGTTCGCCACGCAGTCTTCGGCGAGATCGGCCAAGCGGGCGAAGTCCGCCGCTCCGCCGCGATATCCCTTGGCCGCCGCGTCCCGGTAGGCCTTGAGCAGGCGTTGAGCGGAGAGATTGGCGGTTCCAGGCCTCGCCGTCTCCGAAAGACGCTTGATTGGACCTCTTGCCATCCCTTCTCTGCTTGTCCGGTTGCGGTTCAAACTCGCCCATAGCTGTTGGGCGATCGTCCCGTGACGCGACAAATGATAGCTTAGCGCGGCGATTCTGTCGAAAGCTAAGTCATCGTCACCGACCTGACAGCACACGACTCTTGCCCAAGGCCCGTTGAGACTACACAACTACGAAAACCGCAAAATCATGCACTCACTCGTCAATTAGTAGAAATACAGTCATTGACCCGTCAAGATTTTCTATGCCACGCTATCTGGCAAGGACCCTACCGGCAAGAAATAGTCGCAGTGCAAGCAGCTATCAATTGTTCAACACCGCGATTTGTTGGGCAGAAATGGGGGGGGATATGGGAGTTTATCTCGCGAATTGCGGTCTTGAACGTCGCGTGTCGACGGCATTGGGGAGCCTTTCGGCCGGAGCCGCCACTGTGCTGCTCTTCTTGCTCACCGGCGCGACACCCTCGTCCGCCGACTGCGTTGCTCAGAATGGCAGCACCACGCAGTTCCTCTGTTCCGGCACTCTGCCCGACGAGTTGTTCATCCAGGTCGAAGTCCCCGATACGGCTAATCTGGTCGAGGTCCAGAACATTTCAAACGATCTTGCCTTGCTGTAGTGGGACGTGCCGTCAGCCGCCGGATCGAACGTAGAACTAAGCGTCTCAACCTTGCCCGAATTCAAAATTGGAAACAGCGATCCTGATGGTAGCCTCCTAACTGTCTTCACCGCTGGAAACACCGGCTCAAAAGGGAGCGACGAGGAGTTTGAATCTGCCAAGAACGGTGCCAATGGAGGCGACGGTCCGGACGCAAAGGTTTCTTTCGTCGGAGACTTCTTTCAGACCGGCCCGATCTTCAATGGCGCGAGCGGGGTTTCCATCGCCAGCGCTGGCGGCGAAGGTGGCTTGGGTGGAGAAACGACCTGCTCCTTCCCGCTTGCCTGTGACGGAGGAAATGGTGGATTGGCTGGCGACGGAGGCGATATCTCAGCCACCTTCGATGGCACCATAACCTTCGGCAACAGCGCAAACACGTTACCCAACGAGGCTGCCGCGCTGGTCGTGACGAGCCAAGGCGGCACCGGAGGCGACGGTGGAAATGGAAGTGGCGCGTCCGGAGGGGTCAACAATGGCGGCGATGCGGGTTTTGGCGGCAACGCAGGGATCGTCCAGATTGTCGGAGGTGGCCAAGGGGGAAGTGCAGCGAGCATCACAACATCCGGGCAGGTCGTGCCGGGCGTCCTAGCCTCTAGTATCGGTGGAGCGGGGAGCGAAGGTGGTACCGGTGCGAAGGATGGCGGCGTTGGCGGCCTTGGCGGCTCCGGTGGCTCTGTCTGCCTGGACGGCGACTGCGGCACGGCCAGCAGCACGGCGGGTTGGTCGGTGGCAACTCAAGGCGACAAGTCCTACGGCTTTCAGTAGTTGAACGCGGGTGGCGACGGCGGCGCAGGTGTGGATGGCACGGACAATGACGGCGGCCGTGGCGGCGACGCCGGCTCCGCAGGGGATGTGGTTGCCCATGGCGGCACGACGGGCCTGCGCACGATCACTACGCTGGGCGACAGCGCGCCGGCCTTTCTGGCAAAGTCCATCGCCGGATCTGGAGCGAACGGCGGCAGCGGCAAGAATTTCGGAGATGGCGGTGCCGGCGGATTCGGCGGCACCGCAGGTGACGTCTCCATCTCCGGTCAATGGGATATCTCCACGAGCGGAGACAACTCGGCAGGTATCGCCGCCCTCAGCCTGGGCGGACCCGGCGGCCAGGGCGGTGATGGCGGTTGGTGCTGCGATACCAGTGGCGGCGGCGGTGGCGCCAGCGGTCCGTCGGGCGATGTCACTGTCACGCTCGAGAGCGGCAGCAAGGGGATCAACACGAATGGCACGGGATCGCACGCCATCCTCGCCCAATCGATCGGCGGTCATGCCGGCAGCGCCAGAACTTCGGATTCCCTGGTCGTTTCCTTTGCCGCATCGGCGGGCAGTGCGGGCGCAGCCGGTGACGTGACGGTTACGAACAGCGACGGTGCTCCAATCACCACCGAGGGCAACGAGGCCGTCGCCATCTTTGCGCAATCCATCGGTGGCGGCGGTGGGAATGGCGGCGACTCCTCCTCGATCCCCGGCTTCGCCGACTTCTATGCCCAGGGCGGCAGTGGCAGCATCGGTGCCATCGGCGGAAGCGTGTCGGTCGAGAACGCGGGATCGATCACCATTGCCGGCAACTCCGGTGGCGGTATCGTCGCCCAGTCCGTCGGCGGCACGGGTGGTTCCGGCGGCACCTCGAGCGCCAAGATCGTTTCCCTGGGTGGGGGAGCCTCCGATGGCGCCAACGGCGGCAGCGTCACGATTGACAACAGCGGCGACATCAGCGACACGATCAATACGGGCGACGCCGGTGAGGATGCTATCTGCCAAGTCGGCTGTTCGCCGGGTATCGTGGCGCAGTCGATCGGCGGCGGCGGTGGTTTCGGCGGCAGCAGCTTCTCCGAGTTCTCCCTCGGCGGCAGGGCTGGCGGTGGCGGCGACGGCGGAGAGGTCTCGGTCACCAACAGTGGCGCGATCAATCCTGCTAACGCCAAAGAGTCACCGGGTATCCATGCGCAATCGGTCTGCGGCGGCGGCGGCCGCGGCGGGGCGGCGTTAGCCTTGGCGCCGGGCGCCTCCATCGCCATCGGCGCGCAAGGTGGCGTCGGCGGGCATGGCGAGTCAGTCACGATCGAGAACAACACAGAGAAGGTCACTGGTGGCAATTCGGACAATTCGCACGGGCTTTGGGCTCAGTCGATTGGCGGCGGTGGCGGGTACGGCGGCACCAGCGCATCGATCTCGGGTGATTTCGAGCTGCCGGCCGTTGCGCTCGCGGTGGGCGCCAATGGCGGCGGAGGAGGCGACGGTGGTGGGCGTGGCGGCACCGGTGCCATCGGTCAGGGCGGCAGTGTCTCGGTCGGTGGCGGCGGTGCCGCGACCGGCGACGGCGGTGACGTCACGGTCACTGTCGGAAGCTCTGCCGCGATTATGGCGGGCGCCAACACCGCGGACAGCGACATCACAGTTGCCTCCTACGGCATTTTTGCCCAGTCGGTGGGCGGCGGCGGCGGTCACGCCGGCAATGTCTCTGTGGCGACGAATGACTATTCGCTATACGGGACCGGCCTCGCGATGTCTCAAAACACGACAATGGCCGGCGGCGACGGCGGCACTGTCACGGTCAATTCCAATGGCCTCTTACAAACGGACGGAAAGAGTTCGATTGGCATCTTTGCGCAGTCGGTCGGTGGTGGCGGTGGCATCGCCGGCGAGGTGACCCAGAATTCGACCGGCGCCATGATCGGCAGCAATGGCGGCGAGGGAACGGCCGGACCTGTCAGCGTCACGATATCGAACAGCGTCGAAACCGACGGAGAGACGGCACACGGGGTCGTCGCACAGAGCGTTGGAGGTTTGAGCGGCTCCGGTTCGGCAACGACTACCGACACCAAGGTTTCGGTCACGCTGACAGGTGAGAACGCGATCATTCAAACTGCCGGCGCCGGTTCCAGCGGCATCTACGCCCAGAGCAGCGGCCACGGGAAAGGCCCGATCGCGGTTACGATCGAGGAAGGGGCTCGCATTCTGCACGGTGGACCCCTCGGCAATACCGGCATCGTCGGCGCCGGCATCGTCATTCAAGAGGGCACGAACAACACCATCGTCAACAAGGGAACGATCCAGCTCTTCAACAACGCCGATCCCAGCGCCGGCGTTGCCATCCGGGCGATCGACGTTCCCGGCGTGAGCGAACCCAGCCAGGTTGTCATCACCAACAGCGGCACCATCGATGGCTGGATCTGCGTCGACAACGCGGGGCAGGAGCAGTGCGCCGAGGCGACGCAGCCAGCAGCACCGCTGGACGCCGCGGCCGCTTCGAGTGCTGCGCCGACCCAAACGCAGATCACTCTGATCAACGAAGAAGGTGGCGTCTTGAACAGCGGCGATGTTTACGAGGTGGCCCGCTTCGAGAACCGCGGGACGCTGCAGCCGGGCGGACCCGGCCGGGTGTCGACCCTGCGGCACGATGGGGACTTCATTCACACAGAAAGCGGCCGGATGGTCATGACCCTCGACGCCGCGAACAACACCTCCGACAGGATGCAGATCTCCGGCACTGCCGACTTGCGCGGCGATCTGATCATGGAACTCATCGATCTCGGCGGCGAGAAGCCGAGGGAGTCGGTGACCATCCTTGTCGCGGAGGACGGGCTCTCCCAGCGGAGCGGGAGCCTGTTCAGCATCCAGCCGAGCGTCGTTGCGGGCTACGAGCTGGCCTTCGTGGGCCAGAACCGGGTCGACGTCAGCTACGATATCGATTTTGCCAGCCCGCAGATCCTGGCTGTAACGACCCACAACGAAGGTGAGGTCGCCCGGCATATCCAGAGCGTCTTCGCTGACGGCGCACTGGAACCGGTTTTCGAAGACCTGGTGGAGATCCAGGATCTGGGCAGCTACAAGGAGGTGCTGGGCTCGCTGGACGGGCAGATCTATGCCGACACCCAGCTGACCACCCTCTACTCCAGCCAGTACTTCAAGGATTCCATGCTGAGCTGTGGCGAGCGCAGCGGCGATGCCCGCTTCATCACCGAGGCTCAGTGCAGCTGGATGCGGGTCGACGGCCGCCATCTCAATCGCGATCAGACCAGCGCCAGCCGTGGCTTCGACGAGACCGCCTTCCAGTTCGCCGGCGGTGGTCAGTTCGCTGTCGCCGAGGACTGGTTCCTGGGCGGCGCGCTCTCGATCGAGTACCGCTCGTTGGACGAGGACGGCGGCTATGCCGACGCCGACGGACGGCAGTTCCAGGGCGGTTTGGTGGCGAAGCGCCAGTTCGGCGATACGCTTGTCTCGGGCGCTTTCTCCGGAGGCTTTGCCAGTTTCGACACCAGCCGCAGCGTCTTCAGCGGCGCCACGGCCGAGGGCGATCAGAACATCTGGCTGCTGTCCGGCCAGCTGCGCGCCGAGCATGCCTTCGAGTTCACCGACTGGTACGTGAAACCGCGCGGCGACCTGGGCGTCGACTACGTCTCTTCAGGCGGCCTGACCGAAAGCGGGGCGGGCAGCCTCGACCTCAAGGTCCGCGACAGCGACGATGTCTACGTCTACCTGCAGCCGGCCGTGGAGGTGGGCATGGAGCACGTCTTCGACTCCGGGACCGTCGCACGGCCGTGGCTGAGCGTGGGCGTCACCCAGTTCCTCACCAGCAAGTCGCCGACGACGACGGCCTCATTCATCGGCGATCCTACCAGCAGTGGCAGCTTCACCACCCAGAGCGAGCTGGACCGCACCTATCTCGACCTCGAGGCGGGGCTAACCGTCTTGACCGTCCACAACGTGAATGTCAGTGCGGTTGGCGTGGGGCGCCTCTCCAGCAACACGCAAAGCTACGGTGGCGGGCTCAAGGCGTCACTTCTGTTCTAAGGGCAAAGCGCCTTCTAGGCGCTTCGGGCGATCAACCGGATTTCGACGATCACGCCCTCGGTGACGAAGCCGGCCACTTCGATCGCCGTCCAGGCGGGGTAGGGCTCGCGCACGAACTCGGCGCGGACCTGCTTGAAGAGCCCCAGATGATCTTTGAGGCCGCTGTGATAGCTGGTCATCTCGACGACGTGGCCGAAATCCAGGCCACCCTCTTCAAGCACGCTCAAGACCTGCCGGAAGGCCTCTCTGATTTGCTCTTCGGGATCGCTCGCCAGATTTCCCTCAGGCGTCACGCCGGTAAGCCCGGTCAAGAACACAAAGCCGTTGCAGGCAAGCCCCGGCGACATACGCCAGTCGTCGTAATAGCCCTGCATGCTGCGCGGGATAACTGGGGTCGCTGTCATACTACGCGTTGCCTAGGCAATTGGCCGTTGCATCAGGACATATTGAGGCTCGAACGGGGCCAGACACCGAAAATGTGGAATTCTCGATCCGTCGCGTTTAGTGGAGCGGACGCCACTGTGGCACCGTCCGCTCCACCAATGCCCTTAGCTGAGCACAGCTGAACCAAGTGGCTGCCAGGCAGCCCTTTGTGTTCTCAGACTATGGTCCGTCAGGCTAGTCGACTTCGCCGGCAATAAACTCACAGGTTGCCTGCAGGTCGCCCTGGCCCAGAATGTTTGGCAGCCCTGCCCGCGGCTCGTCGGCAGTCCCAGGACCATGTCCGTCACCCGAGGGATCCGATGCATGGGGACCCTGAGGGAAGCCTTCTTGAATCTGAGAACTTGTCAGCTGACCCCAATTGCACTTTTCCTGGCCCGGAGGAGTGTCCGGCTTACCCTTGGCATACGCCGTCGAACCCAGGATAACTCCGCCTACGACAGCAAGAATCACAGCACGCATGACTACCCCTCCAAGATTACAACGAGTAAGGCAGGCTAGTTTGGCGAACAGAATGACATTTGTCAAAGCATCCGTTTGAAGTGACCTTTCGCCAAGTATTCTCGGTAGCATGTTTCCGCATACATGATTCAGAAGTTGTTTTTTTGAGGCGAGACTGGTCGCCGAAGTCGTCCTGTTCGCACGGCAACGGCCAGAGTTTGGAGTTTGGTCGTGCGGACCAGCGACGCATCGACCGTTTTCTGATCGGTCGGCTAGGCCTAGGATGGGCCTCGTTATGACGACGGCGGCAGAATGAGAAAAGGACTTGTCGCGTCGCTCGTGGCGATTTCGGTCGCGGCGGCGCTTTATTACCTTGGCACGCGTGGCGCCTCCGGTAGCCGCGTCGTCTATCAGTCTGCGGCCATCACGCGCGGCGACGTGGAGATCCTGGTGACGGCGACCGGCGTCGTCGAGGCGGTGGACACGGTTGAAGTCAGCTCGCAGCTCTCCGGCCAGGTGGCCGAAATGCTGGCCGACTTCAACGACGAAGCCCGGCAGGGACAGCCGCTGGCCCGTCTGGACGCCAAGACCTTCGAGGCTGCCGTCGACGAGGCCGAAGCCAGGTTGGCGCTCTCCATGGCTGAGCATGAGGCTGCGCTTGCCGCCACGGCCGGGGCCGATGCTCGCTATCGCGACGCCCAGGCCGACTACGAGGGCAAGCAGACCTTGGGACAGCGCGGCACCATATCTGCGCGCGAGGTCGACAGCACGCGCATGACCATGCTGTCGGTGGAGAGCGAACTGCGTGCGGCCAAAGCCGAAGAGCGTGTCCGGGCGGCGGCGATCCAGATGGCCGAGGCGGCGCTGCGCCGCGCCGAGATCGATCTCGAGCGCGTGGTCATCCGCTCGCCGATCAACGGTATCGTGATCAAGCGCAGCGTCGAGCTCGGCCAGACGGTGGCGGCTAGCCTGCAGGCGCCGACCCTCTTCACCATCGCCCACGACCTGAAAGAGATGGAGGTGCATGCGCGCATCGACGAAGCCGATATCGGGCAGATCCGCATTGGACAGTCGGCCAGCTTCGCCGTCGATGCCTATCCGGGCCGCATCTTCGAGGGCAGCGTCATCGAGATCCGCAAGGCGCCGGAGGTCGTGCAGAACGTCGTCACCTACACCGTGGTGATCGCTGTCGACAATGCCGACCTGCTGCTGCTGCCGGGCATGACGGCGCTGATTCGTATCGCGGTCGATGCCCGGCGCGACGTCCTGGTCATTCCCAACAGCGCGCTTCGCTATGATCCGCCGACGGCGGCACGGGATCTCACCGGACAGCGCGCTTGGAAGCTGGAGGCCGGCTCGCCGGTGCCGATCGTCATCGAGACCGGGCTAAGCGACGGAGCCGTGACCGAAATCGGTGACGGCTCCTTCGTGGCGGGAGACAAGGTCATTGTCGGCGAGATCGCCGCCCCCGACCAGCGAACGATCTTCGGCCTTCGCCTCGGGTTCTGAGGGCATGGCACTCATTCGGACCGAAGGGTTGTCGCGCGCCTTCACCTTGAGGAGCGGCGCGGTCACCGCGCTGGAGGGAATAGATCTGCAGATCGAAGCGGGGGAGTTCGTCGCGGTGATGGGCCCCTCCGGATCGGGCAAGTCGACTTTGATGCATGTTCTGGGCCTGCTGGACCGGCCGAGCGGCGGTCACTATGCCTTCGAGGAACGAGACGTGACCACGATCAGCCGGGACGAGCAGGCACGCTTGCGGTGCCGGCGTATCGGCTTCGTGTTCCAGGCCTTCAACCTGTTGCCGCGGCATACGGCGCGCGAGAACGTCGAGTTGCCGCTGATCTATGCGCGCCTCTCGCCGCGCGATCGGCGAGAGCGGGCCGCCGATGCGCTGGAAGCGGTCGGGCTCGGCCATCGCCTCGACCACTGGCCGCACCAGCTCTCCGGCGGCGAGCAGCAGCGCGTCGCGATCGCCCGTGCATTGGTCAACAATCCGGCCATCGTGTTCGCCGACGAGCCCACCGGCGCGCTGGACACGCAAACCGGCGCCGACGTCCTAGCTCTTCTGGCGGAACTCAACCGTCTTGGGCGTACGCTGGTGCTGGTGACCCATGATGCGAACGTGGCCGCCTATGCAGGGCGTATCATCACCTTGCGCGACGGCCGCCTTGTCGATCAGGGCTGGCAGCAGGCGAGGCTGATGCCATGACCTTGGTTCAGGGCATCCTGGTGTCCTTTCGCGCGCTGCGCGGTCACCCGCTTCGCAGCCTATTGACTATGCTGGGCATCATCATCGGCGTTGCCGCGGTGATCACTATGGTGGCCATTGGCCGCGGCGCGCAGGTGCGGGTCGAAGAGCAGATCCGCACGCTAGGGGCCAACCTGCTGATGGTGGAGCCCAGCGCCGGCCGCGAGGGTGGGGCGCGCTTGGCGGCTGGTACACGTCACACCTTGACCGAGGCGGATGCTGCCGCGATCGGCCGGGAAGCCTACGGTGTCGTCGCCGTGGCGCCCTCAATCCGCGGGGTCATGCAGGTGGTGCACGGCAACCGCAATTGGCGCACGAGGGTGAACGGCACTTGGCCGGATTATTTCGTTGCGCGCGAGTGGCCGCTGGCCGAGGGCCGCGTCTTCTCGCAAGGCGAGGTGACCCGCGCGGCGAAAGTCGCCCTGATCGGTGCCAGCGTCGCCGAAGCACTCTTCGAGGAGGAGCAGGCTGTCGGCCAGATGATGCGCATCGGCGAAGTCCCCTTCGAAGTGGTCGGCGTGCTCGACCGCAAGGGACCCTCCGGCAGCGGTCGCGACCAGGACGACGTGGTCTTCGTGCCGCTGACCACCGCGCGGATCCGATTGCTGGGCGGCGGGCACGAGACCAGTCGCCAGGCAATCCACTACATCCTGATCAAGGCGGCCGATGGCGATCAGATGCAGCGGGTGGAAAGCGAACTGGGGCGCTTGCTGCGCGACCGTCATCGCCTTGCCGAGGGCCGCCCCGACGATTTCCGGGTCCGCAATCCGGCGGCAGCCATGGCCGCGCAGAACAGGTCGACCGAGACCTTTTCGATCCTCCTGGCATCGGTCGCATCGATCTCTCTGATCGTGGGCGGCATCAGCATCATGAACATCATGCTGGTCTCGGTGACCGAGCGCACCCGCGAGATCGGCCTCAGGCTTGCCGTCGGCGCAACGCGCTGGGACCTGCGCCGCCAGTTCCTGACCGAGGCGGTGATGCTTTGCATGCTGGGCGGCGTGATCGGCGTGCTGCTGGGCGTCGGGGCGGCGGCAGTGGTGTCGGACCTGACTGGCTGGGCAGTCTTCATCGAGGCCGATGCGGTCCTGGGCGCCGTCTTGGTCTCGGCAATGGTCGGAATCTTCTTCGGGCTCTACCCGGCGATCCGGGCCTCGCGGCTAGACCCGATCGAGGCGCTCAGGTTCGAGTAGCGGTAGCTTTCCCTGTAGTTGGCCGTCTGAAAGCGAACGTCGAAGGCAAGACTTAGTCGGGGTCTATCGTGCAGTTGGCTCCTGCTCTAGACACCTTCCGTGATCTGTCTGTCGTACTCCAATTCATCAAATCGGCCGCGCGAGATCTCGACCAGCAGCTCTTCGGACAGCCACCACTCATCCCACCCTCTGATGCTGATAGGCTTGCCGGTCTCGCTATGCGTTCCCGTCAAGGTCCAGAGGAAGACTGCGTTCTGACCTGCGGATCTAATCTCGTCGAGGGTCATCACCAGGTCCGAGAACTCACTCATGAAGTCTTCGGCCTTGTCGGTAATGGCTCTTCGGCCCATCAGTGGCTCGGCGTTGTTGATCGAGACCCGGCCGGTGTCGGCAAAGAAGGAGGCCACCGCTTCGGACGAGCGCGAGCTCCAGGCTTCGGCGTAGCGGGCCGCCATTTCTCGAACGTCTTCGGGCTTGGGCGGCATGCGGCTTCTCCATCCAGCGTCAGTCCTGATCGTCCCCCCAAGGTACCGGTCTGGAGAGGGCATCGACAAGCTACGGATGGCCGCTGCTGGCGGATCTCGGAGATCCCTTGACGCACGATCTGGCGAAGGCGCCAAGGTCCTGATAAGTCGTACCTATCAACTCACGTCCAAGAGACCAGCATATGCAGATTCGCGTGGCGCGACCGGGCGATGCGCAAGCCATTGCCAAGATCTATGCGCCCATCGTCCGCGACAGCATCATCTCTTTCGAGAGCGTGATCCCGGATGGCGAGGAGATGGCCACCAGGATCGAGACCACGCTGGCGCGCTTTCCTTGGCTTGTCGCGGAAGAAGACAGCAGGCTGCTTGGTTACGCCTATGCAGGAGCCCACCGGGCTCGCGACGCCTACCGCTGGGCCTGCGACGTCAGCGTCTATGTTGACGCTGCCGCGCGGCGGCGCGGTCTTGGCCGCCAGCTCTACAGCGCGCTCTTCGACTGCTTGATCGCGCAAGGTCTGGGTCAGGCCTATGCCGGCATCGCTTTGCCGAACCCGGCCAGCGTCCGGCTGCACGAGAGCCTGGGTTTTAAGCCAATCGGCATCTACTGGGGCGTCGGCTTCAAGCAGGGCGCCTGGCATGACGTCGGTTGGTGGGGCCGACCTCTGCAAGAGCTGGGCTCGGCGCCGGCTGAGCCTGTTGCCTTTGCGGAGTATCGCCGCCGCAGACCTTAGCGCTCGCCCTTGCCGTGCTTCCGGCAGCTTTCGGGTGTCTCCTTGTCCATCAATCTTTTTTACACAGCGCCGCCCGAATTCAGTTTGGTGACCGATAGGGAGTCTGATCTATCGAGGACGGCTTTATCGCGCCCGATGTCTGCACGCCACCGGCGGTAAGATGACTCTTTGTAAATCGCCTTGAACACCCAAACAAAATTTGCAAGATTGCGGGCATTGTAAACAGAGGAGTGGCCGCGTGGCGATCATCTTTGGCACCGCAGGCGAGAACAATACACTGACCGGAACCGATCTGGCTGATGAAATTTTTGGCTTGAGCGGGAATGATAGACTTTTCGGTTTGGGCGATGACGACAGTCTTTACGGCGGCAGTGGAGAGGATCGGCAGTTTGGCCAAGACGGTGCGGACGGTCTCTACGGTGGCGAAGGCATGGATCGCCTTTTTGGCGGTGATGGTTCGGACATTGCCTACGGCGGCTTCGGCAGCGACCTGATCCACGGTGGTGCAATCGGCGACAGTCTCTTCGGAGATGAAGGCGAAGACAAGCTGTACGGCAGCGGCGGAGACGACAGTCTCCAGGGGGGTGAGGGGAATGACAGCGTCTACGGGGACAAGGGTGACGATAGTCTCAATGGCGTTGCCGGCAACAATCTGCTGAACGGCGGCGGTGGTTCCGATGATCTGATTGGGGGTCAGGGAGCGGACAGTGCCTACGGGGAAACGGGACGAGACCATCTCTTGGGGAATTCAGGGGCCGACACACTGTTCGGCGGTCTGGACGATGACAGAATCTTCGGGTTTTGGAATGATGACGACCTCTACGGAGGTAGCGGAGACGATCGTATCACGGGCGGTAGCGACTTCGTCATCAATAACGACACAGGCAACGACAGGCTCTTCGGAGGTAGCGGCGCGGATAATCTTGATGGAGGATTCGGCGACGACAAAGTCTACGGTGACGCCGGCGGCGACCTGGCTCGTGGCGGCGACAGCGCGGATCTGGTTAAGGGCGGCGATGGCGCCGACCGTCTCTTCGGTGGCAGCGGCGATGACCGGGTGCTTGGCGAGACCGCTATGGACAGTCTTCACGGTGGCACGGGCATCGATAGTCTATTTGGCGGTGAAGGCTCCGACTATGCTCTCGGCGGTCTCGGCAACGACCTGATCCGTGGCGGTAGGAGCGCCGACAGCCTCTACGGAGGCGATGGCGAGGACAAGCTCTACGGCAACGGCGGCAAGGACAGCCTCTACGGTGGTGATGGCCTCGATGCTGGCCTCTATGGAGACAAGGGTGACGACTTCATAAGGGGCCAAGCCGGTAACGACTTGCTCTACGGCGGTTCCGGCGAAGACCTGATGAAAGGTGACGCCGCGCGTGATACCCTCTTCGGGGGCACCGGCGACGACATCTTCAAGGTGGCCCGCCAGGGCGAGATCCAGGCAGGAGAGACCTACGACGGCGGCGATGGCACCGACACCCTGGCTCTCGAGGACGGCGCGACCATACCGGCGGGAGTGGTGCTGGAGAACATCGAGGTGACGCTCTTCACCGTCGGGGAGTTTGCTTTCTGAGGCTCGGGCCTAGTTCAGCCGCGCTCACTCGAATTCCGCCCGGCCGTCCTCCAGTCGACGGCCGGGCATGCAGTCCGGCTGCCGACCGCGCTAACTCCGCATCCGCAAGCCTTCCGGATCGTAAAGTGCACCTGCCTGAACTTCGGCCGGATAGCTCTGGCCATTGATCTCAACGGCCAAATCCGCGCCCGCCTCGGCCAGGTCCGAGCGGACGTAGCCCATGGCCATTGACTTCTTAAGCGAGTGGGCATAGCCGCCGGAGGAGACGTAGCCGACGGCTTCCTCGCCCTTCAGGATGGCCTCGTCGCCGGAGACGTCGATGTCGTCGGTCTCGACCACCAGGCTCACCAGGCGGCGTTCGGGGATGGTGTTGCGCTCGGCCTCGGCGGCCGCCTTGCCGAGGAAGTCCTTGTTCCAATTGATAAAGGCGGCCATGCCGCTTTCCGCCGCGGTGAAGTCGGGACGATAGTCCAGGGTCCAGACACCCCAGTTCTTCTCCAGCCGCATCGACAGCAGGGCGCGGGCACCGTACCAGGTGAGGCCCAGGTCTTGGCCGACCTCTTCGATCGCCTCGGCCAGGCGCAGCTGGAACTGCGGGGCGACGTAGATCTCGTAGCCCAACTCGCCGGAGAAGGAGATGCGAGCCAGTATCGCCGGCACGCCGGCGACGAAGGTTCTTCTAATGTCGCGGAAACGGAAGGCCTCGGCCGAGACGTCGTCGCGGGTGATGCGGGACAGCAGGTCACGCGACTTGGGACCCGAGAGCGCGATGCCGTGGAAGTCGTCGGAGCGGTTGGCGTAGGCGACCCCGCTTGCCGGCAGGCGGGCCTCGAACCAGCGTCGGTGTGCCTCCTGCATGGCGCCGGAGCCGAAGATCATGAAGTCCTCCTCGGCCAGGCAGGCCACCGTCAGGTCGCCGTAGAGCCGGCCCTTGGGCGTCAGCATCGGCGTCAGGGTGAGGCGGCCGGGCTTGGGCACGTGGCCGGCCAGTAGGTGGTCGAGGAAGGCGCGTGCACCGGGCCCGCTCACCTGGTGCTTGGCGAAGTTGGCGATCTCGATGCAGCCGACGGCCTCGCGCACCGCCTTGACCTCGCGGGCGACGTAATCGTGTGCACGCGAGCGGCGGAAGGTCGGGTCCTCATGCGCATCCTCCGGCCCGTCGGCGAACCAAAGCGCGTGCTCCAGCCCGAAGGCCTGGTCCATGACCGCGCCCTTGGCGACCAGGCGGTCATAGAGCGCTGTTGTCTTCTGCCGGCGGCCCTTCGGCAGGGTCTCGTTGGGGAAGGTCATGACGAAGCGGCGCTCGTAGTTCTCGGCCGACTTCACCGTGCCCCAGTCGGGCGTGGCGAAGTCGCCGAAGCGGGCCACGTCCATCGCCCAGACGTCGATCGAGGGCTCGCCCTCGATCATCCATTCGGCCATGGTGAGGCCCACGCCGCCACCCTGGCAGAAACCGGCCATGACGCCCACCGCCGTCCAGTAGTTGCGCAGGCCCGGCACCGGGCCGATCATGGGATTGCCGTCGGGCCCGAAGGTGAAGGGGCCGTTGATGATGTCCTTGATGCCGACACGGCCCAGCGCCGGGATGCGCTCGAAACCCATCTCCAGGCGGTCGGAGATGCGGTCCAGATCCGGCGGCAGCAGTTCGTGGCCGAAGTCCTGCGGCGTGCCGCCCACCTTCCAAGGGGTCGAGCTCGGCTCGTAGGTGCCGAGCAGCATGCCTTGCCGCTCTTGGCGGAAGTACATGTTGCCCTCGTAGTCGACGCCGGCCGGCAGCCGCGCCTCGGCCGGGCGCGCGACGATCTCCGGGATCGCCTCGGTGATGAGGTAGTGGTGCTCCATCGGCTGCACCGGTAGGTGCAAGCCGGCCAGATGCCCCACCTCGCGGGCCCAGAGGCCGCCGGCGTTCACCACCATCTCGGCCTGGATCGTGCCTTTGGGCGTCACCACGTCCCAGCCGCCGTCGGACCTGGCATTGGTCTCGATCACGGGCGTGTGGGTGTAGTAGCTGGCGCCATGCACCTTGGCCGCCTTGGCGAAAGCATAGGTGACGCCGGAGGGATCGATGTCGCCGTCGAGCGGATCCCAGAGCGCCGCCACATAGAACTTGGGATCGATCAGCGGATGGCGCTCGGCCGCCTCCTTGACCGAGATGAACTCCTGATCGAGGCCCATGGTGCGGGCCTTGGAGCGCTCGCGCTTCAGGTAGTCGTACCAGGTCTGGTTGGAGGCCAGGTAGAAGCCGCCGGTGGCGTGCATGCCGACCGAATGGCCCGAGATCTCCTCGATCTCCTTGTAGAGCTTGATGGTGTAGCCCTGCAGGCGGGAGATATTGGGGTCGGAGCTGATGGTGTGGATCTGGCCTGCCGCATGCCAGGAGGAGCCTGACGTCAGCTCGTTGCGCTCCAGCAGCACCACGTCCTTCCAGCCGAACCTGGCCAGATGGAAGAGGATGGAGCAGCCCACGACGCCGCCCCCGATGATCACGACCTTTGCGTGGCTCTGCATCTCTGTCTTGGCTCCTGTGAGATGAGGGGCACGGGCTACATCACCGCGCCGATTTGCCAGGGAACGAACTCGTAGTCGCCCAGGCCCTGTGCCTCCGAGAGCGAGGCTTGGCCGGAGGCGACCTTGAGCAGCAACTCGAAGATTTCTTCGCCCACCTCCTGCACGCTGGCGCCGTCGCTGACGATGCGGCCGGCATTGACGTCCATGTCCTCCGGCATGCGGCGGGCGAGTTCCGTGTTGGTAGCAATCTTGATGGTCGGCGCCGGCTTCGAGCCGAAGGCCGAGCCGCGCCCGGTGGTGAAGGCCACCAAATTGCAGCCCGACGCGATCTCTCCGGTGACCGAGCAAGGGTCGTAGCCGGGGCTGTCCATGAAGACGAACCCGGTACGATCGATCAGCTCGCCGTACTTGTAAACACCGGCCAGCGGCGTGGTTCCGCCTTTGGCCGCAGCGCCCAGCGACTTCTCAAGAATGGTTGTAAGCCCGCCCTTCTTGTTGCCGGGGCTGGGATTGTTGTCCATCGAGCCCTTGTTGCGGGCGGTGTACTCCTCCCACCAGGAGATCAGGCCGGCGAGCTTGCGGCCGGTCTCCTCGTCGACGGCGCGGCGGGTCAAGAGGTGTTCGGCGCCATAGATCTCCGGCGTTTCGGCCAGTACCCCGGTGCCGCCTTGGGCCACCAGCAGGTCGACCGCACGGCCCAAGGCCGGATTGGCGGTGATGCCGGAGAGTCCGTCCGAGCCGCCGCATTGGAGCGCCAAAGCAAGCTCGGAGGCGGGCGCGGGGGCGCGCCGCGCCTCGTTGGCATGCGGCAGCATCTCGCGGACCTTGGCGATGCCGGCCTCGACCGTGCGGCGAAGGCCGGCCACGTCCTGGATGTTCATCGTCTTGAACAGCGGCCCGCGCTCGATGCCGTAGGCCTCTAACAAAAAGTCGATCTGGTTGACCTCGCAGCCCAGGCCCACCAGCACCACGCCGGCGAAGTTGGGATGGCGGGCATAGCCCCACAGCACCCGCTGCAGGGCGGCGAAGCCGTCGCCGTCGCCGGCCATGCCGCAGCCGGTGCCGTGCACGAAGGCGGCCACGCCGTCGACGTTGGGATAGGCGGCCATCTCCTCGGGGCCAAAAGCCTCGGCGATCATCCGCGCAGCCGTGGCCGAGCAGTTCACCGAGGTGAGCACCCCGATGTAGTTACGCGTGCCGACCCGGCCCGAGGGCCGGTGATAGCCCATGAAGGTCCGCCGCTCCGCCTCCGGCACCATGGCCACGGGCTTCACGTCCACCGAGTACTGATAGTCGTGCTCCGTATTGCGGAAGGCCACGTTGTGGACGTGGACATGCTCGCCCGGCTCGATATCGCCTTCGGCATAGCCGATCACCTGGGCATACTTCAGCACCGGTTCGCCCGCCTTTATCGCGTGCGTGGCGATCTTGTGGCTGCGGGGGATCAGGTTCTTTGCGGCGACGCCCTCGACCTCGTCGCCGACCTGCAGCGGGCGGGTGGTGACGACGACATTGTCGTTGGGGCTAAGGCGGATGCTTGAGGTCATGACGGCGGCTCCTGTCGGACGTGGTTCCGGATCTCTGAGGCGATCCTAGTACCAGGCGTCCGGCAAGTCTCGTTTGCGGCGCGCCACGAAGTCCTCCAGGGCCTCGCGGGTGGCGGGGTCCATCGGCGGCGCTTCGTAGTCGGCCAGGAGCGCGTTCCAGCGCTCGTAGGCGCGGCGTGCGGAGTCCTTAGAGCCGCGCTCCTCCCACTGCTCACAGCTCTCGCTGTCGGACATGACGGCGTCGTAGTAGGCGGTCTCGTAGTTGGCCATGGTGTGGGCCGAGCCCAGGAAGTGGCCGGAGGGCTCGACGTCGTCATAGGCATTGCGGCCCAGCGCATTGTCGTCGAGCGCCAGCCCCTGCAGCATGACCTGATAGGCGCCCAGGCGGTCGGCATCGAGGATCAGTTTCTCGTAGCCGGTGCAGAGCCCGCCCTCCAGCCAGCCGGCGGCATGCAGCACGAAGTGCGCGCCGCCCAGCGCTGTCGACATCATGGAGTCCGCGCTCTCGGCCGCGGCCTGTGCGTCCGGGACCTTCGAGGCGGTCAGCGACCCACCGCAGCGAAGCGGCACGCCCAGGCGCTGCGCCAGCTGCCCGATCACCAGGTTGGACAGCACCGGCTCCGGCATGCCGAAGGTGGGGGCGCCCGACTTCAGGCTCATGGAGGAGAGGAAATTGCCGAGGATAAAGGGGGATCCGGGCTGCACCAATTGACTGAAGGCGCAGCACATCATGGCCTCGGCGAAGGCCTGGGCGATGGAGGCCGCGGTGGTCACCGGCCCCATGGCGCCACCCAGGATAAAGGGGGCGACAATCATGCCTTGGCCGTTGGCCGAATAGGTGCGGATGGCCTCCGTCACCACCTTGTCGACCAGCAGGGGCGAGTTGGTGTTGACGTTGCCCATGATCACGCAGTTGTTGTCGAAGACCTCGGGCCCAAAGAGGATGCGGGCCATGTCGACGCTGTCCTGCGCCCGGCTCATCTCGGTGATCGCGCCCAGATGCGGCTTGTCCGAGCAGGTCATGTGGATCATCAGCATGTCGAGATGCCGCTTGGAGACCGGCACGTCGCAGGGCTCGCAGACCACCAGGCCTCCATGATGAATCGCAGGCAGGCGATAGGTCAGTTTTACCAGTTTCTCCAAGTCGGCGATGGAGCCGTATCGCCGGCCGCCTTCCAGATCGCGCACGAATGGGGGGCCATAGGTGGCCGCAAAGACCTGGTTGTTGCCGCCGATGCGCACGCTGCGCTCCGGATTGCGGGCGAGCTGGGTGAACTCCGAGGGAGCCGTCCGGCAGAGTTCCCGGATCATGCCCTTGGGCGCGCGCACCCGGGTCTCGCGCACATCGGCGCCGGCCTTGCGCCAGATCTCCAAGGCCGTGGGGTCTTCGCGGAACTCCAGCCCGATCTCCTGGATCAGCCAGTCGGCCTGCTCCTCCAGCTTGACCAGGCCTTCCTCGTCGAGAAGGGCATAGAAGGGGATCTTGCGACTGACATAAGCCGGTGCGGCGGGTTGCGGCCGGGCGACCTTGGCCTCCCTGGCACCCCCTCGGCTACGACCGCGCCGGCTTTTCGAGACCGCTTCGCTCATGAGACCTCCCTTGAGTCTGCCTAACCTTACCTGTGCGGCCGCCTTCTGTGACCTTGGAAAATTGTGAGGCTACGCATAAGATCAGATTATGCGTGATCTTATCCGGCAAGTGGGCTCCCTGCACCACCTGGCCGTCTTCGAGGCGGCTGCCCGCCTGGGCTCCTTCACACGTGCCGCGGAGGAGATGAACGTCTCCCAGCCGGCCGTGAGCCAGGCCATCCGCCGGCTGGAGAGCGCGATCGGCGTGCCCTTGTTCCGCCGGGGCCACCGCTCCATCGAGCTGACCGACGCCGGCGCGTTGCTGCAGCACGACGTCGCCGAGAGCTTCGAGCGGGTGACCTCGACCGTGCGCCACCTGGGCCGCCTGGCGCGCAGCAACCACGTGACCCTCTCGGTCTCCACCGCTTTCGCCAACTACTGGATGGTGCCCAGGCTGGCCGACTTCCACCGCCGCCACCCGTCCGTCGACCTGCGCCTGCAGACCACCGACAAGGAGCTCGACCTGGCTCAGGAGGGCATCTCCTTAGGCGTGCGCCGCGGCGAGGGCGAATGGCGCGGTTACGAATCAGCCCTAATCGCCGAGGAGGAACTCCACGCCGTCGCCAGCCCGCAATGGATCGCCCGCGCCGCGCCTATCGACACGCTGGAGGCCCTGCGCGCCGCCCCGCTGATCCACCTGGAGGAACCCTACCGCCCCCGCCCCAGCTGGCGCGACTGGTTCAAGGCCTTCGGCCTAGACTACCGCGACCAGGGCGAGGGCCTGCGCCTCAACGACTACGCGCTGGTGCTGCAAGCCGCGATGGCGGGCGAGGGGGTGGCGATGGGCTATGCGCATGTCACGCAAGGTTTGCTGGGGCAGGGGCTGTTGGCCCAGATCGGGCCCTGGCGGCATCGCACGGGGGCGGGGTTCTACTTGGTCTGGTCGGAGAGGACAGAGCTATCGGGCGGGGCTAAGGCGGTGCGGGATTGGATATTGGGGCGGAGCGCGGCGGCGTAGCTGAGAAGACCAAGTGGTGGCAGGTGTTTTCTGGATGTACCCCCTCAGCGTCATCGTCCGGCTTGACCGGACGATCAGGTGCCGCTCACACGAGCAGCGGATATAGGTCCTCCCAGTTCGGATTCTGCGCCTCGATCAGCGCGATCTTCCAGGTCCTCTTCCAGCGCTTGAGTCGCTTTTCGCGTTGAATGGCATCGGTGATGCTTTGAAACTCTTCGTAGTGCACCAACCACTTCAGGCCGTGGGTCTTGGTGAAGCCTTGTGCGATACCCTCTCGATGCTCCCACGCTCGGCGCGCGATGTCGTTGGTCACGCCGATGTAGAGCGTGCCGTAGGCGCGGTTGGTCATGATGTAGACGTAAGACATCGACGTTTTTGCAAAGTGGAAAGTGGTCCTCCGGTCAAGCCGTAGGACGACGTGGGGCGGGCATTTGGTGAGGAAACTCCACCAACTTGCCGGTCGAACACAGCTACCTGGCCATAGTCGGCGCGCAGACCAACCGCCCGCTCTCCGTCCGCTCGACCGTTACCGGCACGCCGTAGACCGCACTCAGGCTCTCTCCAGTTTGTGCCACCTCCGGCGCTCCTCTCCCCACCACCCGTCCGTCGCGCATCAGCAGCACTTCGGCGCCCAGTGCATAGGCCTGGTCGGAGTCGTGGGTGGAGAGGATGACGCCGCGGCCCTCGGCGCCGGCGGAGCGGACCAAGTTGGAGGTCTCGGCCAAGACCGCTGCTTGGTTGCCGACGTCGAGGCTGGCGGTGGGCTCGTCCATCAGCACGATCTCGAAGGCGGCGTAAGCGAAGGGCGGGGCGTGACTTTGCGGGACGTAGGCGATGCGGCGCACGATCTCGGCGCGGCTCAGGCGGGCGAGGGGGTGTCCGTCCGGGCGGACCTCGCCGCCGAGCGCCGGGATCAGGCCAAAATCGGTGGCGAGGGACAAGGCGGGGAGCTTGCCTACTCCAGTAACGCGGACCGCAGGGCGTCCAGCTCTTCCCCGGTCATCAGCAGTCCGTCTTGAAGGTAGCCGTCGAAAGACCCGTAGCGCTCATCGATCGCGGTAAAGGCCGCCTGCAGGAAGTCGGGGTTGGCCTGCAGGATCGCATGGATGTGGGCCGGCACCTCTCTGTCCCCGGCCTGCTTGGCCCAAAGCGGAACCACCCTGTTGGTCAAAGCATAGTCCTCGACAACTGTCTCCATCGGGGTTCCGAGCGTGCGCAAGAGAAGTGCTATGGCCACGCCCGTACGGTCCTTGCCGCCGGCGCAGTGGACCAGTGCCGGGCGGTTGCCGCCATGGCAGAGCTCCTTCAGGAAGGCGCTATAGACAGTCGTGCGATCCAGGACGAAGGAGCGGTAGAACTTGCACATGATCCGCCGTGTGTCCTCCGCGGTCACGTCGCTCCTGTCCAAGCGCTCCCAGATACGGCCGCTGCGTAGCTCTTCTTCCAGTTCGCTCTCGGACTCCGGCTTGACAGAGAGGCTGACCACTCGGGGCGGCGCGTCGCCGGGAAGGCGGCTCGGGTGCGTCTGCCTCTCTTCGGCGGTGCGGAGATCGCAGACAAGCTGCAGCCCTATGCGTCCCAGCCGCTCGAGATCAGCGTTGCTCAGCTTTGTGAGCGATCCGGACCGGAAGACCGTGTCCCACTTGACCCTTGCGCCCTCTGCGGCCTCGTAGCCTCCGATGTCGCGGAAGTTCTCGGTTCCTTCGAAAGGAAGCCACCGTCGATCATGCTCTGCCTCGGTCAAAGCCCTCTATCTCCCATGCACGCTGCCTAGCGTGCCAGGCACTATAGCATCGCCGATCGCGTGCCTAAGAGCGCTGCGGATCCTCCAGGGTAGGGAGACTTTCGAGCCAGTCGCTATAGGGGGTGCTCTTCGTCATGGCGTGCAGCTGGCAAAGCCGCTTCAAGGGTGCCGCGTCGTGGTCGACCCTGAGATCCATCGGCGGCTGGCCCGCAGCCACGACCCTGAGTGCCGCGGAGAGCGCGCCGCGCGCATCGCCACCGGCCTTGAAACCCGCCTCCAGAACGGACAGCAGGTGGCGTGCAAGGCTGTTGGCGTAATGCGAGCGAGCATCATGAAGCTTCTGCTCCATTCCAGCCAAGACCTCGTCGTTGGCCAGCCAGTTCCCGGCCAGCACGAAGCCTTCGCCGACAAGGTGGCCCTTGGCGTCCTGGTTCTCCGATCCGGTCCAGGCCGCACCGCGGCCCGAGGCGTCCAGGACACTCAGCTGGCGGAGTGCGCTGCCCCGGTCGCGCTGGACGAGATCATCGACGATGGCTTGCGGCGCCTCGCCAGCGGCCAGGCGCGCCAATGCTTCGTCCCCCCAGAGCGAGCTGACGCTGAAACCCTGCGTCGCCACCGCGCCCACGCCGGCGGCCGCGCGCAGCACCCAGGCGCCCACCGCCAGGTTGCCCGTCATGGCAGCACAGCCCACCGCGCCGTCTCGCGAGTCCAAGGCCAGAACCGAGAAGGTCATTGCGGCAGCATCCCTCCAGCGTCTCCCAGTGTGCAAATTCATCATGATAAACTTGCTAAGGGGGATTTATAATGATAAATTCGCGATAGGACAACAGGGAGTTCACTCATGAACAGCATCTTTAAAGCCGGGATCGGAGCGGCCTTTGTTGCAGCCGCGCTGGCCAGCCCTGCCGCTATGGCCCAGACCCCGCCGGGGGTCCTGGTCGTCGGCCAGATCGCCGAGCCCAAGTCGCTCGACCCGGCGGCGGTCACCGCGGTCAACGACTTCCGCATCCTGATGAACCTCTATGACGGCCTGGTGCGCTACAAGGACGGCACCTTGGAGGTCGAGCCCTCTCTCGCCGAGAGCTGGACCATCAGCGAGGACGGCAAGGTCTACACCTTCACCTTGCGTGACGGCGTCACTTTCCATGACGGCACGCCGCTCACCGCCGAGGCGGTGAAGTTCAACTTCGACCGCATGCTGGACGAGAACCATCCCCATCACGACACCGGGCCCTTCCCGCTGTCTTTCTTCTTCTCGGCGATCGAGGAGGTGGCGGCGCTGGACGACAAGACGGTGCAGTTCACCTTGAACGCGCCCTACGCACCCTTCCTCTCGAACCTGGCCTATCCCACCGGCCTCATCGTCTCGCCGGAAGCGGTGAAGGCGCACGGCAAGGACTTCGGCCGCAACCCCTCCGGCACCGGACCCTTCCGCTTCGCCGAGTGGGAATCCAACGCCAAGGTCGTGGCGACCCGCAACGACGACTACTGGGGCGGTGCACCGGCCTTGGAGGCCGTCGTCTTCCGCCCGATCACCGATGCCAACACGCGTGTCGCCGAGATGCTGTCTGGCGGCATCGACGTCATGGTGGAGATCCCGCCGGATTCCGTGGCCGGCTTCGACGGCAACGGTTTTGTTCTTCACGAGCAGGCAGGCCCGCATCTTTGGTTCCTGATCTTGAACGCCAAGGAAGGGCCCTTCGCCGACAAGCGGGTGCGCCAGGCGATCAACTACGCCATCGACAAGGAGGCGATGGTGAACGAGATCCTGCAGGGCACGGCGGAGGTCGCCTCCAGCCCGACCCCGCCGGCCTTCGCCTGGGCGCATAACAGCTCGCTGAAGCCCTATCCGCACGATCCGGAGAAGGCCAAGGCCTTGATCGAAGAGGCCGGGCATGCTGGCGCCAAGCTCAAGTTCTACGTGACCGAGGGCGGATCGGGCATGCTCGACCCCGTGCCGATGGCGGCCGCGATCCAGGCCGATCTGGCCAAGGTGGGACTGGACGTGGAGATCGAGACCTACGAGTGGAACACCTTCCTCTCTCAGGTGAATCCCGGCCTGGAAGGCAAGGCCGACATGGCCGAGATGGCCTGGATGACCAACGATCCCGACACGCTGCCCTACCTGGCCCTGCGCACCGACGCCTTCCCCGACAAGGGCGGCTTCAATTCCGGCTACTACTCCAATCCGGAGGTCGACAAGCTCTTGGAAGCCGCGCGCAGCGCCACGGACCAGGCCGAGCGTGCCAAGCTCTACAAGCAGATGCAGGAGATCGTCTACGAGGACGCGCCCTGGGCCTTCATCGCCAACTGGAAGCAGAACGCGGCGACCTCGGACCGGGTCGAGGGCTTCAGCCTGCAGCCCTCCTTCTTCCTGCTGCTGGACGGCGTTTCGAAGAACTGAAGTCCTGCGGCGGGGTCGCGTGTTCGGCCCCGCCGTATTCTTTCCAATGGCGCTTAATGCCCCAGACAGAAAAGGGGTAGGCCTCGACTGAACGCTGGGGCCTAGCGCACAGCGTTATGGCTGACTTAGACCTGTGTCTTTGCGAGGAGCGTCAGCGACGCGGCAATCCAGTGTAGGCTCAGGTGCATGGAACACCTGGATCGCCGCGCTATCGCTCGCGATGACGGCAGTATTGCTGGGCAATACCGGCCTAAAGCTTGCAATGGATTTGCTGTGCAACAGGCGGACTGCATATCACCATCACGCCGGAGCGGCTCCTCGAGGAACTAACGTTCATGCTCGGCTATGCCCTAAAACGCCTCTTGGCATTGATCCCGGTGCTCTTCGGGCTGACGGTCATCGTCTTCCTGATGATGGCGCTGATCCCGGGCGATCCGGCGACGGCGATACTGGGCTCCTATGCGACGCCGGAGAACGTCGAGACGCTGAACCGGCAGCTGGGCCTCGATAAGCCGCTCGCCGAGCAGTACGTCATCTGGCTCGGCAACCTGCTGGAAGGCGATTTCGGCCGCTCCTACAGCCTGAACCGGCCGGTGATCGACGAGGTCTTGGAGCGCTTCTCGGCCACCTTGATTCTGGCCGGCGCGGCGTTGATCCTCTGCACCTTTTTTGGCCTCTTGGTCGGCATCTGGACGGCTGCCAAGCAATACGGCTGGACCGACAAGATCTTCACCTTCCTGGTGCTGATCGGGATTTCGATTCCCTCCTTCTGGCTAGGACTGCTGCTGATCCTGCTGTTTGCGGTGAACCTGCGCTGGCTGCCGGCGAGCGGCATGTTCGCGATCTACGGCGGCGGCGGGCTCATCGATCTCTTGACGCATTTGATCATGCCGGCGGCGACCCTGGCGGTGGTCGCCACCGGGGTGATTGCCAGGCTGACCCGCTCGGCCATGCTGGAGGTTCTGCGCCAGGACTTCATCCGCACCGCGCGGGCCAAGGGCGTCAGCGAGCGCCGGGTGCTCTATGCCCATGCCTTCAAGGCCGCGCTGGTCACCATCATCCCGGTGATCGGCGTGCAGGCCGGTTTCGTGCTGGGCGGCGCGGTCTACATCGAGACCGTCTTCCAGTGGCCGGGCGTAGGCCGCATGCTGGTGCAGGCGATCTCGACGCGCGATATTCTCTTAGTGCAGGGCGGCGTGGTGGTGGTCGCCGCCAGCTATGTCCTCTTCAACCTGCTGGCCGACCTGGCGCAAAGCTGGCTCGACCCCAGGGTCAAGACCTGAGGCCGGCGGCATGACCACCTTGAAGCTCATCCTTCGCAACCGGCTGGCCGCCTTCGGCGGCGTGGTGCTGCTGCTGCTGATCGTCGTGTGCCTGGCTGCACCCTTTTTGCCCTTGGCCGATCCGGACCTGACCGCCCCCGCGAACCGCCTGAAGCGACCCTTCACCGAGGGGGCCTGGCTGGGCACGGATCATCTTGGGAGAGACCTGCTATCACGCCTCATCTGGGGCACGCAGTTGAGCCTCGCCGTCGGCATCGGGGCGGCGGCGATCGCGGCCCTGGTCGGCTCCGCGATCGGGATCGTCGCCGGCTTCTACGGCGGGCGCACCGACGGGCTGATCATGCGCGCCGTCGACATGCTGATGGCCTTTCCCTACATCCTGCTGGCACTGGCCATCGTCGCGGTGCTGGGGCCGGGCCTCTTGAACGCGCTCTATGCCGTGGCCGTCGTCAACATACCCTTCTTCGCCCGCAACATCCGCGGCGCCACGGTCGCCATCGCGCATCGCGAGTTCGTCGACGCCGCCCGCCTCTGTGGCGAGAGCAAGCTCAAGATCGTCTGGTCGGAGATCCTGCCGAACGTCTTGCCGGTGATTGTCGTGGCCACCTCGACGACGATTGGCTGGATGATCCTGGAGACGGCCGGGCTTTCTTTCTTGGGGCTTGGCTCGCAGCCGCCGCAGGCCGACCTGGGCTCCATGCTGGGCGAGGGACGAAAGCTGCTGATCACCGCGCCGCACGCCTCCATCGTCCCCGGCGTGATGATTTTTATCATTGTGATGAGCGTGAACCTGCTGGGTGACGGTATCCGCGACGCGCTGGATCCGCGCCTGCGCTCCGGGGCCTTGTCGAGGCCGGCGGCGGCGACAGTGGTGCGGCGCGAGGAGGCGCCGCCCGCGAGCCAAAGCGACGCCTTGCTGGAGGTCGAAGATCTCCGGACGGAGTTCCAGGTCGGCAGACGCGTCTACAAGGCCGTCGGCAGCGTCAGCTTCCAGGTCCAGCCGGGCGAGTGCCTGGGCATCATCGGCGAGTCCGGCTCGGGCAAGTCGGTGACGGCACTCTCGCTGCTCGGCTTAGTGGCCTCGCCGCCGGGTGTCATCACCGGTGGCGCGGTGCGCATCGACGGGGAGGACACGCTGGCCATGAAGCCGGAGGCCCTGCGGCGCCTGCGCGGCGGCCGGGTCGCCTACATCTTCCAGGATCCGCTGGCCACATTGCACCCGCTGACCCGCATCGGCGACCAGCTCGTCGAGGCGGTACGCGCGCATCGTGGCGTGCCGCGCCGAGTGGCCTGGGGCCACGCCGTGTCGCTTCTGGAGCGGGTGCGGATCCCCAATGCGGCCGCTCGCGCGCGCTCCTTCCCGCACGAGCTTTCGGGCGGCATGCGCCAGCGCGTCGGCATTGCGCTGGCGCTGGCCAACGACCCCGACCTGATCATTGCCGACGAGCCGACCACGGCCTTGGACGTGACCGTTCAGGCCCAGGTGCTGGCACTCCTCGACGAGCTGCGGCGCGAGCGCGGGCTGGCCTTGGTCTTCATCACCCACGACTTCGGCGTCGTCGCCCAGCTCTGCGACCGGGTAGCCGTGATGTATGCCGGCCGGATCGTGGAGACCGGCCCGACGGCCGAGGTCCTGGAGCGGCCGCGCCATCCCTACACTCGCCGGCTGATCGCCTGCGTGCCGGAGTTAGGCGAGGGACGGCGGCAGCTGAACGCCATTCCCGGTCTGCCGCCGCCGGTCGATGCCTTGCCGTCCGGCTGTGCCTTCGCGCCCCGCTGCCTGAAGGCCGAGGCGGCCTGCCGGCGCGGCGACATCGCGCTCTCCGAAAGCGGCCGGCGTGCCGTGCGCTGCCTCTATCCCGAGGCGGAGGAGGTGGCATGACCGCCGCGCTGGCCGTCAGCGACCTGACCAAGACCTTCGGCGGCGGCCGCTCTCTGCTGGGCCGGCGCAAGCCCCTGGTCCACGCCGTGCGCGACGTTAGCTTCCAGGTCGCTGCCGGCGAGGTCTTGGGGATCGTCGGCGAGTCCGGCTGCGGCAAGACCACCTTGGCCCGGATGCTGGTCGGCCTGCTTTCGCCCAGCAGCGGGCGGATCGAGATCGAAGGCAGCGACCTTTCAGAGAGAAGCGGCGACCCGGCGGCTTTCGGGCGCCTGATCCAGTACGTGTTCCAAGACCCAATCTCCTCGCTCAATCCGCGCAAGACCATCCGCCAGATCCTCGAGGCGCCGCTGATCCACCTGGCCGGCATGGCAGCGCCGGCGCGCAAGGCCCGCATCGCCGAGCTTCTGGAGGCGGTCAATCTGCGCGCGGAGTTCCTGGAACGCTATCCGCATGAGTTCTCGGGCGGACAGGCGCAGCGTATCGGCATTGCCCGCGCGCTTGCCGCCAGCCCTCGCATCCTCATCCTAGATGAGCCGGTCTCCGCCCTCGATGTCTCGGTGCAGGCGCAGGTGATCAACCTGCTGGCCGATTTGAAGCGCGCCTTCGCGCTGACCTACCTCTTCATCAGCCACGATCTGGCCGTCGTGGAGGCGGTGAGCGACCGGGTGGCGGTGCTCTACTTCGGACGGGTGGTGGAGCTCGGCCGAGCGGAGACTGTTTTCAAGCGGCCGCGGCACCCCTATACCGAGCTTCTGGCCCGCAGCGCACCGGTGGTCGGCCGCGCGCTGGGGCGCAGCGAAGCCGTGGCCGCCGAGTTGCCCGATCCGCTGCGCCCGCCGCCGGGCTGCGCCTTTGCCGGCCGCTGCCCGCGCGCGCGGGACGACTGCCGGGCCGAGGCGCCGGCGCTGACGCCCTTGACGGAGGAGCATGCCGTTGCCTGCCGATACCCCCTCGAGTGACGCGCCCAGGCCGCCTGCCGCACCGCGCGGACGCAATCGGCCGCAAGCGATCGCCGAGACGATCAAGGAGTGGATCATCAGCCAGGGTCTGGAGGCGGGCGACCGGCTGCCGCAAGAGCATCAGCTGATTGCAGCCTTGGGCGTCAGCAAGGGAACCGTGCGCGAGGCGCTGAAGGTGCTGGAGGCGCAAGGTCTGGTCCGCACCCGCACCGGCCCCGGCGGCGGCGCCTTCATCACCGAGGTCGGCGAGGACATGGCCACCGCCTTGCTGGCCAATCACTTCTTCTTCAAGGAGGTGACCATCGCCGACATCTACGAGATGCGCATCGCGCTGGAGCCGCAGTTGGCCCGCGATCTGGCCGCCTGTATTACACCCGAGCAGATCGACGCGCTACGCAGCCGCATGAGCGCCTACCAGGACCCGCCGTCCTCGATCGAAGAAGAGCGCGAGCAGCGCATCGCCGAACTTGAGTTCCACGAGACCCTGGCCGGCTTCTCCGACAATCCCTTGCTGCGGCTGACCTGTCGCTTTCTGACCCGGCTCTTGAAAGACCTGACGGTCTGCCGCCGGATCTACGACCAGCCCAACCCCGAACTGCGCGAGCGCGGAATCTCCTATCAAGACCAGCTGATGGCCGCGCTCTCGGCCGGCGATGGCGACGAGGCCTTCGCTATCATGCAGGCCCACATGCGCGCCGCCCAGCGCATCATGCTGGCCCGCGAGGCCCAGGTGACGAAGGGTTTCCTGGCGACGGGGTAGGGGACGATGGCGGCAGGCAGGTCTTGTGCTGTGGGGGTTCTTTGTTGAGTCAATAAAGCAGACAGTCGCGCAATTCTTTTCAATTATGGCACTCCTCCCCAACTCGCGCGTCATCGCGAGCGCCAGCGACGCGATCCAGTGCAAAACACCTTGACGTTACTCTCTGGATTGCTTCGTCGCGCACGCTCCTCGCAATGACGGGCGGGAGGATACTTGGGTTGCATCAAAAGAAGCGCGGCGCCTGTTCAACAAGACGGACTAATCTTGGTGAGCAAGCCTGGAGGGGCCTTACTCCTCCCTCGAGGGACAGAGCCGCCGCCGGTAATAGACCACCGTCTCGCGCTCCTCGAAGCCCCAGGCTTGATGGGCGGCCTGGGAGATCAGGTTGGCGATGTCGACGTCGGAGCCCAGCTCGGAGAAGCCCTGAGCTGCGGCCCAGGCCTCCACCTGGCCGACCAGGCGCGCGCCGATGCCCAGGTGGCGCAGGGCCGGCTCGACCCAGACGCCCTCCAGAAAGGGCACCGGGGTGCTGTCGCAGCCGTTGGCATAGGGGCGAATGCAGGCCTCGGCAAAGCCGGCGGCCTTGCCGTCTTCGCGTGCGATCCAGCCGCGATAGCCGTGCCGGGCCATCAGATCCTCGAGCTCGGATCGCTGCTGGCTTTCCGAGAGGTCCGGCCACAACTGGCAACGCATGGCCACCCAGTCCTCCAGGTCGTGCGCGGCGGCGCCAGTGATGACGAGCGTCATAAAGCGCTAATTGAGGTCGAGGGCGAATTCCTTCAAGGCGTCCAAGGGGATCATCGCCAAGGTCTCCTCATGGGTGGCCTCCAGGCGCACCTTCGGCGCCTTGCCGGCGCGGTAGGCCTCATACCAGCGCCCGGCACAGAGGCACCAGCAGTCGCCGGCCTTGAGCCCCTTGAAGCCGAAGCCCGGCCGCGGCGTCGAGAGGTCGTTGCCCCGCGCCTTGGAAAAGGCCAGGAACTCCTCGCTCATCTGTGCGCAGACGGTATGGATCCCCATGTCCTCCGGCCCGGTATCGCAACAGCCGTTGCGGAAGAACCCGGTCAAGGGGTCGAAGGAACAGTCCACCAGGGGCTCCCCCAGCACATTCAATGCCCGCTCATCCACCATGGGCCAGCTCCTTTCCCCAAGGTGCCCATCAGTGAGAAGAAAGGCTAACCCCTCAAGAGCGCGAGCGGAAGGGGGGTGTTTGGTAGGAACCGGCGTGCTGGGTGACTGACTTTGACGGCGTGCCGCTCAAGGCCAATCGCTAACCGCGACAGCCTCTTCGGTGCTTGCTCCCGATCCAGGCTCTTCCTCCTCCTCCACGTTCTGCAAGAAGGCGCGGATCTCCTCCAAGTTCCGGGTTGCCAGCTTCTTGTGCAGGTTCGCTGCGTGCACCGTCTTCGCCCTTTGCTTCGACTTTTCGTAGCGAATGCGACCGTTGGGCTTGATGGTCGAGTCCTCCACCATGCGCCAGAAGTGGTCGCCTTTGGAGACCCGGAGGTTGTAGAGCGGCTTCTTGATCGAGATGATCTTGCCGAAGACGACGAGGCCTCGGTAAAGGGCCACGTCCTCGCCGGACAGAGGCCCGCGGAAGGCGGGGCCGCAGCCGAAGCCGTTGGCCTGGTGGAAGATCCAGCGGCGGATCACCTTGTTGCCGGGGATCGCCTTGGCGGTAATGTCGAAGCGCGGGTCGCCGTCGGGCAGCGGCGGGACCTCGCCGACGAAATTCAGGCCGCACTGGAAGGCGACGACCTCAGGATATTTTCGCAAGTGCGCGATCGCGGTGGAGAGGAAGCGCGGCTCGACCCAGTCGTCGGCATCGAGGAACCAGACGAACTCCGCCTTGCCGATCGAGGCGCCGATGTTGCGCGCAGCCCCAGCGCCGCGGTTCTCGCCCAGCGAGATCAGCTCGACCTCCATCTCGGCGGCCACCTGGCGGACGACCTTGCGGCCCTCCTCGTTGCTGCCGTCGTCGACCAGGGTGACGGTGCAGGGGGTCTTCTGCTTCTTGGCCGAGCGCACCGCCTGGCAGAGCTCGACGTAGTCTGGATTATAGGCCGGGATCACACAGTCGACGGCACGCATGGTCCTAAACCTGATGTCTCGCAAAGGGCCGCCCCTAAGAGCGGGGCGTCAACAGGCCTGACCGTGCCGCAGTGGGGCGCGTCGCGCAAGACGTCACGCGGCGAGGCCCTCGTCTGCTTAGATCTCTTCAATCGCCGTGAGCCCGATGAAATCTTCACTCGAGGCTTGGTCAGGCTCGCCGGTCCCCGCGTCCTCGGAGCCCAAAAAGAAGCGACGGATGCTGGTCATGTTCTTAGTCGTACACTCTTTCTGTTGCCTTACCGCAGTGACAATCTCTCGTGGTGGCTCCTTTCCTGTAAACTTTACGGAGTTGTCCTCCATCAATGTTGTATTCTCAACGTAAAGCCAAAAATGATCCCCCTTCTTGGTTCTATAATTGTAGTGAGCGCGACGATCCGGGTCATTCTGCTGGTCATATCCAATCTTACCGAAGAGGCGCAGACTCATGTTCAAGGCCACGTCTTCGCCGGCATAGGGGCCGCGAAAAGCGGGCCCGGTCCCAAATCCGTTTGCCAGGTGAAAGGCCCAGCGCCTGATGACCTTGTTTCCGGGGATCGCGTGCCAGTACTTCTGGAAACGTCTGTCAGTCAGTGGCAGCGGCGGCAGGTCGCCCAAAAAATCGACTGCGGCCTGAAAGGCGACGATCTTCGGGAAGTTCCGAAGGCGATCCACTGCGGTGGAGAGGAAGTGCGGCTCTGCCCAGTCGTCGGCGTCACAGAACCAGAGGAACTCGGCCTTGCCCAGTGCTGCACCAACATTGCGGGCGGGTCCGGGGCCATGGTTCTCGCCGAGCGTGACGAGGCTGACGCCGGTCTCGGCGACCACTTGGCGAATGACGTCGCGGCCGTCTGCCTTGCTGCCATCGTCGACGAGCGTAATTGTGCAGGGCTCTTCCTGGTCCAGTGCCGAGCGCACCGCTTGCTGCAGATCCGAATAGTCGGGATTGTAGACCGGGATGACACAATCGACAGCGTGCATGGTCCTCACCTGAGCAGGGCGCGGGCCGCCCTCAATGCGGGGCGTCAACAGGCCAGACCGTGCCGCAGCAGCGCGCAGCGTGCAAGACGGCGTGCGACCGATTCCTGGGGTCTTAACTGGGTGACTTGTAGAAGTCACTGCGAGCAAGAGGGGTGGCGGATGCGCGCTGCATCCTCCCATCTGGGCCCGCGGGCGCCTTCTACTCAAGCCCACACCACGTCATCCTACGGCTTGACCGGAGGACCTTTTCCCACTTGATCAGGCGATGGGTAGAGATCCTCCGGTCAAGCCGTAAGATGAAATCGTAAGTAATTAAAAAATATTCATTTTTTGATGTGATGCAAGTCGATCCAGTTCTGCGATGCGCTTGTCAGGCAATGTGCAAGCTACCCCATCACGCCCGTGGCCCGCGGGTCGTCGAAGACCCGTGTCACCCGGCGGATCGGGCGAAAGCCGAAGCGCTGATAAAGCGGCAGCGCCCTGGGGTGGTCCATGGAATTGGTGTTGACGGTGACACGGCGGGGCTTGGTCGACCAGGCGCGCTGCAGGGCGGCGTTCAAGAGGAAGGGCCCCAGGCGCTGGCCGATGAAGGCCGGCATCAGGCCGAAGTAGGAGAGGTCGACCGCCTCCCGGCTCGTCTGCAGGCGGAAGTCGAGCTCGGCATAGCCGGCTGGCTGACCGCCGCAGTAGAGCACCCAAACCTCCACCTTGGGGTCTTGGATGATGCTCTCCAGCTTGGCATCGCGCATCAATCGGCGCTCGAACCAAAGCCATTCGGCGCCGATGGTGTTGTAGAGGAAGCGGTAGAAGGCGACCGTGGGTTTCTCGACCCGCAACAGGCTCAAGGCCGGCCCGCCCAGCGGCTTGGCTGGCTTGAGGCTCGGCGGTTCCACCATCTCCAGAAAGGTGATGGTGCACTCGATCTGCGGCAACCGGGCCATCGGCTGGCTGGCCTTCAGGCGGCCGGACCGGTCTCGATCGGCCGCTGCGTCCCGCCGGTTTCGTCCGGCAGGCCCCATTCGGCCCAGGAGCCGTCATAGAGCGCCACGTCCCTGGCGCCGATCACCTCGAGGCCCAATGCCAGGACGGCAGCGGTCACGCCGGAGCCGCAGGAGGTGACGATGGGCTTCCTGGGGTCGATGCCGGCCTCGGCGAAGCCTGCCGCCAATTCCGTTGCCGGCTTGAGGCTGCCGTCGGCCTGGAAGAGCTGCGGGAAGGGGAGATTGCGGGAGCCGGGAATGTGGCCATTGCGCCGGCCGGGCCAAAGCTCCTCGCCTTTGCCGGCGAAGCGGGTGGCGTCGCGGGCGTCCAGCACCTGCTCGCGGTTGCTTCTGAGATTGGCCTGCATCTGCTCCAGATCGCGCACCATCAGCGAGTTCATCCGCGCTGTGAAGTGGCGCTCGCGCAAGGTGACCGGCCCCTCCTCGGTCGCGCGATCCTCGGCCAGCCACTTCGGCAGGCCACCGTCCAGGACGGCGGACGTCGTCGTGTCCGAAGAGGCGGAACATCCACCAGACTCTGGGCGCCGAGAAGATACCGCGACCGTCATAGACGACGATACGCACGCCGTCGCCGAGGCCGAGTTTGCGCACTTTCGAGGAGAATTTCTCCGGTGCCGGCAGCATGTGTGGCAGCGCGCTGTCGCTGTCGGCAATCTCGTCGATATCGAAGAAAACGGCACCAGGAATATGGTTAGCCAGGTATTCCTCGCGTCCGGTCTTAGCTTCGACCGGCAGGTAGTAGGTGGCGTCGACCACGCGGACGTCCGGCGCGCCCAGGTGTTCCGCCAGCCAGGCGGTCGAGACCAATGGCCCCTGTCCGTCGTCCATCCTCACAGCTCCCTCTAATGATCGGGCACTGCCTAGCGTCGAGAGGCCGCAGCAGGGCAAGGCGACAGTTAGTCCGCCAGGCTAGTCCACGAGCCGCAGGTTGATGCGGCGGTTCTGCCGGCCTTTGTTCTCGATCTTGCCGACCTCGATGCGGCCGACCTCGGCGGTGGACTTCAGGTGCGTGCCGCCGCAGGGCTGCAGGTCGACACCGGCGATCTCCATCAGGCGCACCCGGCCGCTGCCGGTCGGCGGCTTGACGCTCATGGTGCGGACCAGGCCCGGGTTGGCCTCCAACTCCGCCTCCTCGATCCAGCGGGAGGCAGCCGGATGGTCTTCGGCCACCAGGCGGTTCAGCTCCTCCTGCAGCCAGGCCTTGTCCGGCGGGCCGTCGGGCAGGTTGAAGTCCAGCCGGCCCTTGCCTTCACCGACCTGGCCGCCGGTGACGTCGCCCTCGACCAGGCTGCAGAGCAGGTGCATGCAGGTGTGCATGCGCATCAGGCGATAGCGCCGCTCCCAGTCGATCACCGCAGTGACCTCGGTACCGGGGGCGAGCGTCGCGCCCTCCTCGGCCGGTTGATGGATGATGCTGCCGGGTGCGTCCCCTTTGCGCGTGGTGGCGATCCGGACCTCGCTGCCGTCGGCCAAGCGCAGGAGGCCGCTGTCGCCCGGCTGACCGCCGCCTTCGGGATAGAAGACGGTGCGGTTCAGCGCGATGCCCTCCGGGCCGGCGGCCGTGACCTTGGCCTCGCAGCTCTTGAGGTAGGAATCCTGACGGAAGAGCTCTTCGGTCATGCCACCGCCTTCTCCAGCCAAGCCGGCACCGGCAGCTCTTTCGAGCGCAGGAAGGCGGGGTTGTAGAGGCGGCTGGCATAGCGCTGACCGCCGTCGCAGAGGATGGTCGCGATGGTGTGACCGGGCCCCATCTTTCGGGCCAGGCGGATGGCACCGGCGACGTTGACGCCGCTGGAGGGGCCCAGGCAGAGGCCTTCCTGCTCGAACATCTGGAAAGTTGCTTCAACGGCCTCGCTGTCCGGCACGAAGAAGGGCTCGTCGACCTCCAGGCCCTCCAGATTGCCGGTGATGCGGCCCTGGCCGATACCCTCGGTGATCGAGCTGCCTTCGGATTTCAGCTCGCCCTTGGTGAAATAGCTGTAGAGCGCGGCACCCGGCGGGTCGGCGAGACCGATGACGACATCCTTGCATCGCTCGCGCAAGGCCATGGCCACACCGGCGAGCGTACCGCCGGAGCCGACCGCGCAGATGAAGCCGTCCAGGCTGCCGTCGGTTTCGTCCCAGATCTCCGGGCCGGTGGTGCGGTAGTGGCCGCCGCGGTTGGCCTGATTGTCGAACTGATCGGCGAAGATGGCGCCGAACTCTTCGGTCTTGGCCTTCTCCTCGGCCGTGCGGCGGGCGATGTGGACATAGTTGCCGGGGTCTCGGTAGGGCTTGGCCGGCACCTGCATCAGCTCCGCCCCGCAGAGCTTCAGCATCTCTTTCTTCTCTTCGCTCTGGGTTTCGGGGATGACGATCAAGGTGCGATAGCCGCGCGCGCGGCCGACCAGCGCCAGGCCGATGCCGGTGTTGCCGGCCGTGCCCTCGACGATCAGTCCGCCCTTCTTGAGACGGCCCTTCTCCTCGGCATCCTGGATGATGGCGAGTGCCGCGCGGTCCTTGACCGAGCCGCCGGGGTTCAAGAACTCGGCCTTGCCGAGAATGGTGCAGCCGGTGGCCTCCGAAGGGCCATGGAGCTTGATGAGGGGGGTGTTGCCGATGGTGCCGACAAAGCCGTCTCTGGTCTTCATCCTGGGGCGTCTCTCGTTGTCGCGTTGTGTCAAACTAGGGGGCTGGGACGGGCTCCGGCAAGGCGCCGCTCTGCAAGGTCTTGTGATTGAGCAGGAACCACTGGAGCGCGACCAGTGCCAGGCCGTTGGTGATGCGGCCCTCGCGCAGCAAGGTCTCGACCTCTTGGGCGGTCGCGGGAAAGGCGCGCACCTCTTCGTCTTCCTCTTCGAGGCCGTGCCAGCCGCCGGCGCCGGCGCTGTCGACCTGGGTGAAATAGAGCTGGAAGCGCGCGGAGTTGGAGCCGGGTGAAGGCATAAAGTCGGCGACGCGCACCATGGCGCCCGCCGTCAGGCCGGCTTCCTCCTCAAGCTCGCGCCGGCCGACCTCTTCAGCGTCTTCACCGTCTTCCGCCAAGCCGGCCACCACCTCGATCATCAGCGTCGGCAGGCCGGCGAAGCGGGCCGGAACGCGCTGCTGCTCGATCAGGACGACACGGTCGCGGGCGGGGTCATAGGGCAGCACGGCCACGGCCAAGCCCGGCATGAAGACCTCGCGCCCATAGGGCCGGCTCCAGGTGCCGTCCCTCCGGCGATGCCGGGCGGTGGCGCGAATCAAGTCGTGAAAACCTTGGTAGAGGGGCGTAACGCCCAGGATCTCCAGGGCATCATCGTCAGGGGGCTGTCCCGACAAGCGGACCTCCATGTGCGAGACGTGCGCCGCCGGAGGTGGCGGGCGGAGCGTGCCCCATAGCTAGCGGTATCCACCGCCGAGGGTCAAAGGCCTTGCCGGCAGAGCTGGGCTGCGCCGGGTGGATCTCCCGCCGGCCCTGCCGCATAGTACCAACAAGCAGCTTTGCCACTCGCCCCGGAGGCCCCCCCTAGATGACCTTCTCCAGTGAAGCCTTTCAGTTTCAAGGCGCCAGCGGCGCCCCCTTGGCCGGCCGCCTGGACCGGCCGGCGGTCAAGCCGGTGGCCTATGCTCTCTTCGCTCACTGCTTTACTTGTTCAAAGGAAAGCATTGCAGCAACACGTGTTTCTCAGGCGCTTGCCGAGCGCGGGATCGCCACTTTGCGCTTCGACTTCACCGGGCTTGGCGAGAGCGCCGGCGACTTCGCCGACACCACCTTCGCCTCCAACGTCGCCGACTTGGTCCAAGCCACAGAGACCTTGCGCCAGCAGGGCATGGCTCCCAGCCTGCTGATCGGCCATAGCCTGGGGGGAGCGGCCGTGCTCTCCGCAGCACCCTCGATACCCGAGGCAGTCGGCGTGGTTACCATCGGCGCTCCCAGCGACCCCAAGCACGTGGAGCACCTGCTGACCCCGGTGCTGGAGGAAGTGAAGAGCAAGGGCGTGGGCGAGATATCGCTGGGTGGACAGGCGATCCGCATCGGCAAGGACTTCGTCGAGGACATCGCCAAGCACCGTCTGCGCGACTGCTTGAAAGGCCTGGGCAAGGCGATCTTGGTCTTGCACTCGCCGGTCGACGAGATCGTCGGCGTGGAACATGCCGCCTTCATCTATAAATCTGCCGAGCACCCCAAGAGCTTCGTATCGCTCGACAAGGCAAACCACCTGCTGACCCGCCGCGCCGATGCCGAGTATGTCTCCGACGTGATTGCCGCCTGGGCCGGCCGCTATCTGCCGCAACAGCGCCAGCAGAAGCTGCCGTCGGGGCAGGTCCGGGTGAGCGAGACCGGCACCGGCCGCTTCCTGCAGGACGTGGTCATGGGCAAGCACCACCTCAATGCAGACGAGCCGACCAGCGTGGGTGGCCTCGACGCCGGCCCCGGCCCTTACGACTTGCTGCTGGCCGGCCTTGGAGCCTGCACCTCGATGACGGTCCGGATGTATGCGGCGCGCAAGGGGATTGCCCTGCAAGGCGTCTCCGTCCTGCTCAGCCATGACCGCATTCATGCCGACGATTGCGCGACCTGCGAGACCGAGGCCGGCAAGGTGGACCGGATCTCCAGGCGCATCGCGCTTCAGGGTGATCTCGATCCCGAGACCCGCCAAAAGCTGCTGGAGATCGCCGACCGCTGCCCCGTGCATCGCACCTTGACGCACGAAGTCGTGATCGAGACCGAGGCGGAGTGATGCCTTGTCCAGGCACTCTTGTCCAGAAACGACCCAATGTATGCCTCGCTGGCCGCACTAGGTGAATTTTGCCGGTTGCTAGACTTGGTGGAATCAATAAGATTTTCGAAGTGTTAAGAGCTGGCTCGCTAAGACGGCGGCAAGAGATCGCCGAAAGTGACCCGGGGATGCTTCGGTGGAGGATGCGGCTGGGCAAGGCGACGCATCGTGCGTTGCAAGCTGATGTTTGTTTTTCCTCGTACATCCGAAGGGGTCTTTCGAGACACCCCGCGTTCTTGCACAGTTGGGAGAGCTGCGCGACGGCTCGATTTTGCCGACGCGACGTGACCTTGTTCGGGCGGGTCCGGTTCGTCGAGTCCGATCGAGACGATTGCCTGCCAGGTGGTGAGCGGCCGGCGCAAGAGAAACGGGAGAAAATTGGATGAAAAAGGTGCTTAAGGACGAGACTGGCAAACGGGTGCACCCCTACGTGCCGGAGCTCTGCGAGCAGCTGCGCGAGGGCAAGGTCGATCGCCGCGAATTCCTGCGCACGGCGGCACTCTTAGGCGTTGCGGCGCCGGCGGCCTATGCCCTGGCCGGTAAGGTCACTGGTGACTTCAGCGGCACGGCCAAGGCCGAAAGCGACATCGATCAGATCGCCAAGCGCGGCGGGCGCCTGCGCGCGGCCATGCGCGTGCAACGCATGGACGACCCGGCGACCTACGACTGGACGCAGATGTCGAACCAGACCCGGCCGATCTTGGAGTTCCTGACGATCACCGGTCCCGACAACGTCACCCGCCCCTATCTGGCCGAGAGCTGGGAGGCCAACGACGACTTGACCATGTGGCAGTTTAATCTGCGCAAGGGCATCAAGTGGTCGAACGGCCAGGACTTCGGTGCGGACGACATGGTCCACAACTTCAATCGTTGGCTGGATCCCAACATCGGCTCCTCGAACCTGGGTCTCTTCTCGTCGATGACGACGAGCTATGACACCGGTGAGAAGAACGACGACGGCAGCCCCAAGATGGGCACCAAGATGAAGGAAGGCGCGGTCGAGAAGGTCGACGATCACACCGTGCGCCTGCATCTCAATCGGGCGGTTCTGGAGATTCCCGAGAACCTCTATAACTATCCGACCGCGATCGTCGACAAGAACTTCGATTCCGAGGGCGGCGACCTGTCCAAGCGGCCGGTCGGCACCGGCCCCTATTCCTTGGCCGAGTTCGCCGTCGGTGAGCGCTGCCTCTTGAAGAAGCGGGCAGAGCCCTACTGGGGCGGCGAGGTCTTCCTCGACGAAGTCCTCTATGTCGACTTGGGCGACGATCCCATGGCCCCGGTCTCGGCGCTCGCATCCGACCAGGTCGATCAGCTCTATGGCGTGTCCATCTCGCTGTTGGACACGGTCGAGAAGCTGCCGGGCGTCATCGTCTACGAGACCACGACCGCGCAGACCGGCGTCGCCCGCATGCAGGTCGACAACCCGCCCTTCGACAATCAGAAGCTCCGCCAAGCCGTCTTGGCCTGCCATGGATCCGGAGCAGCTCTTGAACTTCGGCTATCGCGGCCGCGGTGCGCCGGGGCAGAACTTCCACGTCGCCCCCGATCCATCCGGAGTACTTCCGCCTGCCGCCTTGGAAGCAGGACTATGACAAGGCCAAGGCCTTGTTGAAGGAAGCCGGCCATCCCGACGGCATCACCCTGAAGATCGACCTCGGCGCGGCCGAGGGCTGGCACCAGGCCGTCATGCAGGCCTTCCGCGAGCAGTTGAGCCCGGTCGGCATCAACCTCGACCTCAACATCATGCCGGGCGCGTCCTATTGGGACGTCTGGGACAAGACGCCCTTCGGCTTCACCTCCTGGACGCATCGTCCGCTCGGCACCCATGGTCCTTGAACCTGGGCTATCGCTCCGGCGTGCCGTGGAACGAGTCGCACTACAACTCTGCCAAATTCGATTCGCTTCTGGACGATGCCGGCAGCACGCTCGACGTGAACGAACGGCGCAAGAAGATGGAGCCGATCGAGCTTCTGATGCAGGAGGACGCCGTCATCGCCCTTCCGCTATGGCGCAGCGTCTTCATGGCCGCGACCGAGAAGGTCAAGAACATCCAGGCCCATCCGACCCAATATCACCAGTGGTTCAAGGTCTGGATGGAGTAGGACAAAAAGGGGCCGCGGGCACAACTTCGCGGCCCCTTCTTTTTTCCGTCAATGACGAGAAGAACAAGAGCCTAGCCAACAGCGTGGGGCCCACAAATCAATGCTCATTTTGATCGGACGACGCTTGGGGTCGATGATACTGGTGATGCTGGTCGTCTCGGCCCTCACCTTCATCACCCTCGAAGCGCAGCCCGGCAGCGTCGCCACCAAGGTGCTGGGACCCTATTCGACTGACGAACAGCGCGAGCTGTGGATGGAGAACAACGGCTACAACGAGCCGATCTATGAGCGTTATGTCGTTTGGCTGGGCAACTTCCTGACCGGGGACTTCGGCATATCGACCCGCTTCAAGACCGAGGTCTCCAATGTGCTCTGGCCAAGGCTAGGGAACACCGCGATCCTGGCGGCCGCGACCATGGCCTTGGTGATACCCATATCCCTTGTCTTGGGTGTTTTGGCCGGGATGCGGGAGGGATCGCGAACGGACCGAACCATATCGGTTGCGTCGATCTTCACGACCTCCGTGCCCGAGATCGCCAGCGCACCCATCTTGTCCTTCTTTTTCGTTTTCCTGCTGGGCATTCTACCCGGCACCTCTTCTTTCCAGAACGGCTTCAGCATCGCAGAGCTGATCCTGCCGACCATGGTGCTGGTGCTCTACGACTTCGGCTACGTCACCCGCATGACCAGGGCCTCGATGGCCGAGGTGATGACCACACACTACATTCGCACGGCCGTCCTGAAGGGTCTGCCCTACAAGCGAGTGATCGTGAAGCATGCTTTACGCAATGCGCTGATCGCACCCTTCACCGTGGTCATGCTGCAGGTTAACTGGCTGCTCTCGGGCGTCATCGTCACGGAGTACTTCTTTGCCTACAAAGGCTTCGGGGCGCTGCTCTTGGAGGCGGCGCTGAACCAGGACATCTTCGTCATCGAGGCCTGCACGGTCATCGCCGTGGTCGTGGCGGTGGGATCGCAAGCGATCTCCGACATCGGCTACACCTTCCTCAATCCCAGAATTCGCTTCAGCTAAGGGGAGGCAGCCATGACAGACTCTGCACTACAGCTGTCTAAGCGCCCTGGCGGGGCCAGGCGAATGCTGAGCGCGATCCTGCTACTGCGCGAATCCTGGGTAGGAATGCTGGGCGCCGGCCTGGTGCTCTTTTGGATTCTGGTGGCGGTTTTGGCGCCGTTGCTCTCACCTTTCAATCCCAATGACAACCTCGTGCCAATCACCACGCCGGGGACAGAGTTCATCACGGATGAGAACTGGCAGAGCGGTCAGTTCGTAGCCAAGGACAACTGCACGCCGATAGAGGAGGAACCGGGAAAAGTCTACTGCGGCACCTTCTGGCTCGGCACGGACAACCTTGGCCGCGACATCTTGAGTCGCATCATATGGGGTGCGCGGACCGTCCTGATTTTTGCCCCGATGGCGACCTTCTTCGCCTATCTGGTGGGCATTCCGATGGGGCTCTGGGCCGGCTATAGCCGTGGTCGCGTTGATGCCATCTTCTCGTTCATTTCGAACGTCATTCTGTCCTACCCCGTCCTGGTTCTCTATGTGCTGATCATCACCACGATCGATCGATCGTCGATGAACATCGTGGCCGCTGTGGTCTTCGCCTCTGCACCGGGCATCTTCCGAATAGTTCGGGGCCTGGCGATGGACCTCAGGCCACGCGAATACGTCTTTGCGGCCGAGACCCGAGGCGAGCCGCTTTGGTATGTGCTCTTCATGGAGATTCTGCCCAATGCACGCGGACCCTTGATCGTCGATGCGATGCTGCGCCTGGGCTACGTGATCATCACCATCGGCACACTGGCTTTTCTGGGCCTTGGCCTGCCGCCGCCGGATCCGGACTGGGGTCGGATGATCTCCGAGGGCCGGCAGATGATCCAGGTCTTCCCGCACATCTCGCTCTTCCCCTGTCTGGCGATCTCCTCGCTGGTGCTGGGATTCAATCTCATGGCCGACGGCCTGCGCGAAATCTCCTTGCGGGATTAGGGGGGGGAGCGATGGTCAAGTTTCAAGCCGATTGGGATGGACCGGTCCTCGAGTGCAAGGACCTCTCCATCTCCTACTACACCCGCGCCGCCGAGATCCCGGCAGTGCAGGACTTCAACCTGGCTCTGAAGAAGAACGAGACCATCGGTCTGGTCGGCGAGTCGGGCTGCGGCAAGTCCACGGTGGCCTTGGCAATCATGCGCTACATGGGCAAGAACATGGCCATCACCGGCGGCCAGGTGATCTACAAGGGTGTCGATCTCGCCAGCCTGTCGGAGGAGGAGCTGCGCCAGCTGCGCGGCAGCGAGATCTCCATGGTCTATCAAGAGCCCATGGCCTCGCTCAATCCGGCGATGAAGCTCGACCGCCAGCTGATGGAGGTGCCGCTCTATCATGAGCAGGTAAGCGAGCAGGAGGCCTACGACCGGGCGGTCAAGATGCTGTCCAACGTCAAGCTGCCCGATCCGGAACGGGTGATGGCCTCCTATCCGCATCAGATCTCCGGCGGTCAGCAGCAGCGCGTGGTCATCGCCATGGCCTTGCTGTCGGAGCCGTCACTCTTGCTGCTGGACGAGCCTACCACGGCGCTGGACGTCACCGTCGAGGCCGGCATCGTCGAATTGATCGCCGAGCTGGCCGGGCGCATCCAGACCTCGATGATCTACATCTCGCACAATCTGGGCTTGATCCTGGAGACCTGCGACCGCATCAACGTCATGTACTCCGGCCAGGTGGTGGAGGAGGGGACCGTCTCGGAGGTCTTCGACAAGATGCGCCACCCCTATACCCGCGGGCTCTTCAGCGCCATTCCCCTGCCCACCGCCGACAAGAATGCCCGGCCGCTGCAAGCAATCCGCGGCCAGCTGCCGCTGCCGCACGCCAGGCCCAAAGGCTGCTACTTCGGCCCGCGCTGCGACCACTTTCAGGCCGGGCGCTGCGACGGCGGCCACATCTCGATGCAGATGGTGGACGATGCCAGCGGCCACGGCTCGCGCTGCCTGCGCTGGACCGAGATCGACTGGGCCGAGGTTGGCAAGGGCGAGGCGCAGGCCGTGCACGACGACTTCGGCGAAAGCGTGCTGAACGTCGAGCAGATGAAGAAGTACTATGAGCTGAAAGATACCTCGATGGTCGCCATGGTTCGCGGCGGCAGCACCAGGCACGTGAAGGCCAACGAGAGCATCTCCTTCCTGGCGCGCGAGGCGGAGACGGTGGCCATCGTCGGCGAATCCGGCTGCGGCAAGTCCACCCTCGCCAAGGTGCTGATGGGCTTGGAGACGGCAACCGAAGGCACGGTCAGCTTTCAGGGCAAGGACCTGAGCCAGGTGCCGGTGCAAAAGCGCCGGCGCGACGACGTGAAGGCCCTGCAGATGGTCTTCCAGAATCCCTTCGATACTCTGAACCCCAGCCACACGGTGGGCAGCCAGCTCGGCCGGGTGATCCGGAAATTCGGCGGTATTACCGACGCCGATGCCGTGCGCCGCCGGGTGTTGGAACTCCTGGAGATCGTCAAGCTGCCCAGCGATTTCTACTTCCGCCGGCCGCGCCAATTGTCGGGTGGGCAAAAGCAGCGCGTCGGCATCGCGCGGGCCTTTGCCGGCAATCCCACCATGGTGGTGGCCGACGAGCCGGTCTCCGCCTTGGACGTCTCGGTGGCGGCCGCAGTCACCGGGCTCTTGATGGATATCCAGCGCACCTATCGCACCACCTTGCTGTTCATCAGCCATGATTTGAGCTTGGTGCGCTATCTGGCCGACCGGGTCGTGGTCATGTACTTGGGCCACATCGTCGAGCAGGGGACCACGGAAGAGATCTTCTCGCCGCCCTACCACCCCTATACCGAGGCGCTGCTGTCTGCCGTGCCGATCGCCGACACCTCGATCGAGAAGAAGCGGATCATTCTCGAAGGCAGCCTGCCGTCGGTGATCAATCCGCCGAAGGGCTGCGTCTTCCACACCCGCTGCCACCGCAAGATCGGCGATGTCTGTCAGACGCAAGTGCCGCCCCTGGTGGACATGGGTAATGGCCATCGCATCCTCTGCCATATTCCGGAAGAGGAGCTGAAGGCGATGGGGCCGGTGATCGTGCAGAAGGGCGAACCCAAGGAAGCGGCGGAGTAAAGACCGCGACCATCGGGCGAATCAGCGCGGCAGCAGGCAGGACTTGACGGCAGGGGGGGCGGGGTCGCAGAGATAATGGGACCTCACGTGCCAATGCGCCGAAAGCTTTAACCCGCCTTTTCGAAGGAGAGCGCGTCCCGTGGATACACTTCCGATCTACATTGGTTTCGACGAACGTCAGCCTCTGTCATACACCGTGCTGCAGCACTCCGTGCTCTGGCGCGCCTCGAAGCCCGTTGCCATCACACCCCTGGTGCTGAAGACCTTGCGATGACCCGGCGCGGTCTGACGCCCTTCACCTTCAGCCGCTTCCTCGTGCCCTACCTCCAGGACTTTAAGGGTTGGGCGCTGTTCCTCGATCTCGACATGCTGGTGCTGGGCGATATCGCCGAAATCTTCGACTATGTCGACGAGAGCAAGGCGGTGGTCGTCTGCAAGGAGCAGAAGCGCTTCGAATGGGCGAGCGCCATGCTGTTCAACTGCGGCCACGAGGCCAACAAGGTCCTGACGCCCGACTACATCGACGACCCCAAGCGCTGCCGCGTGCCGCACGAAATCGGCTGGATCGAGGACGATGAGCTGATCGGCAGCTTCCCCTCGGAGTGGAACCACTGCGTCGGCTACCAGCCGCCGCGCAAGGACGCCAAGCTGGCCCACTACACCATGGGCATCCCGGCCTTTCCCGAAGTGCGCGGCTGTGAATATACCGACGAGTGGATGGCCGACTTGAAGGTCGCAACGGGAACCCAGCCTTGGCTGCGGCTCATGGGCAATTCCGTTCACGCCCAGAAGCTGGCCGATGGGCGGGTTCTGCCAAAGCTGCACCCCGACTCCGTGGCCGAGCGCAGGAAGATGCAGGAGGCCAAGGCAGCTAGGGAAAAGGCGGCTCTGGAGGAGGAGGCCAAGGCCAAGGCAGCTAAGGGAAAGGCGGCTCCAGCGAAGGAAGCCAAGACCAAGGCAGCCAAGGAAAAGGCGGCTCCAGAGAAGGAAGCCAAGGCCGAGGCATAACGCTCGGCAAAGGTGCTGCTCGGGCGATGTCCGCGGCTGGGTCTGAGGGCACCGCTGCTGGCTGCGCAGAGCACTGCGGCGTCTGTGCTGCGAAGCCTATGACACTGGGGCAATGCCGACATGTCGCGTCCAGTGACATGCGCGCATTGCCCCCGCCAATCGAGCGCTGGCTCTAAGGACGCTTGACGCTCCTGTTTTGATGCCAGCGGGCCGGGGCAGGGAGTGCGCCGCCATCGTGGTCCTCTGAAGCTCTGTGCCTTATCCACATTCAAAGCGCCCGGTAAAACCAACCTGCTCGCGGACTACTTGATATTGATTGCGATCAACTATCGTTCGCATCAAACGCTTCAGATTTGAGAATGAATTTACGACGCAACCTCAAATATTGGACGGTACTTTAGTTGGAGTGCGACAGTGTTGCCCAAGTTCGCAGGTCACCGCAGCCTTCTAGGGCGGCAGCTCTGAATTCTCTAACGATATTAGCGCTATAGAGAGTAGTTGCAAGTTCTTCCAAATTCAGGGCAAGAAGCACCACTGTCGGCGCGCGCAATCTGTCGCAGCGCAGGGAGTATCAATGCATAGTTTATCGTTCCGTATGCCAATTGGCTTTGATCTGCGGTTGGCCATGACGAGGCCATGAACCCAAGTCGGGTCATAGTGGCCGCTTAGGGCCGCCCTCGCCGAAGCGCCCGTCACGCATTTGACGCGTTTGCCGGGAAGAGGTCGGATCGCTCACCCTGCCGGAGGGAGCAGAGACTATGGCGGAGATCGTTGGCACTTACGGAGGAGATGACACCCTTGTCGGGACCGAGGAGGCCGATGTTCTGATCGCTCTCGGGGGCGACGACAGCCTGTCCGGATTGGCCGGAGGCGACGAGTACCGCTTGCGGCAGGCTTCGGGCGCCAGCTCGGCAAGAATCTCCGATCTCGGCGGCGACGGGGCGATTGACGTCATCACCGGAGGGAAGGGAATCTACGCCAGCGCCTCCTTAGGCTATCAGGCTTGGGCGACGGCAGAGCGGATCGGGGACGACCTATCGGTCACGCTTCCAGGCAAGCCGAGCCGCTTTCGCGATCCCGGATACGGCGAACTGAAGATCGAGATCAAAGATCACTACGCCGGCGATCCGGTCGAGTACTTGGTCGCTGGAGGCACGACCTACTGGCTCTCCAGCGACGCCAACGGGACCTCGGTGGACGACATCATTGCCGGCCGGTCGATCGGAGAAATCCACAAAGCCTTCGGCGGCGATGACCTGGTCGATGCCGGCGACGGAAACGATCGCGTGCTCGCAGGCGATGGCGACGATGTCGTCTTCGGTGGCGCCGGCAACGACGTGATCAAGGGTGGCGATGGTGCCGATCACCTCTACGATGCCCTGGGAGAAAACCTGATCCTGGGCGGGAAGGGCCAGGATTGGATCGAGAGCGGTGATGGCGATAACGAGATCAATGCCGGGGCCGGCCATGACTTCGTCTTCGCCGGCATTGGTGACGATCTTGTCAAAGGCGGCGGCGGTTGGGATCAGATCACCGGGTTCGATGGCGATGACCGGCTGATCGGCGGCAAGGGCGGCGACACTTACCGCTTTGGCTATGATCGCGAGGCGCTGGGCACCACCGACCACTGGGGTCACGACACGGTGCGCGACAACGGCAATGCCGCGATCTACGACACCTCGATCGGAACCTATGGCGCGTGGCGCTACGATACCTTGGAGTTCTTTGGGCTCTATGGGCCTTCGGACGGCAACATCTCCGAAGCGCTGGCCGGGCTCAGGATAGAGCGCATTCTCGATGACATGCTGATCGCCGGCACGGACGGGCTCTCCTCGGTCACGGTCGAAAATCAGTTCCTGACCGGCACCGACAAGTTCTACGTGGAGCAAGTGAAGTTCAATGCCGGCTACTGGAGTCCCGTTCTCTTCCGCGTCGCGTCCGGCGAGCACGAGGATATCGGCGACGATCGCGGCGGCAAGGCCGGGCTCAACGAGTTCCTCTTCGGGACCGACGCGGCCGACCAGATATTCAGCGATGCCGGGCTCAACTTGATCTGGACCGGCGCCGGGCAGGACAGCTTGATCTACAAGGAATCGGACCCGGACGGCATTTACGACATCGACGGAAACTGGGTCTCCTACACCGCTATCTGGGATGTCGTGATGGACTTCGACCCCGCCGGCGACGTGCTGGACTTCACGGAGATCGAAGGCTTGGGTCTCGCCGGCCTCGACCTGAGCGAAGACGGCGAGGGTGACGCCGTCATCGCCTGGGACTCGGGTACGTTCGAGATTGCCGACATAAAGATCGAGCTGCGCGGGGTCGGGCTGGCGGAGGTAGATGACGACATGTTCTTGTTTGGCTGATCGATAGGCCAGGAGGCGTGAAGGTTCAGCGGCTCACCTTCCCCCCTAGCGAGGGTAGTCCGCTTTGAACTGCTCTTCCGTCACCCCTTGCGGGAGAGCGTCGTGGGCGGCCTGATCCAGCGGCAGTCCCCAGGTGTTAATCATGCAGCCGAGGATGATGTACATGCCTTGGATGGCCATGATGTCCATGATCTGCCGGACGCTGTAGTGCGCGAGCAGTGCGGCATGGCTCTCAGGCGACAGCCCGCGTGTGGCCACCAGCTCGTCTACTGCCTTCAGCAAGGCGGCTTCGCCGGGATCCCATCCCGGGGCATCGCCGCCCAGCTTCACCCTTTCGATCTCTTCCAGGGTGAGCCCGCAAGCCTGGGCGCGCTGCAGGTGCGATGCCCATTCGTACCAGGCGCGCATGTGCAGCGCGACGCGCAGGATCACCAGCTCTCCCAGGCGTTGGCCCAGCGCACCGCCTTGGACCGAGTAGTTACGAAATGACCACCACGCCTTCAGGAGCTCGGGGTGGTTTGCCATGAGGCTGTGGACGTTGAGAGGCTTCCCCTTCATGTCCTCGAGGACGTGAGCCAAGGAAGGGTCCCACTGCGACGGCGGGAGGGGCTCTGCGCTCGCTAGGTCAGACATGGGGGTCACCTCGAATGTGAAGCCAATTCGGTCGCCTTCTTCTGCCAGCTATTGGCTTGGAGGGGACTGCGCCAGATCGCCATTGCCGCTGGCACTTACCGCAAAAAGGCTGCCGTCGACGGCGGCGCCATGCTGTTTGCGCAAGACGGTGGCCTCTCGGGCGACGACGGTAAGACCAGCTGCGCCAGCGAGCTCTTCGATATGGGCGTCGCTCTGCGCGTAGCGGCCGGTCGGGCGCAGGCGGCATGGCCCCTCCTCGGGCCGGCAGCGCTCCGTCGAGAAGAGAAAGAGGCCTCCTGCCTCCAGGCGCGAGGCGACGGCTGAGAACAGCGGCCCGATCTCGCCCAGATAGATCAAGAGGTCCGCCGCCACGGCGAGGTCGTATCTGGTCGGGTCGCGGGTCAGAAGTGCTGCTGCTTCGCTTTGCTCCAAGCGATGATAGAGGCTGCTGCTGCGTGCGATCTCCAGCATCTTGGGCGCCAGATCGACCCCGGTCCAACGCACCACGCCGTCTTGAAAGGCGCGCGCTACGAGCCCGGTGCCGCAGCCGATGTCGAGCGCCTCGGCAAAGCGTCCTTCAGGCCTTAGTCGGCGGCCGAGGTCTGCCAGGGTCCAAGGTGCGGAGTACTCCAGACGCTCGACCAGCTGACGCTCGAAGCCCGGCGCGAAGGCGTCGAAGTTCGCGGCGAGAAATCCATCGGGCGGAGCAGGCGTCGTCCGACCCTCGACGGCCAGGGTGTCGAACCAGGTGTCGTGTCGCAGGAAACGCCCCGCGGCGCCCAGCCGGCGCGCGACCTCGTTGGTGAGCCCGTGCACGCGCGAGGCGATCGCAGTGAGTCCGTCGGGGCCGTGCCAGGCGGCGTACAACCCGGCGATGTTGGCGAGCAGCACCTGCGCGGTGCAGATGTTCGACGTCGCCTTCTCGCGACGGATGTGCTGCTCACGCGTCTGGAGCGCAAGGCGGAGCGCCGGTCGTCCACCGCTGTCGGTGCTCACACCGACGAGGCGGCCCGGCAGGGAGCGCGCTGCGGTCGAACGCACCGCCATGAACCCTGCGTGCGGCCCTCCGTACCCGATCGGAACACCGAACCGTTGTGCCGAACCGATCGCGATGTCGGCGCCGATCGCGCCCGGGCTGCGCAACAGCACGCACGCGAGGAGGTCGGTGGCCACGATCGCGAGCCCACCGGCGTCGTGAATTCGGTCGACGGTGGTGCTCCAGTCGACGACCGCACCGGTCGAGGTCGGATAGCTGAGCAACCCGCCGATCAGGTCATCGGCCACAGCCGGGTCGTCGAGCAGCGACTCGTCACCGATCGCCAGCCGCACACCGACCGGCTCGGCTCGCGTCTCGAGGACCGCGAGGGTCTGGGGATGGGTGTCGGCGTGGACGAAGAAGGTGTGTCGGTCGCCCTTGATCGTTCGGCGGGCGAGCGCCATCGCCTCGGCGGCCGCAGTGGCCTCGTCGAGCAGAGACGAGTTGGCGATGTCGAGGCCGGTGAGATCGCACACCATCGTCTGGAAGTTGATCAGTGCCTCGAGGCGGCCCTGGCTGATCTCGGGCTGGTACGGGGTGTACGCGGTGTACCACCCGGGCGCCTCGAGCACGTTGCGACGGATCACCGCCGGCAGGGCGGTCCCGTAGTAGCCCAGACCGATCAGGTTGGTGAGCAGTCGGTTCCGCTCGGCAATCGACCGGAGCTCATTCAGCGCCTCGGCCTCGCCGACCGCTTCGGGCACGGTGAGTGGTCGATCGTCGAGGATCGAGTCGGGCACCGTCTGGGCGATGAGCTCGTCGGCACTGCCGACCCCGATCGCGTCGAGCATCATCGCCAGATCGGCGGAGCGAGGGCCGATGTGGCGATCCTCGAATCGTTCGGTGAGTTCGCTGAATGTAGGCATGGTGACTCCTCGCTGGTTGTCACCCCACGCTGTCATCGGCGCCTGAGAGCTTCGCCCGGGGGCTTGCACCGTCGGCGAGGAGCTGAGCTCCTACTTTCCAGCGTCGTCTCGTTCCCCCGGTCCGTGTGCCTGAGAGATTCCGGGGCGGTTGCTCCTTCGGCGCCGGCAACGCTGGCTGCGTTGGCGACTCTCCCGGGGGAAGTCTGCGACACCTCGAACGCTACACGTTCTGCGGTCGGGGCGCGCCGGTATCCGCGAGCCATGACGCGAGATCGTCGAAGACCGGAAGGACGAGTCGGTCGACGCCGAACGCTGCCATCTCCTCCCGCATCGGATGAGCGGGGTCGAGGAGGTCGGGGGAGTAGGTGGTGTAGGCGACCTTGACGAGGGGCCGGTCGCCGACGAGCGCGTCGATCGTCTCGACGAACTCCGCCCGGCGGGGGTGCTGCCACTGCAGGCACACTCCGTCGGCGCGCTCGGCGGCCAGTCGGCACAACGCGACGCTGTTGGCACCGACGATCACGCTGGGGCGAGGGGAGGGCAGCGGGAACGTCGCGAACGCCTCATCACGGTCGGCACGCCACTGCGATGCGCACAGGTCGAGCACCTGACGAACGCGTACGTGGCGGTCGGCCATCGCCGGCTCGAGGTGCGCCCCGACCACCTCGTGTTCGAAGGCCCATCGGGTCCCGGGCGCAGACCCTGCACCGACGCCGAAGTGGACCCGCCGTCCGGACAGGTTCGCGAGCCCTGCGACCGCGGTGACCAGCGTTCCGGCCTGCCGGTTCCAGGCGTTGGCGACCATCGTGCCGAGCTCGATGGTCGAGGTCGCCTCGGCGACCGCTCCGAGCAGGGTGAACGGATCGATCATCGTGTGGCCGCCGAGTGGGAGCCCCGCGAGGTGATCGAGGGCATGGACCGCGCCGTACCCGCGGGCCTCGGCCTCACGCGCTGCGGTTCGGAGCGTCGGCCAGTCGGTGGCAGCGGGGGAGAACTGGATGTCGACCGTGGTCACGTGGCCCGAGGGTAGCCGTGCACCCTCGCTCGCTCGCTCAGGGGCCTGGGTCAGCCGAGGCCGAGCGGCTCGGTCACGTTGCAGGCGTCGATGGCCTTCACGATCGGATACGGGTTGATCGCCGAGCCGCCCTGCGGGTGGATCTCGAAGTGGAGGTGGGGAGTCCCGGAGTTGCCCGTGTTGCCCAGCGTGCCGAGCGCCTGACCGGCCTTGACCGGAACTCCGAGTTCGATGCCTTCGGCGAGCTCGGCCATGTGGGCGTAGAAGAAGTAGGTGCCGTCGGGCATGCGAAGCCGCACACCGTTGCCGGCGAGCGAGCCGGGATAGTCGGTGTAGACCTTGTCGATCGTGCCGTCGGTGACGGCGTAGAGCAGCTTGCCCTCGGTGGCCATGATGTCGACACCGAGGTGGGTGCGGCCGCCGCTGCGCGGATAGCCCCACGTATCGCCGTAGTAGCACTTGCCCTGCACCGGGAAGTACTGGAGCTGCACGGTGCTGGTGTCAGGAGCGGTCGGGGCGGCGGTCGCCTCGAGACCGAGCGCCGACGCGGTCGCTGCGTCCACCTTGCCCGTGACGTTGAGACCGTTCTGGCGCTGGAAATCCATGACGGCGGCGCTCGTGCCACCGCCGAAGTCGCCGTCGACGCCGCCACGCAGCGCGATACCGGCGTTCACCAGCGCCTGCTGCAGGGCTCGCACGCGGGCGCTCTTCTCGCCGAACTCGGCGTAGCCGACCTCGCCGGCGGGCTGATCACCGCCGTCGTCCGGGTCGGGCTGGGCCGCCGGCTGCGTCGGGTTCTCCAGCGCCGCGACGGTCGCCTCGTCGACCACACCGGTCGCCTCGAGGCCTTGCGAGGTCTGGAAGCTCTTCAGTGCCTGAGCGGTCGCCGGGCCGAAGATGCCGTCCGCCCCGCCTCGAACGGTGACGCCGGCGTCGATCAGCGACTGCTGGAGTTGCTTGACGGTGTTGCCCAGCGCGCCCACCTTGAGCCCGACGATGGTGCTGGCAGAGCCTGCGGGGTTGCGGGAGGCGAGTGCATTCGCTGTCGCCGCGTCGACGGTGCCGCTGCGCTCGAGGCCGTGATTCCCCTGGAACTGCTTGACCGCAGCCTGGGTGGCGAATCCGAACACACCGTCGGCGCCGCCGCGCACGACGATACCTGCGTCCATCAGCGCCTGCTGCAGCGCTTTGACGTCGGAGCCGAGGGAGCCGTAGCGGAGACCCACGAACGGCGAGGTGACGGTCGGGTCGTGATCGTGGCCATGGTCGTGGCCATCGTCCGTTGCGCCGGTCTCGCCTCCGAGCCCCTCGAGCAGGGCGGCGGTCGCCTCGTCGACGGCTCCGGTCACCGGGAGACCGTTCGCATTCTGGAACGACTTGACGGCGTTGGCCGTGAGTGCCCCGTAGATACCGTCGGCACCACCGACCACGGTGAAGCCGGCGTCCATGATCGCCTGCTGTGCGCGCTTGACCAGGTCGCCACGCGAGCCGATCTTCAGCCCAGCGAGCGAGGACGTGGATGCAGGAGCCGGGTCAGGTGCCGGCTCCGGGGCGGGGGCCGGCGCGGGAGCCGGCTCTGGGGCTGGTTCGGCAGTCGCGCCGTCGTCGCCCGATCCGGTCGAGCCGGCGGTCGGGGCCGACGAACCGTCGATCGATGCGAGAGCCGCTGCGGTGGCGGCGTTCACCGTGCCGGTCGGCAGGAATCCCCGGGCTCGCTGGAAGTCCTTGAGGGCGCTCGCCGTACCCGGGCCGAAGACGCCATCGGCGCCGCCGAGCGGCGTGAAGCCGGCCACGATGAGGCGCTGCTGCAGATCCTGGACGGCGCCACTGCGGATGCCCTGGGTCAGGCCGAGCAACTCGCTGCGCTCGAGACCGAGCGCGATCGCGGTCGCGAGGTCGACCTTGCCGGTCTGGGCGAGGCCGTGCCGTTCCTGGAACCGCTTCACCGCTGCCTCGGTGCCCGAGCCGAAGATGCCATCGACCCCGCCGGCGACAGCGATGCCCTGATTCACCAGCGCGGTCTGGACGTCCTTCACGGCGTCGCCGCGAGCGCCGATCGAGAGGCCGGTCACCGACGAAGCGGGCGTCTCCGCCTGCGCCGTGAGCGCGAGCGACGGCATCGGCGCGAGCGAGAACGTGATGCCGGCCGCCAACAAGGCGGCGATACGGCGGGTGCGGGGGGAGGAGTGCGGGGAAGTCATGGGCGGTTCCTTCTCAACTGGGACAGTTGGTCATCGGTCCGCCCGCACGGCCACTGGAGCCGGACCCGTGCGGCGTCCACACCACCGCACGCGTCGTCCCTGCTCAGCGCCCCCGAGGGGAGTCTTGACGATTTCCAGAAGAGATGTCGGTCGCGTCACAACTAGTTGACATAACCAGGATTATGGGCGACATGGCCAGAACCAGCGATCGAGGCTGCACACGACTCGCAGCCGCCGCCGGCCGACAACGAACCCTGCTGATACCCGCCCACGTCGGCCGCTCGCGACAGCGACCGCCCTCGCAGCTCCGAGTCTCGCCCACCAGGCCACACGTGGGCCCGGCGAGCCCACCCGGACGGTCCGACCGTCCCACCGGAGTCGCCTCACTCCCCGGTCGGGCCGTCTATTCCGTCATGACGATATTCAACCTGGACCCACGGGAGCGCAGGTTCGTGGTCAGCGGGCGGCGATCACCCGCGCCGCCGCCCGGCACCCCGCAACACACGCCGCGACCGGGTCGTCGAGTCCCGCGACCAGGAATCCGGCCGCGAACGCGTCGCCGGCGCCCGTCGTGTCGGCGACCGCACCGAGCGGCGGCACCTCGTACTCGATCCGCTCGCCCCGTCGATACACGATGACGGGGTCTGCCCCCCGCTTGACGACCGTCACCGCTCCGGCGAGCTCACCGTCGATCGCCAGCGCCTCGGCCTCGTCGCGATTTGCGAGCACGACGTGCGGCCGCAACTCCCCCATCACCTCGAACACATGTTCTCTGCCGAGTCGATGGATGAGATCGACCGACGAGACGTCGACGGACACGACCAGTCCTCGCTCGTGCGCCCACCCGATGACGGTCGTCAGGGTCGAGGCGAGCGGTTCGGTGTCGAGGCCGTAGAGGGGCGCGTGCAGGGCGCTGACACCGTCGAGCCATGCGGCATCGGGGTCGTCGAGCTCCACGGCTGCGCCACGGTCGCTCAGCATCGAACGCTCGCCCGCCCGGTCGACGAGCACCACGATCGTGCCCGTACGGCCTCGGTGCCGCACGCACGAGACATCCACGCCGGATCGACCGAGTTCGTCGACGAGGACCGCACCGATCGGATCGTCACCGACCTGTCCGAGGAATCGAGCCGGCGATCCGGCGGCCGCCGCCGCCACGGCGACGTTCGCAGCGCTCCCGCCCCGACGACGCTCGATGCGGGCAACCGTGTCGGTTGCCTCGTTGACCGACCCGTCGAGCCGGACGACGACGTCGTCGACGAGATCACCGATCACCGCGAGCATCCCGTCGACCGTAGGCGCGCCGCGGCCTCACCGTACGTACAGGATGAACCACGGCAGGGTCAGCACCGCCGCCAGCGACCCGGCGAGCACGATGGTTGCCGCCTCCCGCGGCCTCGTCTGCTGCTCGATCGCCAACACGGCGGTGAACACCGCGGCTGGCATGGCCGCCTGGAGGACGACCGCGCCCGCTGCATCGTCGGACAGATCCAACAGGCGGACGGCTCCGATCGCGGCGAGTGGCTGCACGATCAGCTTGGCCACCAGGGCCAGCGTGACGTCGAGATCGATCCGGGGCAGCCCCATGCGTTGCAGTTGGATGCCGAGCGTGATCAACATGACCGGGATGATCGCCTGGGCCAGGAGGCCGATCGAGCGGTCGAGGATCGGCGGCAGGGTCGACTCGGTGCCGTTGACGACGAGGGCCGGGATCACCACGAGCGTCATAGGTGTCGTCACCGCCCGCCAGATGCCGGTGAGGCCGCCGGTGGCCATGGCAACCCCGACGACGATGCCGACGGTGTTGACGGCCACGAGCGCCACCGCGGCGTACGGCAGCGCCGACTCGTCGAACGTGAAGATCACGACCGCCAGCCCGAAGTTGCCGGTGTTGCCATAGACCGATGCGGTCACGATCGTCGCCCGACGGCCGCGCACCAGCCGTGCCGTGGCGATCAAGGCGACCACCCCGGCGGCGGCGATCGCGATCAACGACGCGGCTGCGATCCGCACCAGCGAGTCGGTCGCCAGTCCGGCGTTCGCCAGGGCGTCGAACATGAACGCCGGCCCGATGACCCAGAACGCCAGCTTGGCGAGCGGCTCGGGCGGGACGTCGAGCCACCGGCCGACCGCAACACCGACCGCAACGAGCACGGCCACCGGCCCGAGGATGTCGAGAAAGATCTCGGGTAGGTCGCTCATGATGCCTGCCCGGGGTCGCGAGGGGCGCCGCTCACCCCGGGGCGACCTGACGTTCACGCAGCGGGCGGGCTGCGTCGAGCAGCCACTCGAGCATCTGTAGCAGCTCCTTGGCCGACGGGTTCGAGCCCGCGACCTCGAGGTCGCGCTCGGTGTCGTCGATCGCACACGCCAGCACGTAGAGGTCGTCGTGCAGCGAGTCGAGTTCGTTGCGCGCGACGACGAGTTCGCCCTCGCTGATCTGCAGCTCAGCCGCTCGCTGGCGGCTCACCCAGTCCCACTGCCGGCATCGCTGCGAACAGAACTCTTTCGGCCGACCCGGCCCCGTCCGGGACGGCAAGGTGCGACGACACCAGCGACACCTCCGCTCCCGCTCGGGGCCCGACGCGTTCCCGATTCCGTCATGACGAAATACTCCCACACCGCGTCGGCTGACAAACGTGCGCAGCGTGTGGGCTCGATCGGTGTGGGCGGCGCTGGCCGGATCAGCCGGCGAGGATGTGCTCGAGGACGAGATCGGGCTCGTCGCCCTCGATCCGCTGGAGCCGATACTTCGATTCGAACAGGGCGACCAGCTCGCCCTCACCACGCTGCATGATGCGGATCCCACCGATCTCGCGCAGTCGCCGGCCGAGTGCGAGTCGGTCAGACGGATCGCCTCGTACGGCGCCGAGAGCAGCTCGCTCGGCGCGTTGAACTCGACGTCGAGACGGTCGGCGAACACGTCGAACTGCAGCTGGCCGACCGCCGCGAGGATCGGCGCCGCATCACCCATGTCGGGGTCGCGCAGCACCTGGACCACGCCTTCCTCGTCGAGTTGCGCCAGCCCCTTGCGGAACTGCTTCATCTTGCCGGTGTCGAGCGGGCGAGCCGTGGCGAACACCTCGGGTGAGAACCGAGGGATCGGCGGGAACGTGACCGGCGTCGATTCGTACAGCGAGTCGCCGATGTTGAGACCCTGCGCGTTGACCAGTCCGACCACGTCGCCCGGGTACGCCTCGTCGATGGTCGTCCGCTCGGCACCGAACACCGTCGATGCGTACTTCGTCGCGAACGGCTTCTCGGTCCGGTCGCAGGTGAGCACCATGCCTCGCTCGAACCGCCCCGAACACACCCGCACGAACGCGATGCGGTCGCGGTGCGACTTGTCCATGTTGGCCTGCACCTTGAACACGAACGCCGAGCAGTCGGTGTCGAGGTCGCGGATGTCGGCCTTGTGGTCGAGACGCGGCTCGGCCGACGGCGCGAGGTCGACGATTGCGTCGAGCACGTGACGCACCCCGAAGTTCGTCAACGCCGAACCCACGAAGACCGGGGTGCTCTCCCCCGCCAGGAAGGTCGGGAGATCGACGTCGGCCTCGACGGCGTCGAGCAGGCCGCACTCGATCTGGGCGTGATCCCACCACGTCGGCTCGTCGACGGCCGCTTGCTCGGCCGAGACGATCTCCTCCGGTGCGATCTCGGCACCCCGGCGGTCCGGGTGAAGCGGATGAACTCCCCGCTGCGACGATCGATGACCCCGCGGAACTCACCCGACGGACCGACCGGCCAGGTCGCCGGAGTCGGACGCAATCCGATCTGCTCCTCGATCTCGTCGAGCAGCTCGAGCGGCTCGCGCCCGGGGCGGTCGTACTTGTTGAGGAGCGTGATGACGGGCAGGTTGCGGGAGCGGCACACCTCGAAGAGCTTGAGCGTCTGCGGCTCGATGCCCTTGGCGGAGTCGAGCACCATCACCACGGCGTCCACCGCCGCCAGCACGCGATAGGTGTCTTCGGAGAAGTCGCGGTGCCCAGGGGTGTCGAGCAGGTTGAGCTGCATCCCGCGGTACTCGAACGAGAGGGCCGTCGAACTGATCGAGATGCCCCGCTTCTGCTCCATCTCCATCCAGTCGGATGTCGCCGACCGCCGTCCCGACCGTGCCTTGACGGCGCCGGCCTCGCTCACCACGCCCGAGTAGAGCAGACTTCTCGGTGAGCGTCGTCTTGCGGCGTCGGGGTGGCTGATGATCGCGAACGTACGGCGACGTTGAGCTTCGCTGACGACGGACATCACGGCGAGGCTACCGAGGCGGCCCCGGATCGGGCGGGGACGGCGACTCCCAGGAGATCAGGCGCCGTCGCTGAGCGCGCCGCTGTCTCCCCACGCCCCTTCGATCGCCGTCAGGCGATCGGCCGCGGACGAACGTAGCTCGGCGGCCACGCGGGTGGTGACGAGGTTGAGCACGGCGTGGGTACCGAGATGGCTGTCGAACGGGCCGACTGCGGCGGCGCTGACGAGAAAGGTCGCGTCGGCTCGCTGGGCGATCGGTGAGAGCACGCTGTCGGTCACCCCGGCGCACCAGATGCCGCGATCGACCAAGGTGCCGTGCGCATCGAGCACCCATTGCTCGTAGCGCCGGAGATCGACGACGATCGCCGTCGAGTTCGGTGCTGCGAGTGCGAGTTGACGCCCGACCGAGACCGCGCTCCCCTGCACCAGCGCGACGCCGCTGCGCAACTGGCCGAGCTGGCCGGCGAACTGCTGGGCGACACCCGCCGATGCGTCGCCCGAGACGACCAGCACCGGCCGGTCGAGATCGGCCAGACGCTCGATGACGGCATCGAGCGCAGTGTCGGTCACGGCCGCGAGACTCGAGCGGACGTTGTCGAGCTCGGCCGCCGCGTGGGCCGCAACCGACGCCGCCGTGTCGTCGTGGATGCGCTCGGCCGCCGGACGCGATTTGGTCGGCGTCGCACACGTGGCACAGGAACTCGCGCTGCACGCCCTGAATCGACATCTGGGAGCCACGCGACTTCTCGAGGATCACGCGCGGGGCGGCCTCGAGGTCGGTGCCGCCACAACTCGGACACCTCGGACGCGGGTCGCGCACCCAGGTGGCACCGCAGTGCTCGCAGTGCAACTCGATCGTGTCGTCGTCGAGCGGTGTGCCGCGTAGGTACTCATCGGTACCGCAGGCCTCGCACACGATGTCGACCATGGCCGGGAGGGTACCGTCACGGTCGAGTGCGAGTGGCTCAGACCGGCGTGCGCCGCACCGAACGCGAGAGTACGACGACGACCAACGCCAGCCCGATCAGGGCGACGCCAAGCGCCGACACCGTCGACTCGAAGGTCGTCGCCAGCAGGGCACCACTGGCGATCGTCGCCCCACCGATCGCCAGGACGAGCAGGGCGACGAGATCGGTACGAACGGCGTAGAGGACGAAGACGAGGGCGATCGCGAGCGCCATCGCCGGACCGAGGTGTTCGTTGAGATCGGCCAGCATGAACGACCCCAGGAAGGCGCCGACGCCACCGCCGGTCAGCGCGATCAGCGGCGGGTTCGCCAGCTCGCGATGGCCGAGCACCGCCAGGACCGAGCCGGCGGCGACGAACACCACGCCACCGATCCAGAACCGCTCCCCCATCAAGTCGGCGGTCGCGATGCCGGCAAAACCGAAGCCGACGATTGCGGTCACGAGCTGCATCGGGCGGTTGCGGTTCCGCCAGAGCAGCAGGCTGACGACCAGCACGGCCGAACCGACCCACCACGGAATCCACGCGCCCGACCTCGGTCGGACCTCGTCCACGACGAGACCGGTGGCGAGCGCGACGCCGCCGACACCCAGTGTCATGACGAAGCCGGCCATCCGGTCGGTCCCGGCCTCGCCGAAGCGGAACAGCCAGTGTCCGATTCCGAGACCGACGACGACGAGGGCGCCCGCGAGCGCGAGGCGCGCCCCGAACGTCCAGTCCTCCCACGACTCCCCGACTGCAGCGACACCGCCGGTGAGCGCGGAGCACTCCGCCGATGTAGGCCGCGACCTCCGCCCCGATGCTCAGGCGGCGCGGCGCCACCTCGTCGAGCGCTGGATCCCGCTCCCGTTCGTAGTCCTCGATCGCGTGACGTTGATCGTCGTCGACGAGTCCGGCGTCGACCCACTCGTCGAGGTGCTGGTCGAGCCACCTCGGTTCGCGTCCGAGCACACCGGTCATCGCACCCTCCAATCGTCGGGGGCCTGTCGTCCAATTCCAGTGTCCGGCCGCGCTCACCAGCATGGCAAGGGCCCAACGGCCCCGCAGCCCTGCGCCGCTCAGTCCCGGCGACGGAGCACGACGGCGACGTACGGACGTGGGTCACCATCTCCCGGTTCGAGTTCCCGCCCCTCGACGGGGTCGAACCCGTCGGCGAACTCGGCTGCGAGGGCGTCGACGTCGTAGCGGCGCACCGGGAGGCCGGGCACACATCTCGGGCCCGTCGGGCGCGAACGTCGCGACGACGAGCACACCGCCGGGTGCGATCCCCGCCGCCGCTGCCCGCCGGTAGGCGGCTCGATCGTCGTCGTCGACGAGGAAGTGGAAGACCGCTCGATCGTGCCACAACCTCCACCGTCGAGGTGGCTCGAACACGGTGATGTCGGCGTGCAGCCACTCCACTTCGTCGCCGCGCAGCCCCACCCGTCCTCGTGCATGGTCCAGCGCCGTCTCACTGACGTCGAGCACCGTCAGGTCGGTGTACACGCGATCGAGCAGATGGCCGACGAGGTGGCTCGCCCCACCGCCGATGTCGATGACGGCGTCGGCCGGCGCCGAATGGGCGAGCACCAGCGGCAGCGTGGCGGGCACCGCCTCGTGCCACCGCAGGTCGTCGGGGTCGTTGCCGGCGTAGATCGAGTCCCAGTGCTGCTCGAGCGCAGCGAGCGCGTGTGGTCCACTCACCCCACGATCATCCCAAGACGCGCGAACGCTGAACAGAGGCGATCGGCCCGGCCGCGGCGCCTAGGCTCCATCCTCGATGGACCATCGATCGGCACAGCTGGCCGGGCTCGGCCTGTTCAGCACGTCGGGCCTGATCTTCCTCGGCGCAGGCGTGCGGGCGGGCGACACCCTCACGACTGTTGGCAGCATCGTGTGGTTGGTCGGCTGCGCAGTGTGGTTGCTGCCGTTCGTCCGATCGAATGACGACCACTGATTTTTCGTTCAGCTCCGCGCGCGATCGACGACACGCGTCTACCTTCGATGCATGGCGACCGCATCACCGCCCCTCCGTCGGCTGGTGGTGCTCGCGTCGGGGAACGGGTCCAACCTGCAGGCGGTGATCGACGCGTCGACGACCGACGAGTACCCCGCTGGCGTCGTCGCCGTCATCTCCGACCGTGCCGACGCCGGAGCGCTGGTACGAGCGAGCGGTGCGGGCGCCGAGGCCGTGCACATCGGCCGTGCCGACGGCGAGGAGCGCCGCGAGTACGACCGGCGACTCGCGGACGAGGTCGAGCGGTGGCGCCCCGACCTCGTGGTGCTCGCCGGCTGGATGCGGCTGCTCACCACATCATTCCTCGCCCGGTTCCCCGACCGCGTCATCAACCTCCACCCAGCGCTCCCCGGTGAGCTGCCGGGCACCCACGCCATCGAACGCGCCTGGCAGCAGGCGATGGCCGGCGAACGCACCCGATCCGGGGTGATGATCCACTACGTCCCAGACGAAGGCGTCGACGACGGACCCGTGATCGCCTGCGAGGAGGTCGCCATCCGCCCCGACGACACGCTCGAGCGTTTCGAGACCCGTCTCCATCGGGTCGAGCACCGCCTCCTCGTCGACACCATCCGCGACCTCTGCCTCCGCACCAACCTCCCCTCCCCCATCTCGAGCCGAACCCCGTAGGAGTTTCCATGAGCATCAACGACGAACTCTTCGACCGCTACGACGCCCTCACCTTCGACGACGTGGTCGTCGTGCCGGGCTTCTCCGAGACCCTGCCCGACGCCGTCGACACCACCGCGACATTCGCCCGCGACATCGAGCTGACCGTTCCGATGGTGTCCGCGGCGATGGACAAGGTGACCGAGGCGCGCATGGCCATCGCCATGGCCCGCCACGGCGGCATCGGCGTGATCCACCGCAACATGACGATCGAGGCGCAGGCCGCCGAGGTGCAGAAGGTCAAGCGAAGCCAGAGCGGCATGATCACCGATCCGGTGACGCTGCCGAAGGAAGCCAAGCTCTTCGAGGCCGAGGAGCTCATGAACCGCTTCACGTTCTCCGGCGTCCCGATCACCGACGCCGCCGGCCACCTCGTCGGCATCCTGACCAACCGCGACATCAGGTTCTGCGAGGGCAGCGACTTCGAGCGGCCGATCAGCGAGTTCATGACGAGCGAGAATCTGGTGACCGCAGAGGTCGGCACCTCGCTCGACGAGGCCAAGAAGTTGCTGCAGAAGTACCGGATCGAGAAGCTCCCGCTGGTCGAACCCGACGGGCGGCTTGCCGGTCTGATCACCGTCAAGGACATCCAGAAACGGCTCGACTACCCCAACGCCGCACGTGACGAACACGACCGCCTCCGCTGCGCGGCGGCCTGCGGCGTGGGCGAAGACGTCGAGGAGCGGGTCGAGGCACTGGTGGCGATGGGCGTCGACGCGGTCGCGATCGACACGGCGCACGGCCACTCGGCGGGCGTCATCAAGACGATCGAGCGCATCAAGGGCTCGTGGCCAGAACTCGCCGTCACTGCCGGCAACGTGGTCACCGAAGAGGGCGTCGAGGCCCTCCATGCGGCCGGGGCCGACGCGGTCAAGGTCGGCGTCGGTGCCGGTTCGATCTGCACGACCCGCATCATCTCCGGAGCCGGCATGCCGCAGCTCTCCGCGATCTTCTTCACCGCCCAGCGCGCCCGCCAGCTCGGCGTCCCGATCATCGGCGACGGCGGCATCACCTACTCCGGCGACATCGTCAAGGCGATCGCCGCCGGCGCCTCGACCGTGATGCTCGGCTCGCTCCTGGCGGGCACCGAGGAGAGCCCGGGCGAGACCGAGCTGTTCGAGGGCCGGCGGTTCAAGAGCTACCGGGGCATGGGCTCGATGGGCGCCATGCAAGGCCTCGGCGCCGACCGATACGCGACGGCACAGAGCGAGGGCGAACGCGATCGCTCGGCGCTCACCGCGACGTCGAACAAGCTGGTGCCCGAGGGCATCGAAGGTCGCGTCCCCTACGCGGGACCGCTCGGTGACACTCTGTACCAGCTCGTCGGCGGCCTCCGCTCCGGCATGGGGTACGCCGGCGCGGCCGACCTCGAGCAGCTGCGCACCACTGCCCGGTTCATGCGGGTGTCGACCGCAGGTCGTGAGGAGAGCCACCCCCACGATGTGACGATCACCAGGGAAGCCCCCAACTACCAGCGCACCTGACCCCGTTCTTCTCTCCGTTCATCTCGGGTCTCATCTCGGGTCAGACCCGAGATGAACGGATCGGCGTAGGGTCGGCGGGCGATGAGTGATCACGGCTACGAGCACCCGTACCCGGCGCCCGAACTCGCCGAACGCCACCCGTTCGTGCCGCTCGAGTTCGACCGTCGGCCACACCACGAGATGCGGTCGCGGGCCGACGCCTTCCACGACGAGATGCGGCGCCGGCGCTCGGTGCGCATGCTCTCGGGCGAACCCGTGCCGTTCGAACTCATCGAGCGCGCCGTCGCCACCGCCAGCACCGCACCCTCGGGCGCTCATCACCAGCCATGGCGGTTCGTCGTCACCGGCGACCCGGCGATCAAGCGCCAGATCCGCGCCGCCGCCGAGGACGAGGAGCGTCAGAACTACGAGGGCGGACGGATCAACGACGAGTGGCGGCGCGAACTCGAACCGCTGGGCACCGACTGGCACAAGGAGTTCCTCGAGATCGCGCCGTGGATCGTGGTGCTGTTCGAGGAGCGCTACGGCGTCGACGAGGACGGTGAGCGGCGCCACCACTACTACGTGAAGGAGTCGTGCGGCATCGCCGGCGGCATGTTCATCACGGCACTCCACCACATGGGCCTCGCCACCCTCACGCACACCCCGAGCCCGATGGCGTTCCTCACCAAGGTGCTCGGCAGGCCGGCGAACGAGCGACCCTTCGTCCTGTTCCCGGTCGGCTATCCGATCGACGGCTGTCTGGTGCCCGACCTCGGGCGCAAGCCGCTCGACGAGGTGCTCACCGTCGTCGGCGATCTGCCCTCACCCTGATCAGGAGAGGGCGTCGATCAGCGCGTCGCGATCGACGACACCGATCCGCAGCTCGGTGAGGCCGATCGGCACGCCGCACACCCGCGAGCGGACCGCCGGATCGAGATGCAGCCGGACGAGGCCCTGCGACGAGCCGTTGACCAGCCACCTCCCGCCCCAGCCGTGCACACCCCAGCCCCAGACGCGAGCATCGTCGACGTCGACCGACTGCACCGCCGAACGTGGGATGTCCACACGGAACGCCCAGCCCATCTGCACGGCGACGCTCTCGTCGGACACACCGACACGACTGAACCGCGGTCCCATCCCGAGCACGCCCAGCAGGCGGCGGTGCCACGGCTCGTAGCGGATCTCGAAACGTTCGTCCATGACGGCAACCTACGGACGACAACCGGCGGCGCAGTCGTCCACGAGGATGATCCGAGGTCATCCTCCACTCCGCCCTCACCCCGCTGAAGAACGGGGCCGGGGCGAACCGAACGGCCTCGTCAGGCGAGCTTCTCGACGAAGGACTCGAGCTGCCGCAGGTTGCGGCACTCGTAGACACCGTCGGTGTGGTTCCCGTACTCACCCACGATCGAGTCGCCGGTGTTCCAGTACGACCGGGGCTCGGGGTTGAGCCAGTAGACGTGGCGCGCCTTGTGCCGCATCTCCTTCACCACCCAGCTCTGGCTGGCGTGGTAGTTGTTCCGCGCATCGCCGAGCAGCAGCACCGTGGTCTTCGGGCCGATGTCCTTGCCGTAGCGGTCCCAGAAGACCTCGAACGCATGGCCGTAGTCGGAGTGACCGTCGACCCAGACCACGTCGGCCTCGGTGTTCACCCGATGGATGGCCTCCTGGATGTCCTCGGTCGACTTGAAGAACTCGGTGACCTCGTCGATGCCGTCGATGAACACGAACGAGCGCACCTTCGAGAACTGGCCCTGGATCGCGTAGACCAACATCAGCGTGAAACGCGCGAACGCCGCCACCGAGCCGGAGATGTCGGCGACCACCATCAGCTCGGGCTTGGCCGGCCGCGGGTACTTGAACTTCGGCTCGGCCGGCACGCCGCCGTAGCTGAGCGAGTGACGCACCGTGTTGCGGAAGTCGAGGGGGCCCTTGCGCCCGTGCTTGCGCTTGCGAGCCAGGCGGGCCGCCAGCTTGCGCGTGAGCGGATGTAACGCCTTCTTCAGGCTCTGCATCTCCTCGCGGCTGGCGTGCATGAACTCGACGTCTTCGGGCAGCGGCTTGCGGAGCGTCTTGGCCATCGCCTCCACACCGCGATCGGCGACGAGGCGGCGGCGAATCTCGGCCTCGATCTCCTTCTTGAACTCGTCGATCCGATGCTCGAACTCATCGCGCTCGAGCCGCTCCTCGAGCGAGGTCAGCTCACCGCCGTCGGCGTCGTGCGCGGTCTGCTCCATCAGCTTGTCGAGCATCCCGTCGAGGTCGAGATTCCGCAGGGTGCGGTAGAGGTAGTACGTGCCGCCCACCGGGCGGCCCGGCTCCATGCCGGCGAACCGCTTGACCGACTGCTTGGCGAGCGCCCGCATCATCGCCTGATCGCCGTTCAGCAGGGCCTGCATGAGCATCTGGGCGATCTCTTCGGGCGTCAGCGCGTCCATCGAGCCCGCGCCGCCCTGCCCTTCGCCCTCCTGGCTCTGGTCTGCATCTCGCGCCAGAGCTCGTCGAGATCGGTGTCCTCGTCGGCGTTCAGCTTGTACTCGGTGCCCCGCAGCGAGAAGTAGACCTCGAACACCGTCTCGAACGCCCGCCAGTGCGAGTTGTTCTTGATCAGCGTCGCCCCGAGGGCGTACTTGAACGCGTCGCGATCGTCGATCGGGATGTGCTGCACCGCCTCCATCGCGTCGAGGTTCTCGGTCAGGCTCACGGGAAGCCCGGCGTTGCGCAGCTCGATGACGAACCCGTTCAGCAGGTCGAGCATCGAGCCCGTCGGCTGGCCGGAGATGTTGGTGGTGGCGCTCATGTCATCCCTCGTAGGTCACCCGGCTCGGGGAGCCCGGCCACCTGCTCACTCCGAGACGTCCCAACTCCTTGGCCGCCTTCGCGATGTCGGTCTGGTACTTGAGCAGGATGTGCAACGTCTCCTTGGCGGTCTCCTCGTCGATCGTGTCGATGTTGAGGAGCAGCAGGGTGCGGGCCCAGTCGAGCGTCTCGGAGACGCTCGGCGACTTCTTGAGATCGAGCATGCGGATCGAGCGCACGATCCGGGCCACCTGATCGGCGAGGTTGCTCGGTGATGTCCGGCACCTTGGTGAGCACGATCTCCTTCTCGCGGTCCATCGACGGGTAGTCGACGTGGAGGTAGAGGCAGCGACGCTTGAGCGCCTCGGACAGCTCCCGGGTGTTGTTCGAGGTGAGGAACACCAGCGGGATCTGCTTGGCCTCGATCGTGCCCAGCTCGGGGATCGACACCTGGTAATCGGAGAGGATCTCGAGCAGCAGCGCCTCGGTCTCGACCTCGACGCGGTCGACCTCGTCGATGAGCAGCACGACCGGGTCGTCGGCGGAGATCGCCTCGAGCAGCGGACGCGTCAGTAGGAACTCGTCGGAGAAGATGTCGTCGTGCACTTCCGACCAGGAGTCGGAGGCCTTGTCGGCCTGGATGCGCAGGAGCTGCTTCTTGTAGTTCCACTCGTAGAGCGCCTTCGACTCGTCGAGGCCCTCGTAGCACTGGAGGCGGATCAACCGGGCGCCGGTCATCTCCGCGATCGACTTGGCGAGCTGCGTCTTGCCGGTACCGGCAGGGCCCTCGACCAGGATCGGCTTGCCGAGACGGTCGGCCAGGTAGGCGACGCCGGCGATGCCGTCGTCGGCCAGGTAGGCGACGTCGCGCAGCCCCTCGCGGACCTGCTGGACACTCTCGAACTGGTTGGCGTCATCCACTGCCATGGGCGCACACGCTACTGGTCGACTTGACCCGAAGGTCAATCGGGATGCCGGGGACGACGCGACGCCGGCGCCCTCATGGAACAGTCGGCCCACGGCGCGCCCGGAACCAACGCCCCGCTGACAGTCACCTCACCCTCACGCCCTCATCGAACAGTCAGCCCACGGCGCGCCCGGCGCCAACGCTCAGCTGACAGTTACCGCCGCGCCTACGCTCGCCGTGATGGCAGGTGCACTCGACAGGTACGTCACCGCGTTCGTCGACGGGGTCGGGGGTGAGCTGTCGGCGATGTCGGGCCGCGACCACGCGATGGAGTGCGTCGTCGAGGCGCGGAATCTGGTGTCGGCCGTGCTCCTGGCCGACGGACGCCTGACGACGACCGAACTGGAGGGATGGCTCGACGCGATCGGCGTGCGACTGGACCCGCCCGTCAACGTCAGCCCGCAACAACTCCGCGGTTCGGATCTGCTCGAGGCGAGCCGTGGGTGGATGGGTTCGCCGAGCACGATGTTCACCCTCTTGCTCGACGCCGACCGCCGCGACGGTGGACGCCGATCGACCGCCTACTACGAACTCGCGCTCCCGGCTGGCACACGCCGCAGCCGCCCTCGACCTCATGCCCTCCCCCGACGAGATCGCCGCCATCGACGACCTGCGGACGATGCTCCTCGGGGCGATGGACGCCGCCGGTGTGGCCCGACCCGGCCGGCCCGCGACCTCGACACCGCAGCCACCATCGTCGCCGGCGGCGGCACCCGAAGCCGACCCCGAGTTGCCCCCCGAACGCCCCGTCGAGGACGTCCTCGCCGAACTCGATGCGCTCGTCGGCCTCGATCACGTGAAGACCGAGGTCCGTCGCCTCACCAGTCTGATCCGCGTCCAGCAGCTCCGCGCCGACCACGACCTGCCGGTCATCGAGACCAGCCGACACCTCGTCTTCGTCGGCAATCCGGGAACCGGGAAGACCACGGTCGCCCGGCTGCTCAGCGAGCTGTACCGCAGCCTCGGCGTCGTGACGAAGGGACCATCTCGTCGAGACCGACCGAGCCGATCTCGTCGCCGGTTTCGTCGGGCAGACGGCGGCCAAGACGCACGCCGTGCTCGAATCGGCGATGGGCGGGACGTTGCTCATCGACGAGGCGTACTCGCTCGCCCGCGGCGGCGAGAACGACTTCGGGCGGGAGGCGATCGACACGCTCGTGAAGTTCATGGAGGACCACCGCGACGACCTCGCCGTGGTCGTGGCGGGTTACCCGACCGAGATGCGCGAGCTCATCGACACGAACCCCGGCCTCGACAGCCGCTTCGCCCCGCACCCTCGACTTCCCCGACTACACCACCGACGAGCTCGTCGCGATCTTCGAGCTGATCGCCGGCAGCCGCCAGTACCACCTGTCGGCGAGCGCCGCGGGACCGTCTCCGAGACGTGATCGAGGCCGAGCCGCGCGGCCGCGGGTTCGGCAACGCCCGCTTCACCCGAAACGTCTTCGAGCAGGCGATCTCGATCCACGCCGTGCGCCTCGCGGACGTCGAGACGCCCTCCCGAGACCAGCTGATGACGCTCGAACCCGACGACATCGCCCCCGTCTGACGCCTCGGCTCGCCCTGCAGCCGTGACGCGCATGCATCGCCCGGCCCTGGTGACGGGTCGTCCGGCCCTAATCGTCGACGTCGGCGTTCCGTACGGTGCATCCATGGATTTCCAGCCGTCGGAAGAGATGCAGACGATGCTCGCCATGGTGCGCGAGTTCATGGACAGCGAGGTCATCCCCCTCGAGGGCGAGATGCTCCACGGCACGCCCGAGACCTTGGCTGAGGGCGTCGCCAAGGCTCAGGAGCACGTCAAGCAGATGGGCCTGTGGGCGCCGAACTTCCCGGTCGAGTTCGGCGGCCTCGGGTTGTCCCTGGTCGATCACGGTCTCCTCGTCGAACAGATCGGCCGCAGCCCGCTCGGCATGACCGTGTTCGGCACCCAGGCCCCCGACGCCGGCAACATCGAGATCCTCCACAAGTACGGCACGCCCGAGCAGCAGGAGACCTGGATGCGCCCCCTCGTCGAGGGCACCATACGCAAGCTGCTTCTCGATGACCGAGCCGGAGACCGCCGGCTCGAACCCGACCCTGCTCGCCACGACCGCGGTCGAGGACGGCGACGACTACGTGATCAACGGTCAGAAGTGGTTCACGTCCTCGGCCGACGGCGCCGCAGTGGCCGTGGTGATGGCGATGACCAGCCCGGACGCTCCCCACACCAGCGCTTCAGCATGATCCTGGTCCCGACCGACACCCAGGGTTTCCACCTCGTCCGCAACGTGAGCGTGATGGGTCACGCCGGATCGGGCCACGCCAGCCACGGCGAGGTGATCTACCAGGGCTGCCGGGTGCCCAGGGCGAACCTGCTCGGCCCCGAGGGCCACGGCTTCATCATCGCCCAGGACCGGCTCGGACCAGGCCGCATCCACCACTGCATGCGCTGGCTCGGCATCGCGTCCCGAGCCTTCGACATGATGTGCGAGCGGGCGAACGCCCGCACGATCGACCTCGACGGCAACACCCTCGCCGACCGCCAAGTGATCCAGCACTGGGCCGCCGAGCTCGACGCCGAGATCCGCGGCGCACGCCTCCAGGTCCTGCATTGCGCGTCGTCGATCGACCGCGATGGTGCCAAGGCGGCACGCGACGAGATCTCGGCCATCAAGTTCGTGGTGGCGAACACGATGCTGAAGGCCGTCGACACGGCCATCCAGGTGCACGGCGCACTCGGGGTCACCGACGACACCGTGCTCGCCCACTGGTACCGCCACGAACGCGCCGCCCGCATCTACGACGGTGCCGACGAGGTGCACAAGACGAGCCTCGGCCGCCGCATCCTGCGTCGCTACGCGAACACCGCCTGACCCTGCCCACGGGCCCGCCCAGGGGTCAGGCGCCGGACACCACGCCCCGGCTACCGTTTCGCCTGATGGGGTTCCGAGACAGGTTCTTCACGCCGAAGACGGCCCAGGCGCTGATGTCGTGGCGCATCGCCGTCGGCATCGGCGTCGGCGTCGCCGTCGGTGTGGCGGGGCTCCCGATCGGCGCTGCGATCGGCGTTGCGGTCGGGCTGTACGGCGCGCTGGTATTGGCCGCCATGCCGAGAGGTGAGAAGCGCCCGGCGATCGACCCGTTCGTCCTGTCCGAGCCCTGGCGGCAGCTGATGCAGCAGGCGCAGGGCGCAGGCCGCAAGCTCCGTCGCACGGTTGGCGGCGTCCCGGAGGGGCCGCTCCGACAGCAGCTCGACGATGTGGTCGATCAGCTCGACCACGGACTCGACGAGGCCTGGGAGGTCGCCAAACGAGGCGACGAGATCGACGAGATGGTCCGCCAGCTCGATCCGACTCGGCTCCGATCCAGGCTGGGCACGCTGGAGGCCCAGGCCGCCAGCTCGCCGAGCGCCGACACGACCGCCGCCATCGCGTCCGTCGAGAAGCAGCTCGCCACCGCCGATCGTCTCAAGGCGCAATCGGCCGAGACGGCCGACTCGCTGCGACGCACCCAGATCCAGCTCGACGAGCTCGTCGCCCGAGCGACCGAGGTCCGGATCGGAGCGGCCGACACCGATCGCTACGCCCGTGACGTCGACGAGCTCGTGATCAAGCTCGAGGCGCTGCATCAGGCCGTCCAGGAGACCCGAACTGCGTAGGAACGTCGTGGGCAACCCATGAGCTCGTTGCTCACCTCCAACCTCGTCGTCGCCTCCGGCACCGCGTTGTCGCGCGTGTCGGGCCTGTTGCGGGTCGTCGTGTTCGCGTATGTCGTCGGCCAGACCGTCGTCGCCGATGCGTACAAGCTGGCGAACGAGACCCCCAACATCGTCTACGACCTGCTGCTCGGCGGGGTGCTCTCGGCCACGCTCGTCCCGCTGTTCACCTCGTTCATGGGAACGGGTGACGACGAGCCCGACGACCACGCCACGAACGTGCTGATCACCGTCTCGGTGACGTTGATGGTGGTGATCACCGCGGTCGCGGTCCTCGCCGCCCCGCTGATCTTCCGGCTGTACAGCCTCAACCTCGGCGACGACGTCGACGCTGGCCTGTTCCGCGACGTCGGCACGACGCTCACACGGATCTTCCTGGTGCAGATCCTGTTCTACGGGCTCACCGGAGTGGCGAACGCCTACCTGAACAGCCGCCGTCGCTTCTTCGTCGCCGCGTGGAGCCCGATCCTGCCGAACGTCATCATCATCGTGACGCTCCTGTCGCTGCCCGGCGCCGGAGAGACCGCCTGGACGCTGTCGGACGTGATCACCAACGACCGGCTGCGCTGGACGCTCGGTCTCGGAGCGACGGCCGGCATCGCGGCCATGGCGCTCGCAGTGGTGCCCGCAATGGTCGCGGCGGGGCTCAGGTTCCGGCCCGCCTTCGAGTGGCGCCATCCGGCCGTCCGCAAGTTGCTCACGCTCTCGGGGTGGACGATCGGTTTTTGTCGCTGCCAACCAGGTGGCGCTCATCGTCGTCCGCAACCTCGCGCTCGGCCAGGGCGAGGGCATCGCCTCGTCGTACTTCGACGCGTTCGTGTGGTTCGTGCTCCCCCACGGGCTGCTCGCCGTGTCGATCGCCACCACGTTCCAGCCCGAGATGGCACGGGCAGTGACCGCACGCGACCGCCCGTTGTTCATCCATCACACCTCGCTCGGTACCCGGCTGATCGCAGTGTTGACCCTCCCCGCCGCAGCTGGAATGTTCGTGCTGCGCGAGCCGATCATCGGCCTGATGCGGCGCGGTCAGTTCGACGCCGTCGACCTCACCAACACGTCGCGGGCCCTCGCAGGCCTGTCGCTCGGACTCGTCGGCTTCTCGGTGTACCTGTTCGTGCTGCGCGGCTTCTACGCCCACCAGGACACCCGCACACCGTTCGTACTCAACGTGGGCGAGAACCTGCTCAACATCGTGTTCGCCTTCTTGCTGGTCGGCCGCTGGGGCGTGTTGGGCCTGGGCCTCGCCTACTCGTTCGCCTACCTCCTCGCCTCGCTGTGGGCGCTGTCCGTCCTGTCGGTCAAGGTGCCCGGCTTCCGTGCCCGGGCGGTACTCGGCACCATGTGGAAGCCGCTCCTCGCTGCCGTCCTCATGGCCGAGGCGATGTGGTTCGTGACCCGCGAGGTCGATCAGAACACCGGGTGGCAGGGACTCGCCCAGATCGTCGTCGGCGGGCTCGTCGGTGTCGTCGTCTACGTCGCGGTCCTCGTCGTCGTGCGAGCCGACGAGGTGGCCTGGGTGCGACGGCGACTCGCACGCTGACCCTCGGGCGTGCTTGCGCACACCCGCATGCGCCGTTCTACGCTCGCGAGCGATCCACCCATGTCCCATCCCTCACCCAGCACCGAGACGAGTTCCAGCCGCGCCCGATCGCGTTGGATCGCGGCATCGGCCACCACGACGGCTGCTGCGCTCGTGGTGTCCTCGGTGGCGCTCGCGAGCCGCGACACCGAGGCGTCCGGGAGCGAGCTCACCGAGTTACTCGCCGACGCCCCGTCGCTCGACGGCACGGGCAATCACCTCGACGACCCGGATCTCGGCGCCGCCGACCGACCGTTCGTGCGCGTGACGGCGCCCAGCTATGTCGACGGCATCAGCGAGGTCGACCCGGATCGCCCGATCGAGCGCTACCCTCTCGAATCGCGTCTTCAACGACGACAACCAGGTGCTCGTCTCCGCCAATGGTGTGACGCCGTGGGCGTTCGTGTGGGGGCAGTTCATCGATCACACGATCACCCTCAGCGGTCCGGGCGGCGACGACGACGACAACCCCAACAACGACGTCGGCGACGAGGGGCTCGTCGCCATGCGACACGACGCGACCGACCGGCTCGAGATGGCCCCGAACTCGCTCGGCATCGCACACACCTTCCGGTCACGGACCGTCGACGGAACCGGCGAGGGCACCGGCGTCCCGGCCGAGCAGGTCAACGAGCTGAGCTCGTACATCGACGCCTCCAACGTGTACGGCACGAGTGCCGAACGGCTCGACTGGCTCCGGGCGGGTGACGTCGACGGTGACCCGTCGAACAACGAGGCCACCCTGCTCACCGCCGACGGCTTCCTGCCGAGGGTCAACGAGCGTCCGGGGGTCGACGGTCCCCACATGGACCGGATGGGCCGGCTCTTCTTCGCCTGGGATGCGGCGCTGGCCGCCGGAGACGAACGCGCCAACGAACACGTCGCACTCACCGCAGTGCACACCCTGTTCGTGCGGGAGCACAATCGGATCGTCGAGGCGCTGCCGGACACGCTCGACGAGGAGACCAAGTTCGAGATCGCACGTCGCGTGATCGCCGCGATGCAGCAGTTCATCACGTACGAGGAGTTCCTGCCGGCGATGGGTGTGGCGCTCGACGACTACGACGGCTACGACCCGGCGGTCGACCCGTCGGTCACCAACGAGTTCGCCACCGTCGGGTTCCGTGCCCACTCGCAGATCCCCGGCTCGCTGAGCACCGACATCCCTGCCGATCAGGTCACCGACGAACTGATCCAGTTGCTCCAGACCGAAGGGGTCGCCATCACGACCGCGGCCGACGGATCGCTCGAACTCGAGATGCCGCTCAACGTGATCTTCGGCAATCCCGGCCTGCTCCCCGAGATCGGTCTCGGCAACCTCTCGGCCGGGCTGGCCAGCGAACCCCAGCGTGCCAACGACGAGCAGATCGACAACCAGCTGCGGTCGGTGCTGTTCCAGCTTCCCGGGCCCGACGTCGACGATCCCCGCGAGTGCCTCGACGAGTCGAAGATCGATTCGTGCTTCACCAAGGTGAACGATCTGGGTGCGCTCGATGTGTTCCGGGCCCATGACCATGGGATCGGGTCGTACAACGATCTGCGTGCAGCGTTCGGGCTGCCACGCGTGACGTCGTTCACCGAGATCACCGGCGAACCCACCCAGGAGTTGCCGGACGGGTTGACGATCGACGATCCCGAGATCATGGACATCGTGGCGGTGTTCGACGCCGACGGGGCCGAGGTCGATCCCGATTCGAGTCGGGCGGTGTCGATGCAGCGCCGTTCCACGCTGGCGGCGCGGTTGGCGGCGATCTTTGGTTCGGTCGACGATGTCGATGGGTTCACCGGGATGGTGTCGGAGTCTGCAATGTGGCGGGGACCGAGTTCGGTGAGTTGCAGTTGGCGATGTGGACGCGTCAGTTCACGGCGTTGCGTGATGGTGATCGGTTCTTCTATGGCAATGATCCGGCGTTGGAGATGATCGTGGAGTTGTATGGCGTCGACTATCGCCGCTCGCTCGCCGACGTCATCGTCGACAACACCGACCTCGAACGCACCGACCCTCCCGGCGACGGTGTTCGTCGTCGACTGACCCGACTCGTCCCGTCCGGAGACAGGCGGCGAGCATGGACGACATGGCCGAGCACTACCTCGTGTCGACCGAGTGGCTCGCGGAGCGACTCGACGACCCCACCGTCCGCATCCTCGACGTCAGCGCCGTGCTCGACGCCGACCGCAACAACGTCGCCAAGAACGACTACCTGGCCGAACACCTGCCCGGCGCGGTGTGGTTCGACGTCGGGTCGGGCGGCGGCGAGTTGAGTGACCCCGACTCCGATCTGTCGTGGACGTGGCCACCCATGACACAGATCGAAGCCGCGATGGGCCGCGTCGGGGTGGACAACGACACCCAGGTCGTGATCGTGGCCCGGAGCAGCGGCCAGCCGTACGGTGTTGGCACGATGTGGTGCACCCGCGCGTGGTGGACCCTCCACCACTCCGGCGTCACCTGCGCGATCCTCGAGGGCGGACACGAGCGGTGGGCAGCCGAGGGCCGCCCGATGGAGACGGGAGAGGTCACGTGCGAGGCTCGTGCGTTCTCCGGCACCGACCGCCGAGCCGAGGCGATCGCCGACCGTCACGACGTCCAGGCAGCCCTCGCCAATACGGCGAGCTGCGTGATCGACGCCTTGCCCGAGGCCTCCTACACCGGCGAGCGGGTGAACTATGCCCGTCCCGGACACATCACCGGAGCTGCGAACCTGCCGTTTCCACTACTGATCGAGGACGCAACCGCAGCGTTCATCCCGCTCGAGGCGGCCCGGGCGCTGTTCGTCGATCACGGTCTGTTCGATCGCGAGCGGGCGGTGCTGTATTGAGGCGGCGCGATCTCGGCGACGGTCGTCGCCTTCAACCTCAAGCGAGCCGGCCATCCCGACGTCAGGGTCTACGACGGGAGCCTGCAGGAATGGGCAGCCGACCCGAGCCTCCCGATGACGACCGAGGCCTGATCGCAGCCGCACGGAGCCACGTCGACCCCAGGGGCCGACGAACGGGCACGCGGTAGAGTCGAATCATGTTCAAGCTCGCAAAGAGGTGGTGGAAGTACCTCACCGCCAAGCTCACCGGCAAGTTCAACGAGAGCGCCGACCCCAAGGTGCAACTCGAGCAGGCGATCACCGAGGCCCAGCAGCAGCACCGACGGCTCAAGGAGCAGGCAACGGCCGTCATCGCCGGCCAGAAGCAGGCCGAGATCCGTCTCAACGGCAAGATCGGCGAGCTCGAGAAGCTGAACGCCAACGCTCGCCAGGCCCTCATGATGGCAGCCGACGCCGAGCAGGCCGGTGACGCCGGCAAGGCCTCGAAGTACACCGGCGCCGCCGAGACGATCGCCGGCCAGCTCATCCAGATCGAGAAGGACGTCGAGAGCCTGAAGGCGATGGTGCTCGAGTCCACCGAGGCCGCCGACCAGGCAAAGGCAGCGGTGTCGCAGAACAGCCGTCTCCTCCAGCAGAAGATCGCCGAGAAGTCGAAGCTGGTCAGCCAGCTCGAGCAGGCGAAGATGCAAGAAGAGATGAACTCCGCCATGGAGCAGCTCAACGAGACGGTGGGCGACGACGTGCCCACGCTCAAAGAGGTCGAGGACAAGATCCAGGCCCGCTACGCCAAGGCGAAGGCCGCGGCCGAGCTGCAGGAGACGTCGGTCGAGTCGAGCGTGCTCGAGATCGAGCAGGCGACGGCCAACGTCGAGGCACAGAGTCGCCTCAGCGAACTCCGCGCCGAACTCGGCCTCGACAGCGCCGGTGCAACAGCCCCTCAGGTCGAGGGCGAAGCATCGTCCTGACGGCAGCGACCCGATCGGGGTCGCGCAGCTCGAGCAGCGCTCCTGCGCTGACGACGCGCGAGTCTCTCCACGCTCCTGATTGAGTTCGGACCCGACTCAGAGCAGCACGAGGTCGTCGCGGTGGATGACCTCGTGGATCATGCCCTCCGGGAGGTCGCCGGTGTGACGCCCGACCACCGGACGGAGATCGGCTGACCCCGACAGCACCATGCCCCTGGCGAACACCTCGCCGTTGGCGGTGCAGACGTCGACGGTGTCGCCGTCGACGAACGTGCCGCGCACCTCGCGGACGCCGGCAGGGAGCAGGCTCGTACCCCCGCTCGGTGAGGGCGATTGCGAGCACCCTCGTCGACGATTACCTGCCCCTTCACCTCAGCCGCGAACGCGATCCACAGCTTGCGGGCGCCCAGGGAGCGCCGGTGGGCGGCGAACGTGGTGCCGACCTCACCACCATCGACGGCGGTCGCGAGCACCTGCTCCCTCCCGGCGCGTGCGATGACCGTACGGACCCCTGACCACGACGCGATCCGTGCTGCGGCAAGCTTGCTCGCCATTCCGCCGCTCCCGCGCCCGCTCCCGTTCGCACTCGCACGGATCGACAGCAGCGGGTCGTCGGCGGCGACCTGGCGCACCAACTCGGCCGGCGGCGTCGCGGCGGGGATCGGCGGTGTACAGGCCGTCGAGGTCGGTGAGGAGCACCAGCACGTCGGCGTTCACCGAGTGGGCGACGAGGGCCGCGATGCGGTCGTTGTCGCCGTACCGCAGCTCGTCGCTCGCCACGGCGTCGTTCTCGTTGATCACCGGGACGCATCCCAGCTCGATCAGCCGGTTCATGGTGTCGCGGGCGTGGAGGTATTGGGATCGATCGACGAAGTCGTGCGGATCGAGGAGCACCTGTGCACCGACCAGGCCGAGCGCAGCCAGATGGTCGTTGTACACCCGCATCAGACGGGTCTGGCCGACCGCTGCCACCGCCTGGAGTGTCAGCACATCGGTCGGGCGGTCGTCGAAACCCGAGGGCGGCGACGCCGGCCGCGACGGCGCCCGACGAGACGAGGAGCACCTCGTGCCCGGCCTGGCGCAGCCCGGCGAGTTCGGAGGTCAACTTGTCGATCGCGCCGACGTCGATCTGGCCGGCGTCGTCGGTGATCGACGAGGTACCGATCTTCGCGACGACGCGCATCAGGAGATCTCCTCGTCGCGGTACTCGAAGCTGAACTCGCCGATCCAGACGACGTCGCCATCGCGTACGCCGGCGCGCTGGAGCAACTTGTTCACGCCCATTCGGTCGAGGCGCTGATCGATGTAGGAGAGCGCCTCGGGCGTGGTGACGTCGTTGAGTGCCACGACTCGCTCGACGTCGCGGCCGACCACGCGGAACTCGCGGTCGCCGAGGTGCTCGATGATCGCTCCGGTGACGTCGGGCCGGATGACGACCACGCCCTCCGGTTCGGGAGCGCTGGAACGAGCCTCGTGGACGAGCGCGGCCATCTCGCCGACCAGGTCACGAACACCTTGCCCCGTGACGGCGGAGCATGACTCGGGTGACGCCAGTCCAGTGCTGCGAGCTCGTCGGGCTGGACGACATCGGCCTTGGTGCCCACGATCAGGCGCGGACGGTCGAGCAGATCGGGCTGGTAGCTGCCGAGTTCGCGGAGCAACACACGTTCCTGTTCGTCGGGTGAGGTGCCGTCCATCGGCTGCAGGTCGACCATCAGGCACAGTACGCGAGCGCGTTCGACGTGGCGGAGGAACTGGTGTCCGAGCCCGCGCCCCTCGCTGGCGCCCTCGATCAGGCCGGGGATGTCGGCGACGACGAAGTTGGTGTCGTCGTCGAGGCTCACGACCCCGAGGTTGGGCTCGAGGGTGGTGAACGGATAATTGGCGATCTTCGGCTTCGCCGCCGAGATCACGCTGATCAACGTGCTCTTGCCGGCGTTCGGGTATCCGACGAGCGCGACGTCGGCCATGAGCTGGATCTCGAGCTTGAGCCAGCGTTCCTCGCCGTGCTCACCCTGTTCGGCGAAGGTGGGCTCACGCCGGTAGTTGGACAGGAAACGGGCGTTGCCGCGACCACCACGGCCTCCGTGGGCAGCGATGTACCGATCACCGTGCCGGAACAGTTCGGCGAGCATCTCCCCCGTGTACATGTCGCGCACGATGGTGCCCTCCGGCACCTTGATCTCGAGCGATTCGCCGCGGCGGCCGTGCAGGTCCTTGCCCTTGCCGTGCACGCCGTTGTCGGCGCGACGGTGCGGATGATCGCGAAACACGCGATGAGTGAGGCGACGTTGTGGTCGGCGACGAGCCAGATGTCGCCGCCCTTGCCGCCGTCGCCGCCGTTGGGGCCACCTCGGACGACCGGCCCCTCGCGCCGGAACGACACGCAGCCCGCGCCACCGTCGCCGCCGCGCACGTTCAGCTGGCACTCGTCGACGAACTGGGACATCGTGTGGATGCTACCGACGGCCCGCGCCGCCATACTGGGACGGGTGAATCCCCAGGCCGCCGACGAGGCGATGCAAGAACGAGCCGAGCGGTGGGCTGGCACGATGCGCGGTCACCACGCGGACGGCATCGCCCCTGGCGCAC
>CAXXGD010000040.1:0-177392 GCA_963669385.2 Rhodospirillales bacterium
TAACCTGCTGGGCAAGGGCGACTTTGCCTATGTCGACCCCATCGCCGCCGGGCTGCCTTGGGAATTCCTGACGCTGGGCCGCTGGTTCCGGCCCCTGCTGCAGAAGGCCTTGCCCGAGGGCCGCTTCATCGATGCCATGGCGGTGACGCCCGAGAGCCCGCAGGAGGACGAGCTGGCGATCGCCAACATGTCGCCGCTCTCCTTCTACCACGCCATCTACTTCCCGCGCCGCTTTCAACACTTCTTCGCCCGCGGGCTCTTGCTGGAGGGCGTCGGCGAGAGGGAGCGCAGTGCCTGGCTCGCCCGCGCCGACCATCTCTTCTGGAAGCTGGCCCACCAGCACGGCGGACGTCAGCTGATTATCAAGAACCCGGTCTACACCGCCCGGCTGGCCGTGCTCGCCGAGTACTACCCGGGCGCCAAGTTCGTCCATATCGTCCGCAACCCGCACGAGGTCTTCGCCTCCACCCGCTCTTTCTTCGCCAAGCTCTTCGAGGCGCTGGCCCTGCAGCCGGCCGAGGGATTAGATGCGGAGGCGATCACGCTGGAGACCTATCCCAAGGTCATGGAGCCGCTGATCGAGGACGCCGCGGAGCTGGGTCCAGGCCGTTACGTGGAGTTGCGGTTCGAGGCCTTGGAAGCCGATCCGCTGGGTAGCCTGCGCAAGATTTACGAGGCCCTGGATCTACCGGGTTTTTCCGCTGCCGAGCCAGGCTTTCGCAAGCATCTCTCCCTCGTCAGGGGCTATTCTCGCGCAGCCCGCAATTTCCCCGAAAGAGACCTCTGTCTGGTCGAGAAGGCCTGGAGCAGCTATCTGGATCACTGGGGTTACGGGCGTCCATAGCTAAGGGAGAGGCCCTGTGGTAAAGGCATTCGACTGGCACGGCGATCCCATCACACGGGAGACTCCCGTCACCGGAAGCTATCGCAACACCCAGAATGTGCGCCGCTTCCTGCGGCAGCTCTGCGGGGCGGAGCTCCGCTTCGACCGCCCCTTCATGGCCTGGATCAAGGACGGCGCGCCAAAGACGATGGGCGACGTGGCCGACGAATGGCTGAGGCGGCACAGGCGAGTGTAGCAAGCAAACGAGGGGCTTAGGTACAGCGCAGACCGTGATCGACGCCGCCCTTGACGGCGGCGGCGTCACACGTTGGGGCTGAAGAGGAAGTCCGTCGAGGTCAACTGATCGACCCCGGAGATGCCGGTCAGCGCAATCTCGAAGTTGGCTGTCCCGTCGCCGTCGCTGTCGACCTGGACGCGATCGCCGGTCTCGTCGAAGCGGGCCTGCGGCTCGCTGCCGTCGAAGGTGGCATCGCCGATCCAGGAACCGCTCGTGTCGGTTATCCCGAGAATGACGAGGTCGGCCGAGCCGGCTGCGGTCACGTTGGAGCTGAAGTCGGTGATGACGGCCTCCAGGCCGGTTCCGGAACTGTAGAAGAAAAAGCTGTCCTGATTGTTTCCGCCGGTGAGGTTATCGGTTCCCGCCCCACCAATCAGAAGATCTTCACCGGCACCACCATAGAGGCCGTCAGTACCGTAATCGCCGTAGAGATAGTCGTCGCCGCCATCCCCATAGACCTTATCGCTGCCGTATCCGCCGGACGCATAGTCGCCATCGGCGCCGCCGTAGTGCGTATCGCTGCCCGATTGTCCATAGAGGAAGTCGTCACCGATCTGGCCGCGGTGCACATCGTCTCCATCAAGGCCATAGAGGCGATCCGCCCCGTTTCCGCCCCGCAGGCTGTCGTCGTTCTCTTCGCCATGAAGAGTATCAACCCCGGCGTTGCCTTGCAGATCGTCGGCGCCGCTATCGCCCCAGAGCGTGTCGCTGCCACCGCCTCCCACAATGAAGTCATCTTGGTCGCCGCCCCAGGCGCTGTCGTTCGCGCCCTGGCCGAAGATGCTGTCGTTTCCGGTTCCTCCGCGCAGCCGGTCGTCATCCGGTCCACCGCGCAACGTATCGGCACCGTCGTTGCCGTAGAGGCGGTCGAGGCCCGCTTGCCCGATCAAGAAATCGCCACCGGAAAAGCCAACAAGGGCGTCATTGCCGTTACCGCCCCGCGCAATGTCCGCGTTAGCGCCTCCCCAGAAGTAGTCGCCGCCGTCACCGCCGAAGCCGACATTGTAGCCGTCACCGCCCCACAGCCGATCAATTCCGGTGCCGCCGATCAGTGTGTCGTCCGCCTCGGCGCCATAGAGGATGTCCTCACCGGAATTGCCCAGCAGGGTATCGCTTCCGCTGCCGCCGTAGACCCGGTCGACACCGTCCCGCCCCAAGGCTCGATCGTTACCGGAATAAGCGAAGACAAAGTCGTCAATATTGCTGCCGTAGAGTGTCTGGGTGACGGGATCTCCGATGATGGTCGCCATTGCTGGTTCCTCCCTTTTTCAGAAGCAGAGCCTTCCAGCCCCCGTTCCGGGTATTGTACGCGGTAAGCTCGCTGTGTGCTTTGGTCAGAAATTGGAGGCTGCCGGCACGCTAGCGGTCAGACTCTGAAGGGTTTCGCCGCGCGTGTCCATGGCCTTGTTCAAATACTGCCGACATGCATGAGGTCTTCTACCCTGGCGGCAAGGGCGTCTACCGCCCTGCCTCCACTCTCTTCGTTTTCGCCGAGGCGTTTGTGACCTTTTCCTCATGGCCGAGCGATCAGTCGAATACCTGGGCAACTACCATCGAAAAGGGGGCCTGGTTCATGCTAATGATCGCTGGAGGCTCACGCCTATCTGCCTGATACAAGCGTTTGGCCTCGGCTGGGTTGTCTTGTGCAATCGTCATCTAAGGGAGGCGAAGATGGGTGTCTTTTATCCCTACACCGTTCGGTTGGCCGATGGTGAAGAAATGGTGGTGGAATTGGCCATCGGGGTGAATGTGCAGCGCTTTCCGCAGATGCGGGAGAAGATCATCGACAAGACCTTCCACACGTTCCGCCATCCGGGGACCGGCAAGCCCTTCACCGTCGAAGTGCCCTTCATGTACACCGATATCGAGCGCAATGCCTTCTTCTCGGTGCGTCCGCCGAAGAACCGGACCGAGTGGAACGAGCACAGCGTCGCGCTGGCGCAGGTCTTCGACAAGGTCCCTGCTGCGCTCTCGCAGCCCGACACGCGCCATTCGCGCGTCGTCTATGGCCTGGCCGAGCTGCGCGAGAAGCTGATCGCCCAGGATGTCGGGGTCGACGATCGCCTGGTTGAGCTGGTCAAGGTCTTCCTGATCCACGAGCATCCCTTCCTCATTCAAAAGCCGCGCCTGCGGCTGATGCTGGATGCCATCGATGAGATCTCAGCCCACTTCATCGCTGCCTTCGACCATGGCCAAGAGGCCTTCGATCTGGCGATCGACAGAGAGAATTTCGACGATCTGGTGGCCAAGCAAGCCGAGCTGACCGGCTGGGTCTCCAAGCACCACACCAGTTCCAACATTTTCGAGGAAGGTGATGGTGGCTGGGTCAATCTCTGGCGCTGGTCGCCCTCGCTGGGCGCGGTCGGCACCTTACGCCACATGGCAGCTTTGGCGGCCAGCGGTGAGCCCGTTCCCACCAAGGACCCGCGCTTCAAGACCATGCTGCAGACCTTGCCGCGGGGCAATCAACTGCCGACCGCGGCCAAGCGGGACCTGCGCAGCCTGCAGCGCTATGCCAAGGACAAGGGTTTGATCGACCTGGAGGATAGTCTCTTCGAGATCCGCTTCGACAAGGAGCTGGAGGACGACTGGTCGCTCAATCGCGATGTCACCGACATCGACACGCTCTGGTCGCTGCTTCGCGACCTGCCGGACAGCAACGTTGAAGGCAACGTCAAGCTGAGCGGCCTTTTTCTCAATGTGGGAGAGAGCGGCGGCTACTACTATCCCGGTACCGGCAACATCGAGATCGGCGAGCACATGCTGCGCGACCGCGAGAGCTTCGAAGACGTGGTGCGCCACGAGGTGGGCCACGCCGTGCACGAGAAGCTGAAGGCCAGCATCGATCCCTGGCTGGAGCAGCGCTTCGGCTGGCGCTCCTATAGCGTCTTTCGCAGGGAGGAGGTCGATCAATGGGTCGCCTTGATGGGCGGCTGGGGCGCGCTCTCCAGCCAGCAGCAGCGCGAGGTTTGGGGTTTCCTGCGCACGGCGCTCGGCAGCCGCGCCGGCTGGGATCCGGGCCCCACCCCCTCTGCGCCGATCGCGCACCCCTGGAACGCGCGTGATTTCGGCCCGCGGCTGGCCTTCGAGCAATCGGGCTCTTACTGGCACAACCGGAACCAAAATTGGTTCCGGCGCAACGGCCGGGCCTTCTTCTGCAATTTCTATTACAAGCGGCTAATGTCCCTCGACGAAGCCACGCTGGACTTGATCAACGACAAGATGCCGTCGAAGTACGCTGCCATGTCACCGCTGGAGTTCTTTGCGGAACTCTACGCCCTCTACTACGACCTAGACGACCCGCAGCGTGGCAATGTCCCCGCCGACGTGATGGCCTGGATGGACGCCAACATCGGCCAGGCGGACATGGGCGGCATCGACAATGATCTGGGGCCGGCGCATCGCTCGGGCCCACCGCAGAGCTGATCGGCCTTTCTTGGGTAGAGGGGACGGGATTGCTCCCGTCCCTCCCAGACCAGGTCGTCACTCTATCTAGGCTACGAAGAGGAAGTCCGTGGAGGTCAACTGATCGGTTTGCGTGATGCCGGTAAGTGCGATCTCGAAGTTGGCGCTGCCGTCGCCGTCGCTGTCGACCTGCACCCTGTCGGTCGTATCGTCGAAGCGGGCCTGCGGCCCTGTTGCGTCGAACGCGGCACTCCCGATCCACATGCCGTCGCCGCCCGAGACCTCGAGCCGGATGAGATCGGCCGTCGTGGTGGAGATGACGTTCGAGGCGAAGTCGGTTATCGAGGCTTCCAGGCCGCTCGACGGTGTATCGAAATCGAAGGTATCTTGACCGAGACCGCCGCTCAAAACGTCGCTTCCCGTGCGACCGTTCAAGCGGTCGTTTCCGGCGCCTCCGTAGAGCGTGTCGTTGTTTGAATCGCCATAGAGGCTATCGTTTCCGCCGTCTCCATAGATCGTGTCGTCGTCGAGTTGGCCGATGATTCTATCGTTGTCGGCGCCTCCATAGAGCGTGTCGAATCCCCCGCCGCCATAGAGCCTGTCATCGCCATTTTGTCCGCGCGAGATGTCGTCGGCCAAAGTGCCTCGTAGGTAGTCATTGCCTGCGCCACCGCGCAGATTGTCAACTCCATTGCCGCCAAACAAGGTGTCGACGCCGTTGTTGCCTTGCAGGCTGTTGTTGCCGGTCACTCCGTAGAGGAAATCAGCGCCGCCGCCGCCGACGATGAAGTCGTCGCCATCGCCCCCGTAGGCCGTGTCTCCCGCCCCCTGGCCATAGAGGCTATCATTGGCTTGATCGCCGTATAGCCTGTCGACATTGGCCCCACCGCGCAGCACATCGTCACCACCGATGCCGAAGAGATAGTCGCCATTGTCCTGTCCGAGCAGAGTATCGGCTCCTGAGTCGCCGTAGGCCCTGTCGTCGCCGTCTCCACCCTTGAAGAAATCTGCGCCGGTTTGGCCGACGAAGAGGTCATAGGCATCTCCGCCAAATCCGCTGTCATTCCCACGATCACCGTACATGGTATCCACACCGGACCCTCCGGTAAGGATATCGTCACCCAAACTACCCTCCAGGAAGTCCACGCCGGAATTGCCGGAGAGAGAATCGTTCCCATCGCCGCCGTAGACAGAGTCATCCCCATCACGCGCAGCTACGCGGTCGTCCCCGGAATAGGCAAAGATTGTGTCACCCAGATTACCGCCGTAGAGGGTCTCCGAGACGGTGTCACCAAAGATTGTCGCCATTTGTTTTACCTCCGGGAATTTAGCACTGCTTGCCGGACTCTTCTTTACCAACTGCCTACCTATTGGCATTGTCCGAGACAGGGTTTTGGTAGGCTCCGAGACCTAGGTGGCATAGCGACCTAGCTTAGAGCGTAAGAGCGAACTCATCAACAGTGCGGTGCGCTGGGCGATCTCGACCATCGGCGAATCCACCGACGTCTTCTACACCCAGCGCAGGAGCATCCCGAGCACGGAGAAGCAGGTCTTGGTGGCCTATTGCTTAGCTGAAGAGAAAGTCCGTCGCGGTCAGCTGATCGGCCCCGGTGACGCCAAGGAAGCGGATGACGAAGTCGGAGGCTCCGTCGCCGTCGGCATCCACCTGCACCCGCTCTGTAAGATTGTTGAAGCGGGCTTGCGGCTCGCTGCCGTCGAAGGTGGCATCGCCGATCCACATGCCGCTGGTGCCGGATACACTCAGCTGGACGAGATCGGCCGAGCCGGCTGCGGTGACGTTGGAGGAGAAGTCGAAGATGGTGCCCTCCACGCCGCTGCCGAAATAGTCAAAGACAAAAGTGTCCTGCCCGATGCCGCCGGTCATCAAATCGTCTCCCGATCTGCCGCTCACGAGGTCATCTCCAGCGCCACCATAGATCGCATCATCGCCCTTATCGCCATAGAGGGAATCCTCGCCGCCATCGCCGTAGAGGTAATCCGCACCATTGGCACCAACGAATCTATCGTCGTCTGCGCCACCATAGAGGGTATCGCTGTCGTTACCACCATACAGGCGATCGTCGCCATTTTGGCCGCGAACAATGTCGTCGCCGCAGGTTCCATCCATAAAGTCATTACCACCACCGCCGCGCAAGCTGTCGGCGGCGCTACCGCCAGAGACGGTATCACTACCATTGTTGCCTTGCAGATTGTCGGCGCCGCTTTCGCCGTAGAGGAAATCGGCGCCGCCCCCGCCAACGACAAAGTCATCGCCGGACCCGCCGTAAGCAATGTCGCCGCCACCTTGGCCGAATATGCTGTCATTGTGACCACCTCCATAGAGGTCGTCGACATTGGCGCCGCCGCGGAGGATGTCGTCTCCGTCGCCACCGCGAAGGCTGTCGGCGCCATCCTGCCCAATGAGGCTGTCGGCGGCTGCAGCGCCAATGGCATGGTCATCGCCATCACCGCCCCTGAAAAAGTCGGTTCCGTCACCGCCGAAAAAATTGTCAGCACCATCTCCGCCAAAGCCGATGTCACTGCCGGTGGCGCCTAGCAGGGCGTCGCCGCCAGAACCGCCGGTCAGCGTATCGTCTCCGGTTTGTCCCTCCAAGTAATCACTGCCGGAGTCGCCCAGCAGCGTGTCGCCACCGCTTCCGCCCTCTATGTAATCAGAACCATCGCGCCCCTTGACACGGTCGTCGCCCGAATGGGCAAAGATAACGTCGCCAAGGTTCCCGCCGTAAAGCGTTTCGGTGACGGGGTCTCCGAAGATGATCGCCATTGTTCACTCCTCCTTGTCAGTCACAGAAGGGTTGGGTCCGCCGTTTCTCCGGCACTGGCCGAGGACTGGCGGCAATTTCTTGGTGGCCGCTCGATAGGCCACGCCCTTCGCTCGCCGGATTGGCCCGGCATGATCGGCGGCCTTGGGGCTCGCCAATGGCCATAAGGTAGGCGCTCTGGCTCGGTCTCGCCTGAAGAAAGGCTTAAGAAACTCTTTAGATTTGCTGGAGATTTCCTGCAGGTGTGCTGCCGCACGAGACCACAGTGATGCCCTCTCGCAAAAGGCGCGGTCGTGAAGTCACCAGGCTGCGGCATTGGCGTGCAAAAGGGGCTTGAGCGTTACCCGGCGATGCGGGGTAATGCCAGCAACACCGCAGCCGTCCCAACTGGCGAAAGGGCCAAGAAATATCTGGCCCTTTCGAATCTCCCAATCCCGTCGGGGACTAGCTGAACAGGAAGTCCGTAGCAGTCAACTGGCTGGCTTGGGTAAAGCCAGTGAGGCTGATCTCGAAGTCGCCAGTACCGTCTCCGTCGGCATCCACCTCGACCTCCTCGCTTGTGTCGTCGAAGCGGGCTTGCGGCTCGCTGCCGTCGAAGGTGGCATTGCCGATCCAGGCCCCGCCTGCGCCGTTCGTGTCGATCCCAATGAGGTCGGCGCTACCGGCGGCGGCGACATTCGAGGTGAAGTCGGTGATGAGGGCTTCTTGCCCGCTGCTGGGGTAGCCGAAGTAGAAGGTATCTTGTCCAAGGCCGCCTGTGAGGGTGTCCTCTCCCGATCCACCATCGACAACGTCGTTGCCGGCACCACCGTAGAGGTAATCGTCGTCCTGACCGCCGTAAAGCGAATCATCGCCGCCATCGCCATAAAGAGAGTCGACGCCGTCGCCGCCGACACCCAGATCCTTGTCGGCGCCGCCGAAGAGCGTGTCGTCATGCCTATCGCCGTACATGATATCATTGCCGTTTTGACCACGAAGAAGGTCGCCGGCCGATCCGCCATAGAGGCGATCGACACCACCGCCACCGCGAATGTCGTCATCCCCGTCACCAGAGCCGAAGACGCCGGAGCCGAAGATGGTGTCGAGACCATTGTTGCCCAGCAGCATGTCGTCACCGAAGCCGCCGTAGACGAGGTCGGCAGCGCCGCCACCGACGGCGACGTCGTTCTCATTGCCGCCCCAGAGGGTGTCCGAGCCACCTTGCCCGTAGAGAGAGTCGTTGCCGAGCTCACCATAGAGCCGATCGCCGTCGGCGCCGCCGCGCAGCACATCGCTATCGTCGTTCCCGCGAAAGTTGTCGACACCCGTCTGCCCGAGGAAGGTGTCCGCGCCCGTGCCGCCAAAGCCCACGTCGTAACCTTCGCCTCCTCGAAACACATCAGCGCCGGAGTTGCCGAAAAATGTATCGGCCCCTTCTCCACCGAACCCGAAGTCGTCGCCGGTGTCGGCGCTCATGGTGTCGACGCCGGAGCCTCCGAACATGACATCGTCGCCTGCCGTGCCTTCCAAGATGTCTGCGCCGGAATTCCCGTAGAGGCTGTCGTTACCGGATTCGCCGGTGATGGAATCATCGCCATCGCGCCCTACCACACGGTCGTCGCCGGAATTGCCGTAGATTGTGTCACCAAGATTGCCGCCATAGAGGGTTTCCGTCACGGGATCGCCAAAGATCGTTGCCATTGCTCATTCCTCCTAGTTTAGAGCGGGGAGGCAATCCCCGCTTTCGCCGCCAATTTGAACGTGGTTACTCTTTCCGAGAGGTGCCGGCGCTGGTGTGGGCGCAAGGTGTGCACCGATCCTTCCATGTCTCGCTGCTTGGCCTCGGTCCGGACGGAGGGTCAGGTTAAGAGGAAGTCCGTCGCGGTCAGCTGATCGACCATGCTAAAGCCGGTAAGGCTGATCTCGAAGTTGGCGCTGCCGTCACCATCGACGTCCACCTGGACCCGTTCGGTGGCATCGTCGAAGCGGGCTTGGGGCTGCGTGCCGTCGAAGGCGGCGTCGCCAATCCACAAACCCGTGGTGCCGGAGACCTGAAGGGTGATGCGGTCTGCATTGCCTGGGGCCGTGACATTCGAGGTGAAGTCGGTGATGTTGCCCTCCAGTCCGTTGCCGTTGAAGCCGAAGAAAAAGGTATCGAGACCGATGCCGCCGGTTAGCTCGTCGTTACCCGTTCCGCTGTTCAAGAAGTCGTCCCCTGCGCCGCCGTCAATCGTGTCGTCGCCATCTCCGCCAAACAAAAAGTCGTTTGCGCCATCGCCATAGACTAAGTCGATGCCGTCGGCTGCAGAGAGTCTGTCGACATCTGCCCCGCCATAGATCGTATCTTGACCGATTCCTCCGTTAACCGTATCGTTATCGTTCTGACCACGGATAATGTCGTCGCCGCCGGCGCCGCTTAGCACGTCATTGCCGGCACCACCGCGAAGGCTATCGGCTTGATCGCCGCCGAACAGGCTGTCCACACCGTTGTTGCCCTGCAGATTGTTCACACCGGTTCCGCCGTAGAGGATGTCTGCGCCGCCGCCGCCGACGATGAAGTCGTCGCCGCTCTCACCGCTGGCGGTGTCGTCCCCGCCCTGGCCGAAAAGACTGTCGTTTTGGTCGTCTCCGAACAGCGTGTCGACATTGGCACCGCCGCGCAGAACGTCGTCTCCGTCGACACCATAGAGGTAGTCGGCACCGTTTTGCCCCAGTAAGCTATCCGCGCCCGACTGACCGTAAGCGCGGTCATCGCCATCCCCGCCTTTGAAGAAATCCGCCCCGCTGTCACCGGAGAAAAAGTCATATGCGCCTCCCCCGAAACCGCTGTCGTTTCCATCGTAACCCAGCAGAACGTCTGGACCCGAGCCGCCGCTCAGGATGTCATCCGCCAAGCCGCCGTCCAGGCGATCTCCGCCGGAATTCCCGGAGAGCGTATCGTTTCCACTGGCGCCGTAGAGAGAATCGTCACCGTCACGCCCGGCCACACGGTCGTCGCCGGAGTAGGTGTAGACGACGTCATCCAGATTGCCGCCGTAGAGGCTTTCGGTGACGGGATCGCCGAAGATGGTTGCCATTGCTCTTTCCTCCTCACTACAGAAGGCGCACGAAGCCTATGGCGCCTTGGAACCAAACCGACAAGGCCTTGCCGCTAGCTGCAGCCCGATGTCATCTGACATGCGCTGGTCCGATTGCCGGCCCAATTCCCAGTGCGCCCGACAGGGGAGGGGCCTTGGCCTGGAGCTGGTCACGCAGCCGGATGATCCGGCGAAGAGCGCCAGCTATCGGACCGTCGCACGCGCCATGATAGATGCACAGAAGCGCGCGTGCTTGAGGAAGGCTTGGTGAAAGTCCTTGGAAACGCGTGGGGTTTTCTGGTGATTCCCTAGAGAATTCCTGTAGAGGGTCGCGCCCCATCTCTGCTTGCACGCGCCCGGCATCTGATAGATCGGCCGCAATAGTGCCTGTCGTCTTTGCGATCACGAGAGAGAGTGGGGCGCGCCAAGCCATTAGAGGAAGAAGAAGTCCGTCGAGGTCAGCTGGTTCACGTTGGTGAAGCCTGTCAGGCTGGCTTCGAAGTTGACGGTGCCGTCGCCGTCGCTGTCCACCTGGATCCGATCGGTGGCATCGTCGAAGCGAGCCTGCGGCCCGCTGCCGTCGAAGGTAGCGTCGGCGATCCACATTCCATCGCCGCCCGACACATTTAGGCGGATCTCATCACCCGCGCCAGGATCGGTGACATTCGAGACAAAGTCTGTGACCACGCCTTCCAGGGCAGCCCCGTTATCTCGGAAGAAGAACTCATCTACACCAATCCCTCCGGTCATCGTGTCGGTACCCGTTCCACCGTTCAAGAAGTCGTTTCCGGCACCACCGTACAGCCTATCGGTGTCGTCGTTGCCTAGTATGCGGTCGTCCCCGCCATCACCAAAGATGCTGTCCAATCCTGTGTTACCGTTCAGCCTGTCGAAATCCGCTCCGCCGTAGAGCGTATCGGCGCCGGAGTTGGCATAGACACGGTCGGCATCGTTCTGGCCACGAATGATATCGTCTCCATCGCCTCCCCGCAGAGAATCATCGCCGCCACCGCCGCGAAGACTGTCGGCGCCGTCGTCACCGGAGAGGTCGTCCACCCCGTTGTTGCCTTGCAGATTGTCGTCACCAAAATCGCCTTCAAGGCTATCGGCCCCGCCGCCACCGACGATGAAGTCGTCGCCTACCCCACCTTCGGCGCTGTCCGCGCCGCCTTGGCCAAAGAGGCTGTCATTGTCCTGATCGCCGTAGAGATAGTCGACATCGGCGCCACCGCGCAGGATGTCGTCTCCGCCTGACCCGTGAAGGCGGTCGCTCTGGTTTTGGCCGAGCAGCGTGTCGGCACCCGACTCGCCGTAGGCCAGGTCATCGCCGTCGCCGCCTTTGAAGAAGTCGTTGCCGGTAGCTCCAAGAAAGATGTCGTAGGCATCTCCACCGAAGCCCGTATCGTTGCCCTCACCGCCGTAAAGCGAGTCTTCAGCAGAGCCGCCAGATAGGATGTCCTCACCGAGGCTCCCCTCCAGAAGGTCCTCGCCCGAGTTCCCGGAAAGCGTATCATCGCCGTAGGAGCCGTAGAGCACGTCGTTGCCGTCGCGCCCCGCCACCCTGTCATTACCCGAAAAGGTGTAGACGACGTCGCTCAAGTTGCCGCCATAGAGGGTTTCAGTTACGGTATCACCAAAGATCGTTGCCATTGCTCTTTCCTCCTTCTTACAAGAGACGCGAGGCAGGCCTGTCACTTTTCTTGCCTTGACCGCGCTTTGTCTTCGCTCTGTACGCTCCGCGTTTTGGTACCGCTTCGAGCACCAGACTGCCCGGATCCGGTGGGCCTTGCGGAAGGCTCAGGGTCGCGGGCTGTTGATTGGGGCAAGATAGGGGACTGGGCGCCACTAAGCTTGAGGGAAACTTGGTGAAATTTTGTAGAAGTCTGGTGAAATGCTGGTGATTTGGGGGTGAGGCCAGGTAGGTAGCCTGCGCCAGGCCAGATTAATGGACCGGGAGGCACTGCTGTTGGCCGGTTAGCAAGGGGCCATAGCGGGCGAGAAGGGAGGGGACGATTCTTGTTCATCCGATGACGAGCGTGCGCAGGTGCCAGGACGGACAACGGCACTCCCGCTCTCGAGGGGGTTTTGATACCCCTGCCCTTCACGCCTAGGGCTTCCGTGTGACTTAGGTGAAGACGAAGTCGGTCGAAGTCGGTCGAAGTCAGTTGGTTCGCCAGGGTGAATCCGGTGAGGCTGATCTCGAAATTGGCTGTGCCGTCACCGTCTGGATCCACCTGGACTCTGTCGGTCGCGTCGTCAAATCGGGCTTGCGCCTCCGTGCCGTCGAAGGTGCCGTCGCCGAGCCACATACCGGTGGTGCCGGTGACCTGGAGAGTAAGGCGGTCAGCCGCCCCGGGTGCGGTAACATTCGAAGCAAAGTCCGTGATGTTGCCCTCCAGTCCGATGCCGGCTTCGAAGAAGAAGAATAAGAAGACGTCCTGACCGATGCCCCCGGTCTGCTCGTCGATGCCGGCCCCGGCATTGATGAAGTCGCTTCCGGCACCGCCTACAAGTGTGTCTACGTCCTGACCACCGAACAAGTCATCGTCACCACCATCACCGTAGATGCTGTCCAGACCGTAGAACCCATCCAGTCGGTCGTTGTCCGCTCCGCCATAGAGGATGTCGTTACCACTGCCGCCGAAAACAGAGTCGACGTTGTTCTGACCCCGAACAATGTCGTCCCCTCGAGAGCCGCGTAGCCAATCATCCCCATCACCGCCCGCGAAGGCTGTCGGCACTAATGCCCCCATAGAGGCTGTCGGCGCCGTTGTTGCCCTGAAGATTGTTGATACCAGTCCCGCCGTAAACGGTGTCCGCGCCGCCCCCGCCGACGATAAAGTCACCGCCAGATGCGCCGAAGGCCGTATCGGCAGCACCTTGGCCATAGATGTTGTCACCGTCGTCGCCGCCATAGAGCTTGTCGATGTTGGCGCCATGCGGAGTACATCGACTCCGGTGCTTCCGAACAGGAATTCGTTGTCGTTCTGGCCAAGCAGAGTGTCGGCGCCGAAGTTCCCGTAGGCTCTATCGGTCCCGTTGCCGACTTTCAGGAAATCCGCTCCTGTGGCGCCGATGAAGTAGTCGAGACCATCTCCGCCAAAACCGGTGTCGTTTCCGTCCCGACCCTCGAGCATGTCGTCGGCCGAGCCGCCGGTCAGGATATCGTCCCCAATGCTGCCTATGAGGAGATCCTCGCCAGAGTTTCCCGAGAGAGTATCGTTTCCAGCCTGTCCGTAGAGGTAGTCGTCTCTGTCCCGGTCGACCACGCGGTCGTCGCCAGAGTAAGCATAGACGATGCCGTCGAGATTGCCGCCGTAGAGCGTCTCGGTGACGGTGTCGCCAAAGATGGTAGCCATTTATCTGCGCTCCCTCTCCAGAGAACCGCTCAGCTCCCTCGCTGTTCCAGACTCCTGCGAGAGGGCCAAGTTGCGCCTCGCTAGCCGAGGTGACTCATTGCTTACTGGCCCGCGGATCGGCGGTTTGACGGGTTGGGCCCTGATCGGCAGGTGACCTGTGCTGCTTCGCTCGACCCTCTTTAGGACCCAGCTCGGCTCGGCATTCTAGAAGAACAGGAAGTCTGTTGCGGTCAGTTGGTCCACATTGGTGAATCCCTCAAGGCTGACTTCGAAGTTAACGTTGCCGTCCCCGTCGCTGTCCACCTGGACCCGGTCGGTCGCATCATCGAAACGGGCCTGGGCCTCTGTGCCGTCGAAGGTACTATCGGCAATCCACATACCGGTACCGCCTGATACTTGGAGGTCCATCCGATCATCCGCGCCCGGGTCGGTGACATTGGAGACGAAATCAGTAATGTTGCCTTCCAAGCCAACGCCAGAGATGGCGAAGAAGAACCTGTCTTGCCCAATACCACCGGTCAGGTTGTCGGTGTCAGATCCGCCGTTCAAAAAGTCGTTTCCGGCACCGCCGACCAGCGTATCGGCCTCGTCACCGCCAAACAAGAAGTCGTTCCCTCCATCACCGTAGACGGTATCTAAACCCGTAGTGCCTCTTAGACGGTCAGCGCCAGCCCCGCCGTAGAGCGTGTCTTCGCCGGAACCGCCATACGCAGAGTCATTCTCGTTCTGGCCGCGAATAATGTCGTCACCTCCGCTTCCCCTCAGCGAATCATCGCCACCGCCACCGCGGAGGCTGTCAGCGTCGTTACCGCCAAAGAGCGTGTCCAACCCGTTGTTGCCTTGCATGTTGTTGAGGCCGGTCCCTCCAAAGAGGACATCGCCGCCGCCGCCCCCGACGATGAAATCGTCGCCTATGAACCCGTATGCAGTGTCCGCGCCGCCTTGGCCAAAGAGACTGTCGTTATCCTGATCGCCGAAGAGATAGTCGACATCAGCGCCCCCTCGTAAGATGTCGTCTCCATCAATCCCGTAGAGGTGGTCGCTCTGGTTCTGCCCGAGCAGCGTGTCGGCGCCCGAATCTCCATAGGCGGTGTCGTCGCCGTCGCCGCCCTTAAAGAAATCCTCGCCTGTTTCGCCGAGAAAGAGGTCGTTAGCGTCGCCGCCGAAGACGCTGTCATTGCCGGCATCACCGTAGAGAGAGTCATCGTGTGACCCTCCGGTCAGGATGTCGTCGCCGACGCCTCCCTCCAAGAAATCTTCGCCCGAGTTCCCGGAGAGGGTATCGTTCCCGAACATGCCGTAGAGATAGTCATTCCCATCGCGTCCGGCCACCTTGTCGTCGCCCGAGAAGGTGTAGACGGTGTCGCTCAAGTTGCCGCCGTAGAGGCTTTCGCTCACGGTATCGCCAAAGATCGTTGCCATTGCAGGTGCTCCTATCTTGAAGCCAGGGCTGACGCCGGTTTCCCCGAAGGGCTCAAGTGGTGACCGGCCTTCCGGCCGTGTTCGGAATTCGCTGGTCTCCTGTCCATCAGTTGAACAGGAAGTCGGTTGCGGTGAGCTGACTGACTTGACTGACGCCGGCTAGTGCGATCTCGAAGTCGGCAGTACCGTCGCCGTTGTCGTCCACTTGAACCAGGTCGCTCACCTCGTCAAACCGAACCTGAGGTTCGCTGCCGTCGAAGGTGGCGTCGCCAATCCACGACCCGGCGGTCCCGACGACCTGCAACTCGATGAAATCTGCCGAACTGGTGTAGAGGACATGGGAGGCGAAGTCGGTGATGCTGGCCTCCAAGCCTAGCCCGATGATCGAGAAGAAGAAGGTGTCCTGACCATTGCCGCCGGTCATCAGGTCCAGGCCCAAACCACCATTCAAGGTGTCACTACCGGCACCGCCGTAGAGCGCATCATTAGCGTTGTTTCCAAACAGACGGTCCTCGCCGCCATCGCCAAAGAGGCTGTCGACCTCGTCACCACCTAAGACCTCGTCGCCATCGGCGCCGCCATAGGCCGTGTCCGCCCCGAAGCCGCCGTCGAGGATATCGTCCCCGTTTTGACCACGTAGGATGTCGTCGCCGAGGGTGGCGCTCAAGGTATCGCTACCACCGCCGCCACGAAGGCTGTCGTCGTCGGCGCCACCGAAAATCGTGTCGACGCCGTTGTTGCCCTGTATAGCGTCATCACCTCCGCCGCCATAGAGGCTGTCGCTGCCGCCGCCTCCTACGATGATGTCGAGGCCGTTGGTTCCATAGGCGCTGTCGTCCCCGCCTTGCCCGAAGAGGCTGTCGTTACCGACATTGCCCAATAGATAATCGTTGTCGGCGCCGCCGCGAAGAACGTCGTCACCGTCGCTTGCGTTGAAACTGTCGTCACCGCCCTGCCCCAACAGGGTATCGTCGCCTGCAAGGTCTATGGCCGTATCTGCGCCGTCACCGCCTTTGAAGAAGTCATCGCCTACATCCGGCGAGAAGGTGTCGTCACCATCGCCCCCGAAGGCAGTATCGTTGCCAGTTCCACCAGACAATTGGTCGTTGCCCGTAGCGCCAAACAACCAATCATTTCCAACTTCGCCATCTAGCGAATCGTATCCGGAGGCTCCGAATAGAGTGTCATTGCCGCTGTCCCCATCGATCTGGTCATCGCCGTTTCGGCCGAGCACGCGGTCATCGCCGGAGTTGGCCGAGATGTAGTCTATGGCGCTGGTGCCGAAGATGGTCAGGCTGTAGGGGGCACCATGGATTGTCGTCGCCATTGCTCAATCCTCCTCGTCGCTCGTGTGCTACAGTCTTCGGACCTGCTCTGAGTGTCGCGTTCGGTGGATCCTGGCCGTCGCAGGCAGCTAATCGGATTGAGAAGCGCCGCCTATTTCGTGGCTTCCGCATCTTCCGGTCACGTGGTCGTCACCAGATTAGGCAGGGATCTGGTCAGCGGAACCAGATCCGATCAGGGTTTCGGTGAAGGGATCAAGATAGGCCGTTCACATTGTACCTTCCTCCTCGCCCGAACTCCATTCGCACGCGTGGAGTTATGTCCGGATCTTGCCGTCCGTCGCCAAACTCAATCTGGCGGCGCTGGTGAGAACCCAAGATCTGCATAAGGCCTCCGCACCACATTTGCGTTGCACGCAGTTGGCTGTCCGCGCTGCCGTCCGCGAATTGGCGAGAGACAGCGCTTGTCTCCCCGTACCAACGGGGCATCTGCGATGTTGCGTCACGGTCAGTTGTAAGTTAGGCCATCGGCCCGACATTTTCAATAATTTATTAGGATAAATTTTGAGAAACTTCAGGGGTGAGTGGTGGGGCTGATGGCGGAGGAAAAGGCAAGTATAAAAGGGGATCGTTCGAGGTGACTGCAGTCAATTGGGGCCGACTAGGAAGATGTCGAATGTAAGAGAAACAAAATTGGTGTTGCAACTTAAAGTGCACGGAACAGTGGAGTATGTAGATCCTGCGCGAGGGACAGCGGGCCTGAGTGGTTGGTGAGGGGAGGGACTTCACTCGGCTCAGATGGAGGGCCCGCATTACCATCGGAACGGCCATTGGCGCATGTCGTTCTGTCGGCTGCGTAAGAATCCTCTCCCCCAGTGGGTGTCGCTGAGTCCAAAACTCGGCCAAACAAAAAGTCCGTCGCGGTTCAGTGAGGCCGGGAAGGTAGCCTGCGCCCGGTCAGATTATTGGACCGGGAGGCACTGCTGCTGGCCGGTTAGCAAGGGGCCATAGCGGGCGAGAAGGGAGGGGACGATTCTTGTTCATCCGATGACGAGCGCGCGCGGGTGCCAAGACGCACCACGGCACTCCCGCTCTCGAGAGGGTTTTGATATCCCTGCCCTTCATGCCTAGGGCTTCCGTGTGACTTAGGCGAAGAAGAAGTCGGTCGAAGTCAGTTGGTTCGCCAGGGTGAACCCGGTGAGGCTGATCTCGAAATCGGCGGTGCCGTCACCGTCTGAATCCACCTGGACCCTGTCGGTCGCATCGTCAAAGCGGGCTTGCGCCTCCGTGCCGTCGAAGGTGGCGTCGCCGAGCCACATGCCGGTGGTGCCGGTGACCTGGAGAGTGAAGCGGTCAGCCGCCCCTGGTGCGGTGACATTCGAAGCAAAGTCCGTGATGTTGGCCTCCAGGCCGTTGCCCGCTTCGAAGAAGAAGAAGGTATCTTCACCGATGCCTCCAGTTTGCTCGTCGGTTCCGGTTCCGGCGTTTAAGAAGTCGTTTCCGGCACCGCCAGTAAGCGTGTCGTCACCATCTCCACCAAACAGACGATCATTTCCGCCATCGCCAAAAATACTGTCCACTTCCGAGACACCGGCCAGCCTGTCGCTATCCGCCCCGCCGTAGATCGTGTCCACACCGGTGGCGCCATAGGCAGTATCATCCTCGTTCTGGCCGCGGATGATGTCGTCGCCCCCGGTCCCTCGTAGCGAATCATCACCGCCACCGCCGCGAAGGCTGTCGGCGCTGTTGCCGCCAAAGAGGAAGTCGGCGCCGTTGTTGCCTTGCAGATTGTTAACACCGGTCCCGCCATAGAGGTAATCGGCGCCGCCGCCGCCGACAATGAAGTCGTCGCCGTTCCCACCGTTGGCGGTGTCACCCCCGCCCTGACCGAACAGGCTGTCGTTCTGCTCGCCTCCGTAGAGTGTGTCGACATTGGCACCGCCGCGCAGAACATCGTCCCCTCCGAAACCGTAGAGGTGGTCGACGCCGTTTTGCCCCAACAAGGTGTCTGCGCCGGTGCCGCCGTAGGCACGGTCATCACCGTCTCCACCCTTGAAGAAATCCGTCCCGCTCGAGCCGGCAAAGAAGTCGTATGCATCTCCTCCAAAGCCGGTGTCGTCGCCGTCGAAACCGTGTAGGATGTCTGGACCCGAACCGCCGCTCAGGATGTCATCAGCCAGGCTGCCCTCCAGGCGGTCTCCGCCGGAGTTGCCGGAGAGGGTATCGTTCCCACTGGCACCGTAGATGGAATCGTTACCGTCGCGCCCGGCGACGCGGTCATCGCCGGAATAGGTGTAGATAATGTCGCCAAGATTCCCGCCGTAAAGGGTCTCGGTGACGGGATCCCCGATGATGGTTGCCATTGCCATTTCCTCCTCGATAGGGCGTCCACTGTCCGCTCAGTACGACAGCGCGTTCACATCGCTTTTGCCGGGGCTCTGGGCGCTTGGACGCCCGCTTTCAACCTGAACCGCCCTGGCTCATCCCAAGGGCGCAAGCCTGCAGTTGGCGAGGCGTTGCATGCTGGAAGTTAGGTTGTCTGGCATCTCCTTGCTTGAAGAAGGTCTGGCGAAACTCTTTAGAAACCCTTGTGATTCGAGCGATGGAGGCCAGTTGGTGTCGGCAGCCAAGATGAGCTGGCCTTACTTTCTATGCGATCAACAGGTAGGGAGGGGGGTCCGGAGCGTTTCTCGGCGGTCTCCGGACACGCCTAGATGGAGAAGGGGAACGAGGCAATGACCACTTAGAATAGAGTCCGGGTTGATTGAATAGGATGCGCCTCGGGCAAGCCAACAGTCAGTCCTGCCGAGCGGGGAGCGGATGGGCGTTGCCCACTTTGAGTGGAGGAACGGTGCTCCGGCCCGCTATATCCGCTCCCCAAGGCGCCATTTAGCTGAATAGGAAGTCGGTCGCGGTGAGTTGATCCGCCTGGGTAACGCCACTAAGGGCAATCTCGAAGTCGGCACTGCCGTCGCCGTCAGAGTCCACTTGAACCCGGTCGGTGGCATCGTCGAAGCGGGCTTGCGCTTCGCTGCCGTCGAAGGTGGCGTCGGCGATCCAGGAACCGATATCGCCAGCCACTTGCAGTTGGATGAGATCGGCATTGGCGGGGGCGACGACGTTAGAGGAAAAGTCGGTGATGACGGCCTCCTGGCCGCTGCCGGGATAGATGAAGAAAAAGGTATCCTGGCCACCGCCACCGACGAGCGAATCTCCATCAAAGCTGCCAAGCAGGAAATCGTTCCCGGCACCGCCGTAGAGCACGTCACTGCCTTGGCCGCCAAACAGAACGTCGTCACCTCCATCGCCAAAAACCCTGTCATTTCCGTAACCACCAGACTGCGTATCGTCATCGGCCCCGCCGTAGAGAGTATCTATCTGGTCGCCGCCGAACATAGTGTCATCGCCATTCTGGCCGCGAATAATGTCCGCCGCCGAGCCGCCCAACAAGCGGTCGCTGCCGCCACCGCCGCGAATGCTATCCGATCCATCATTGGTGCTGCCGACACCCCCGCCATAGATCGTGTCCAAGCCGTTGTTGCCCTGCAGGACGTCGTTGCCGGTGCCCCCAAAGATGAGGTCGGCTGCGCCGCCGCCGACGATGAAGTCGTCGCCCTGGCCACCATAGGCGGTATCGTTCGCGCCCTGACCATAGAGGCTGTCGTTCTGATCGTCGCCGAACAGCCTGTCGCTATTGGCACCACCGCGGAGGATGTCATCCTCGCCGACGCCGTAGAGGTTGTCGGCGCCATCTTGTCCGAGCAGGGTGTCGGCGTCCTCGCCGCCATAGGCCGTGTCGTCGCCATCCCCGCCCTTGAAGAAATCCATGCCGGTTTCACCGGCAAAATAGTCCACACCGTCACCGCCAAACCCGGTGTCGTCGCCAAACTGGCCATCCAAGGAGTCACTCCCCGACCCGCCGGTCAGGACGTCGTCCCCGAAGCGACCCTGCAGAAGATCGGCACCGGAGTTGCCGTAAAGGGAATCGTTTCCACTCGAACCGTAGATGTGGTCGTCGCCATCTCGGCCAGCGACTCGGTCGTCGCCGGAATAGGTGTAGACAACATCCCCAAGATCACCGCCATAAAGGGTCTCGGTGATGGGATCTCCGAAAATGGTCGCCATTGGTCACTCCTCCTTGACGATAAGGGTTGTTCGCTTGCGCTACCGCTTCGACCGCATTCGTCGTCTGATGCCACGCCGGCTCTCCCGTGTTTCTGTCTTGGCAAAGCCGCGGGGGCGGATTGACGATGTACTGCGGTGTCTTCTTTGGTAGTTCTTTTGACGTCCGGTGAAAGTTCTGCATTGGTGCGGACTATTACAAGCGAATGTTCCTATGAGATGTATGAGGAGATTTCATCGCAGAGCGGACCTCTCTCCCTTAGTCGGCCTGCGGCGCTACATCAGCTGAAGAGGAAGTCGGTGGACGTCAGTTGGTCGACTTGAGACACACCAATGAGGTAGATCTCGAAGTCGGCGGTAGCGTCACCGTCTGAATCCACCTGGATCCTGTTGGTTGCGTCGTCAAAACGGGCTTGCGGCTCCGAGCCGTCGAAGGCGACGTCGCCAAGCCACACACCGCTGGTGCCGGAGACTTGTAGAGAGATGAGATCGGCAGCGCCCGGATCGCTAGCATTCGAGGCAAAGTCGGTAATGATGCCCTCCAGTCCGCTACCGTTCGCGACGAATAGAAAGGTATCATGACCGATCCCGCCGGTCATAAGGTCATTCGATGAGCCACCATTGAAAAAGTCGTCCCCAGCTCCGCCAACAAGAGTATCGACGCCGTGAGCACCCAATAGGCCGTCGTCCCCGCCATCTCCATAGAGGGTGTCCGAACCAAAAGACCCAAGTAGCCTGTCGTCATCTGCGCCGCCGAACATCGTATCGTCTCCTTGGCCTCCGAAGAGGGAATCATCGTCGTTCTGGCCGCGAAGAACGTCACTACCCGAAGCACCTATTAGACTATCATCGCCGGCACCGCCGCGAATGCTGTCGGTGAAACTGCCCCCCGTCAGCGTGTCAGCGCCATTGTTGCCCTGCATGTCGTTTACGCCACTGCCACCGTAGAGGAGGTCTATGCCGCCCCCTCCAACGATAAAGTCGTCGCCTTCTCCTCCTTCGATTGTATCGTTGCCGCCTTGGCCGAAAAGGCTGTCGTCGTCAGCGCCCCCTTCGAGGATATCTGCATTTGCGCCGCCGCGAAGTACATCGTTGCCAGCGTAGCCAAGGAGGCTGTCCAATCCGTCCTGCCCCAGCAACGTGTCTGCGTCCGCACCGCCATAGGCTCGATCGTCACCATTTCCGGCCTTGAGAAAGTCAAGGCCGTCGCTGCCGAAGAAAGTGTCGTTGCCGTCTCCACCGAAGGCGACATCGTCGCCAAAATCGCCGCCCAACCAATCTTCAGACGAGCCGCCGGTTACGGTATCGTTTCCGTTGCCACCATAGAGGTAATCCGTTCCTGAATTGCCCAACAGGGTGTCGTTCCCGCTAGAGCCATAGATGGAATCGTTCCCGTTGCGCCCGGTCGCGCGATCGTCGCCGGAGTAGGGATAGATTACGTCGTCTTGATTCCCGCCGTAGAGAGACTCGGTGACGGGATCGCCGTAGATATTTGCCATTGCTCTTTCCTCCTCTGAATAAGGGGCGTAAGGCAAGCATGCCTCTTCACCCCGCCTTGCGTTTGCCATGCCCCGGCGTTCGAAGTCATGGCACTTCTCCGGACATCGATCTGCCTCATGGTGGAAGACGGCGCCGAGGTCTTGGGTCGCGGGTTGTCGCTCGCGGCATCATGGGGACCCTGACCCAATGAAGGTCGCCCGAAGGCCATCCTCGAGATGGCTTCCTTTCCCATCTCGCCACACCTCCTCGAACTCTAGGAGTTAGCTGAAGAGGAAGTCGGTCGCGGTCAACTGATCGACTGCGGTGATTCCGGTGAGGCTGATCTCGAAGTTTGCGGCACCGTCGCCATCGCTGTCGACCTCTACTCGCTCACCTGCATCGTCGAATCGTGCCTGCGGTCCGCTGCCGTCGAAGGCAGCGTCGGCGATCCACACTCCATAGCCGGACGCGGATGCGATTTCGACAAGGTCGGCGGCACCTAGGTCGATGACGCGAGAGGTGAAATCGGTGACGACGGCCTCCAGAGCAGTGCCGGGATAGGCGAAGTAGAAAGTGTCCTGACCGCCGCCGCCAGCCAGCGTGTCTTCGCCAGAGCCGCCAGACAAGAAGTCGTCACCAGCGCCGCCATAGAGGGTGTCGTCGCCCGGTCCTCCAAGCAAGATGTCGTCACCACCGTCACCAAAAACGATGTCGTCGCTATATCCGCCAAAAGCCAAGTCATCGTCGGCACCTCCGTAGAGGCTGTCCGAATGGTCACCGCCATCTAGGGTGTCATTGCCATTCTGACCTCGAACAGTGTCAGCGCCAGAGCCACCGAGCAGCCGGTCGGCGCCTCCACCGCCGCGAATGCTGTCGGATCCATCGCCGGTGAGGCCAACCGCGCCGCCGTAAATCGTGTCGAGGCCGTTGTTGCCCTGTAGAAAGTCATCGCCATTTTCGCCAAAGATCAGATCCGCGGCGCCGCCGCCAACGATGAAGTCGTCGCCGATTCCACCATATGCAGTATCATCTGCGCCTTGGCCGTAGAGGCTGTCGTTGTCTTGATCCCCAAAGAGCCTGTCGGAATTGGCACCGCCTCGAATCACGTCATTCCCGTTGATGCCGTAGAGATTGTCGTTACCGTTTTGACCGAGCAAAGTGTCGGATCCGGTTTCGCCATAGCCCAGGTCGTTGCCGTCTCCGGCCTTGAAGAGATCGGCGTCGTCCCCACCGAGAAACTGGTCATCGCTATCGCCTCCAAAAGCGGTGTCCTTGCCGTGTGAGCCGAAGAGGAAGTCATTGCCCGTGCCTCCGCTTGCAATGTCGTCGCCGACGCCGGCCTCGAGCCAATCGCCGCCGGAGTTGCCGGAGAGCGTATCGTTCCCGCTTGCGCCGTAGAGATAGTCGCCTCCGTCACGTCCTGCGACACGATCGTCGCCCGAGTACGTGAAGATCCTGTCGGCAAGGTCGCCGCCGTAGAGGCTCTCGGTGGTGTTGTTTCCAACGATAACTGCCATTGCTCTGTCCTCCTGTTTACAAAGTGCGCAAGGCGCTTGTGTCTCTTTGCATTGCCTTGCTTGGCGTTGTCTTGGCCGTCACCGCTCGTGGCCCCTACGCTGCAGGTCGTAGCGATCTGTCCTTTGCGGGCCGTTTGCGTCATCGCCTGCACCGCCATGGGTCGCGTTGTCCCCATGGCTTCCGATCAGGTGATCGTCACCACCATCTCCAAAGGAGCTGTCGTCGTTGCCGCCACCGATAACCTCGTCACTGTCGGCGCTGCCGTAGGCCTTGTCTTCGCCAGTTTCGCCGTTAAGAGAACCCTCCCCGGTCTGTCGGCGGAGTACATCGTCGCCCAACGTGCCGTTTAGAAGGTCGTCACTGCCGCCTCCGACGATGACGTCGTCAGCCTCCCTGCCTAGAGCCAGATCGTGTCCCCCCTGGCCAAACAGGCTACCGCTGCCGTAGTCACCATCTTGGTAGTCGTTGTCGGCTCCACCTCGGAGCAGGTCATCGAAGCTGAAACCATTCAGGGTTTCGGTGAAGGGATCACCAAAGGTCGTTGCCATGTTCCTCTCTCCTCAATGAATCAGGCGCTCGGACGTGACACTGTCCATCGTGTCTTCAGCGAGCTACGCGTTCGCTACCCCAGGGTCTCTTGGGGTGGTTTGGAGTGTTCCGGGGGACCTTGGTTACGTGCCAAAAGGGTGCCTGCCTCACTGTCAAAGCCTTGCTCCTCGGCTTAGGGTACTGCGTGCTCCTCTGCATCAAGCGGTGCCCTGAAATGAGCGCTACGACGCAACGCGTCCGTCAGCTGCAAGTTAGGGGATGGGCATTGGGTGGTCTTGAAGGTTGCGTGGCGAACAACTGCAGATTCCTGGAGAAGGCATGGTGATTTGCGGGGAAGGAAGACTGAAGGTGATGCACGGCTGGACAACCACTGAATTGTCGCTGACTACCGATGAGATCTCCGCTCTAAACTGTGCGATTACAAATCAATATTACTAATGTATGGATGAGAAGAGTTTGTTGAAAGGCGGCGCTCTGACACCATCCTGTAAGCGTGGCTCACTTGGCCGGACCCGAAACGAGCAGCCCAGCTGGAGCGCCCTACGGAGGTAGCCGTCGTTTCTCGGGGCCTCGGCAATGATCGCGAAGTTAGGAAGGGAGAGGGGAGGGGCGTATCTGCCCTTGCGCGTCAGGCCGGCTTGCAAGCTGCCGAAATCCTGTCCCTCCGCCGCCGTGACCGTGACCTGAACGGCCCTCTCACCTTCAGACGGGCTGCGGTGTGTATCAGCTGAAGAGGAAGTCGGTCGCTGTCAGCTGGTTCACCTGGGTGATGCCGGTAAGCTCGATCTCGAAGTTGGCGGCGCCGTCGCCGTTGGAATCGACCTCAACCCGCTTGCTCGTCGCATCGAAACGGGCTTGCGGGTCGGTCCCGTCGAAGGCGGCATCGGCGATCCACATACCGCTGGAGCCCGAGACCTGGAGTTCGATGAGGTCGGCGGTGCTGGTGGAGGCTACGGTGGAGGAGAAGTCGGTGATGACGGCCTCCAGCCCGCTTCCGGGAGGCTCGAAATAGAAGGTATCCCGGCCGATGCCGCCGGTGAGGCTATCGCTCCCCGTTCGTCCCTGTAGAAGGTCGTTGCCAGCACCGCCGGTCAAGGTATCAGCGTCCTCGCCGCCATAGAGTTGGTCATTGCCGCCATCGCCGAAGAGTCGATCCAGTCCCACTGCGCCGACGATCTTGTCGTCGTCAGCACCGCCATAGACGGTATCGTCCCCCAGCGCGCCGTACATTCGGTCGTCACCGTCTTGGCCGCGAACGATGTCATCACCCGCGCTTCCTACCAGGAAGTCGTCGCCGCCGCCGCCGCGCAGGCTGTCGGCGTCAATACCTCCGAACAACGAGTCGACGCCGTTGTTGCCTTGCAGATTATTGGCCCCGTTCCCGCCGAATAGGAAGTCATTGCCGCCACCACCGACGATGAAGTCGTTCTGGTCCCCGCCATAGGCGCTGTCGTCGCCGCCTTGGCCGAAGATGCTGTCGTTCCCGGCGGAGCCATACAGAGTGTCATTATCGGCACCGCCGCGGAGCGTATCGTTGGCAAATGCACCATTGAGGGTGTCGTCGCCCCCCTGTCCGAGAAGGGTATCATCGCCCACGAAGCCGTTGGCCGTGTCCGGGCCGCCGCCCCCCTTGACGAAGTCCGCGCCGGTGCCGCCGAAAAAGGAGTCGGACCCATCCCCGCCAAATCCCAGGTCATTTCCAGATTCGCCTTGCAGGGAGTCGCTGCCGCTGCCGCCGGTCAGCGTATCAAGGCCATTATCGCCGCTGAGGTTGTCTTGACCCGTATCGCCCAGTAGCCAGTCATTACCGCTTCCACCGCCGATGTTGTCATCGCCACCCCGTCCGGTGACACGATCGTTGCCCGAGTTGGCATAGATAAGGTCAGCGAAACTGAAGCCGTTCAGAGTCTCGGTGAAGGGATCTCCATTGATAGTCGCCATTGCTCTTTCCTTTCTGTCTGCAACTTGCGTGTTCAATCCGTCCGTTCGCCCGACCGGTGACCCGGCGAACGGATCCGATGCCTTTGGGGAGCCTTATCCAGGGCGATCGGGGCGCCCCTTGCAGCCGCAAGTTGGCCTGGCTCGTCTGTGCCGTCCGCCTTTGACAGACCGGTCTCACGGGCCGTCGGAAGCACCCAATTTAGGCGAACTGGCGCTGGCTTGCCTGAAGGATTCCTGGTGAAACCCTGTAGAACTCTGCAGATACTATGGTGATTCGAGGGGGAATCCCGTTTTGCGGTGCGGTACAGCCATAGTGAGCACGGAAAACAGGCAAAGCCGCGCGAGTATGCAGATATTAGGGGTTGTCGTGGATAAGGGGAGGGGTTGGACGCCTCTTCGTGGGATCGACGGTGGGGCTCACAGCCGCCAGGGGCGCTGTCGCCGCCGTTCTTTTAAGGTCTCCGCGAGGCGCCGTCCCCCTGCCTCCCACCCTAGTTACCGGCTCAGCTGAAGAGAAAATCCGTTGCCGTCAGCTGGTCGGCATCCGTGATGCCCACGAGCCTGATCGAGAAGTTGGCGCTGCCGTCGCCGTCGCTATCGACCTCGACGCGCTCGGTCACGTCGTCGAAGCGGGCCTCCGGATCGCCGCCGCTGAAGGTGGCGTCACCAATCCAAGATCCGCTCGACCCGGCGACGTCAAGCTCGAGGAGGTCGGCATTGCCCGGTGCGGTGACGTTGGAGGTGAAGTCGAAGATCGTCGCCTCTATCCCGATCCCCGGATAGTCGAAGGAGAAGGTGTCTTGGCCGTTACCCCCCCGTCAGCTCGTCGGTGCCGCTCCTGCCGAAGAGCGTATCGTCTCCGGCTCCACCGGACAGCCGATCGTCGTCGTTGCCTCCGTACAAGCGATCGTCACCGCCGTCGCCATAGAGGAGGTCCTGGCCGAGGCTACCGACCATTCTGTCATTGTCCGCGCCACCATAAAGCGTGTCGGCATCGTTGCCACCGTAGACCGAATCGTTGCCGTTCTGGCCCCGCATAATGTCGTCACCGGTCGCGCCACCCATTCGGTCGCCACCAGCGCCGCCGCGGACCGTATCCGCACCATAGCCGCCGTAAAGGCTGTCGATCCCGTTGTTGCCTTGCAAGTCGTCTGCGCCGGTGCCGCCGTAGAGGGTATCTTGACCACCGCCGCCGACAGCGAAGTCGTCCTGCTGATCACCAAAGAGAACGTCGGCCGCACCTTGACCGTAGAGCGAGTCGTTGTTGTAGCCACCGTACAACAGGTCGACATTGGCACCGCCTCGCAGGGCATCGTTGTCGAACCCGCCATACAGCGTGTCCGCTCCGTTTTGTCCAAGCAATGTGTCGCTGGCCAAGTCGCCATTCGCGATGTCGTCGCCGTCGCCTCCGCGGAAGGTATCCGCATCTTCGTCACCATCGAAAAAATCGGCGCCGTCTCCGCCAAAGCCGGTGTCCTTGCCGGCGTCTCCGTCCAAGAGGTCACTGGCGGAGCCACCGAAGAGAACGTCATCTCCAAGGCTACCGTCCAGCATATCTATCCCGGAGCTACCGTACATGCTGTCGTTACCGCTCTGTCCGTAGAGTGAGTCGTCGCCGTTTCGCCCGACGACCCGATCGTCGCCCGAATCGGTGAAGATCGCATCGTTGAGATTGCCGCCATAGAGAGATTCGGTGACGGGGTCGCCAAAGATAACTGCCACAGCTCTATCCTCCTTGTGGAACTTTCTTCGTTGTATCGTCCGTTGGTTTTGATCCGTTTCAGTAGAGGGCAGCAGGGTGAACCGGACGCTGGCCATCAGCTATACTTGATAGTGCGGCCCGTGCGTCTGATCAGGTCCGCACGAGCGGGAAGCCGCTCGCTGCCCGATTAGAGACACGCACTGTCGTCCAGGTTCCCACCATAGGGGGTTTCCGTCACGGGGGTGCCATAGATAGTCGCCTTCTCCTTGATCCTCGATGCAGTCCGTTTCTTGGCCACAGCAGGCGCCAAGCATAGCGAGTCTAGCATCGTGTGACCCTGGGAAGATAGGGCCGAGAGTCGAAAGGAAGTTGTCTCGCGCTATGGTATAGAAAATGGTTCGCCTTTCTTAGGCCAAGGGGTGAAGCATTGCCCTTCTGCTCCACCCCGCCATTGCTCGGTTGGCTTTGCTACGTGAACAGGAAGTCCGTCGCAGAAAGCTCGTCGGCGTCGGAGACACCCTGGACGAATAGCTCGAAGTTTGGGGAGCCATCTCCGTCAATGTCGACTTCCACCAGCATCGAGCCCGCAGCGAAGCGCGCCTGCGGTTCGCTGCCATCGAAGGCGCTGTCTCTTATCCATACGCCGTCACCGCCGCTGACCGATATGATAAAGAGATCCGCGGTCGCCGGCGAAGTGACGTTGGAGGTGAAGTCCGTGATAATGGCTTCCAGGCCGCTGCCGGGATAGTCGAAGGAGAATTCGTCCTCACCTATGCCGCCGCTCAGGCTATCGCTTCCCTGTCCGCCGAACAGAACGTCATCGCCGGCGCCGCCGTAGAGTGCGTCGACACCCATAGCGCCAAAGCAAAGATCGTTGCCGCCATCACCATAGAAGTGGTCGTCGCCGTTTCCACCGGTACCCAGATCAGCGTCGGCGCCCCCGAAGATGGTGTCGTTCTGGTCGTTCCCAAACAAGCGGTCGTTGTCGGCGCCGCCGCGAATTACATCATCACCGCTATCACCCAGAAGATTGTCGGCACCGGCTTGCCCAAGCAGGCTGTCGGTGCCTTCGCTGCCATAGGCAAGCTCGGAGCCGCTGCCACCGCGGAAGACATCGGCGCCGGAACTTCCGTAGAATTGGTTATTGCCCTCGCCACCGACGGCACTGTCGTCACCACCGCCGCCGAGAAATACATCATGACCGGTTTCGCCAAACAGGGAATCGCTTCCTTCAGCACCCGCCAGCAAGTCGGCGCCGGAATCGCCGATCAGGCTGTCATCTCCACTGCCACCGTCGATCGTGTCATGCCGTCGCGTCCCTTGACACCATCGTCACCGGAATAGGCAAAGACACGGTCGCTCAGATTACCACCGTAAAGCAGTCGGTGACGGGATCTCCAAAGATGGTCGCCATCGGCTTTTCCTCTCCACAAGAAACGGCGTTTTCTAGCTTCGCCGGTCGTTTGCCATCGAGCCGGATCAATGCGATCTCACACCTGCCAGCGACGTGCTCGGTGATCGAGGTACCCCACTCCGGCCGCGCAGTGCGGATTGCCCTCGCCGGGGGCGCTCTTCCAGCCGTTTCAAGTATGGTCTGGAATTCAGGGCCTGCCAATCGGGCACCTCACAAAAATGGCCAGTGCCTGCTTTTGAGAAAGCAGGCACTGGCAATGCGCTCCTTGACGTCACCGCATAGGGGTAGGCCGGTGAGGAGGGGTAGAGCGCAGGGAAATATCCATATAAGATTGTATCGGCGGTGTCTTAGTGGGTGGTCGAACAGGGGGCGGGCTTGATATGTCAGACAAGATAGGGAAGGGCTAGTGCCGGCTAGTCCTCCCTAGAATGCCTTCTGTCTCTTCGTGTTAGCTGAAGAGGAAGTCGGTCGCGGTCAGCTGGTCTACGGCGGTGATCCCCGTCAGGCTAAGCGTGAAGTTGGTGGCACCATCGCCATTGGAGTCGACCTCGACCATGCCGCCAGTACTGTCGAAACGGGCCTGTGGCTCGCCGGCGTCGAAGGTGGCGCTGCCGATCCAGCTGCCGCTGGCCCCCGGCACCTGCAGCAGAACGAGGTCGCCGTCGCCCGGGTCGGCAACGTCCGAGGTGAAGTCGGTGATGATGCCCTCCGGCATGTTGCCGAAGTTATAGAAGTAGAAGGTATCCACTCCCTTTCCGCCGGTCAGCGTGTCGGTTCCGAGCCCGCCATTGAGGAAGTCGTCGCCGGCGCCGCCGTAAAAGCGGTCATCATCAAGACCGCCATAGAGAGTATCATCGCCTCCGTCGCCGTACATCTTGTCGTTTCCGTGCCCACCGAACACGCGGTCAGTGTCGGCACCGCCGAAAATCGAATCGACAAGGGTGCCACCGTAGAGAGTATCGTTTCCGTTCTGCCCTTGCAGGATATCGAGGGCAGAGTCTCCCCGGATCAGGTCCGCGCCGTCGCCGCCGCGAATGCTGTCGGGCGCATCGCCGCCGAAGATCGTGTCCTTGCCCCCGTTGCCCTGTATGTAATCGCGATGGTCGCCTCCATAGAGGCGGTCACTGCCGCCGCCGCCGACAATGAAGTCACTCTGTTCCAAACCGAAGACGGTGTCGTCTGCACCTTGGCCGTATATCCGATCCTCCCCGGACTCTCCCATAAAGTAATCCAAACCGACCCCCCCTCGAAGCGTGTCATCGCCGTCACCGCCCTCTAGGTGGTCGTTTCCATCTTGGCCAAGAAGTGTGTCGTTTTCTGAGCCGCCATAAGCGTAATCGTCGCCGTCGCCGCCTCTCAAGATGTCTGGGCCAGCGTCTCCAGCAATATTGTCATTGCCCTCGCCGGCAATAATGCTATCTGGCCCACCGAAGCCATCCAGGCCGTCGTCCCCGGAGCCGCCGATCAAAATATCACTACTTTCTCCGCCTTGAATTTTGTCGTCGCCAGAATTGCCGAGCAGTGAGTCGCTGCCGCTTCCACCGAATACCTCGTCGTCGCCGTCGCGCCCGGCGACGCGGTCATCGCCCGAATAGGCATGAATGACGTCGTTCAGGTTACCGCCATAGAGGGTTTCTGTAACAGGGTCTCCGGTGATGGTTGCCATGGTTACCTCCGTGTGACCCGACTGATCGGGGTCTTGTCTTGGTCGAGCGCAAGAGCCGGCCAATCCTTAGTGTCGCCTGGCTCGTGCTGGTTTCGGGTAGGGTTGCTCCTCGCTGTCTGGATCTAACTTGCTTCGCTGCGCATTCGGTGCGGTGGCGAAAGAAGGTGATCGATAGCGCGGTCTGGTGTGGTTCTGTCTGACGATTATCCCGGTTTCATCGTTATATTCTCCCAGAGAGCGGTCAAGAATCTGACGATCTTCGGCTGCCGATAGGCCTGCTTGTCTTTTCTCCTGCCGTGCCGCTTGGGATGAGCGGGGCCATTGGCGACCGCAGGGCTCTAGAGCAGCGCAGGCAGCTTCACTTCTAGAGGCCCTGTCGTCCGCGCCTCGGCGTGTCTGCCTGAGTGCCGAAGAAGACACCATCGCCAGATCTGTTGTACCGGCGACTTAGGGCCAGCCGCGCCGAATTGCCCAGCGCTCCTCGACATGACGGGATTCTATATAGCAGATCCCCAGGCGCATTGCAACGATAATTCTAGGATTATCGACATAAGCGGCAGACAGCCTATCGGCGGCGGCCTTGCCTATGTCCGAGAAACCATTCCCCACTTCCCCTGCCACTCAGTCATTGCCGCTACGGGGAGAGATCATAGAGGACACGGCCAGCTCGGTCACATAGCGACGCGGTCATGGGTTCTTGCGGTGGCTGCACCAAAAGCGGGTATAGTCTTGGGAAGCCGAGCAATGCGATAGGATGTGTTCAATGACTTCTAGCTTCGCAATCGATCTACACCGCGCCGTAAGTCTTGTCGTCAAACGTGTCCGATCTGTCTTACCTTCAGGCAGAGCATGGCTTTTCGCCGCCGCGAGCCTGGCCACCGGAAACGCTCAGTCGGCCGTGGCAGACCCGGTGGCGGTTTCCTGCCACGAACCGTCCGGACACCATGTTGTCGAAACGACCTTCGTCTGTCCCTTGGGCGGCGAGGAGTTTGTCGGCCTTACGCTCGGCACCTACTCCACCTATGGCATATATCTGGATTTCTCGCGGGTCTCCTATCTGCGGCTGCCGATTCCCTTACCAGTCTGTCCCTCCAATGGTTTTGTCGTGTTCAAGGAGGACTTCACCCAGAAGGAGCTTGATCGACTGGCTGAGGTCACCTCCAGCGACGCGTACAAAGCGTTGCTCGGCAAAAACTCGAGCTACTTTCTCTTTGCCTATCTGGCGGAACAGACAGCGCTTGACGCCGTGGAGCCTTGGTGGCTCTACAACTTGGCGAGTGCGGAAATCGACGGCTGTGACGAAGCACTCTATCGGCGGTACATTCCCATTGTCATCGACCGGGCAGAGAAGCAGTTGGCATCGACCAACCCCGACGAACAGGTCTTTTGGGTCCTCAACATCATCATTGCCAACGCCCACCGGCGGATCGGCGACTTCGCCGCCGCGAGGGAGCAGCTAGGCGCCGTGCTGGATCGTTATCATGAGCAAATGCCGCAAGACCTGGCGAAGGTTGTCGCTCAGCTGAGGGGCCACATAGAGGCTGGGAACAGTGACCGGCAAGAGATCGAGAATTGAGACGGCTGGCGATCGACCCCCCCACCTTGGGCTTTGGTGTTTGTTTGTAGTCGGCAGGCCTTTCGCTCTAATCCGCTTGAGTCTGGCGCGTTGCCGATGTCCCGAGGTCAAAGAGGGGACACGCCAGGACCCTCTGTTGCAAGAGATCATAGCCCATGGCCGTTGCTTCGGGCGTCGCGGCTGCGATCTCGGAACGCAGAGCCGCGGTGATCTCCTCTCCCCCCATGATGGTGCTTGCCGATCGGAAGAATGCCTTTCTGGTCGAGGAGTCCTTCATGGCGGTGAAGTCGCTTCCCTCTACGACACTGGATACAACGTGATCGTCTGCTGTCGCGTGCAGGAATCTGTACAATCCAAAGAGAACCTCTCTTTTGTGATGAACGAGATCCTCGTATCGAAGCAAATAGATGTTGTCACGCTCGCGCACTTTTTTCAGAAAGAACGCGGCGGCTTGGGCAAAGCCCTCGGCGATGAAACGCGCCCAGCCGGCGAAGTCGCCGTGCTCTTCCATGATATCTTTAAAGCGTGAGTCTTTTAGCTCCTCCGCCAGGGCAAGGTTGTTGTGCCAGGAGGAAACGGCGCGGTCGAGCGGATTGCGGAAGATCACGACGAACTTGGGCGAGCCGAAGACCGCGTCGTAATAATCGAAGTTGGGAATGATGCTGATGTTGTCGTTAGCGCCGGCGATCGGCTTGTCGCCGGCGCTATGCCAAACCATGGTGCGGACCGCGTGCCGGAAAAGCTTGGCGTGAACCGCGGGGGTCAGGGGCTCGACGCCGTGGCCGCCCAGGCGTTGGTCGAGGCCTTCCAGGATCCCGTCGTAGTTGGTCAGTGCCCGCGCCAGCGCATCGGAGAGGAAACGGAACTGATGCTCGGGCGGGCAGGAGATCTCCGGATGCATATCGAGCACGCGCTGCAGAAGCGTCGTACCCGATTTGGCCAAGCCGCAGCAGAAGAAGAGCTTCTTGGGTGGTTTCACAGCCGAGCAGCCTCCGGCGGGCAGCCCATCCACCCGTCTCGCAGTCGAGACTAAACCGCGTGTCCTCTGTGCGAAAGGGTCGCTTGGGCTCAAGCTGGGCCCGGCCTAAGTCTGGAGAAGGGCGCAAAGAACAAGGCGTCTCGCTCGCTCCAAGCTGGCCCTCCGGTGAGGTCCCGTGCTTCATAGAGAACGATGCAGCAAGCGGACCACGTCGTTGATGGTGAAGACGGGAAGCTTCAGCTTGCGTTTCACCGCCTCCTCATAGGGCGGCAGGTTCGTACACTCAAAGACGATGGCGCCCATGTCAGGGCGCTCCTCGACCATGGCGTTGCAGGCCGCCACCACGTCGTCCCTGACCTGGTCGACGTCCAGCCTGTAGTCGTTGCGCGGGCTGGAATCGAGGATTGCGTCGGCAAAGGCCGTGGAATCTTCCAAGCCGCGCACCTGGACCGGCCATGCCGGGTCGATGCCCGCCGCATCCAAATGTGCCTTCGAGAGGTTGCCTGCATGTGCAGTCAAAATGCCGATCGCCTGCTCGGGACCCAACATCTGTCGGACCAACGGCACCAGGAAGAGGCTGGAGCTGACCACCGGAACCGAGACCGCGGCCGCCAGTTCCTCTTGAAAGACGGTGAGGAAGCCGCAGGTGGTGACCAGCGCGCGCGCACCGTCGCGCTCCAACTCTTGGGCGGTCTCGATGAAAGCAGGCAGATGCTGCCGGGCGGTGTCGGCCGTCGCCACGATTTGGGCGACCGTGGCGGACTTCACCACGCGATAGCGGACCGGAAAATCGAAGGTCGCGGCATTGCCTACGTCGCCCGGGATACGCGGAAAGCGCGTATCCAGCATCAGGATGCCGATGTCCTGACCGTAGATGGCCTGTCCGCCCTGGGCGATCATGCCGGGACCCCCTGTGCCACCAGCTGGCCAACCTTCCGATGCTGCAATGCCGTGACCACAGCCGGCAGGGCGATGCGATCGAATTTGTTGGCGTAGATCACCGTGGAGGAAATCCTGGTGATCTCCGGGATCTGTGAAATCTCGTCCAGTACCACGTCGAGGTCTTCCAGCCGCGGGGCCTCCAAAAGGCAGAAGAGGTCAAATTCACCGCAAATCGAGGCACAGCTCTTCACCTCGTGAAAGAATTCCAGGCGGTGAACGGCGCGATCGATCCGCCGCTGCTCGACCGAGGCGAAGAGGATCGCTTGCGCTACTTCCTCGGCCGGGTTCCGGCGCACCACCGTGGTGTAGCCGACAATCACGCCGTCTCGCTCGAGCTTGGCGATGCGCTCATGTATGGTAGAGCGCGCTACGTCCAGCTTTTTCGCCAGATAGGTAGCAGAATGACGTGCGTTTTCGCGCAGATAGGCGATCAAGCTGCGATCGAGCGTGTCGAGGTGGCGAGGCTCCTGCATATCTCCAATCCCCTTCTTCCTTGAGTGTTCTTTGTTCCTGGGCAGCTGTATCTTCGCGGCTTGAGGCATAAAACAGAACTGATTCCTTGATGGCTTTCCATCGGTGTTCTGAGGTAAATACATCAAGCAGCTTGCTTGAAGGAAATCTCTTGGGCAGACGAAAACCAGGACTGCGTGCCGTGGCGGAGCTTGCAAAGGCAAGCCCGGCGACGGTGGACCGCGTGCTGAACGGGCGCGGAGGGGTGAGACCGGAGTTGGAGCAAAGGGTGCTCGCAGCGGCCCGCGATCTGAAGGTCGACAGAAACCTCGACCTCGTTCCTAAGCAGCATCTGCGCTTCGCGGTGGTGATGAACGAGCCGCAGAGATACCTCTACGAACGGATCGAGGCGGCGATCCGCGAGTATCAGCTGGTTCGGGCCGACGATCACTTCACCTGCTATTTCCACTTCTTTCCAAGTCAGGAGGCCAGCGTCATCGTCTCGAGGCTGATGGCGCTCCGACGGGGTTATCACGGCGTCATCGTGATCGCCTTCGACCACCCTCAGATTTCGGAGGTGCTGCGGGGCCTGTCAGAGCGCATGCCAATCGTCACCTTGCTCTCCGACATTGCCGGCAGCGGTCGCATTGCCTTTGCCGGTGCGAACAATCGAATGGCGGGCCGGCTGGCGGGCGACCTCTTGGCCCGCTTCATCGGCCCGCGGCAAGGCCGCCTCTTGGCCATTACGCGGCTGCAGAACTACACCTCTCACGACGATCGCGAGATCGGCTTTCGCAAGGTGATACGCGAGCGGCACCCGGCTTTCTCCGCCGACTATGCCGTGGAATGCAATCTGGGCGACGAGAGCGACGTGCTGAAGGTCGAGAAGTACCTGCAACAGCAGGGACCCTTTGCCGGTATCTTCAGCATCTCGTCTTGGAACACGCGTATTCTGAGAGCACTGCATCAAAAGGGGTTACTGGAGGGCGTGGCCTGTATCGCCCATGGAGTGAGTTCCGACTCCCGGCAGTTGATGATCGACAATGCCATCGATGTCGTCATTGACCACGCACCGGAAGAAAATGCGCGTGCAGCGGTCGATGCGCTGCTGGGCCATCACGGCCGCAGTCACTTCGTCCGGCCCTCGCAAGCGCCCGGCATCGAGATCTATACACGCGAACACCTGCCTCCCGATTTCATCTCCTACAGAAGTCGGGAGTGACCGAGAACCCGTGGTGCCCGGTGTTAGGAGAGAAAGCGCTCCGCCCGGAAAGGTGCGGCATCGATTGGAGGCGTCTCGCCGGTCATGAGGGCGCCCAGGATGCTTGCGGTTCCGGGGCCGGTGCTGTGGCCGATGTGCTGGTGACCGAAGGCGAGCCAAAGGTTCTTGCGGCGCGGCGCCTTGCCGATGATCGGCCGGCTGTCGGGCAGAGTTGGTCGGCTTCCCATCCAGGGCTCGTCGAGCAACCTTTCCTCCAGCGGAAAGGCTTCTCGCGCCGCCTTTTCGGCTATCTCCAGCTGTGCCGGGCTCTTAGGCGCCTCATGCGCAGTCAGCTCTACGCCGGTCGTGAGGCGGATCCCTCCTTCCATTGGCGTCAGTACGCAGCCGCCGCCGGTGTCGAAGACCGGGCGGTTCAGCATGGCGTTGCCTGCGGTGGCGTAGTGCATGTGATAGCCGCGCTCGAACGCCATGGGCACGCTCAATCCGCTTCTCTTCAAGAAGCTGCGCGACCAGGGCCCGAGGGCGACGACGAGCTTGTCGGCCGAGAGCTGGTCGCCATTCGAATCGGTCATCACCGGGCCCAAGTCGCCCTCGTCAAGCGAGGCAATTTCTCGCTGCTGGATCTCGCCACCCTTGGCGAGAAAGAGCCGGGCATAGTCCTCCACCAAGCCACCCGGACTGTCGACTGACTTGGCGTCCTTGACCCAAAGCGCTTTCTCGAAGATCGGGCGCAGGTGCGGCTCCAGGTCGGACAAGTGGGCGGGGTCCAACAGCTCTGTAGCAATGCCGAATCGCTTGAAAGTCTCTCTGCCGAAGGCTGCTTTCCGGAAGCCTTCGGCCGAACGATAGAGGAAGATCCAGCCGCTCTCGTTCAGCCTGGCCGAGGCGCCAGCCTCCGACAAGAGGCGCAGATGTTCTTCTGTGGAGAGTTGAATGAGGGCGTCCAGTGCGGCCGCGGTTTCGAGGCAGGCCGCCTGCCTGGCCCGACTGAGAAAACCCAATGCCCAAGGGATGTTGCGCACAAGGAACCAGGGGTTATAGCGCAGCGAGACGGTCTTGTTGGTCAAGAGCCTCGGCAGGTTTCCCCACAGCCCGGGATTGTTGAAAGGCAAGAGCGAGCTCCGCGCCCAGACCCCTGCGTTGCCGTAAGAGGTCTCCTTGCCCGGGTCGCGCCGGTCGATCAGCGTCACCGCGAATCCGCGCCGCTGCAGCTCGAGCGCACAACAGACCCCCACCATTCCGGCGCCCAGAACAGCGATTCGCCCACCCATGCAGAATGCCTTTCCTCTTTTTGGCAAGGCTCGCGCAATCAGCTGCTATGCGATAGCGGCAAAGTGGCGGTTCTTGGCACGTCCGCCGTCGGATCGTCGAGAGGGGTGACGATAGGCCCTGACAGGCCGGGCAGTTTGCGGTGACTCCCTGGTCGGAGCGGTCACGAAGCGGACGTCACTAGCTGGATTGTCACTGGGCGATCACAGTGCAAGGACTGTTGACAAGATCGCCAAGCAGTCCGCTTGACACGACAGGAAATCGAGCGAAGCTTATCGACATCATGGATCATGGTGTTGAAGAAAGCGAAGGCAGCCCAGCCGAGACCACCGAGGTCTGCTTTCGTGCTGTCTCTGAAAGCAGTCCCGGCGAGGCCTGGCAAGGCGTGTTTCGGCGCGGCTGGCCCGGCTGGTCTGCCTGGCTCGGCCGCAATCGCAAGACGGCATTGCCGGATCGAGAGGCCGGCGAACGGGCACTTCGACGTCACATGCCCGAGATGCTGCCCTTGTGGGCGCGCTTGCTAGCATCTGTCGATGCCGGCGACGAGGCGGCGCGCTTCCTCACCTTCTGGACGCCGCCGCGCTATCTCGTCACCTGCTCCCAGGCGGTTCTGGTCGACCAGGACGGCCCGCTGCTGATCCGCAACTACGACCTGGACCCGGCGCTGAACGAAGCAACGCTTCTGCGCTCGAGTTGGCTCGGACGCGAGGTCGTCGGCATGGTGGAGGGCCTGGCCGGCCTTGCCGACGGCATGAATGCGGCCGGCCTTGCGGTGTCTTTAACGTTTGGCGGGCGGCCGCACTTTGGCCGGGGCTTCGGCATACCCATCATTCTGCGCTATCTTCTAGAGGTGTGCAGCGATGTCGCCGAGGCGGTGGAGGTGCTGCGCGCGGTCCCCTGCCATATGTCCTACAACGTCACGCTGCTGGACCGGCAGGGCCGGCATGCAACGGTGCTGCTGGCGCATGATCGCCCATCCATCGTCACCGAGGCGCGCTCTGCCACCAACCACCAGCTAGGTGCCGCGTGGCCTCGCTATGATCGCCATACGCGCTCCAGCGAACGCCAGGCAGCCTTGGCAAAGGTGATGCGGGACGCGCAGCTCGATGGCTCGGCGCTGCAAAGCGCCTTCCTGACGGCGCCCGTGCATAGCAGACGCTACGCCTCCGGGTTCGGGACGGTCTATACGGCGGCCTATCGGCCGGGTGAAGGGACCGTCTCACTGCTTTGGCCGGGCGTGACACCATGGACCAAGAGTTTTGACAGCTTCGACGAGGAAGAGCGGTCAATCTGCTACCAGGATGGCCAGTTGCCGTGGGAGCATGGCCACGGCAGTTTGTTACCCCCTTCAGCGCTCACTGCCAGGGAAGAGAGTGGCGCAACGGCTCGATCCTGCGTCGATGGCCCTATAGGCGACTCACTACCTTCATGCTGAATTAAGCGCCACCAATCATGACACCCGATAGACAAGTGAAGGACCCTTCAGGATGACCCCATTTGCGATCGCCGGCATTCAAATGACCATTGGCATGACCCGGAATGTCGAGCAGATGCGTCACCGCCTCGATGTCCTGATGCATCTCTATCCTTGGACGCAGATGGTCATCTTCAGCGAGCTTGCGGCGCATGGCCCGGCCCTTCATTCGGCTCAGCCCACCGGCGGCGAGATCGAGCAGGATTTCCAGGACATGGCCCAGCGCTATGGCCTGTGGCTGATACCCGGCTCGCTCTTCGAGACGCGCAACGGTGCGATCTACAACATGACCCCGGTCATCAATCCCGCCGGCGAGGTGGTCAGCCGCTACCGCAAGATGTTCCCCTTTACCCCCTACGAAGAGGGCACCACGCCGGGTGAGGAGTTCTGCGTCTTCGACATTCCCGACGTCGGACGCTTCGGCGTCTCCATCTGCTACGACATCTGGTTCCCGGAAGTGACCCGCACCTTGGTCTCCATGGGGGCCGAGGCGATCATCAATCCCGTCCTGGCGCACTTCATGGACCGCTACGCCGATCTGGCGATCGCCCAGGCCACCGGGGCCATGTTCCAGACCTATCTCTTCCACATCAATGGTTTGGGTGCGGGCGGCAACGGCCAATCGGTCATCGTCGATCCTGCCGGCAAGGTGCTTCATCAAGCCCATACGCACGAAGAGATGATGCCGATCGAGATCGATCTGGACGTGGTGCGCCGGCAGCGCGAGCGCGGCCTCCTTGGCTTGGGCCAGCCCTTGAAGAGCTTCCGCGACAGCAAGGTCGACTTCAAGGTCTATCAACCCCAAGGGTTTGATCGCACTTACCTCGATTCGCTCGGACCCTTGGAGAAGGCAACCCGTCCGGACGCCGAGGCATCAGAGACGCCCCAGAGGGAGCCCACACAGCTGCGCGTCACCGGCTAGAGCAGGATGACGTCAAATCGAAACGATATGTCGTCTGAATCCTGCTCTACAACGCTGAAAAATGGAGCAGAGTCTCGCAATCAGGTGCTTCCACCTGAATGCGGTTGCTCTAAAGGCGGCGCCGTCGATCCGTCACCGCAAGCCTGGGGGATCGACGGAACGCCGCTGGTGACCGACGCCTGAACCCCTTAGCTTTGTTGCCATTGCTCAAAAACGAGGCGGGGTTGCAATGCGCGGCGCAGACATTCTGGTCGACATGCTCATCGGCTACGGGGTCGAGGTGATTTTTGGCGTGCCGGGTGACACCAACGTGCCGCTCTACGAGGCGCTGCAGGACCGGGAGGGCAAGATCCGCCACGTGATGGCGCGCGACGAGCGCTCGGCCGGCTTCATGGCCGACGCCTATGCGCGCTTCACCGACAAGCCGGGCGTCTTCGAGTGTCCTTCCGGCGCCGGCGCCATGTACTCCCTGCCGCCGGTGGCCGAATCCAACGCCTCCTCGCTGCCGGTCATCCTGCTCACCATCGACATTCCCCTGCCGGGCGAGGGCAGGGGGGTCTTGACCGAACTGGACTGCGCCAAGCTCTTCGAGCCGGTGACCAAGATGTCGGTGCAGATCAAGACGGCGGAAAAGCTGCCGGAGATCATTCGCCGGGCCTTCCGCGTCGCCTGCTCGGGCAAGCCCGGTGCCGTGCACCTGCAGATTCCCGAAGACATGCTGCTGGCCGAGGTGGATCCGGCCAAAGTCTCCCTTCACGTGGAGGAGGACTGCCGCACATTTCCGGCCTTGCCGACCAGTCCGGCTCCCGGCGCCGTCGAAAAGCTCTTCGAGCTGCTCGACAAGGCCGAGAAGCCGCTGATCATCTCCGGCGGCGGGGTCAACCGCTCCTGCGCAGGCCCCGAAGTAACTGAATTGGCCGAGCGTTTGAACATCCCCGTTTGCACCACCATGACGGGGCAGGGGACCTTACCCGATGATCACCCTCTGGCGATCGGCGTGATCGGCGACAACGGCTTTCATCCTCATGCCAATCGTGCTCTGGAGGAGTGCGACTTCGCCCTCTTCGTCGGCTCGAAGATGGGCTCGGTCGTAACCGTCGGCTGGACCTTCCCGAAGATCACCTTGAACAAGCGCGTCGCACAGATCGACATCAATCCCGAGGTGATGGCCAACAACTACCAGAACCTCATCTCGGTGGTGGGCGACGCCCGTTTGGTGCTGCGTCAGATGCTGGGCGCCCTTCCCGACGGCTTTGACACCGCCAAGCATCAGCCTTGGATCGATCACCTGAACGGCTATCGCGCGAGTTTCTGGGAAAACGCCGAGGTCCTGCTGACCAACGATTCCTTGCCGATGCGGCCCGAGCGCGCGGTCAAGGCCTTCAACGATGCGCTCGAGGCCTACGGCAAGCCCGTCCACATCTATTCGGACGCAGGCACGCCGACGCCGCACATGACCCGCTTCCTGAAGATCAAGCAGCGGCGGACGCGCTTCGTCATTCCGCGGGCCTTCGGCGGGTTGGGTTCAGCGCTGCCGGCCACCGTCGGTGCCTGGTTCGCCGACAAGGAGCGTCGGCCCATCGGCATGTTCGGCGACGGTTCCTTCGGCATGTCGGTCGGCGAGTTGGAGACCTTGGTACGCCTGCAGGTGCCGGCGATTTTGCTGCTCTTCAACAACGGCTGCTTCGGCTGGATCAAGGGGCTGCACCGGCTGAAGGGCCACAACCAGTGTTTCGGTGTCGACTTCCTGCCACCCAGGGGGAAGGCCATCGCCGAAGCCTTTGATGTGAAAGCATGGCAAGCAACGACACCCCAGGAATTGGAGAGAGCGCTGGGCGAGGCTTTTGCCTACAAGGGCCCCTGCTTGATCGACATCCACGTCGAATCGATCGCGGACCGCGTGCCTCCGGTCTATTCCTGGTTGACCAAGCGCGGCCGTGACCCGCTGACTTTTGAAACCGAAGACGTCGACTATGTTTGAGGTGTCCTGCGCACCGCGTCGCCGCTGAAACTGGAGAAGTACAACATGAGCGCGCTGCTCCAAGTGTTTGAACGCACCGGATTCTTGCCGGAGGAGTATACTGGCGGGAGCCTATCGGTCTTCTCTCCCATCGATGGGGCTGAGATCGCACGCCTGCACCAGACGCCGCTCGACAAGATGCCGGCGGTGATCGACCGGGCCAAAGCGGCCTTCAAGGCCTGGCGTGAGGTGCCGGCCCCGGTGCGCGGCGAACTCGTACGGCTCTGGGGCGAGGAGCTGCGCGCCCACAAGGCGGACATCGGTCACATTATCTCGGTCGAGGTCGGCAAGATCGTCGAAGAGGGGCTTGGCGAGGTGCAGGAGGCGATCGACATCGCCGATCTGGCGGTCGGCCAGTCGCGCCAGCTCTTTGGCAAGACCATCGTCTCCGAGCGGCCTGGCCACCGCATCATGGAGCAGTACCACCCGCTGGGCCCGGTGGCGATCATCACCGCCTTCAACTTCCCAAGCGCGGTCTTCGCCTGGAATGCCGCCAACGCGCTGATCTGCGGCAACCCGGTGATCTTCAAGCCGTCGGAGAAGTCGCCGCTGTCGGGCATCGCTACCTTCAAGGCACTGGAGCGGGCGATTCAGCGCTTCGGCCAGGCGCCGGCAGGCTTGGCGCAGATCGTCATCGGCACCTTGCCGCAAGGCGAGGCCTTGGTGGAGAGCCACGACGTTCCCTTGGTGTCCGCCACCGGCTCGACCCGCATGGGCCAGGCCATCGGCCCCAAGGTCGCCGCCCGCTTCGGCCGCCGCATCCTGGAGCTTGGCGGCAACAACGCCATGGTGGTCACCCCCGACGCCGATCTTGACCTGGCCTTGCGCGCGATTCTGTTCAGCGCCGTCGGAACCGCTGGGCAGCGCTGCACGACATTGCGCCGCGTCATCGCGCACAGCTCGGTCAAGGAACAGCTCATGGGGCGGGTGCAGACCGCCTACGCCAGCCTGAAGATAGGCAATCCGCTGGAGAGCGGCACCTTGGTCGGCCCACTGATCGACAAGGGTGCCTACGACATGTTTCGAGGCGCCATCGGCCGCGCGAAGGAGGAGGGCGGGAGCCTCCTGATCGGCGGCGAGCGAGTGCTGAGCGAGGCCTTCCCCAACGCCTACTACGTGGCGCCCGCCATCATGGACATGCCCGAGCAGAGCGCTGTGGTGAAGGCTGAGACCTTCGCCCCCTTGCTCTATCTGCTGACCTACGAGGGCGACATCGACGAGGCGATCGGGCTGCACAACGACGTCCCGCAAGGCCTCTCGTCCTGCATCTTTTCCAACAATTTGCGCGAGGTGGAGCGCTTCATCTCGGCTGCCGGCTCCGACTGCGGCATGGCCAACGTCAACATCGGGCCGAGCGGTGCGGAAATCGGTGGTGCCTTCGGCGGCGAGAAGGAGACCGGTGGTGACCGCGAGACTGGATCGGACGCTTGGAAATACTACATGAGGCGAACCACAAACACGGTCAACTACTCGACCGAACTGCCCCTGGCACAGGGAATCCAGTTCGGCTGAGTCGCTTCTAAGGACAGACTCTGATGGTTTGGCGCGCGCCGAAGATCGACGTGGAGAATGCCTTTGCCTATCCGGCCGATGCCTTGGGCATGGGCCCGGAGGAGATGCGTCGGCTGGGTCACAAGGTGGTCGACCTTGTGGTCGACCGCCAGCTGCGCAAGAACCAAGAACCGGCGATCCTGACCGGCGACCCGCAGGAGCTCATGGCGGCACTGGGCGGACCTCTGCCGGAAGAGCCAATGGATCCCGATGAGTCGTTGGCGCTTCTGGCCGAGATCGCGCTTGCCCATCAGCAGCACGGTGACCATCCGCGCTACTTTGCGCGGGTGCCTGGGCCTTGCTCCTTTGCCGCCATTCTAGGCGAGTGGCTGGGCACCGGCTTCAACACCATCTCGGCTTCCTGGGGTGGCGGCTCGGGTCCGGCGACCGTGGAAATGGTGGCGATCGACTGGCTACGGCAGATGATCGGCATGCCGGATACCACCGAAGGCGTCTTGGTCTCCGGTGGTTCGCTGGCCAATCTGACGGCCTTCGCGACAGCCCGCTCGGAGTTGGGCCACGGGGTTGCCTACGTGACGGACCAGACCCATTCCTCATTGCCGCGCGACCTGGCGGAGATGGGCTGTCCGGAGGGTCATGTCCGGAAGCTGCCGAGCGACGACAACTACCGCATGTCTGTCGAGCTCCTGAGGACCGCGATCGCCGAGGACAAAGCCACAGGCAAGCGCCCGCTGATCGTGGTGGCGACCGCCGGCACCACCAACACGGGTACGGCCGACCCGCTGCATGCCTTGGCCGACATCTGCGAGGCCGAGGACATGTGGCTCCATGTCGACGGCGCCTATGGCGGACCGGCTGCCGTCACCGAGCAAGGGCGCCGACATCTCGCCGGCATCGAGCGGGGCCGATTCTTTGGTTCTCGATCCGCACAAGTGGTTCTTCCAGCCCTATGACATCGGTTGCCTGCCTGGTGACCCGGCCGGGCGCGCTGGAGCGCTGCTTTGTCATGTCGCCGGAGTATTTGAAGGACGTGCAGGCGACGACGGGTGCGGTGAACTTCGGCAACCGCAGCCTAGAGCTCACCCGGCGCTCGCGGGCGATCAAGCTGTGGATGTCGATCCGTACCTACGGCGCCGAACGCTTTCGCCTGGCAGTCCAGCGCGGTATCGAACTGGCGGAGTTTGCCGAAGCCTATCTGCGCGAACGGCCCGAGATGTGGGATGTCGTGACCCCGGCCCAGATCGGCGTGGTCTGCTTTGCGCTGCGCGATTGGAAGCCTGGCGAGCACCGGGCACGCGCCGCCGCGGTCTCGGACTCCGGCTTTGCCTGCGTCTCCTCCACCATGCTGCGCGAGCGCAGCGTCTTGCGTCTTTGCACCATCAACCCCTTGACGACCGAGGCCGATATCGCCCAGACGATCGATCGTCTGGCGAGGCCGGGCTAGCCCGATCCTCAGCGAGGCGGAGCGCGCAAGCAAGAAGGACAAGCAAGATGAGCGACGATCGGCCAAAGCTCAATGGACTGAGCGAAATCTTCCGCTATCTCCGGCGTAACGAGACGCCGATATACGTCGTCACTCCGACGCCCTTCAGCCTCTTGGGCTTGGACCAATGGGTCGGCGCGCTGGAGTTCGTCAACTACTTCGACATTTTCGACACCCAGCACCCGCGCTGCTTCGTGCCCAAGACCGGCGAAGCGCCGGAGTTCAAGTCGATGGAGGACGTCGCCAACTACCTGGTCGACCACCCGGAGTTTCGCGAGCGCGCCAAGTCGCGGCCGCGCGGCAAGGCGCTCTTCGTCATGTTCGACGAGGAGACCGAGCAGCTCTGCGAGGAGGTCGGGGTCGATCTAGCACTGCCCTCCCACAGCCTGCGCAACCGGCTCGATTCCAAGATCGAGACCACGCGGCTGGGCGATGAGGCCGGTGTCGCTTCCGCGCCCAACACCTTGGGGCGTGCCGAAAGCTATCAGGAGCTGACGGCCCTGGCCGAGGGTGCCGGGCTCGGCAGCGACCTGGTCGTGCAGACGCCCTACGGCGACAGCGGCCGGACCACCTTCTTCATCAGCTCGGAAGCCGATTGGGATCGCTACGCGCCCAAGATGCGCGACGCCGACCTCAAGGTGATGAAGCGGATCAACCATCTGCCCGGCACCATCGAGGGCTGCGCTACGCGCCACGGCACCCTGGTCGGGCCGGTGATGACCGACATCACCGGCTTCGAGGCCGTCACGCCCTACAAGGGCGGGTGGTGCGGCAACGACATGGCGCCCGACATCCTACCGGACGGGGTGCCCGACAAGGTGCGCGAGATGGCGCGCAAGTTCGGCGACCGGCTCTATCAAGAGGGCTACAAGGGGGTCTTCTGCGTCGACTTCCTGCTCGATACCGACAGCAACGAGGTCTATCTCGGCGAGCTCAACCCCAGGATCAGCGGCGCCTCGCCACCGACCAACCTGATCACCTCAACCTACGGCGGCTGTCCGCTCTTCCTCTTCCACTTGCTCGAATATCTGGACGTCGACTACGAAGTCGACCTGGAGGCGGTGCAGGAGCGCTGGAACCACTACGACAACTGGACCCAGCTGGTTCTCAAGCAGACCGAGGACAAGGTCGAGCTGATCACCAAGGCGCCGCAGTCCGGCATCTGGCGCATGGCGGCCGACGGCACTGCTTCCTTCCAGCGCCCGGCGCTCAATATCACCAGCGTGAGCGACGAGGACGAGGCCTTCTATCTGCGCGTCTATGGGGCAGGGGAGTACTGCTATCACGGTGCCGATCTGGGCATCCTGATGGCGCGCGGGCGCATGCAAAGCGCCGACCGTAAGCTGCTGGAGCGCGCCGAACAGTGGAACGCCGCGATCAAGGGCGCCTTCCAAAGCGTGCCTCTGCAGCCCGATATGGACTTTTCACCGCCACCGGACTGGTCCGCCGGCAAGTGGTACTGAGGCTCGGCTGATCCTGTTTGCGTCGGGCTGGCCAATGGGGAGGGGAGGTTCTTGCCTCTTTTTGATCTGTAAGGAAGGGAGAGGGAGCCAAGGCTTCCCCTCCCACCCGGCAAGGATCGCTGCCGGTTTCAGACGAACAGGAAGTCGGTTGCCGTCAGCATGTCGGCGTGCGAAATCCCGGTGAGCTCGATCCCGAAGTCCGTGATCCCGTTGCCATTGGAGTCGACCTCGACGATCTCGTTGGTCGCATCGAAACGAACTTGCACGGTGGTGCCATCGAAAGTGTCGCTGGCAATCCAGATGCCGCTGTCACCAGTCACCTGCAGCATCAAAAGGTCCGATTCGCTGGCGGTATCGACATCGGAGACGAAGTCGGTGATTGTCGCGGTGACGCTATATGCGTTCTCCATGAAGTAGAAGGTATCGATCCCCTGGCCTCCGGAGAGCGTGTCTTCCCCTATCCCGCCGGCAATCCAGTCATTTTTGGCGCCACCGGAAAGAACATCGTTACTGGTACCGCCTACTAGTATATCTTCACCTCCGTCACCGTAAATCCTGTCCGGGAAGTTGCCGCCAATGGCGGTGTCGTCACCCGCGCCGCCGTACAGAGTGTCTCTGTCAAAACCACCTAAGAGTGTATCGGCGCCGTTCTGGCCGCGAATGATATCGCTGAGCGAACCACCGTAGATGAGGTCAGCGCTGGCGCCTCCGCGAAGATCATCGGCGCCTTCAGCACCTAGGATCGTGTCGCTACCGTCGTTGCCTTGGGCGGTATCGGCACCATCACCGCCGAAGATGGAGTCAGAACCGCCGCCACCTACCAAGAAATCGTCGGCCGTGTTTCCTTCGAGTCTGTCATCGGCGCCTTGTCCATAGAGAAAGTCGTTGCCGGACTGTCCGTCGAGTCTGTCCCGGTCACCACCGCCGCGCAGGGTATCTGCGTCGTCGCCGCCGTTGAGGAAATCGCCTCCATTCTGCCCCAACAGCGTGTCCGCCCCGTCGTTGCCGTAAACGATGTCGGCATCTGCAGCGCCCCTGAATACGTCCGAACCATGGGCTCCGACGAAGATATCGGTTGATTCCCCGCCAAAGCCCGTGTCCGCGCCGGTGCCTCCCTCCAGGCGGTCGTTGCCGGATCCACCGCGCAAGATGTCATTGCCCGTGCTTCCATAGAGATAGTCGGATCCGGAAGCACCGTAGATGCTGTCGTTACCACTGCCACCGTAAACGGAGTCGACGCCTCCACGGCCGAACAGCCGATCGTCGCCGGAGGCACCGTAGATGTAGTCTTGCGTACTGCTTCCGAACAGAGTCTGAGTGTAGGGATCTCCGGTAATGGTCGCCACGGTCCTTATCCTCCTCGTTGAAGGTAGTGGTTCAAAGGCGCCCGCCCGCGCGGATTTGTGATGACGCGAGGCCGGTCCGAACAGCCGTGCCTGCTGCCCGGCCTTTACGATGTATGTTTGGTACTGGACCTCGGTACGGCGGCAACGCCGATGCCAGAGGTCAACTGAAGAAAAAGTCCGTAGCGGTCAGCATTTCGGATTGGGTGATGCCGGCGAGAACCAGCCCAAAATCCGAGAAGCCGTCACCTTCCACGTCCACCTCTATGCTCTCGCTCGCGGCGTTGAAGCGGGCCTGTGGGCCGCTGCCGTCGAAGGCGGCCTCACCGATCCAAGTACCGCTGGCGCCGGATAACTGCAGCTCGATCAGGTCGGCTTCGCCCGGCGCGCTCACACCGGAGACGAAGTCGGTGATGACGGGTTCCGCGCTGACGCCGGGAAAGTCTATTGCAAAAGTATCTTGACCGCCGCCGCCGGTCATCGTGTTGACCCCTGACCCGCCAAACAGTGTGTCGTCACCGGCACCACCGAAGAAGAGGTCTTCGTCCTCGCCACCATACAAACGATCGTTCCCGCCGTCTCCGTATTGGGTATCGTCGCCGAGCCCGCCCTGGCTGTAGTCCGCGCCTGCGCCGCCGTAAACTATGTCATCTTGATCGCCACCATAGAGACTATCCTTGCCGTTCTGACCACGAAGCAGATCGTCTCCTGCGTCGCCATAGACATAGTCGTTGCCGGCTCCACCGCGAACGTCATCGAATGCCGAATCGCCGAAGAGACTATCGTTGCCGTCATTGCCTTGCAGAGAATCACCGCCATCGCCGCCGTGAAGCAAGTCCAATCCGCCGCCGCCGACGAGGAAATCGTCCCCTTCACCGCCACTGGCGACGTCGTCGCCACCTTGACCGTATAGATTGTCGTTACCATGGCTTCCCATCATGAAGTCGGCGCCGGCGCCGCCCCTGAAAGTGTCATTGCCGACAGAGTCAATAATGAAGTCATCCCCGTTTTGTCCCAGAATTGTGTCGTCCCCAAATGCGCCATAGATATCATCTCTTTCAGCCCCACCGCGAAGAACATCAGCGCCACTTCCGCCATAAATGAAGTCGAGCCCCTCTCCACCAAAGGCAAAGTCATCACCGGTACCTGCGTTGAGTATGTCAGAGTTCGACCCGCCTTTGAGCGTGTCGTCGCCGGATGAGCCGTAGATAGTGTCGATCCCGGATTCACCGTAAACGCGGTCATTGCCGCTGCTGGCTTCCACGGTATCGTTGCCACCGCGCCCTAGAACCCGATCGTCGCCGGAGCTGGCAACGATGCGGTCGCTGTAGCTGCTACCGAAGAGTGTCTGGCTTAGGATGTCTCCATAGATGATGGCCATGATCCAATTCTCCTCCTTAAAGCGTTGCCTTTCGGCTTGACTGCTGGTCGGGTTCAGTTAACCCAGGGCCTCGAGATGCCTGTCCACAAGCAGGCCGTTGCGCGTGGCCCTGGTCTCATCCATGAAGACGTAGGGTGGGACCTCACGATGTGAGGTTGCGCTTTCCGCCTTTGCTCTTCGTCGCTCTCGCTCTTTGGGCTTTCATTGATTGCGGATGCGCTCACCGCATCTCCCTCCTTCGGACGCCTCGCACGAAGATGGATGCCGCCTGTCAAAAAACTGTCACAAGTACAGTCAAATGAGGGTCAAATCGATCGGAACCCGGTCGGGCGATTTCCTTTATGGCCGATCGCTTCCGTCGCGCATGTCGGGAGTGTGCACTTGAGAGGGCGTTGCATTAAGTCTATGCCAAGCCCATCGGCCTTCAGCTGAAGAGAAAGTCAGTCGCGGTCAGCTGGTCGGCCTGTGTGATCCCGGTCAGGCCAATCGAGAAATCTACGCTCCCGTCACCATCCGAATCGACCTGAACCTGCTTGGTCAAGGGGTTCATCCGGACTTGTGCGTCACTGCCGTCGAAGGTTTGATCGCCGATCCATAGTCCGCCGGTGCCCGAGACCTGCAGCAGGATCACGTCGCTGTCGCCTGCCGGCGTAGTGCTGGAGACGAAGTCGGCGATGATCGCCTCCAAGCTCTCACCAGGAAATCCGAAGTAGAAGGTATCGCGGCCGTTTCCTCCATAGAGCATATCGGTCTCCGAACCATCGCCGCTGATCAGAAAGTCCGCGCCTTCGCCGCCAAAAAGGGTGTCATCCAAGCCGCCGCCGGACAAAGTGTCGTCACCGCCGTCACCGTGCAGGATGTCGTAGCCGAAGCCTCCATAGAGCCTATCGTCATCGGCGCCACCATAGAGAAGGTCGTGCTCGGTGCCGCCAAGGATCAGGTCGTCCCCGTTCTGGCCGCGGATTTCATCGTCACCATTGTCGCCGAAGAGGGAATCGACGGCAGCGCCCCCGCGTAAGTCGTCGTTCCCGCTACCTCCATAGATCCAGTCACCAGCGTCGTTTCCTCGCATACTGTCGGCGCCACTTCCGCCGTTGAGAAGATCACTACCTCCTCCGCCATGTATCAGGTCTTCGCCCATACCGCCGGATCCATCGTCGTCTCCGCCATTGCCGTAGATCCGGTCGTCGCCGAATTCTCCCTTGATGTCATCCTTGTCGGCGCCGCCACGCAGGGTATCGTCGCCCGCTCCGCCCGACAGGAAGTCGACGCCGCCCTGTCCGAGCAGCGTGTCGTCTCCCTCATCACCAAAGATAAGGTCGTCAAATCCGCCGCCCCTGCAATGGTCGGCCCCGCTGCCTGCCCGAATGTCGTCAACAAAGTTTCCGCCAAAGCAGATGTCGTTGCCACTATCGCTAAAGAGCGTGTTAATGCCGCTGCCGCCTTTTAGGACATCATTTCCCGAAGAAGCGGCCAGGAAGTCGGACCCTGATCCACCGTACAGTCTGTCATCGCCGAGGCCGCCGTAAATCGTATCGTTGCCCAGCCGCCCCAAGATGAGATTGTTGCCGGTAGCGGTATAGATCTTCTCCGCTGAGCTGCTTCCGATGATGGTCTCCGCCAGGGAGTCTGCAAAGATCGTCGTCGCCATGGTCGCCTCGTTCTGCTGTGTTTCGAGCCCTCGTGCGCTAAGGTAGAGGCCCGCCGTCACATCGGCGTCACAGGGACCGTCAATTCGACACATCTATCGGCACGGGAGACTTTGAGAATCATCCGAGATGGAATGGACTCCGCCGGTGAAAGATGTGTTGGCGACACGGCCAAATGACGGGAGGCAATACCTGCGCAGGCAGTCCTTTGTGAGCGAACGCATCTGTCGCGCGCATGTTGGGAGGGTCGACAGCAGTCAGTGTCGCTTCGGAACCAAACTTGGCCCTTTCTGAGATGCTAATGGTCGTAGCACAGGATGGTCGCCGGGATTCTCTCGATTATTGCCAAAAGAGAACGCGCATCCAGTTTTAGCACTTTTACTTTTGCATAGGGCTGACCAAGGGGAGCGATTCGGCCCCCTCTGTCGGCTCAAGTTCATTCTGCAGCCAGGAATGGCGAAAGCCCTGGGCGCGCAGCCAGCGTTCCAGGCGGTCCAGGCTGCCCCACTCACGCACGGACCCACGCGCGCTCACCACCTGAGCCCATTGCCCATCGACCTGCAGGAAGACCGTCCAGGTGTAGGGGCGCCTGGCGTTGTCACCGAAGCCACCGCCCAGTTGCTGGCGTTCGACGCGGAGGATCACCGGATAGGCGGTGACACGCAGGCTTGATTGCAGGCCGGCGATGTCGGCCTGGGTGATGGCTATGGTCGGGGTGATGCTCGCCATCCTCGAAGCCCCGCTCCCGCACTCGCTCAACCGGCCTGGACAAGGGCCCAGGTCCGCTGGACTTGTTACTCCGCAGCGCAGGGCCCTGCACTGCTTGCCGCCGCGCTCTCATACGACACATGCAGTTGGCGGTCCTCGTCCGTCAAGACCTCGGCAAACTGTTCCAGATTCCTGTTCACGCGCGCGTCGTAGTATTTTGGGACGAGGGCTGACTTGCCTTCGTGAAAATCTCGGAAGTCTCCTTCTTCCTGCAAGAGCTTCAGCTGTTGCTTGAGCTCTGCGCGATGGCTGGCCAGTTTGAAGAGGAAGAGGGTCCAGAAAATCTTCACCGCCAGAGAGCACTTCCGGCTCAAACGCTTGAAGAAGAGCCGCTTCGAGAGGATATGGTCGATCAGGTCGATGTTGCGGGCCAAGGCCTCCGTCATCGAGTAGTGCATCAGATGGTGCGTCATCGCCGGGCTGGAGTAGTAGATGGGCGGCAGGGGTAGGAGCCGGCCAGCGGCTTCCAACTCGTCGCGCAGCGGTGTCTCGCCGAACGCCATGGGGACGTTGAGCACCGGAAAGACGCCCGGATAGCGCGAGATGAAGCGCTTGGTCAGCTGAAAGGGCTCGTCCCCCTGATCGCCGTCATCGCAGATCAGAAAGTTCGCCTGCAGCGAGGGGATCTTCTCGGAGAGTTCGTCGAACGCGTCGCAGACACGATCGAACTTGGACAGGCCCACCGAGGCGCTGGTCTTGGCCTTGTCGCCATAGAGGTACCAGGACTCGATGCCGGGAGCCAAATAGGCGCAGTTGGTCTCTTTCAAGCGATCGATGCGATCCGAACGCAACAGCGAAAGAGAGCTTTCGATTACGTAGGGATTACGCTGTTCGGGCGGGATCTGCTCGAAGGCCGCGAGCGTCTGGTCGAAGCGCACCCCGAAGTTGGGGTCGTGAAAGGCCATCAGGTTTCCCGGAAACTCCCGGGCGACGGTCTTCAGGTCGGCGGCCAGCTCGTCGGTCTCGCGCGCCTTGTAGACCGACTTCCAATCCATGCAGAAGCTGCAGGAGTAGGGGCAGCCGGTGCTGGTCATCAGCGAGATGGTGGAGAGCCTTGAGCGCTTGCCGTTGATGTAGGAGGCCTTTTTGACGTCATCCAAGCGCTCGGCCAGGCTGGGCAGAGCGATGGACGTCTTCTCCGAGCGCAGGATCTGGCCCGGCGGCAGGCGGTCCTCCACCAGGTCGATGACCTGTTCCTCGGTGCAGGAGACCACCACGTAATCGGCAAAGCGCGCCGCATCGGCGGGGAAGGAGCTGGCATGCGGGCCGGCCAGCACCGTCCTGGCACCCCGGCGCTTGATCACCTTCGCCAAGGCATAGGCGAGCGCCGAGGCCTTGGTGTAGGAGGAGATGAAGACGATGTCGCTGTCCGGATCGATCAGCTGATCGGGTGGCGCCTGGCCGAAGCAGGTCTCATAGCGCACCTGATGCCCGCGTCGCCGGCACCAGGCAGCCGCCACCTGAGGCATGATGGAGTAGTACTGCCGCCCGACGTACTTCTGAAACAGCGCCTCGGCGCCGCGCGGCTCGACCTTGTCGGTCAGGAGGTCCAGGATAGAGACGCGTCGGCGCTTGAGCATGTCCTTTGCCCTTCCAACAAGCTGCTCCACGCGGTTACGGCCGACGCCCACCAGCCCCACGCGCTTCCAGGCCTGATTTCTACGCCGAAAAGTGCGGGCCCGTCCAGAGCGTGGCTCGGGCGCGGATGGACGCGCCCGGGAGCGGAAGACGGCCTGGCGCCACCCATCGGGCAGAGCGCCAGGCCCGTCCCGATCTGGCAGATATGCCTGTCTCAGGCAAAGACGAAATCGCTGGCGGTCAATTGGTCGGCCTGGGAGATACCGACGAGATCGATCTCGAAGTTGGAAAATCCGTCTCCATCGGAATCAACTTCAAGCTCCTTTGTCGTGGGATTTAGGCGGACTTGGGGATCGGTTGCGTCGAAGCTGTCGTTGCCGATCCACATGCCGCCGAATCCGGACGACTGTACCCAGATGACGTCGCCATCGTTCGAGGTGGCGTCGGACTTGAAGTCAGTGATCAAGGCTTCGGTTTCAGTGCCGCCGCTGTCGAAGAGAAAGGTGTCCTCCCCCTTGCCGCCGGTCAGGGTATCCCTCCCGCTTCCGCCATCGAGAATGTCATTACCCTGTCCACCGAAGAGAGCATCTTCCTGCGTGTCGCCTAGCAAGAAATCGACCCCGCCGTCGCCGTAGAGGACGTCGTTGTCCAACCCGCCATAAGCCTTGTCGGCATGGGCGCCGCCATAAAGGGTATCGAATTCGAGTCCGCCAAAGAGCAGGTCGCTGCCGTCCTGACCGCGCACGATATCATCGCCGGACCGCCCCGTCGCATAGTCGTCGCTGCCGCCGCCACGAAGCTCGTCATCGCCGTAGTCACCATCAAGCGTATCGGCCCCGCCATTGCCCAGAAGATCGTCGGGACCATAGCCACCATCCAGTGTATCGTCGCCGGCGCCACCTGTTAGCGTGTCGATGTTGCCGCCACCGAACAGGGCGTCTGCCCCACCCTCTCCGGCGAGAGAGTCGTTGCCGTAGAAACCGGTCAAGGCATCACCTGCCTCTCCACCACGTAGGGTGTCGTCACCGAAGGAGCCTCTCAAGGTATCACTGCCACCCTGACCGTAAAGCAGGTCGGCGCCGCTCTCCCCAAAGCCGTTGTCCGCACCGTCGCCGCCCCTAAAGAGGTCATCGCCTGGTCCGCCGAAGAGAGCATCAGAGCCGTGTGCGCCAAAGGCTGTGTCGTTACCCAGGCTACCTTCCATCACGTCCGCGCCGGAGCCCCCTTTGAGCAGATTGTTCCCGGACACCCCGAAGAGACTGTCGGCACCCGAGCTTCCGTAGAGACTATCATCCCCTAGACCGCCGAACAGCTCGTCGTCATCATCCCGGCCGATCAAGCGGTCATCGCCGCCAAGTCCATAGATCATGTCTGCTTGGCTGGATCCGAACAGTGTTTCGGCCGAGCTTACGCCAACTATCCGTGCCATGACATTCTACTCCTCTCGTGAAAACAAGAACCGCAATGCGCTGGTAACTAAGCGCCTCACTCAGGCGTCACGCTCAACTGAAGACGAAATCGCTTGCCGTCAGCTGCTCGGCCTGCGTGATACCGGTGAGGTCGATCGCGAAGTTTCCGACCCCGTCGCCATCGGAATCCACCCGGATCAGCTCGAACGTGGGATCCATGCGCGCTTGCGGCGCACTGCCGTCAAAGCTGTTGTCGCCTATCCACAGACCACCGCTGCCGGATACCTCGAGCCAAAGGGTGTCTGAATTCGGTGATGTGATCCCGGAGACGAAGTCAGTGATGACCGCTTCGGTGCTCGTTCCGTCCTCGGCGAAAAAGAAAGTGTCAGCGCCTTTGTCGCCGGTCAGCCTGTCGCGCTCGCCATCCAGCCCTCCGTTCAACGTGTCATCGCCTTGACCGCCGTAGATCAGGTCTTCTTGTCGGCCGCCGAAGAGACCGTCACTTCCGCCATCGCCAAAGAGAATGTCTTCGCGGAACCCGCCGTAGATCAGGTCCGTGCCTGCGCCGCCATAGAGCGTGTCGTACTGGCTATCACCAAACAGGAAGTCGTCACCGTCCTGCCCCCGCAGGAGGTCCGAGCCGGAGCCGCCTCGCACGGTGTCGCCGGCACCACCGCCGCGCGCCTCGTCCGGACCGCGACCTCCATAGAGCAAGTCTACGGCTCCATTACCTTGCAGATCGTCAGCGCCGTCCTCACCATGAAGGGTGTCGTGATCGCCACCGCCGACAAGAGAGTCGTTGTCTGCACCTCCAAAGAGCTTGTCCGAGCCGCCTTCACCGACAGCTGTGTCGTCCCCGATGAAACCGAGGAGCATATCTGCGAGATCGCCACCGCGCATTGTGTCATTGCCCGATGCCCCGAAAAGGTTGTCGTCGCCATCCTGCCCATAGAGCCTGTCGGCGCCGTCGCCTCCAAACGCTTGGTCGCTGCCATCGTTGCCTTTGAGAAGGTCAATTCCGCTTAGGCCAGATACCGTGTCATCCCCTTCACCGCCAAACACGGTATCGTTGCCAGTGCCGCCGACGACAGCGTCGCTGCTGGATCCCCCTTTCAATAGATTGAAACCGAACTCGCCCTGTAGAATGTCTCTACCGCTGCCTCCGTAAAGGCTGTCGTTTCCCATTCCCCCATAGACGAAGTCATTGCCGCCTCGTCCTTGCACCCGGTCATCGCCGCCATAGGCAAAGATCGTGTCTGGCAAGTTGGATCCAAGCAAAGTCTCGGTAAAGTCACCGCCGTAAAAGTGTGCCATTTCGCTGTGCTCCTCCGTCGGAATTGAAGTCTTCAAGCCTTCAGGGTTATCGATTGGAAAGACTCAATCCACATCACGCTGAAAGGTTGAGTGATAAAGTAAACCTCAGCCGTCACATTAGTGTCTCACCGAGCGTCAAAAGCACGGTAGCCGAGTGCGACGAGGGATCTGCATTTTTCAACATGGTCGCGAACACCTGTGGGGCCGCACGCAGCAACGCTCCGGCGAAGGGGCCTTCCGGCGGCGCTCAAGAGAAGATGAAGTCGGTCGTGGTGAGCTGGCTTGCTTGGGTTATGCCGGTCAGCCTGATCTCGAAGTCAGCAACCCCGTTGCCGTCAGAATCCACCTGCACACGCTTTGCCGAAGGATCCATTCTCGCTTGCGGATCGCTGCCATCGAAGGCCGCATCGCCAATCCAAAGCCCGCCGCCACCGGACACGTCCAAGAAGATCCGATCGGTTTCGCTCGAAGGGGTCACGTTGGAGACAAAGTCGGTAATGGCCGCTTCCAGGTTCTGTCCGAATGCGTAAAAGAAGAAGGTATCCTGGCCATTTCCCCCGGTCAGGCTGTCGACACCCGTACCGCCGGATAGGAAGTCATCGCCAGCGCCGCCGAAGAGACCATCTTCATGCTCATCGCCGAAAAGAAGGTCGTTGCCCCCATCTCCATAGAGGGTGTCCGAGCCGTGATCGCCGAAGACCCTGTCTGCATCGGACCCGCCAAAGGCATCGTCCATTCCGGTGCCGCCAAAGAATCGGTCGCCGCCAAGTTGACCGCGAAGAAGATCGTCACCATCGTCGCCGAACAGTGAATCGCCACCATTGCCGCCGCGAATGTCGTCGGAACCTTGGGACCCGTAGAGCGAGTCGCTGCCGTCATTTCCCTGTATGGAGTCTGCGCCGCTGCCGCCGTCGATGTAGTCTCTGTCACCGCCGCCGACCAGAAAGTCAGCGCCGGTAGCGTCTCGAAGGATGTCGGCTCCGCCCTGGCCATAGAGCCGGTCGTGCCCGGCGGATCCACGCAGATCATCGGTGCCGCCCCCACCGCGAAGTGTATCGTCACCGAGGTCACCATAGAGCGCATCGATACCGTCTTGCCCGAAGAGAGCATCAGGCCCGAGGCCGCCAATGATCAGATCGTTGTCCGCGCCGCCGCGCAGCGTGTCGGCTCCACTGTCGCCGAAAAAGACGTCCCTGTCGTCGCCGCCAAAGGCCGTGTCGTTGCCAGACGCTCCCAACAGCTGGTCGCTAGCGGATCCGCCCGTCAAGATGTCGTTGCCAAAGGCACCGAACAGGCTATCTACCCCGGAGCCGCCATAGAGCCGGTCATCGCCGTCACCCCCGCCTAAGGTGTCGCCACCACCGCGGCCTTGAACAAAGTGATGACCCGTGCCTGCGCCGACCCAGTCTCTGCTGCTGGTGCCCAAGATGGTTTCCGCCAGGGAATCGCCAAAGATGCTCGCCATTGTTTGTTCCTTTGCCTGCCTTGCGCCTCCGCGGCGGAGGGATCGGCCGCCAGCCGGAGTCCTCTGCGGCGATCTGGCCGTATCGTCTTGGCCGCTGTCGTCCTCTGAGATGGCTCTGGAGGAGAGGGGCCTCTCCGTTGAACCCTTTCCATCGCCCGCGATACGGAAGTTACGGAGGAGCCATCAAAAGCGCGTCGTATCGCCCGTCAAAAAGCCCGGCGAAGGTGACAAATGCTGCCGTTTAGCTGAAGAGAAAGTCGGTCGCGGTCAGCTGGTCGGCCTGGGTGATGCCGGCGAGGCGGATCTCGAAGTCCGCAGCGCCGTTTCCGTTGGCATCGACCTTGACGGTCTTGCTCGATGGGTCGAGGCGGGCTTGGGCGTCGCTGCCGTCAAAGGTGGCGGCGCCGATCCATAGACCACCGCTGCCCGACACCTGCAGCACCATGGTGTCGGCTGCGCCCGACGCGGTGACATTGGAGGTGAAATCGGCGATGGCGGCCTCGAGACCAATGCCGAAGGTGTCGAAGTAGAAGATGTCCTGACCAAGGCCCCCGGTCAGGCTGTCAACGCCCGATCCGCCATCGAGGAAGTCATCGCCGGCGCCGCCGTAGAGCCCATCCTCGTGCCCGTCGCCGAAGAGCCGGTCGTCTCCGCCATCACCGAAGAGGCTGTCCGTGTGCAGTCCGCCGTAGCCGGCGTCCGCATCGGCCCCGCCGAACAGGCTGTCGAAAGAGGTATCGCCGAACAGGAGATCATCGCCGTTCTGGCCGCGGATCACGTCCTCTTGGTCGCCGCCGAAAGCCGAATCCCTGCCCCCGCCACTGTGGAGGTTGTCGGCGCCCAAGCCACCATAGAGACTGTCGGTTGCGTCGTTGCCCTGGATGCTGTCGGCTCCGGCTTGACCGAAGATCCTGTCGGTACCGCCGCCGCCGACGAGCAGGTCCATCCCACCCCCTCCCTCGACAAAATCGTTGTCGGCCTGACCGTACAGGCTATTGTTGCCACTTCGGACAATCAGCCGGTCTGCACCGGCGCCACCGCGCATCGTGTTGTCGCCATCGGCGCTTTCGAGCATATCTGCTCCATCCTGCCCGAACAGGATGTCATTGCCACTGCCGCCGCGCGCGGAGTCGTCGCCGTCTCCCCCTCTGAAGACGTTGGTTCCGTCATCAGCGAGGAAGAAGTCGTCCCCATCTCCACCAATGCCGGTATCATCGCCACCCCCTACTCGGACCTGATCGTTTCCGGACCCACCGACGAGCGTATCGCTGCCGGACTGTCCGAACAGGATGTCTCTGCCGGACCCGCCAAAGGCTGTGTCGTTTCCGGTCTGGCCGAGCAGGGTGTCTCCATCTCCTCTGCCGCGCAGAAGGTCGTTGCCTGCGTTTCCGTAGATGAGGTCTCTTGCACTGGTCCCGAGGATCGTCTCCGAGAAGACCTCGCCAATGATCGTCGCCATAGCCTCTTGCTCCTCAATGGGCTCCGGGTCCGCCTTCGTGCCGGTGGCTCGATGGATGATGGCAGGCGAACCCAAGTTGCTTCGTGTCATCGTGTTGCAAAGCTAGTAAGAGGGCATCAAAGCAGCGTCGCCTGGCTCGTCAAAAGACCCGCTTCCGCCGTCAAATGCGAACGAACAGGGTGCGGCCGCTCGCCAGACACCAGGAATCTGTCGTCGTTCGAGCAGCCCCGGACTTCAGAGGTTCGGACAGCCGCCGAGTGTGCCGTCCCCCAGTTTTCCCCCGGACTCCCCCGGACTCCCCCGGACTCCCCCGGATGTTCTCGGTCGGTTCCGGACTCGGGCGCTTTCGGCGGCCTGCATCAAACTCGGTATAAGTTATTGATTTTTAACGGGAAAAAAGGTGCTGACGAGTGAACTTGAACCACCGACCCCGTCCTCACCAAGGGCGTGCTCAATGACCTATGCAATGTTGGCCATGCCGGCTTGGTCCAAGATCTTTCCAAAGGAGCGGTCAGAACGCGGTGAGGACTAGCCGTAGAGGGTCACCTCGATGGAGACGAGGCCAGTGCCGCCGCCGGGGATAGTGGCGCCAGCGCTGAGCATCAGGGTATCGCGTCCGCTGCCACCGTCATAGAGATAGCCAGAGAAGTCACCCTGGCTCGCTACCAGGAAAACGTCGTCGCCGCTGTCGCCACTAAGACTGTCGTCACCGGCGCCACCGGAGAGCCTGTCCGCGCCATCCCCACCGGATAGGAAAGCGTCATCCCCGCTGCCACCGTAGAACAGGAAGTCACTACCACTGCCGCCATAGAGACTGTCGGACCCACAGCCTCCAGTAAAGGAGAAATCGTTGCCAAGCCCACCAAAGATACCATCTGAACCCAAGCCGCCAAGGAGGATTTCGTCGTCTCCGGCCCCTCCTTCTAGACTGTCGTCGCCATCGCCGCCGAAGAAGGCGAGATCAACTCCTGTACCGCCGAATAGCGCGTCGTTGCCGCTCGCTCCATAGAATAGGGAGTCATTTCCTGCATCCCCGAAGAGGCTGTCCATCCCATCGCCTCAGTCGATGTTGCTGTCGGACCCGGAGCCGCCGAAGAGGACGTCGACCCCTGAGCCACCGCGAAGCTCGCTGTCATCCCCGCTGTCGCCCAGCAGGAAATCGGACCCAGACCTGCCGTAGATACTGTCTCCTAGACTGGATCCGAACAGGGTTTCCGAGTCTGCCTCTCCAAAAATCGTCGCCATGACCAGGTGCTCCTCTTTCGGCATCTAAGCCGCCGTTGCCCCATGGCTGGCCAGAGGATTTAGGCGCTCTGGGGCCTGTCGTCGTGATGCCCAAAGTAGGGAACGGCCATCAAGTCAGCGTCGTCATGGCCGTCAAAAGCCGTGGCCGGGGTGTCAGAATCAGGGAAGCGGCTTGCCGGAGAGGGCAGAGCGCCGATGAGGCTCGACCCCTGCGCTCTACTCGGCCGTTGCAACCCAGTGGCCCTTCTCGCCTGAGACCCTGATCGCAAAGGGCTGGGCGTTCAGCGCCAAGCAGCAGTCGACATCCTCCCTGCTAAGATTTTCGCTGTCCGCGCATCGGCTCATGGTGCGGATGAGCCTGCAGAGCGCTTCGGGATCCGGGTGGCGACCGATCAGGCGGCTGCGCAGATAAAATGCGCAGAGTTCGTCTTCGTCGGCACGTCGCTGCTCGGCTTCACCCATCGCAATGAGAGAAACGGGTGCCTCGGACCCCTTTAGGATGGCACGCACGGTGGCTTCTGCCGTGACAAGAGAGCCCGCATAGATCCGCTTGGCGGACCCTGCCGCCAAAACGCCGCGCGTGCCGTTCGATGTCGTTTGGATCAGCGTCTCCACATCGAGTCGAACCCCGAGGATCTCGGCCGGAGAGTTGCCGAAATCGAAACCCCGGGGCCGAAGGCCGTGGCGTTCACCCATGGCGAAGCGCCCGACCTTCCTTTCCCTGAGCGCGAGTGCGGTTTCGAGATCTCCCACCATGATGATCCGCGCGGCACCATTGGCAAGCGCGACCGCAGCGGTGGTGAAGGCACGGAAGACGTCGATTATGACGGCAGTCCCGGTCGCCTTGCGTGCGGCCTCTACGAAGGATCCGATTGAGATGTCGTCCGGCCCCATAACGGTGGCCGCTGCATTGCGATGCATCAGTGGCTTCCTGGATTCTGGTACTGCCGATCTTCTTCACGTCGAAGGCTCTGCCCTTGTAGACGAGGTTGGAACTGCGCGCGATGACGAGAAGCGGGTCGATGCGCGACAGCGCGGTGATACTGTTCTCGGCCAAGCCGTCGATGAATGACTCCTGCTCGATACCGCCCAACAAGTTGGCAAAGGGCAGGACGGCAATCGAGTGCTTGTTGATCACGCCGGTCGCTGCAGGCTAAAGATTGTCGCACCAAGGCGCAACGAAAAGTTGTGAGATGGTGGCTCGATCTTGTGGACTGGAAAGGAGCAGTGATCTGCTTCGCTGATACGACTTTCGCCGGGCGAACTCTCAAAAGCTTGCAGCCTCACAAGAAAAGAAAGTCGCTTGCGGTCAGCTGGTCTGCCTGGGTGATGCCGGTCAGGCGTATCTCGAAGTTGGCGATGCCGTCGCCCTCCACGTCGACCGCCACTCTCTTGGTCGTGGGGTCGAGACGGGCTTGCGGGTCGCTGCCGTCAAAGGTGGCATCACCGATCCACAGACCGCCGCTACCCGAGACCTGAAGCGCGATGGTGTCGCCGGATCCCGGCAGACTGGCGTTCGAAGTGAAGTCGGTGATCGCCGCCTCGAGCCCCAAGCCTTGGGAGGCGAAGGAGAAGGTGTCCTGCCCAAGGCCGCCGGTCAGGCTGTCAGTACCGGCACCGCCGTCAAGTGTGTCACCGCCGGCACCGCCGTTGAGGCTGTCTTCGTGCTGGTTGCCGAACAAGGTGTCGTCGCCGCCGTCACCGTAGAGGCTATCCGAGAAGTATCCGCCGTAGACGAGGTCTTCATCGGCGCCGCCGAAGGCCCTGTCGAGGCCACTGCCGCCGGAAAGGACGTCGTTGCCATTCTGACCGCGGAGCAGGTCGTTATCGTCGTCTCCTAGAATAGTGTCGCCGCCATCGCCACCACGCAGGTCGTCAAGCCCGTCCTCGCCGAAGAGGCTGTCGCTGCCGTCGTTTCCTTGAATGCTGTCCGTTCCCGAGCCGCCGAAGACGAAATCGCTGCCGCCCCCACCCACCAGGAAATCGTCGCCATCGCCGGCATAGAGGAGGTCGCTCTCGCCCTGGCCGAAGATGCTGTCGTCTCCGCCATCGCCATTCAAGGTGTCTTGACCGCCGCCACCGCGGATTGTGTCGGCGTCGGTGGCACCTCTTAGAACATCATCCCCGTTCTGCCCGAAGAGGAGATCCGATCCCGAGCCGCCCGATCCACGGTCCTCATGGGCGCCGCCGCGAAAGATATCTGCTCCCTGGCTACCGTAAAAGTAGTCGTTGCCATCGCCGCCGAAGGCGACATCGTCGCCGTCCTCGCCGAAAAGGTCATCTACTCCCTCGCCTCCCTTCAGGGTGTCATCTTGGATGAAACCGTAGAGAGCATCTGCACCTGACCCGCCGTAGAGTCGATTGTTCGCGTTGGCCCCGAACAATCTATCGTTGCCGTCACGTCCTTGAACGAGTTGGTTGCCCGAACTGGCGTTGATGATGTCCGCCGCGCTGGTCCCCAAGATGATCTGTGCAAAAGAATCCGCAAAGATGGTTGGCATTGCCGTCTCCTCCGCTCGCTGTTCGCCGGTTTCGTTCGTCGCATCGCGAAAGTTAGGGAGCCGCCGTCATCTATGTGTCTCATTGCGCGTCAAGACCGTCGCTATGGACCGTCAAAAGCTGTGTTGCGGAGCGGTGATGCGGCAAAGTGCGGCTGAATTTTTCTTTCCTGCGAAGGGTTTCGCATTCCAGCCGGTGCCGCCAAAGTGACTACATGGTGCTTACACCAGCGAGAAGGAACAGCGCTCATGGGTGCAGTGAAACTGACCAAGAGGTCGGTTGACGAGATGCAGCCGGGCAGCGGCACGACACTCCTATGGCATAGCGAGCTTGCCGGGTTCTGCCTTCGCGTCACCGCTGCCGGCATAAAGTCGTTTGTCTGTCAGTAGCGAGCCGGATATGGGCGATAGGGCAGGACAACGCGCGTAACAATAGGGCGGTATGGAAGTCCATGGACCGCCGACATGGCGCGGCGCGAAGCCATGCGCATCCTGGGAGACGCCGCCCACGGAAAAGACCCCGCCAGCGAGCGCAAGGACCGCCAACGCGCCGAAATGACGATGGCACAGCTCTGCGCCCTCTACTTAGAGGAAGGCTGTCACACCAAGAAGCCGGCTACGCCGGAAGCGGATAGGGCCCGAGTCGAGGGGCATCTCAAACCGCTCATCGGTCGAAAGCGCCTATCCGAAATTGGGCGCGCCGACATCGAGCGCTTCATGCGCGACGTTGCAGAGGGCAAGTCAGCCAAGACCGTAAAGACCAAGAAGCGGGGAGTCTCTCGCGTTAAGGGAGGGAAGACAGCGGCGACGCGGGCCGTTGGGCTCCTACAGGGCATGTTCACATTCGCAGTTGAGCGAGGCCTGGTGGAAGAGAACCCGACCAGAGGCGTGAAGCGCTACACTGACGGTAAGCGCGAGCGCTTCCTTACCGGCGCAGAGCTTGGAGAGCTGGGCAAGGCTCTCGCCGCGATGGAAGACGAGGGTATAGAGTGTTAATGTGTAGAATTTAGGATTTGATCTGACAGGCACGACCCAACCGACACCCGGATGCCAACTGTCCGACGAAGTCTAAACTTCTACATATGAGCGCAACGGCAATGCCGGGTTGACCTGCCGGCGCTGTGGCGTGTCTCGACCAACGCTTCGGAAATGGTTGAAGCGGTACAGCGAAGCCGGCGTGCAAGGGCTCGTTGATCGCAGCCGCCGACCTCACCGCTCGCCGGGCCGTAAGGTCATGGCGGTCGAGGAGCAGCGCATCATCACGCTGCGAGGAGACCGCCAGCTCGGTATCAAACGCCTGCGCAATGAGCTGAGCCGCCAGCACGGGATCAAGCTGTCGATCGATACGATCCACAAAGTGCTCTGCCGCCATGGTCTGAACCGCCTGAAGCGACTTCGGCTCCGCCGCAAGGGCGTGAAACGCTATTCACGACCAATCCCAGGCGAGCGGGTGCAGATGGACGTCTGCAAGATCCGGCCGGGGCTCTTGCAGTACACGGCCATCGACGACTGCTCGCGCTATCTGGTGGCCGGGTTGTTTCCAAGTAGAAAGGTGGCCTCGACGCTCACCTTCCTTGAGCAGGTCGTCGAGGAGATGCCGGTATCGATCCAGCGCATCCAGACCGACCGTGGCCAGGAGTTCTTCGCCTACAAGGTTCAAGAGCGCTTGCAGGCTTGGTGCATCAAGTTCCGGCCGATCCGGCCACGCTCACCTCATCTCAACGGCAAGGTTAAGCGGGTCCAGAAAACGGCGCTCGAGGAGTTCCGGCCAACTGTCGACCTTGGAGATCCAGCCCTGGAAGACCAGCTCTCCCAATGGCAGCACTTCCACAACTGGGAACGGCCCCACGACAGCCTTGGCGGCACCATCCTCCTGGCGCACCTTGCGGCCCAGGAGGTCGAGGGCCTGGATACCCTTAGTGCCCTCGGGGATGGCGTTCAGGCGGTTGTCACGGTAGAGGCACTCGACCGGGTAGTCGCGCGTGTAGCCATAGCCGCCGTGCACCTGGATCGCCAGCTCGTTGGCCTTCAGGCCGTACTCGGATGGCCAGCACCAAGTGGACGATGTTCTCGGCCAGCGCGTGCTCCCCGCCGGAGATCCACATCTTGTTGCCCTAGAGGCGATAGCTCCCGTCGCCCTGCGGCACCGCCTTGGTGCGGATGTCGGCCAGCGAAGACCCGGCCTGCGGCTCCGACAGGCACATAGTGCCGAAGAAGCGGCCGGCAACCATGGGCGTGAGATAGCGCCGCTTCTGCTCCTCGCTGCCATGGACCTGCAGCAGGTTGGCGGCCGCGATGGTCAGCATGGGATAGCCGGCCGTTGCCACATTGGCGGCGTAGAAGATGGCGGCCACGGCCTGCGCGATGGTATAGGGCAACTGCAAGCCGCCCAGCTCCGCGTCGAAACCGGCGCCGGGGAAGCCCGCATCCACGTAGGCGTCGAGCGCCTGCTTTATTTCAGGGATGAGGTGGACGTCTTTGCCGTCGAACCGGGGCTCTTGCGCGTCCGACTTGGCGGCATGAGGCTGGAAGAGGTCTTCGGCCAGTTGCTCCGCTAGATCGAGCACCTGGCCGATAGACTCCCGCGAATGCTCGGCAAAGCGCGGGTAGGCGGTCAGGCCTTCCGCGTCCAAGAGATCGAACAGCAGGAAATCCAGATCGCTGCGGCTCAGGATGTGCGGCACGGCCGGTCGCTGCCTCAAGCGGGATGGAAGCGCAGAACGCCTTTGTGGTCCTGCCCGCTGAGCCGCCCCAGCACCGCCAGATGGTTCAGATGCGCCAGGCTCTCACCCAGTGCGAAGAAGAGCTGGTGGTTGTCGAGCTTGCGATTGAAGAGCGCCGGGATGGCGTCATAGGCACTGCGCGGGGTTTCGCGACAGGCCTCCTCGGCGCGGTCCAGGCGCTCCTCGTGGTGGGCCACAAGGGCAGTGGCGCGGCTGGCGGCACCGTGGAAGGGGCGGCCGTGGCTGGGCAGCACCAGGACGCCGTCGTCCAAGAGGCGGGCCAATCGCTGCTGGGTCTCGATGAAGGCGGTCAAGGGATCGGCCTCGTCGTTCCAGGCATGGACCGAGACGTTGGGGCTGATCTTCGGTAGCAATTGATCGCCGGCGATGAAGAGGCCGTCCTCCTCGGCATAGAGGCAGGCATGCCCCTCGACATGGCCGTGGCCGGGGACGATGCGCCAGCTGCGGCCCCCGGCCTCGACCCTGCCGCCGAGCGTCAACACCTCGGCCTCTGCCGGGGGAGGACCACAGCGTCCGCGGTAGAGGTTGCCGCGGCTGGTCAGCTGGAGATTGGTCTCCTCCGGCATACCCTGGCGGCGATAGTAGGTGCGCATGCGCCGGCTGTAGGGCTCGTCCGGTAGATTGTAGAGCCAGGAGCCGAAGGAGAACTCGACCTCGCTCATCCAGGGCTCGGCGCCGGTCTCCTCCACCAGCCAGCCCGCCAGCCCGAAGTGGTCGGGATGATGGTGGGTGATCAGAAGGCGGGTGACCGGCTTGCCGGCGAGGGGACCGGCAAAGATCTGGCGCCAGAGGTCCTTGGTCTCGTCGTTGTTGAGGCCGGTGTCGACCAGGGTCCAGCTGTCGCCTTCGTCCATGGCCCAGAGGTTGATGTGGTCGAGGGCGAAGGGCAGCGGCATGCGCAGCCAATAGAGGCTCGGTGCGATCTCGCGCAGCTGGCCCGGCGCGGGCAGCTCCTCGCCCTGGGGCGCGGTCTTGGGCAATTGGCTGGTGATGCTGCCGTCCATAAAGCGGTCCCTTCGCTGTTTCGGCCCCTAGAGCTGCCGCTCAGCGCCTGAATTGGCAAGGAAGAAAGAGATAAGCGCTTCTGCCAGGGCGTCCGGCGCTTCTTCCTGCAGGAAGTGGCCGCAGTCGAGGCCCCAGCCCTCCACTTCCTCCGCCCAGCGCCGCCAGATGGTCTTTGGCGTGGGCTCTTCGTTGCCGATGTAGGCGATGCCCCAAAGCGTCAACACCGGGCAGGCCAAGCGGCGCCCGGCGGCCCGGTCTTCGGCATCGTCCTGCCAATCCACGCTAGCGCCGGCGCGGTAGTCGGCACAGGTGGCGGCGATCACCTCGGGCTTGTCGAACTGCGCCAGATAGGCCGCGACGGCCTCGGCCTCCAAGGCGTCGGGCCTGGCCGCCCAGTTGCGCAGGAAGGAGCCGATGATCGCCTCCTTGGCGCCGGCAATGGCCTGCTCGGGCAGGGGGGCGGGCTGTGCCAGGAAGGGCCAGTGCCAAGCCCCGATCGCGCCGCTGGCGTCCATGCTCTCCCAAAGGTCGAGGGTCGGCACGACGTCGATGGCGGCAAAGGCGCTGACCCGCCGGGGATGGTCGAGGCAGAGGCGGTAGGCGACCCGGCCGCCGCGATCATGCCCGCCCAGAGCGAAGCGATCGAAGCCCAAGGCCTCCATCACTTGCAGCATGTCGCCGGCCATGGCACGCTTGGCGTAGGCACGGTTTTCCCGGTCCGGCGGCGGCCCCTTGCTGGCGCCATAGCCGCGCAAGTCTGGAAGCACCAGGGTGAAGTGCTTTGTCAGTGCCGGCGCCACCAGCCGCCAGGTGACATGCGTCTGCGGATAGCCGTGCAGCAGCAGCAAGGGCGGCCCGTTGCCGCCGATGCGCAAAAAGATCTCTGCCTCCGCGAGGGCGAGCCGTCGTTCTTCGAAGCCTTCGAACATGGCGGAGTTCTTACATCAAGTCGCGTGCGATGGTCTTCCGCCACTCCTTGGCAAAGACCTGTTCCTCGCCGAGATAGGCTTCCAGGCTGTGCTCCAGGATCCAGTCCTTGCCGTCGGTGGTGAGCCGTCCCTTGACCTCGGTCCTGACGGCCCAGTCGCCGCGTTTGCGGATCGCCGTCATTTGGGTGAGGCCCTCGAGGCTGGCCGGGTCGTCCCGCCCGACCGACCAGCTCTCGCGACGGATCTCCTGCCAGCGCATGCCGTGATCGGGATGCTCCGTTTCGCCGCCGTCCTCTAGGATGTGATAGGTCGTGCGGCCGGCCGAGAGATCCCGCTCGACCCAGCGCCGCGAGGCCGCCGGCACTCTTTGCGGATAGTTCGGCAAGGGACCGGGATTGTCGGGCTCCGGGAGGGTGATCTCTTCTGCATTCTCCAGCACCGGCAGGGCCAGATGCGAGGCAGCGCCGGTCGACACCCTGGCCGCCACCCGCTCCGGCGGCGGCAGGATCATCGGGAAGTAGGCGGTGGAGAGCGCCAAGCGGATGCGGTGGCCAGGCAGAAAGCGATAGCCGCACTCGTCCAGCCGGATCACCACCTCGGTCTCGACCCCGGGCTCCATCGGGCGAGGCTCGGCCTGAGAACAGCGGTGCGTCAGGTTCAGGACACCCAAGGCGACACGATGCGAGGTTCCGTCCGGATGAACATCGCAGAGCCGTGCCACCAGCGTGCCCAACGGCCGGTCGATGGAAACGCGCAAGGTCACCTGGGGCCGCCCCAGGATGTCCAGGGGGCTCTCGAGCGGCAGGCTGTCGAAGGTGAGAGAGCGGGCATCGTCCTCGCGCTGGTCACCGGCGAGCTCGGCGTCGGGTTTCACCGTGAAGAACTCGCCGCCTGTCACGCCACAGTCCTGCGGGCTGTCGACGATCCTTTGGCCGTCCATACCGGGTTGCTGCGCCAAGCGGCCCTTGCTGCCTAGATAGAAGCGCTCTTTGGGCGGCTCGCCGGTCCAGTCCGCCACGGCGACCCAGCGCCCCTCTTCTTGGCCGCGCCAAAGAGCGGGCCGCACGCCTTGCGAAATGTAGGCGCGATAGGAGGGCAGGGCCTCGGCAGCGTTGTCCTTGCCCTTCAGCCAGCGGTCCCACCAGGTGACCGCCTCGGCGATGAAGTCCAGGCGCGGCTTCGGCCAGGCGAAGTGCGGGTACTTGTGGATCCAGGGGCCGTTCAGGGCCTTGCCCGGTGCGGTCAGATTGGCGGCGGCGGCCGGCGGGGCATTGCGATAGCCGTCTGCCCAGCCACCGATGACCAGGGCGGCGGCCTCCAGCGCGCCGTAGTCCTCGCAGATCGAGCCGTGCTGCCAGTAGGCGTCGCGGCGTTGATGCGACAGCCAGATGTGAAGCGGCGGCTCCAGGTGCTCCAGGCGGTCCAGCCAGCGTTCCCGCCAGGCGTCGCCCAGCACCGCCGGATCGGGCGGCCTGGAGAGGTAGCTCAGCATGTTGCTGGACCAATAGTGCTGCGCCGAGAGGTGGCTGCCGCCCTTGTAGTGGATGTCGTCGTTGAAGCGATCGACCGTGGTCGAAAGCGCGATGACCGCCTTCAAGGCCGGCGGCCTCAGGGCGGCGACCTGCAGGCTGTTGAAGCCACCCCAAGAGATTCCCATCATCCCGACCTTGCCGCTGCACCAGGGCTGCTCGGCAATCCAGGCGATCACCTCGACCGCATCGGCCAGCTCCTGCGGAGAGTACTCGTCCTCGAAGCGCCCTTCGGAATCGCCGCTGCCGCGCAGGTCGACGCGCACCCCGATATAGCCGGCATCCGCCAAGGCCGGGTAGGTGCAGTCGTCGCGTATGGCGGTGCCGTCACGGCGCTGGTAGGGCAGGTACTCCAAGATGGCCGGCAGGGGTTTCTCGTTGGCCTCGTCCGGCAGCCAGATCCGGGCGGCGAGCCTGGTGCCGTCGGCGAGCGGGATCCAGTGGGTCTCGATGACCTGGAAGCTGCGGTTACGCATGGGTTAGATCTGCCGTCCCAAGAGATCCTCCTCGAAGGGGAAAGAGTTCAACAGCTCGACGCCGCTTTCGGTCACCAGCAGCATCTCCTCCAGCTTGACGCCTTCCGCGCCGCCTTCGGCGCCGACATAGCTCTCGCAGCAGAGGGTCATGCCGGGTTCGAGGACGCCCTGGTCGCTGATGTCGGCGTCGAAGAAACGCTTGGCGACGATGGTCGGCCACTGTCCGTAGAGACCGATGCCGTGCCAGACCATCGCCATCTCCTGCGCGCGATAGCGATCGGGCAGGATATACGAGTTTTCGGATAGCTCTTTGAATTCAATGCCCGGGCGGACCAAGCTCATGTTGTGGTGCAACTGCTCCCAGGCGTAGCGGTAAAGATCCTGCTGGCTGCTGCTTGGCCGTCCCTGCCCGCAGAGGAAGCTGCGCGAGATATCGGTGTCGTAGCCGAAGGGGCCGATCATATCGGTGTCGACGGCCACGAGGTCGCCCGGCCTTACCAGACGGTCGCTCGCCTCCTGATACCAGGGATTGGTGCGCCCGCCCGAGGAGAGCAGGCGTGTGTCCATGGATTCCCCGCCGAGGGCCAGGTTCGTGGCTTCCAGTATGGACCAGAGCTCGATTTCGCTACGGCCGGGCTCGATTGCTAGGCGCAGACGATGGAGGGCGGCCTCGGCCACGGAGATGGAGGCGGAGAGGCAGAGGATCTCCTCGCCGCTCTTGACGCTTTGGGCGTGGGATAAGGCTTTGGCGCCCGGCAGCAGCTCCAGCCCTGCAGCGATCAGGGCTTGTGCGCTGAAGTGATCGACGTGCCGGTCGATCGCCAGGCGCCTGCCACCAGCTTCGTGCGCCACCTCCGCAACCTCCTGCGCCCAGGCCGAGACCCTTAGATCGGCGGCCGCGCCGGACTGGCCGGCGCGGAAAAGGGGCGTCGCCGGGCGCACCTCGCGAACCGTCTCCAGGCCCTCGGCCAGATGCTCCGAGCCGCGATACTCGAAGGCTATCGCCAGTCCCTCGGCCGGCACGAAGGCCTGGCGAAAGGTGGAGTGAAGGGCCCAGTTCTGCATGTTGCGAATGCCGGTCGCGTAGCGAATGTTCACCGGATCGGCGAGCAGAATCCCGGCGACGTCCAGACGGCGCAACTCGTCTTGCAGCCGTTTCAGCCGGTAACTGCGTAAAGCCCGCATGTCGATTTGGCCGGCGCCGTGATCGGCGACCGTGCGGCCAAGGCTGCGCTTCACCGCGCCATCTGACGGGGGTGTGCGCAGTCGGCCGCTGCTGTCGGCGCTGTCCGGCATAATCTCCTCACAAGCGCGGTTTGCTGGTCGGCGGCGCTTCCAAGCGGCCCCCGTGCTTGCTATCTCACTCTGCCAGAGAAGTGACGGCTGGGCGAGAGGAGGGCAGATATGAGCGCTTTGCAAAGCTCGACACTTAAGACGGGCGACATCGATTGGCAGGCGGTGACCCAAGCGCGGCGGGACCTGGCGGCGGCCTTGCGCCTGGCGCATCGCTTCGGCCTCAGCGAGGGGATCTGCAACCACTTCAGCTTCGCCCTGCCGGGGCGCAACGATCTCTTTCTCTTGAACCCTGAAGGCCAACACTGGGCGGAGATGCGGGCCAGCGACATCCTGCTTCTCGATGCCGACGGCAAGGTACTGGAGGGCGAGGGCGAGGCCGAGCGCACCGCCTTTTGCATCCATGTGCCGCTGCACCTTCGCTGCCCGGAGGCGCGCGCGGTGCTGCACACGCACATGCCGTGCGCCACGGTCATGACCATGCTGGAGGACCAGAGCCTCTTGCCGCTGCACCAAACCGCAATTCGTTTCTGGGGTCAGGTGGCCTACGACAATGAATTTGCCGGGCTGGCCAACGATCCGGCCGAGGGCGAACGGCTGGCAGCATTGCTGGGCTCGGGCCAGGTGCTCTTCATGGCCAACCATGGGGTGCTGGTCACGGGTCCGACCATCGCGGTTGCCTTCGACAGGCTCTACTATCTGGAGCGCGCTTGCCAACAGCAGGTGAATGCCATGCAGACCGGTCGACCGCTGCGCGCCGTGGGCGACAACATGGCGGCGTTGACGGCTGCCCAATACCAGGCCATGGACAACTATGGCGAAGGGCATTTCCGTGCGCTGAAGCGTCTGTTGGAGCGCGACGGCGAGGATTACGCGGACTAACCGGCGAGGGAGGGGGGCACTCGTGTCGCTCGACAGTCTTGCTTGGCTTGGCTGGGTCGCCGTGGGCGCACTCGGCGCCTATGGCACTATTGCTCTCCTTCTCTACCTATTCCAAGAGCGGCTGATCTATGTCTCGAGCCGGAAGCGCCCGGAGATGGAGCCCATTGGCGGCAGATTGCCGGAGGTTCTGGAGGCGAGGGCCGCCGACGGTCAAGGCTGCCGCCATTGGCTCTGGACGGCGCGCGACTCCGACAAGCCGGTCGTTTGCTTGCTGCAAGGCAATGCCGGGCACATCGGCCATCGTGCGGAGTGCTACGGGTTTCTGGTGGACGAAGGCTATGGGCTCTTCCTGGTCGGCTATCGTGGCTATAGCGGAAACCCCGGCAAACCCAAGGAGCCGGGCTTGATCGCCGATGCCAAAGCGGCGCTGGCGGCACTTCGCGAAGGCCTGCCGCAAGCACCGATCGTGATCTACGGAGAATCCTTGGGCGGCGCGGTCGCGATCGCCTTGGCGGCGGAGGGCGAGGCGGCACCCATCGTGCTGGACGGGCCCTTCGACAGCCTCTTGTCCTCGGCCAAGGCCGCCTATCCCTGGATGATCGTCAAACCCTTCCTGCGCGAGACCTGGGACAGCCTGGCCCGCGTCGGCCACGCCCGCCAGCCCCTGCTGTGGATGCACGGCACGAACGATCGCGTCACACCCTATCGTGCCGGTCAGCGCCTTTTCGATGCCGCCTCCTGTCCCAAGACGGCGCTGGTGGTGGAGGGTGGCCAGCACTTGAACCTGCTCGACGATCCGGCCACGCGGGCGTCCTTCCTGGCTTGGGTAGATCGGCACGGATCCGTGAGGGTGCCGGATCATAGCGATAGAGTGGCCAAGTAGGCTCCGAAGCGAAGAGTCATCCCTTGCGCGTGGCAAGGCTGTGCCAGGCCAAGGTCGCGAGGATGATGGCGCCACCGATCAGGGTGGCATTCGGCGGCTCTTCCGCCAGGACCAGCCAAACCCAGATCGGGCCGAACACCGCCTCCAGCAGCATCAAGAGGCTGACCTCCGCGGCCGAAATGTACCTGGGCCCGGTGACGATGCAGGCGAAGGAGAGCGACTGCACCACCAAGCCCATCAGCAAGATCCACAGGACCTGGCGCCACTCCAGCGCCGCCAAATCCGAAAGACCGTGGCCCGGCAGGAGGCTCGCCAGCGCAGCCAAGAGAGCGGCGGCCAGTCCACCCAGCGCCACGGCGGGGATCACGTCGATCTCTGGGCGCCGCCGCACCAGGACGAAGAAGGCGGCATAGCAAAGCGCGGCGGCCATCGCCGTGAGATCGCCCGTCAACGTGGGCTCTCCAAGGCTCTCACCCGCCACCACGAGGACGCCCGTCAAGGCAGCGAGGATCGCCAGGAGGGTTTTGCGCGGAAGCCTCTCACCCAGGACCAGGCGGCCCAGCAGGGCCGCGAAGAGCGGCATGATCGCCAAGAGAACCAGCACGTTGGCGACGCTGGTGCGGTCCAGCGCCAAGACGAAGCAGAGATTGCCCAGCGCAAACAGCAGCACCATCCAGGCGCCGCTGCGCCCCAGAGTTCGGATGGCCCCGAGCGCGCGCCCCCGGCGTAACACCAGGACAATTGCGAAGACGCCCAAGGCCTGCAGCAGGCCGCGCGGCACCGTGAGGCTGAGGGGATCCATCGCAACCAAACGCACCAAAAGCGCGTCGGGCGTGAGGATCAGCACGCCCAAGGTGGTGATGATCAGCCCCTTTGCCCGCTCTCCGCCTATGGCCCCGCTCCCCAGTTCCTATCGGGGACCCTTGCACCAGCTTCCCGCCGACTGGCAAGCCTTGATGACAAGGCTAGGCGTCTTTTGAGAGGAACCTCAGGGAATCTACATGATATCTCCAGGTTCTCTGCATCTCCTCCTCAAGCAAGGCGCACCTTTCAGGCTTACCTTTCTCCTCAGACAGCCGCAGCGGCTGGGTGATCAAGCGGGAGGAGAAGACGATGGCGACAATTTTTGCGGAACCTTTCACAGAGACGCTGTTTGGCACTAGTTTCGCCGACCTGGTCTACGCCTATTCGGGCGACGACCGTGTCGTCGGCGGCGACGGCGTTGACACGTTGTTCGGCGGCAGCGGTCTCGACAGCCTGATCGGCAATTCCGGCACTGACATTTTGGTAGGATTTCTTGGAAATGACGGCCTCTTTGGCGGAAACGGTGTCGATACTTTGTTTGGCAGTGGCGGCGATGACAGCGCCTTCGGTGGAGAGGGGGACGACCGATTTAACGGAGGCACCGGGCAGGATCTTTTCAAGGGGGGTGTCGGTGACGACACTGCTTTTGGCGAACCCTACTCCGGCTTAAACGACGATGACACCTTCCTTGGCCAAGATGGCGAGGACACCCTATTCGGCAGCTACGGTGACGACACGCTCCGCGGGGGCGGCGACAACGACTATCTCATCGGGGGTACCGGCAACGACAGCATCTTCGGCCAAGGCGGGGACGACTTAGCACGTGGCAACAACGGATTGGACTTCATGGTCGGTGGCGGCGGCAGCGACCGCCTCTTTGGTGAAGTAGGGGACGACGTCATCCAAGGAAATGCTGGTAAGGACACCATCTTTGGTGGAGCCGACGAGGATGAGATTCGAGGCGGTGGCAACGTCGATGCTCTGATCGGCGATGGCGGCGACGACATTTTGCGCGGCCAAAATGGCGACGACCTCCTTCAGGGCGCCGCGGAGAACGACACGATGTTTGGGGGGGCCGATTCGGACAGAGGCTACGGCGAGAGCGGCGACGACAAGGCCTATGGCGACGGCGGGGACGATGATTTATCTGGTTTTACGGGGGCAGACGCTCTCTATGGTGGTGCCGGAAATGACTACTTGAATGGAGGATCCAGCGACGATGTCCTGACCGGCGGTAATGGCCAAGACACCTTCGCCTTCATCAATCCCGGCACCGGCCAGGGCGGCGTCATCACCGACTTCACCTCCAACGTCACCGCACCAGGCGCTGCCGATCTTATCCGAATCGCAGTATCGGGCAACAGCGGGATATGGATCGCCGACGCCGCATTCGACGGCTCAGGACCGCAAGCCCGATTCAGTGAAACCGTCGACGAAGTACTGGTCGATTCCGACGGCGACGGCATCTCCAACTTCGAGATCGACCTCACCGGTATCACCAGTGCCGATCAATTGACGGGAACCGACTTCCTCTTCACCTGATACCAAGCCATGGGCTAGGGGCCTCGGGGGTCATGTCATGCATGGCCCCCTCCTTTTTTGACCGAGCGGCGCGAACGCGAAGCGGCCTTCATGTTAGCGCGACCTGCTTCGTCTTGGGTCGCGTACTTCACACGATCTCCGGCAACTCCGGTCGCCTCTACCACCAATGAAAGACGCCGAGCCGCTGGGTGCCAGGTGCGCTGAGACTTCCAGACCGGCCGCCTGGGAAGAGCGCGAAATCTCCAAGAAATCTGCAGCCGATCTTCAGCTCCTCCTCAAGCACGCTTTGTGTCCCAGACTTACCTTGGACCCCCAGCAGCGGCGAAAGGCCCTGCCTTCAGCAAGGAGGAAAGCGCAATGGCGATCATAACCGGAGATCCCGTCACCGAGACGCTCTACGGCAGCAACCTGGACGATCTTGTCTATGCCTATTCGGGCGATGACCGTGTCGTCGGGCGCGCCGGCGACGACGATGTGTTCGGGGGCAGCGGTCAAGACAGCCTGTTCGGCAGTTCCGGCGCTGATTCCTTGGTTGGTTCCCAAGGGATAGATAGCCTGTTCGGCGGGTCCGGTAACGACACCTTGAGCGGTTTTGGCGGCGACACCGGCTTTGGTGGAGACGGCAACGACATTTTCTTCGGGGACGACGGAGCCGCTGTTTTCAGAGGTGGCGCCGGCCATGACCGCGCCTTCGGTGGCCCCTACGGCGGCGAGGCCGACACATTTCTGGGACAGGATGGCGAGGACAGCCTCTTCGGCAGCTCCGGTGCCGACATACTGCGTGGCGGTGCCGTCGGCGACTACCTCTATGGAGACAGCGGCAACGACAGCATCTATGGGCAGGGTGGAAACGATTTGGCCTATGGCGGCGACGAAGACGATTTCTTGGTGGGCGGAGGCGGCAGCGACACACTCTTTGGCGGCGCCCACGCCGACGACCTGCAGGGCAACAACGGCAAGGATACGATCTATGGCGAAGGGCACGACGATAACATCCGCGGCGGGGCCGGCGCCGACGATCTACGGGGAGGTTTCGACCAGGACCTCCTTCGCGGCCAGAAGGGGAACGATAACCTCTATGGCGGAGCCCAGGTAGACAGCCTGTTCGGCGGCGCCGATGCGGACTACGCCTTAGGCGGCGCGGACTCCGATTACCTCTATGGCGACGGAGGCGACGACGTGCTGGATGGCTCGGATGAAACGGACGTGCTTTACGGCGGTGCTGGCGATGATGGCCTGAACGGCGGAGACGCCACCGATACCCTGACCGGCGGCATCGGTCAGGACCAGTTTTCTCCAGGAAACAACAATGGACTGGAAGCGGTCATTACCGACTTTACCTCCAACGCCACTGCGGCCGGCTCAGGCGATTCCATCTTCCTCGGGGCGGAAGACTTCGGTTCGTGGATCGGCGACGGCACCTTCGACGGTTCAGAGTCGCAAGCCCGTTGGGACGACGCGAGTGAGCGGGTGCAAGTGGATAGGGATGGTGACGGCACTGCCGATTTCGAGATCCAACTCATCGGCTTCAGCGACGCCAACCAGCTGACCTCGACGGATTTCGTCTTTGCCGGGGTCTAGAGCACGGAAGAGAGACTTGGAGGGCCAGGCCTGCCTTGGTCCTCTCTCTCTGCATCGGGCGCGCCTAGAGGATGTGACCGCCGCCCGCGACATCAGAGATCCTGTGGTCCCGAGCAGCACAGCTATCCGCGTTCGCTTGGCACCCAAGAGCAGAAGCCTGCTCAAGCAGCTACACCCCGGCCCGAGCCCTGCGTCGGTGAACTCGAAAGACCACGAAATTCCCATGAAGTCTTCAGCCGCTCCCCAGCTCCTCCTCAAGCAAGGCCGGCGTACCTGGCTTACCTAAGACATGAGGCGAGCGCACAGGCTGCGCAGCGAATGAGGAGGAAACGAGAATGGCTACCATCGCGGGAACCCCGGTCACCGAGATCCTTTACGGCGGCAATCTTGCCGACCTTGTCTATGCCTATTCCGGCGACGACCGTGCCGTCGGGCGCGAAGGCGACGACACGCTATTCGGCGGGAGTGGGGGCGACGAGCTGATCGGCAACTCCGGTTGGGACACCTTGTACGGTAGCCAAGGGGTTGACATCCTTTCCGGCGGTTCCGGCAGTGACATCTTAACCGGCGGCGACGGCGGCGATACCGCCTTTGGGGGAGAGGGAAACGACTTCCTTTTTGCGGGCTCCGGCGCCGATTTCTTCAAGGGCGGCGATGGCGATGACAGCGTCACTGGCGAAAACGACGCCGACACCCTTCTCGGTCAAAATGGCGCCGACCTCCTTTTCGGCGGCGCCGGTGACGACACGCTTCGCGGCGGGGCCGATAGCGACCGCTTGGCCGGAGATAGCGATAACGACAGCATTTTCGGCCAGGGCGGAGCCGACTGGGCCTTCGGCGGGGACCAGAGCGACCTGATGGTAGGCGGCGGCGGCAGAGACACGCTCTACGGCGATCTCGGCGCCGACGACCTGCAAGGCAACGCCGGCAAAGACACTATCTACGGAGGCGAGGCCGCCGACGGCATTCGCGGCGGCGACAGCACCGACTTGCTGTTCGGAGTGTCCGGCGAAGACGTGATTCGCGGCCAAAACGGCAGCGACTTCATAGACGGTGGCAGCCAGACCGACTCTCTGTACGGCGGCGCCGATGCAGATAGCGTCGTCGGCGGGGAAGGCGACGACGCCCTCCATGGTGACGGCGGAGACGACTTCTTGAATGGTCGTTCAGGCGATGACGTTCTTTACGGCGGTGCCGGAGACGATTTCCTGTTTGGCTGGTCGGGCGGTGACACGCTCACCGGCGGCATCGGTCAGGACACCTTCTACTTCGCATCCTCCGGCAGTGGCCTGGAGGCCACCATTACCGATTTCACCTCCAACGTCACTCAAGCGGGCTCGGCCGATCTCATCGGGCTCCAGGTGTCGGGCACCAGCGGCATGTGGATCGCAGACGCCGCCTTCAACGGCTTCGAGCCGCAAGCCCGCTTCGATGACACGACCGACCGGGTCCAGGTCGATTCCGACGGCGACGGGTCCGCCGACTTCGAGATCGCGCTCACCGGCATCACCCAGGCCGATCAGCTGACCGCGACCGATTTCCTCTTCAGCTGAGTTTCGGCGAGCAGCAGAGCGTGGAGGGCCAGGCGCTGCTTGGCCCTCCACTTGCGTCCGGCCGCCAGGCGCGATTGGTCCGAAACAACCATGGTCTCCCCAGGAAACCTACAGGAAATCCTCAGTTCCTCCTCAAGCAAGCTTCGGCCTACGGCCTTACCTTTGGCCTCTAGCAACGGCGTGAGGCCGTGCATTCGGCAAGGAGAACAGCGCAATGGCCAATATCTCTGGGGACCCCGTCAGCGAGAGCCTTTACGGTAGCAATCTCGACGACTTCATCTGGGCCATCTCGGGCGACGACCGCGTCGTCGGGCGCGACGGCGACGACACCGTCTTCGGCGGCAGTGGTCACGACAGCCTGTACGGCAGCTCCGGCGTAGACTTTTTGGAGGGTACCTTCGGCGACGACATGCTGTTCGGCGGCTCCGGCGAGGATACCTTGGATGGCGACGAAGGCGACGACACCGCTTTCGGCGGGGACGGGACAGATACGCTTACCGGGGACAGCGGCGCGGATCTCCTCAGGGGCGGCGACGGCGGTGATTTTGCCTATGGTAGCCACGGCCTCGACATCCTTCTCGGGCAAAACGGTGCCGACCTCCTCTTAGGTGGCCATGGCGGCGACACGCTGCGCGGCGGAGCGGACGGCGACCGCCTGTTCGGAGCCTACGGCAACGACAGCCTCTTCGGTCAGGGCGGCGATGACACCGCCAACGGCGGCTTCGAGGACGACTTCATCGTGGGCGGCGGCGGAAGCGACAAGCTCATTGGCGATTTTGGTGACGACAGCCTCCAAGGCAACAACCACAAAGACTATCTCTACGGCGGGTCCGGTACTGACGACCTTCGCGGCGGTGCCGGCGGGGACCGGGTGTGGGGAGGTCTCGACGATGATCTTCTTCGCGGACAAGACGGCGCCGATTCGCTTCATGGTGACGAGCAGAATGACACCCTATTCGGTGGCGCCGACGCGGACCAAGGCTACGGCGGGGTTGGCGACGATCGCGTCTATGGTGACGGCGGAGACGACTATTTGTGCGGCCAGTTGGGTGCCGACGGGCTCTACGGCGGTGCCGGCGATGATGTCTTGAACGGCGGGTCGGGAAGCGACAGCCTGACCGGCGGAATTGGCCAGGACAGCTTCTACTTCGAAGGCGCCGGCGGCGGCCTGCAAGCCGTCATCACCGACTTCACCTCCAACGTCACCGCCCCGGGGGCTGCCGATCTCATCGGGCTCGCCATAGGGGCTTTGAGCGGGTCTTGGATCGGAGCCTCCGCCTTCGACGGCTCCGAGGCACAGGCCCGCTTCGACGGGACGAGCGACCGGGTCCAGGTCGATGAAGACGGGGACGGAGCCGCCGACTTCGAGATCAGCGTCACCGGTGTCACCCAAGCAGATCAGTTGACCGCGACTGACTTCCTCTTCGCCACGGTTTAGACGAAGGGCCAGTATCTTTGGGGGCCAGGCCTTGCTTGGCCCTTCACTCTCGACCGGCGCCCTTGAGGGCGGCGGCGCGGTGGATCGCACGTGGCCTGCCGAGCCAACTGGGTCAAGCGCCAGGTCCGCCCTCGCTTGGCCATCGCCGTCGCGTGACGCCTTGGCACGTCTTTGTACAAACTCCAAACACTTCTCATAGAATCCCCAAGAAATCCTCAGCTGCTCCTCAAGCAAGCTCCGCCAGTTCGGTCCATATCTCTTTTGGAACAGCCGCAAGGGCTGTGAAGGAGATCAGGAGGAAAATGCAATGGCTAGCATAGATGGCACTCCCGTCACTGAGACGCTGTACGGCGGCAATCTGGACGACTTCATCTGGGCGCATTCGGGCGATGACCGCGTGGTCGGCCGGGATGGATACGATCATGTCTTCGGCGGCAGCGGGCATGACAGCATCTATGGCAACTCCGGCACCGATTCCCTCGAGGGCACGTTCGGAGACGATATCCTGGCCGGTGGCTCTGGCGCCGACCTGTTGGATGGCGACGAGGGCAGCGATACCGGCTTTGGCGGCGACGGGCAGGACTCCTTTTCCGGGGACAGCGGCGCGGACCTGTTCAGAGGAGGGGCAGACTACGACATCGGCATGGGCGGTGAAGGTGCCGACACGCTACTGGGCCAGGACGGCATCGACCTACTGCAGGGCGGGAGCGGGGACGACAAGCTCCGCGGTGGCGCCGATGGAGACTCTTTGCATGGACAGAGCGGAACCGACAGCATCTACGGCCAGGGGGGAGATGACAAAGCCTACGGTGCCGATGCGAATGACTTTATTGTCGGCGGTGGCGGCAGCGATTGGGTCAGAGGCGGGTACGGCGATGACGATCTGCAAGGCAACAACGGCGTCGACGAGATCTTCGGCGATGACGACAACGACTTCATTCGAGGTGGTGGCGGGTCCGACAACCTGCACGGAGAGACCGGCAGCGACGAGATCCGAGGTCAGAATGGCGATGATGATGTCAGCGGCGACGAGGGCGACGACACTCTGTACGGCGGTGCCGATGCTGACAATGTTCGCGGAAACCTCGGCGACGATACGATGTTTGGCGACGGCGGTGTCGACTTTCTAACGGGTGCTTCCGGGACGGATCAGCTCTATGGAGGGGCCGGCAATGACTATCTGGACGGCCAATCGGGTCTCGACACGCTGACCGGTGGCGGCGGCCAGGATTTGTTCATGTTCATAGGTGGCAGCGGTCTGGAAGCTGTGATTACCGACTTCACCTCCGATGTCACGGCACCAGGCTCGGGTGACCACATCGTGCTGTCCGACTTGACCGATAGCGACCAGTGGATCGGGGATGCCACCTTCGATGGCTCCGAACCTCAAGTCCGCTTCGACGATCCGACCGATCGGCTGCAGGTGGACAGCGATGGTGACGGTACCGCCAACTTCGAAATAGTGATCACCGGCATCACCCAGGCCAACCAGTTGACCTCGACCGATTTCCTTGACGGTTTGGCCTAGTGCCTACTTTTGCAGAAAGCAGGTACAGGGTTTTTCGGTTAAGTGGCCGATCCACGCACAAGAACCTCCTTCGTCCCGAATCAGGTTCTTGTGCGATCGGACACTAGGTCAGCAAGGCAGATCGGGAGGGTCGAGCCTCGCTTGGCCCTCCAAGCACGTCCAACGTTCGAGCTCGATTGGATCAAAACTCCATAATGTCGCCACATGACCTGCAAGCTTTCCTCAGCCGCTCCTCTAGCAAGGCCCGGCGAAAAACTCTCCGTCTCTCCTAAGGCAGCAGCGACGGCTGCTGGGTCAAGCAGGAGAACAGGAACATTGCAACCATCATTGGAGATCCCGTCACCGAAACCTTGAATGGGCTCAGTCTTGATGATCTGATCTACGCCTATTCGGGCGACGACAGCATTTACGGGGGCAGCGGTCGAGATAGCCTGTTCGGCAATTCCGGGAATGATGACTTGCGGGATTTCTCGGGCGTTGACAGCCTGGACGGGGTGTCAGGGACCGATGTCCTAACCGGGGGGAATGGCCAGGACACCTTCGCCTTCACCTATCCGGGAGACGGCCTGGAGGCCACCATCGCCGACTTCACCTCCAAGGTTGCTGCGGCCGGTGCGGCTGATCTTATGCTTCTTGCGGTGTCGGGATCCAACGGCATGTGGCTGGCGGACGCTGCATTCCATGGTTTGGAACCGCAAGCCCGTTTCAACGACAGCACGGACCGCGTTGAGGTCGATGCCGGCGGCGACGGCGCCGCGGACTTCGAGGTCGCGTTCAGCGGCATCACCAGTGCCTATCAGCTGACGGGGACCGATTTTCTCTTCAGCTGAGATCCGACAAGAGCTGGCGCGTGGAGGGCCAGGGTCTTCCTAGCCCTCCCTTTCGGTCATGAGGGCGTGGGGAATGCTCCGTTCCTTGACCGCGTCCCGTTACGCCTCGTTTTCCGCGGACCGGGATCCGTCAAAGCGCAGCGGCGAGCTCCTGTCGTATCCGCAGGGGTTTGCCCCTGTGCCGCGCCGATCGCTCTTGACAGCTTGCCTCGGAAGGCGCATGTCAGCGCTCTTCCCGGAAATGCGGCGGACGGGCTTTGTTTCCGCTCCGACCTGTTTGCGCCGGCTATCCGACACAAACCTACCGGGACAAAGGACCGGGCCACGAGGGCCCAGTGTCACAAACACGCTGAAGGAGCGTATGAGAGCCTATGTCGAAGCGTTTGAATTCTAAGCACAAAATTGACCGGCGCTTAGGCGTCAACCTGTGGGGTCGGCCGAAGAGCCCCGTCAACAATCGCCCCTACGGGCCCGGCCAGCACGGCCAGCGCCGCAAGAAGCCGACCGACTTCGGCACGCAGCTGATGGCCAAGCAGAAGCTGAAGGGCTACTACGGCAACATCGGCGAGCGGCAGTTCCGCCGCTACTATCAAGAGGCCTCGCGCCGCCGCGGCGACACCGGCGAGAACCTGATCGAGCTGTTGGAGCGCCGGCTGGATGCCGTCATCTACCGCGCCAAGTTCGTGCCCACCGTCTTCGCCGCGCGGCAGTTCGTGAACCACGGCCACGTCCTGGTGAACGGCAAGCGCGTCACCATCCCCTCCTTCCAGGTGAAGGACGGCGACGAGATCGTGATCCGCGCCAAGAGCCGCGATCTGCCCTTGGTGCTCTCGGCCCTGGATACGCCCGACCGCGACGTGCCGGACTACATCGAGGTCAACATCGGCGATCGCCGCGCCCGCTTCGTGCAGGCCCCCAAGCTGGCGGACGTGCCCTACCACGCCCGCATGGAGCCGAACCTCGTCATCGAGTACTACTCGAGAAACTAAGCGAACATGGCCTCTTGGAGGCTGCAGGCGGCGGTCGGACCCGGGGTTCGGCCGCCGTTTTGCGTTCTCGACCCCCCTGCGTCCCTTCGGCGGGGATCTCATCCTAGATGTTGCGATGCAGCATGAGGCGGGCTAGTCCTGTTGGCGACATGGAAGCGCGGTGACGAGGGCAGTCGATGAGCAAGTGGGTATACTCCTTCGGCGATGGCGAGGCCGAGGGGACGGCGGAGATGCGGAACCTTCTGGGCGGCAAGGGGGCCAACCTGGCCGAGATGTCGTCCATCGGCCTGCCGGTCCCGCCGGGCTTTACCATCACCGCCGAGGTCTGCACCGCCTACTATGCCGAGGGCGAGGTCTATCCCGACGAGCTGCGCGGCCAGGTCGCCGAGGCCCTCTCGGCGGTGGAGGCTTGCGTCGGTACCAGCTTTGGCGATCCCGACAATCCCTTGCTGGTGTCGGTGCGCTCCGGGGCGCGGGCCTCGATGCCGGGGATGATGGACACCGTCTTGAACCTGGGTCTCAACGACGAGACCGTGGAAGGCCTGGCGCGGCGCTCCGGCGATGCGCGCTTCGCCTACGATTCCTACCGCCGCTTCATCCAGATGTTCGCCGACGTGGTCATGGGCGTGGAGCACTATCGCTTCGAGGAAATCCTTGAGGATGCCAAGGAGGATCGGGGCTACCGCCTGGACACCGAATTGACGGCCGAGGATTGGCTGGCGGTCATTGCCGACTACAAGCAGGCGGTGATCGATTCCTTCGGCAGTCCCTTTCCGCAAAAGCCGCTGGATCAGCTCTGGGCGGCGATCACCGCGGTCTTCGGCTCTTGGTACAACCAGCGCGCCATCACCTACCGGCGCCTGCACGCCATTCCGGCCGAGTGGGGCACCGCGGTGAACGTGCAGGCCATGGTCTTCGGCAACATGGGCGAGGACTGCGCCACCGGCGTCGCCTTCACCCGCGACCCCTCGACCGGCGAGAACCTCTTCTACGGCGAATACCTGGTGAACGCCCAGGGCGAGGACGTGGTGGCCGGCATGCGCACGCCGCAGCTCTTGACCTTGGCCGGCAAGCAGGCTCAGGGCTCCGACCTGCCCGCGATGGAAGAGGTGATGCCTGAGGTCTTTGGCCAGCTGGACGAGGTGCGCCGCCTGTTGGAGCGGCACTACCGCGACATGCAGGACATCGAGTTCACCGTCCAGCAGGGCAAGCTCTTCATGCTGCAGACCAGAGGCGGCAAGCGCACCGCCACGGCGGCACTGCGCATTGCCGTCGAGATGGTGGAGGAGGGTCTGATCGGCAAGGAGGAGGCCGTTGCGCGCATCGATCCGGCCTCGCTGGATCAGCTCTTGCACCCGACCTTGGATCCCGACGCCGAGCGGCAGCTCTTCGTCCGCGGCCTGCCGGCCTCGCCGGGAGCCGCATCGGGCAGCATCGTGCTGGATCCCGACGAGGCCGAACGCCGGGCAGGGGCAGGGGAGGCGGTGATCCTCTGCCGGGTCGAGACCAGCCCGGAGGACATCCACGGCATGCATGCCGCGGCCGGCATCCTGACCGCGCGCGGCGGGATGACCAGCCACGCCGCCGTGGTGGCGCGCGGGATGGGCCGGGCTTGCGTGTCCGGTGCCGGAGAGCTGAGGATAGACCGGGAAGCCGGCAGCGTCAGCGTGCGCGGGCAAGTGCTGGAGGCCGGCAGCGAGATCACCATCGACGGCAGCACCGGCGAGGTCTTTCTGGGCCGTGTCCCGACATTGCAGCCGGAGCTCTCGGGCCATTTCGCGATTTTGATGGACTGGGCGGATGCCGTCCGCCGGCTCAAGGTGCGCACCAATGCCGAGACGCCGCGCGACGCCACGGCTGCGCGCAGCTTCGGCGCCGAGGGCATCGGGCTTTGCCGCACCGAGCACATGTTCTTCGATGCCGAAAGGATCGTCGTGGTGCGTGCGATGATCATGGCGGAGGACACCGAGGGGCGGCGGCGCGCACTCGACCGGCTCTTGCCCATGCAGCGCGCCGACTTCGTCGAGCTCTTCCGCATCATGCAGGGCTTGCCGGTGACGGTGCGCATGCTTGACCCCCCTTTGCACGAGTTCCTGCCGCACCACGACGCCGAAAAGCAGGAGGTGGCCGACGCTGCCGGCATCAGTCTCGACCAGGTGCGCCAGCGCACGCTGAAGCTGACCGAGGCCAATCCTATGCTGGGGCACAGGGGCTGCCGGCTGGGCATCACCTATCCCGAGATCTACGAGATGCAGGCCCGCGCCATCTTCGAAGCCGCCGCCGAGCTTAAGGTCAACGAAGGCCTGGCGGTAGAGCCCGAGATCATGATCCCGCTGGTGTCCATCCCCGGTGAGCTCGAAGCTTTGAAAGAGCGCGTCCGCAAAGTCGCCGGCGAGGTGGAACGCGATCGCGGCGTGTCGCTATCCTATCTGGTGGGCACCATGATCGAGTTGCCCCGCGCCTGCCTCTTGGCCGGCGAAATCGCCCAGGAGGCCGAGTTCTTCTCTTTCGGCACCAACGACCTGACGCAGACCACCTACGGCCTGTCGCGCGACGATGCCGGGGCCTTCCTGCCGGCCTACGAGGCCGCCGGGCTGATCGAGCAGGATCCCTTCGTCAGCCTGGACCAGGAGGGCGTGGGCGCCTTGGTTGAAATGGCGGCGACCCGCGGCCGCCAGGCGCGGGCGGAGCTCAAGCTGGGGATCTGCGGCGAGCATGGCGGAGACCCCGCTTCCGTCGCCTTTTGTGAAGGGATCGGGCTGGACTACGTCTCCTGCTCGCCCTATCGGGTACCGATCGCGCGCTTGGCGGCGGCACAGGCGGCGCTCAAACGCTAAGGCCCGCCCACCGGGCCCGCTGACGCCTTGGTGCAGTCGCCGCGCAGATGAGAAGGAGAGGTTTCATGACACGAGTTCTTGCGGCTCTGGCCGGCTTCGCCCTCGGCAGCGTGATGCTCGCGGGCGGCAGCGCCGCGCAGAATGCGGTCGAAGTCGAGCAGGCCTTTCGCCAGATCGACTTGAACCGCGACGGGGTCCTGATGATCGAAGAGATGCGCGCATTCTTCGGCAGCGGCGCCGACACGCGCCTGACGATGATGATCGTGATGCTGGACGAAGACGCCAGCGGCACGCTTTCCATCGACGAGTTTGCGCCAGTTCTGGCCGGGGGAGCCCAGAAGGGCATCACGGACGCTCAGGCCCAACGTCTCTTCGAGTATTTCGACAGCGATGGCGATTCCGTGATCGCGCCGGCGGAAGCCAAGGTCGCCATGGGGCAGATGTCGGCGGGAATGACCGAGGCCCAAATGGACGAGGAGTTTCAGCGGACGGACGAGAATGAGGACGGCGTGATAGACTTCCAGGAATTCCGCAAGTCGACGGAGTAAGACGGTCCGACTGTGCTGCGGGGCGGCGCACCGGCGGCGCGCTATTGCCCCGGCACTGACGCTCCCTGGGCGACGTCATCTGGGACGTGGCGGCGTCTCGACCTCGCGCATGTCACCGTCGGCAACCGCGAAGGGCTCACCGCCTGCTAGAATGACCGCTCGATCTTTCATCTCGGCAAAGTCGAACATCGCGTTCAGGACGACGTCCGATCTGCCTTGATAGTCTTTCGGGTAGTAGATGCAGACGGCCATGCGATCGTCCAGCTTCTTGTAGCTGTAGCGGGCCTCGCCCACCAGCGCCCCTCCGGCGGTGACGTAGCAGCTGTTCTCCGTCTCGTAGCTGACCGTGTGCGTAGAGATCTCCGTGAAGTCGCCTCGCTCGGAGTGGTGAACACCCCGCCACTCGATGCTTTTGCCGACAAGAGTTTCAGGGGCATTTGCCATGGGTGACACCACCTTGCCAAATCGCTTCGGAGGCCTCCTGGTCCTAAGAGGGCGACAGCGCAAGCCAGATCCAAAGGCACCAGCTGAAAGCGGCCAGGACGCCCATGGTTCCCGCTACGGCAAGGCAAAGCTTGCTGGGGGTGGTTCGGCCCACTTGCACGTCTGCCTGCAGAGATCGCCGTCGGGCCGGGTTACGTGCCGGCGCGCAGGGTAAGGGGGGGAGGACGCCGACGGCCGATCGTGGGGCCGGTGTCAACGCGGCGGCCCCACAATGAAGAAGTACTCTCTGGTGAAGTTGGTGTAGTCCGACTCGATGCCCATGATGGCGACGAAGACCAGCACCGCCAAGGGCGGCACCAGAATGATGTAGACCAGCGCCAGCCGCTCCCAAATCATGTGCATGAAGACGGCGACGATGAGGCCGGCCTTCAGCGTCATGAAGATCAGGATCAAGGTCCACCTCAGGTAACCTTGGAGCTGATAGTAGTCGACCATGTAGGACAGGAAGCTAAGGACGAAGAGCCAGCCCCAGACCACTAGGTAGGTCTTGATCGGGTGTTGTTGGCCCTCTTTGGCGGAATGACCCGCCTCGGCGTGTGCCTCTGCCTGTGCCATTCTCTCCCCCCTTACCAGAGATAGAAGAACGCGAAGATGAACACCCAGACCAGATCGACGAAGTGCCAGTAGAGGCCGGTGATCTCGACGAAGTGGTAGTCGCCCTTACGGCTGGTGAAGTAGCCCTTGCGGCCCGTGTCATAGTCCCCGCGCCAGACTTTTCGCGCGACAATGAGCAGGAAGATCACCCCGATCGTGACGTGGGTGCCGTGGAAGCCGGTCACCATGAAGAAGATCGAGCCGAACTGCGGGGCGCCCCAAGGGTTGTCCCAGGGCGTCACGCCTTCGTGGATCAGCTTGGTCCACTCGAAGGCCTGCATGCCGACGAAGGTGGCGCCCAGCGCCGCTGTCGCCAGCAGCATGATCAAGGTCATCTTGCGGTTGCGGGCATAGGCGAAGTTGACCGCCATGGCCATGGTCCCGCTGCTGCTGATCAAGACGAAGGTCATGATCGCGATCAGGATCAAGGGGATGGGCGCGCCCCCCAGCGACAGCGCAAAGACCTCGCTGGCATTCGGCCATGGCTCGACCGTGGACATGCGCACGGTCATGTAGCCGATGAGGAAGCAGCTGAAGACGAAGGTGTCGCTCAAGAGGAAGATCCACATCATGGTCTTGTGCCATGTCGCGGTCTTGAAGGCGCGCTGGTCGGCGGACCAGTCCTCGGTAAAGCCCCGCAAACCGGGTTGAAGCGGCCGGCTTGCTGCGGTCTGCGAGGTCGATGCGGAATCGGCGGCCATGGCAGGTCTAGCCTCTTATTGCAGCCCGCAGAAGACGAGCAGGGCGGAAAGGTTGTCGCTGCCGTTGAACAGCAGGATAAAAAGCAGCACCCAAAGCGCCAGCAGATAGTGCCAATAGGCAGCGCAAAGCCTAATGCTGAGCGTCACGCGGGCAAGGTCCGGCTTATGCCACAAGGTGTGCGTGGTCTTTCCCCAGACGATCAGGCCGCCCAGCAAATGCAGACCGTGCAGCGCTGTGATGAGATAGAAGAAGTCGATTGCCGGATTGCTGAGCGTGAAGCGGGCAATCTCGCTCAAATCCACCCAGGCCCAGATCTGGCCCACGAGAAAGGCTACCGCAAGAAACCCGGCGGCGATCATGGCCGTACGCGTGTCCTCCATCCGGCCGCGCCTGATGGCATAGGAGGCCCACTGGAAGGCGATACTGCTTTCGATCAGGAGGGTGGTGTTGAACCACAAGAGCCACTGCGGGGCCGTTGGCCGCCAGTTCTCGAAGGCCATGCGTTCGGCATAGGCGGCGGTCAGCAGCATGAAGAGGACGGTAACCACGCAGAGGAATACCCACAGCCCGATCTTCTGGGCTGGCGGCGCGCTTCCCGGCCCGGCAGCCAGCGCTAGATCGCTGGCTTGCGGCGGTTCCCAAGGCTTCTCCATCAGATGACGGAGAAATTTCATCGCTCTCCTCCCCAAATATCTTGTTGTGATTGGAGATCGCTTACGGGTTGGGTGTGACTTTCTCCTTCACCGTCATAGCGTGTTCTTAGGCCATTCTTCCGCAGGCGCCAGCGTCTTGCTCGGCGGCACGTGCTGCGGAACGTAGTCCTCGGCTGCGTCCGGCACGCTGTAGTCATAGGGCCAGCGGTAGACCACCGGCATCTCCTTGCCCCAGTTGCCGTGTCCCGGCGGGGTCTCAGGCGTGTGCCACTCCAGCGAATTGGCTTTCCAGGGGTTGTCGCCGGCAGGCTTGCCGTGACGCAGGCTGCGGATGATGTTGTAGACGAAGACCAACTGGGCGAAGCCGACGACGAGGGCGACGATGGTGATGAACTCGTTCAGCGGCACCACCGAAGGCGGCACGAAGGGCATCTCGCCCAGCTCGTTGTAGCGCCGCGGCACGCCCATCAGGCCGACGTAGTGCAGCGGCAGGAAAATCGCGTAGGCGCCGACGAAGGTGATCCAGAAGTGGAACTTGCCCATGCCCTCGTCCAGCATCCGCCCGGTCATCTTGGGATACCAGTGATAGATGGCTCCGTAGATCACCAAGACCGGCGCGACACCCATCACCATGTGGAAGTGGGCGACCACGAACATGGTGTCGGACAGCGGCACGTCCAGCACCGCATTGCCGAGGAAGAGGCCCGACAGTCCGCCGTTCAAGAAGGTGATGATAAAGCCCAGCGCGAAGAGCATCGGCACCGAGAAGTGGATGTTGCCGCGCCACAGGGTTAGCACCCAGTTGTAGACCTTGAGCGCCGTCGGCACGGCGATGATCAAGGTGGTGGTGGCGAAGAAGAAGCCGAAATAGGGGTTCATCCCGCTGACGTACATGTGGTGGGCCCAGACGATGAAGCTGAGGCCGGCGATGATCACGATCGCCCACACCATCATGCGGTAGCCGAAGATGTTGCGTCGCGAATGGACAGAGATCAGGTCCGAGACGATGCCGAAGGCCGGCAGGGCCACGATGTAGACCTCCGGATGGCCGAAGAACCAGAAGAGGTGCTGGAACAGGATCGGGCTGCCGCCGTCGTAGTCCAGCAACTGCCCCATCTCGACGATGGTGGGCATGAAGAAACTGGTGCCGAAGAGGCGGTCGAGCAGCAGCATCACGCCACCGACGAAAAGGGCAGGGAAGGCCAGGAGCGCCAGAATGCTGGCGGTGAAGATGCCCCAGACCGTGAGCGGCATGCGCATCAAGGTCATGCCGCGCGCGCGCGCCTGAAGGACCGTCACCACATAGTTCAGTCCGCCCATGGTGAAGCCGATGATGAAGACCACCAGGGATATGAGCATCAAGATGATGCCCCAGTTGTGGCCGGGCGTGCCCGAGAGGATCGACTGCGGTGGATAGAGAGTCCAGCCGGCGCCGGTGGGACCGCCGGTGACGAAGAAGCTGGCCACCAGGATCAGTACGGCCAAGAGGTAGACCCAGTAGCTGAGCATGTTCACATAGGGGAACACCATGTCCCTGGCGCCGACCATCAGGGGGATGAAGTAGTTGCCGAAACCGCCCAGGAACAAGGCGGTCAGCAGATAGACCACCATGATCATGCCGTGCATGGTTATCAGCTGGTAATACTGCTCCGCATTGATGATCGAGAGGCTGTCCGGGAAGCCCAGTTGCAGCCGCATCAGCCACGACATCACAAGGGCGACGAACCCGATCGCCAATGCGGTCGCGGAGTACTGGATCGCGATCACCTTGGCGTCTTGGCAGAAGACGTACTTCGTCCACCAGCTATGGGCGTGATAAAGCTCGACGTCTTCGACTTCCGACGGCGGTACGGAGTCGTCGAAATCACCTAGTCTATCGTCGGTTACATCGACCATCAGGCGTTCCTCTCCCCTGCGCAGGGACGGGGGCTCATATCCATGGCACCCTTCTTGTCAGTCATTGTGTCTGGCTCTCGTCGCTTGCGGCCAGGCTCGACAGGCTCTCGCCGCGCCGCGCCGCGGCGTACTGCTCGAAGGTCTGCTGCTGTTCGAGCCAGGCCAGATAGTCGGCCTCCTCCTGAACCACTACCTCGCCGCGCATCAGCGCGTGACCGACACCGCAAAGCTCGGCGCACAGCACCTGAAAGGTCCCCGTGCGCGTAGGCGTGAACCAGAAGTAGGTCACCATCCCCGGCACCATGTCCATCTTCGCGCGGAATTCCGGCACGTACCAGTTGTGCAGCACGTCCTTGGAGCGCATCAGCACCTTGATCGGCTTGCCGATCGGCACGTGCAGCGCCCCCGATTCCACGATGACGTCGTCCTGGCCGTGCGGGTCGTTCGGCACGAGCCCCATCGGGTTCTCGAGGCTTATATTGGTCCAATCGCTGGCGCCCAGCGTGCCGTCCTTGCCGGGAAGGCGATAGCTCCATGACCACTGCTGTCCGACGACCTCGATGTCGGAGGCGTCTTCCGGCACCTCGACGAACTGGTTCCAAACGAAGAGGCCCGGCGCCAGCATGGCGGTAACCAGCACCGCGGTCACCACGGTCAAGGTGATCTCCAGGCGCTTGCTTTCCGGCTCGTACTCCGAGCGTCTGCCTTGGCGGTAGCGGTAGCGGGAAATGCAATGGGCCATGAAGAGGACGACGAGGATGAACACCACGCCGGTGATCCAGAAGGTGAGGTCGATAGTGTCGTCGATGTAGCTCCAGTTGGAGGCGATCGGTGCCCACCACCAGGGGCTCAGAATATGGAAGAGCACCGTGCCGAGGCCCACGAGGAACATCGCGAGCGGTACGATATCCCGCCTCTTTTTGGCCTTTCCCTCGGCCTCGTCGAAGGCGATGCGAATGAGGTCGAAGATCAGCAGAACGCCGATGGCGAACATGAGCAGCCCCATCCAATGCAGCATCCCGGTGCCGGCGCTGCTGGCCAGATAGAGGCCAAAGATGCACAGCAGTGCGTAGCCGCCGCCCATGAGCCATTTCGATTCGTTAGTCACCTTCGCTCACCTCCTCCTGCTGGAGCTGGCCTGCAGCCGGTTGCGATCGTTGCAGCAAAGAGGCAGTTCCACCCCCTCTTCACAAGCCGAAGGTCTTGGATGGCCGACGCCCTATTGCGTTCTTTGAGCGTTTTCGAAAAACGGACCGTTTTGCTTGACAGGTCCGGCCGCCCGGCCATTGCGGTGGCCGACTCGCGACTCCAGAGCCTTGCGGCTCCTTTAAGAGCCAAGCTTGCGGAGCATTGCTCCACAGCGTTGTACGCGTCGGCGTCGAGCGCCTGACAACACAGCATGCGCACCCCTCCCTAACGAGTGCGTCGGCCGCCACCGCTCACGTTCAATCCAACCAAGTGGCGGCCCGCTACTCGCGGCGACACGGCTCGTTTGCGGCTGGTTTGGAGCCGTCTTGACCATGCCGTCGGCCAGCGTTTCCTGGGTGAACGCGGTCTATTCGGCAAAAACGCTGCCCGCCCCGGCAATGAGCCGTCAAGGGACCATAAGCCGCAGTCGTGGCCGCCCTCCGGCACCTTCTCGTACCCCTACGCGGCCAATCTCGAACAGAGCGAATGCTTCTAGCTCGCGACGGTGGAGGCTTGGCATCGGCAAGCTCCGCTGGTGCCTTCAATGGACACCAAAATTTGGGCAAACTTTTTGCGAGACCCGGATCGGGAATATGTTTAACCTCCTGAATTGGCGGGTCGAGGCTTCCTAAGACGACCGGGAGCCCAGTCTGGCGGCAGCCGAAGGTGGCCATCGGCCCCCCGAACCAACAGTTCGGGAGGAACAAGTATGGCTATCGAGAACCACATCCGGAACCCGATCGAGTGGGCCATCGAGCTGTTCAAGAGCGACGACTCGGAGGCAGAGGCGGCACGTAAGGGTGAAGAGGTCCACCACAACACCCACCCGGCCGTCCGCCGGATCACGGTTTCCGACCTTCAAGACGCTCTCCGCGAGGGTGCCAAGGACTTTGGCGCCAATCGGACAGACGTCGTTATGCTGTGCATCATCTATCCGTTGGCCGGATTGATCTTGGCTCGTGCGGCCTCGGGCTATGAGTTGCTGCCGCTGGTGTTCCCCTTGGCCTCCGGCTTTGCGCTCCTCGGCCCGCTCGTGGCTGTTGGCCTCTACGAAATAAGCCGGCGTCGCGAGCAAGGCGAGAAAGTGAACTGGACGGCCGCCTTCGGCGTGCTGCGAGCGCCTGGGTTCATGTCCATCGTGGGCTTGGGCGTGATGTTGCTGGTTATCTTCGCGGCCTGGATAGGGGCTGCCTACCTGATCTATTGGGCAACCTTGGGGTCGGAGCCCCCCACTTCGGTTGGCGCGTTTTTGAGCGACGTCTTCGGCACCGCTGCCGGCTGGGCCATGATCATCGTCGGCTGCGGCGTTGGCTTCGTCTTCGCCGTCGTGTCGCTGGCCGTAAGCGTCGTGTCCTTCCCACTGGCGCTTGACCGTAACATCGGTGTCTTCCCGGCCGTGGAGACCTCGGTCAGAGCGGTGAAGTCCAATCCGCGCACGATGGCCATATGGGGCCTGATCGTGTCGGGCTCCCTGGTCGCCGGCTCGATTCCGGCATTGGTGGGCCTCATCATCGTCCTGCCACTGCTGGGGCACGCCACCTGGCACCTCTATAAGAAAGTGGTGCCGCGCTGACCCGCCAGCGCCTGGCTCGGCCGCCAAGCTCTGTGCGGCCGCGAAGGCAAGCGAACCATCAAGTCCTCTGCGATGCGAACCGCTTCGCAGAGGACGTTCCTTTCTGCCGGAAAGTGCGCGGCGGCGTTTCGCGCCGACTGATGCGGAGAGGACGCAGTTTCTATTCGAGCAAGGTCAGGGTGTTGCCGGCCGGGTCTTCGAAGTGGGCGAGCCAACCTCCCCAGAACTGCTTTTCCGGCGGCCCGTTGAAGATGACCCCTTCTTGGCAAAGCGACTCATAGCGGTCGTGAATGTTGGCCACCTGCAATGAGACGCCGAGAAAGCGCCCGATCAAGTCTGAGTCCTCGCCCTGCCTGGAGGTTTGCTCGATGATCAGCTGAGGTCCGCCGACCTCCACTCCCAACGCGCCATGCTTGGCCATCTCCCAGACAATCGGCAGGCCAAGCGTGTCGACATAAAAGGTCCTGGCCGCCTCGTAGTCGTCGACGAAAACGCGAAGACCATAGAGCTTCATGCTATCCAACTCCCTCCACGAAGGCCGCCTTCTCAAATGCTGGACAGAGGGCTAGGCCATGCCCCGACGACCTTGACGTTGCAGGAACGACTCGCGGTCGATGTAAGGGCAAAGGCTAGGTACATAGCGTCTGGTCCGGATTGCAAGACTGGTAATCTGTCCACAGCTGTCACGAAGGGGGTATCGCAATTCGGGGTGCAGGCCGGCCCGATGAACAAGCATTTCCTGCTTAGGGAGAGGGGCGATCTAGAGGCGGCGATCGACTTGCAGCGCAGCATTCACCGCCATCGCCAGCTGGACAACGACTGGCCGAGGACCAAGGCAGCCGGGCTTGACGCAATTGACAGGCCTCGCCCTTGCAGAGGGATCGATTGATCCATCGCGAACGCGCCCGCTTCCCATGTTTGTCCCCCCGGTTGCGCATTAGGGGCATTTGGTCAATCCCGCACATTGGCGGCGGCGCCGATTGGCCCCATCTTTAGGGGTAAGACCAAGCGAATTGGCTAGGGGCATAGGGCGGTTGGGGATCTCTGGGGATCGCAAGCCAGGCGACGAAATTGCCCGCGCGCAGGAATACGCGCCCGTCTTCCTGCATGGGTCGATTGGCCGGGCGAAGCGCTCTTACGCAACCCTGTTGCTTCCGCGGTGGTCGACCGCACTGAGCAGAGGAGATCCGGCGTGCTTGCTGACCGCAGACGGATCGAGCCGGGCCCCGGCCAAGAATCGGTCTGGGACTATCCGCGCCCACCGCGATTGGAGCCGGTGCGCGATCGTCTGCGCGTCGTCTTCGCTGGCGAGACCCTAGCCGACACCCGGCGCGGCTTTCGGGTGCTGGAGACCAGCCATCCCCCGGTCTTCTATTTTCCGGCAGATGATGTCAGGCGCGATCTCTTGCGCCCGGCAAGGGGCCAATCCTGGTGCGAATTCAAGGGACGCGCGCGCTATTGGTCGGTGGTGGTCGGTTCCGTCCGCAGCGATCGGGCGGCCTGGAGCTATCCCAATCCAGCCGCCGCTTATGCCGCAATCAAGGACTGCCTTGCCTTCTATGCGTCCTGCATGCAGGCCTGCTGGGTCGGCGACGAGCAGGCCTACCCGCAAAACGGCGATTTCTATGGCGGCTGGATCACCTCGCGCATCGTCGGACCCTTCAAGGCCAGCCCGAGCATGCTCGGCTGGTAATCTCGTCGCGCTGGACTTTCTGTTCGATGGGGAGTTCGCCGCGTCTGACCGGACAAAACCAAGTCCGTAGCTGCTGATTGCGCTAATCCTGGTTGGACGCGTTGGCCGTACGGCTGAGATAGGCAGCTGAGAACACGATCGATGATCGGATCGCTCTGCCCGGTTTGAGCCGAGGGGTCACGCAAGCCGGACCAGTCGAGCGGAGCGTCGGTGCAACTGCTTAGAACGTCGATCAGATGCCGGCCGTCTTTCAAGCTTGACCGGCAAGCCTCCTTCACCAGTGCTTGCGCATCCGGCAGTGGCATGTGCTCGGCCAAAGCGAAGCTGACGGCCTCTGCCAAGGGCAGGCCCCTTGCCGCCTCGAAGTTGGCGCGCATGCGCGCCTCGTCGACGGACAAGGGAGGCCAGCATCCACTGGCCCTGCGCCAGCGCACATCCGGCAGCTTCCACCAGCGGCGGCAGGCTCAGCCATTCCAGCTGCCAGGCCGCGCCGTCGCGCTCCTGTGCGCTAAGCGCCGCTTGCTGTAGGGCCGTCATCAAGCCTGTGGCGTAGCGCGCTAAAGCCGCCAAGGTTTCCGCTCTGGTCGGATTGGCTTTGTTCGGCATGGTCGAGGACCCGCCGGCATCTGCAAGTCTGACCTCGTTCACCTCCGATTGCGCCAAGAGCGCTACGTCGGTCGCGATCTTGCCGAGTGCAGCTGTGAGTGCGGTGAGCCAGCAGCCGACCTCGATCAGGCCGTCGCGCTGCGCATGCCACGGCATGATCGCCATGGCTAGGCCCAGGCGCTCGGCCATGCGCCGCTCGATCTCCCTCGCCTTGGGGCCATAGGCGGCAAGTGTGCCGCTGGCGCCGCCGAAGGAGAGCGGCAGGGCGTCTTTGCGCAAGTGGTGCAGCCGCTCGGCGAGGCGCAAAAGCGGCAGTAGCCAGCCCGCGGCCTTGAGGCCGAAGGTGGTCGGGGTCGCCTGCTGGCCGCGTGTGCGGGCCACCATCACCGTGCGGCGGTGGGCTTCGGCGAGATCCGCCAGGGCGGCCATGGCGCGCTTCAGACGCTTCTCCAGGATGTCCAAGGCAGCGCCCAAGGTAAGGCAGGTTGCGGTATCGAGGATGTCCTGGCTGGTCGCCCCGCGGTGCAGGTGTGGGGCATGCTCTGCCCCAAGGACGGATCTCAGGGCAGCAACGAGACCCGGTACCGGCACGCCGTCCCGTCCGGTCGCTTGGCTCAGGTCGCTTGGGCTTAGAGGGCACTCTCGGGTCAGTGCGATAATAGCCTTTGACGCTTCGAGGGGGATGACACCGAGATCGGCTTGCGCTGCCGCCAAGGCCGCCTCCACCTCTATCATCGCCGTCAGCTGCGCCTGCGGCGAGAGTGCCGCTGCGATCTCGGGGTCGCCGAAGAGCGCATTCAGATAGGCGGGAAAGGGGCCGCGGCTGTGCATCGGGCGTCAGGTGGCGAAAAACACTGTCTCACGCTCGCCCTGCAGGCGGATCTCGAAGCGGTAGCGATTGGGTAGACCGCCACCCTCGACGAGCGCCGCGATCAGGGTCTCGCGGCGTGCCGGGTTCTCGATCCGGCGCAAGATCGGGTCTGCGCTGTTGGCTGCGGCCTCTTCGGGAAAGTAGAGGCGGGTGGAGAGCCCTAGGTTGATACCGCGCGCGACGATCCACAGCGAGAGATGCGGGGCCATCTGCGTTCCCTTGGGGCCGGGCACCGGGCCCGGCTTGATCGTATCGAAGGCGAAGTCGCCGCTTGGTCAGCTCGACGGCGATGCGGCCCCAGCCGACGAAGTCGGCGGCGCAATCGGCACTCCTGGGATCCACTTGCGAGTTGTAGATCCCCTCGGCGTCTGCCTGCCAGACCTCCAGCACCGCGTCGCGTACCGTCATGTCATCGCCGTCCAGAATGCGGCCTTCGACGCGGATGCGCTCGCCGGGCGTCTTCGGGCCGGCAATGGTCTGGCCGGGATCGCCGTAGATCCCCTGCAAGCCGGCGATGCTGGGTGTCATGCCGATGTGCACGTAGGGTCCGGCCGTTTGCGAGGGCGTTTCCTTGAGATAGCCGAGATCCATGTCAGTTGCCCTCCGGCCGGTTCTCGAATGGTGTCGAGCGCGGCCCGCGCAGAACGATATCGAAGCGATAGGCCAGGGCATCCATAGGCCGGGCCGCGTTCATGTCCAAGGGCGCCACAAGGCGCTCGACCGCTCGGCGGTCTGGGATGGCGTTCAGGATCGGACAGAGCGGGATCAAGGGGTCGCCCTCGAAGTACATCTGGGTGACAAGACGCTGCGCGAAGGCCGAGCCGAAAACGGAAAAGTGGATGTGCGCCGGACGCCAGTCGTTGACGTTGTTGGGCCAGGGATAGGCGCCGGGCATGATGGTGGCGAAGAGGTAGCGCCCCGACCCGTCGCTCACGGTCCGCCCACAGCCACCGAAGTTGGGATCGAGCGCTGCCAGGTAGCCGTCTTTCACATGGCGGTAACGGCCGCCCGCATTGGCTTGCCAGATCTCGATCAAGCAGCCCGGCAGGCCGCGGCCGGTCTCGTCGCGCACTGTCCCCTGGACCAGGATGCGGGGGCCTATGGCCTCGCCCTCGCCGCCGTAGTTGCAGATCAGGTCGTGGTCCGAGGGCCCCAGCATGTCCTGGCCGAAGACCGGGCCGGAGAGCTCCGACAGCGTGGCCTCATAGGCGACGAGAGGCCGCTTCGGTGCCCGGAGCACGCTGGTCTTGTAGCCCGGCGCCAGGGCCGGCGGGTGCCACGCCAAGTCACGCGGGATAAGGCTGCCATAGTCACTCGGCGCATTCTTCATAGCGATGGGTCTCCTGCAACCGTCGCCTCGGCAGGGTCTTCCTCTAGGCTCGGGTCGGTGCCGAGCGCGTTCGAAAACGCCAGGACGGAGCCATGCGCGGAGCCTACCAGGTCATACTCGATTACCCGCCCGTCGATCTCTGCCGCCTTCATCTCATCGCACCTCCGAGGGGTCGTGTCACAAGACTGCGCGATCGCCTCGGTTCTGTACAATTATGTTTTCGTCACCAAGGATAACCAGAGAGGAGTGATAGATCCGAGGATCAAGCTGCGGCACCTCTGCTACCGGTGTCGGAGAGCGCTGGGGTATGACAAGACTGCCAAATCCTCGTTTTTCCTTTGGCTCTTCGTGGTGCAGACTGTTCCGGCAGTTGGGCGAAGGAGCGAACCCAGAGAGGCAAGCAAGGGAGGAAAGAAAGACATGACACGCAGACTGCTCACGGCGGGAATCTTGGCGGCCGCTTTGCTGGCGCCGGGCGCGAGCGCCCAGGCGGAAGAGGTCATCTTGCGCCTGCATCAGTTCCTGCCGCCGCAGGCCACCATCCCCTCCAAGGCCATCGACCCCTGGATCGAGAAGGTCGAGCAGGAGTCCGGCGGCCGCATCGAGGTTCAGCACTTTCCCGCCATGCAGCTGGGTGGCGCGCCGCCGTCGCTCTACGACCAGGCCCGCGACGGCGTGGTCGACATCGTCTGGACGGTGCTGGGCTACACCCCCGGCCGCTTCAACAAGACCGAGGCCTTCGAGCTGCCCTTCATGGTGACCAATGGCGAGGCGACATCGCGGGCCTTCCACGAGTATGTCACTAAGAACGCGCTCGACGAGTTCGCCGACGTGAAGCCGATCCTCTTCCACACCCATGGGCCGGGCCTCCTGCATGTGAAGGGCGACGGCGTGCAATCGATCGACGATATGGAGGGCTTGAAGCTGCGCGGCCCCACCCGCGTCATCACGGCGATGCTGGAAAGCTTGGGGGCCTCGGCCGTGGGCATGCCGGTGCCGGCCGTGCCGGAGGCACTCTCCAAGGGCGTGATCGATGGCGCGGTCATCCCCTGGGAGGTCACCGTACCCTTGAAGGTGCCGGAACTGGTCGATAGCCACACCGGCTTCGAGGGCGATCGCGGGCTCTATACGGCGACCTTCGCACTGGTGATGAACCGCGACAGCTACGAGAGCCTGCCGGAGGACCTCAAGGCGGTGATCGACGCCAATTCGGGCATCGAGGCCGCCGCCGCCTTCGGTGCCGCGATGGATGCCGGCGACATTGTCGGCCGCGAGAAGGCGGAGCAGTCGGGCAACACGATCATCATCCTCGACGAGGCCGAGACCAAGCGTTGGCGCGAGGCGGCCCAGCCGGTCATCGATGACTGGATCCAGTCGATGCAGGAGGAGGGAGTGGATGGCGCCGCCCTGGTCGGGGAAGCCCGCGGTCTGGTCGAAAAGCACTCGGCGCAATAGCTGACGGCGGGGCGCGCCGGCTTGCGCGCCCTCGTCCCCTCCCGGCAAAAGGGACAAGAGCAAGTGATCGCGCGCCCTCATCCATAGAGCAGCGCTGGCCTTGGCGCTCGCCGGCGGCGGGGGTGCTGCTTGCCATGACCTTGCTGACGGTCGCCAGCATCACCGGGCGCGGCTTGATTTGGCTGGGCCTGGGCCCGGTGCCCGGCACCTACGAACTGATCGAGATGGGCGGGGCCTTTGCCGTCTTCAGCTTCCTGCCCTGGTGCCAGCTGCAGCGGGGTCACGTCACCGTCGACCTCTTTATGGAGCGACTGGGTCGGACGGCCAATCTCATCGCAGACCTGGTCGCCAACCTTCTCTTGACGGCTGCATCGGCGGTGATCCTCTGGCGGCTTTGGCTCGGTCTGCTGGACAAGGGGCGCTATGGCGAGACCAGCTTTATCCTGGGTATCCCCCTCTGGACGGGCTATGCGGCCGCCGCCGTCGGCGCTCTTCTTTTCGTCGTGGTGAGTACACTGACGACGGTCCCAGAGCCTGCAGGCGCTGGCCGGTCGCACCCGAGCCGGAGAGCGGCCGTGAGCTCCATCGATCTGGGCCTCCTGTCATTTCCGGTCTTGATGCTGCTGATATTTCTGCGCATTCCGATCGGGCTGTCGATGTTGCTGATCGGCTTCTTCGGGGTTTGGGCCGTGACCGGGAATTCGCGGCCGATCTTGGCGGCAGTTGAAGTCGGTGCCCTACGACACCTTCTCCAGCTATTCGCTCTCGATCATCCCTTTGTTCTTGCTGATGGGCCAGTTCGCGACGCGCGGCGGCATGTCTCGCGTGCTGTTCGAGGCTGCCGCATCCTGGATCGGCCATCGCCGCGGCGGTGTAGCGATGGCCTCGGTGGGGGCTTGCGCCGCCTTCGGCGCCATCTGCGGCTCTTCGCTGGCGACGGCGGCCACAATGGGTCAGGTCGCCCTGCCGGAATTGAAGCGCTTCGGCTATTCCGGCGCGCTTTCGACCGGCTGCCTGGCCGCCGGCGGTACGCTCGGCATCTTGATCCCGCCATCGGTCATCCTGGTGATCTATGCCATCCTGGCCGAGCAGAACATCGCCAAGCTCTTCATCGCCGCCTTGTTGCCGGGCCTGCTGGGCCGCCTTCGGCTACATGCTGGCGATCGCCCTCTATGTCCGGCTCTTTCCCGGCTCCGCCCGTCAGCGCGACGGCGGTAGCGTCGGCCGAGCGCTGGCAGGCCTTGGCCAAGGTCTGGCCGGTTCTCATCGTCTTCCTCTTGGTGATCGGCGGCATCTATGCCGGCTGGTTCACGCCGACCGAGGGGGCGGCGGTCGGTGCCGCCGGGACCGGGCTGATCGCCTGGGTCAATGGCGGGTTGGATTGGGCCGGCCTCAAAGCCTCGATCCTTTCGACCGCGGTCTCGACCGGCATGATCTTCTTCATCATTCTCGGCGCGGCGGTCTTCAACTCCTTCCTGGCCTTCTCGCAGCTGCCGCAGGAGGCCGCCCGCTACGTCGGTGAGAGCGGGCTTAGCCCTTGGCTCATCCTCTCGATCATGCTGCTCTGCTATCTCGCCTTCGGCTGCATCATGGACTCGCTATCCATGATCCTTCTGACCATTCCGATCTTCTTTCCGATCGCGATGGCCCTGGATTTCGGCATGATGGCCGAGGAGACCGCGCTGTGGTTCGGCATTCTGGTGCTGATCGTGGTCGAGGTCGGATTGATCACGCCGCCGGTGGGGATGAACCTCTTCGTCATCAACTCGATGTCGGACGGCGTGCCGATCGGGCAGACCTACCGCGGCGCCTTGCCCTTCATCCTCAGCGATTTCGTCCGTGTGGTTATCCTGGTGCTCTTTCCGGGGATCACGCTGTTTCTGGTGAGCGCACTATACTAGGCGTTCGGTTGGGAGGAAGCCGTCATGGCCAAGCGCGTTCAGGTGGCGATCATCGGATCCGGGCCCGCCGGGCTGCTGTTGGGCCAATTGCTGCACGGCGCCGGCATCGAGGCCGTCATCGTCGAGCGGCAGACCAAAGACTATGTGCTCTCGCGCATTCGCGCCGGCGTGCTGGAGCAGGGGACGGTGGAGCTGGTGGAGGAGGCCGGCTGCGGCCAGCGCATGCACAGCGAAGGCCTGGTGCATGAAGGCATCAACCTTGCCTTCGACGGCTTGCTCCATCGCATCGATCTCAAGGCTTTGACCGGCGGCAAGACGGTCATGGTCTACGGGCAGACGGAGGTCACCAGCGATCTTATGGAGGCCCGCGAGGCCTCCGGCGCGGCGACGATCTACGAGGCGGAGGATGTCGTGCCCAATGGCTTCGCCGGAAGCCGACCATACGTCACCTTCCAGCAGGGGGGCGGCGCGCAGCGCATCGACTGCGATTTCATCGCCGGCTGCGACGGTTCCTATGGCGTCAGCCGAGCCAGCCTGCCGGAAGCCGCGATCAGGCACTACGAGAAGGTCTATCCCTTCGGATGGCTCGGTCTCCTGGCCGACGTGCCGCCGGCGACCGAGGAGCTGATCTACGCCAATCATCCGGAGGGCTTTTCGCTCTGCTCGATGCGCTCGCTGACGCGCAGCCGCTACTACATCCAGTGCGCTCTGGACGAGCGGGTCGAGGACTGGCCCGACCAGCGTTTTTGGGACGTCCTGCGTGCCCGCCTGCCCGAGGCGGTGGCTGAGCATGTCATCACCGGCCCCTCGATCGAGAAATCCATCGCCCCTCTGCGCTCCTTCGTGGCGGAGCCCCTGCGCTTCGGCCGCCTGTTCCTCTGCGGCGATGCCGGCCACATCGTCCCGCCGACCGGCGCGAAGGGTCTCAATCTCGCCGCCAGCGACGTTCACTACCTCTTCGAGGCGCTGCGGGAGCACTATCTGGAGGGCGCCGACGCCGGCCTCGAGGCCTACTCGTCCAGGGCCTTGGCGCGGGTTTGGAAGGCGGTTCGCTTTTCCTGGTGGTTCACCTCGATGATGCACTGCTTTCCCGACGAGGGCGCTTTCGGGCAGAAGATTCAAGAGGCCGAGCTCGACTATCTGGTGGGCTCCCTCCCTGCCTCCACTGCCTTGGCCGAGAACTACGTGGGCCTTCCCTATTGATCCTAGGGAGTGGCTCTGGGCCTAAGCCCGGCTGCTGCGCAGGGTCATGTCCGACTGTTGCAGGCGCTCCCGGATCAGCGTCAGGCCATGACCCGGGGCATCGGAAAGCGAGATCATGCCGTCCTCGATTACGGGCAGCCCGGAGACAACGTCTGCGTACCAGCCATAGAAGAAGGCGCGGGTGAACTCCTGCTCCTCCACATTGGCGGTGGCGAGCGCCAGGTGGGTCGAGACGGCCAAGGTCACGGGGCCCGAGCAGTCATGAAAGGCAATCGGCAGGTCTGCCTCCGCTGCCAGGCTGGCGGCCGCTTGGCCGAAGCCGATGCCGCCGCCCCAGGTGATGTCGACGATGGGCACGCCGACGCGGCCGCGCGCGATCACGTCGCCGATCTGGCCCAGCCCGCCCAGGGTCTCGCCGCCGGCAAGGCGCAGCGGGGTCGACTGGGCCAATCGGCCGAGATCGTCGAAGCGGTCCATCCAGACCGGGTCCTCCACCCAGTCGACGTCCACTGGCTCCAGGGCCCGGCAGATCTTCTGCGCGGCCGGCAGCGACCAGAGGCCATGCAGCTCCGCCTTGAGACGGATCGCCGTGCCATGGGCGGCGCGGATCCGCTGGAAGGGTGACAAGGCTCTTGCCAGATCTTCGTCGGAGATCTCCTGGCCGTCCTTGGCGCCTTCGGAGAAGTCGAAAGGCCAGATCTTCATCGCCCTGATGCCGCTGGCGATGAGCTCGGCGGCCAGCTCTTCCGGCCTGTTCAGGAAGGCGTCCAGATCTTCGTAGACGGCTTTCTTATCGTCGGCCGGCAGGCCGAAATTGTCGGGGCGGACGTCAGAGCTCTGGGAGACGTAACTGGGGCCGGCGCAGGTGTTGTAGAGCGCGATCCGCTGGCGTTGCTTGCCGCCTAGCAGATCGTAGAGCGGCTTGCCGGCGGCCTTGCCGGCAAGATCCCAAAGCGCCACTTCGACCGCGGAAAGGGCGCGCAGCTCCGCGCCCGTACCGCAGAACCCGGCATAGGGCGTCATGCTTTGGGTCAGAGCGCCGATGTCGGCGGCATCGGCACCCAGCACCAAGGGCGCAATACGCTCATGGATGTCCGCCTCGACCGCAGCGGCGCCGAACCAGGTCTCTCCCAGACCAACCAAGTTTTCGTCGCTTGCGACCCGGACCCAGATGACGCTCGGGCGTTCGGCGTTTCGGATTGTCTCTATGCGCGTGATCTTCATAGTGCCAGGGGACCTGCCCGCTCTAAGGAGTGGAAAGCCATCCTACCGCGAGAAAAGACTGCCGACCAAGCGATCACCAGACGTGCCTAGCAGTGGCGCTCGTCGCACCGAGTTCGCTTTGTCGCCAGAATTGCTGTGGATAGGGGCGTTAGGCCTTTTGCCGAGATGCCCCGCCAGCGTGGCATGATTCGGCTCGGCGTGGCGACCCTGGCCTCGGTCATGGAACCGGCGTCACCATCAAGCAGCGGGGATAGCTATGGATCTCTTTCGCCTGGACGGAAAGACAGCCTTGGTCACCGGCGCCGGCAGTGGCATCGGCCAGGCGATCGCCATCGGTCTGGCGCAAGCCGGCGCGGAGGTCGGCTGTTTCGACCTGCCGGCCGCAAGGTACATGGACGAGACGGTGGCCGGCATCAGGGCCGCCGGGCGGCGCGCGCTCGTGCTCGACGGCGACGTGCGCGACGCCGATGCGATCGATGGCGCCGTCACCCGGCTCGAGGAACAGCTGGGGCCACTTGGCCTGGCCGTCAACGCGGCGGGTATCGCCAATGCCGAGGCGGCCGAGGCGATGCCGATCGAGCAGTGGCAGACCATGCTGGATGTCAACCTCACCGGCCTCTTCAAGAGCTGCCAGGCGGAGGGCAGAGCCATGCTGCGCAATGGCTCGGGCGCTATCGTCAACATCGCTTCCATGTCGGGCAGCATCGTAAACCGCGGCTTGCTGCAGGCTCATTACAACACGTCAAAGGCCGCCGTCATCCACCTCACCAAAAGCCTGGCGATGGAGTGGTGCGGCCGCGGCGTCAGGGTGAACGCGATCAGCCCCGGCTATACGGCAACGCCGATGAACCTGCGGTCCGAGGTGGCCGAGCAGGTGAAAGTCTTCGAGAGGGAAACACCGATCGGCCGTATGGCCAAGCCCGAAGAGATGGTGGGCCCCGCCATCTTCCTCTTGAGCCCGGCCGCTTCCTTCGTCACCGGGGTCGATCTGCTGGTCGACGGCGGTTTCGTTTGCTGGTGAGACTAAGATCTGGGCCGACAGGGCCGGTTTGCTCTCCAGTTTCTAGCTGCTAGCCTCGAGACACCCGCTGACGATCCGCGAGAGACAAGCCATGCCCGCCAACATCGAGTTCTTCTTCGACTTCGGCTCGCCCTACGGCTTTGTGGCCAGCACCTTGATCGATGACCTGGCCGCCAAGCACGGCCGCGGCGTCGCTTGGCGCCCTTTCCTGATCGGCGCCGTCTACAAGGAGCACGGCGGCATTCCCCTGGAGCATCCCCTGAAGAAGGACTACGCGCTGAAGGACTTCTTCAGGAACGCGCGCTATCACGGCATCGAAGGCATGCAGTTCCCGGCGAACTTTCCCGCCCACCCGGTGCCGCCTTCTCGCGTGCTCTATTGGATCGAGGGCCAGGACCCGGCCAAGGCCGCAGAGTACGGCCGGGCAGCCTACCGTGCCTACTGGATCGACGGCAAGGACACCTCGGACCCTGAAGCGGCTGTCGCTGCTGCCGAGACACTGGGCTTTTCGTCCGATGCCGTGAAGACCGGTATGCAAGAGGATAGGGTGAAGGCGCGTCTGCGCGAGGAGACGGCACAAGCCATGGCCCGCGGCGTCTTCGGCTCGCCCTTCTTCTTCGTCGACGGCGAGCCCTTCTGGGGCACCGATCGCCTGGACCAGATGGACCGCTGGCTGGAGAGCGGGGGGTTTTAGCAGCCATATCATCAAGCGTCAGGAACTGCCTAAACACGACGCCCTGTCGTATCAATCTTCTTGGGTGTTGTGTCATTTCATGCTATATTGCACCAATAGTATGATGAACGATGGTGTTGGCATTGGAGAGAGATGTGACGACGGTACGAAAGACGATCACCCTCACCGACAAGCAGGACGCATGGATCAAGACGCAGATTGATGCAGGCCGCTACACTAATGACAGTGAGTACATCCGAGACTTGGTGCGCCGCGATCAGGAACACAACGCTAAGTTTCTGGCGCTGAAGACGGCTATTCAAGAAGGATTGGATAGTGGTGTGAGCGAAAAGACCGTCCGGGAGATCTGGGACGAAGCGGAAGCCCGCTATAGGGCCAAGCGTGGGTGACTACAAGCTGAGCCGGCGAGCACAGTCGGATTTGGCTGGTATCGCGGACTACAGTCTTTCCGCTTTCGGTCTGGAGCAGGCCCGTCGACATCGTGAGAGCTTGATTGGCTGCTTCGAGCTATTGGCAAACAGACCAGGGATCGGGCGACGCGCCGATCAGCTCGCTCCTGGCTTAAGACGGTATGAGCATCAATCGCACATCGTCTTCTATCAGGCTCACGCCAATGACCTTCTTATTGTCCGTGTGCTGCATGAGCGTATGGACGTCACGCAACATTTCTGAGGCCCCAGCAGCCAGCTCCGATTCTCGTTCATTCAATCGACAGCGTCCCGTCGTCGATGTCTTTTAGGAGCCGCCGCATGATCTTGCCCGACGAAGTGATCGGCACGCTCTCGACGAACTGTACGGCCCGCGGCGCCTTGTATGCGGCCAAGTGCTGGCGGCAGTGCTCCACCAGCTCGCCTTTCGAGGCATCGTTCTCCGGCTTCAGAACGACGTAGGCCTTGGCGAGTTCCCCTTTGGCCTCGTCCGGCCGGCCGCAGACGGCGGCCAGCGCGACGGCGGGGTGCATGCACAAGACCCGTTCGATTTCCGCTGGATAGACATTGTAGCCGGCGGTGATGATCATGTCCTTCTTGCGGTCGACGATGGTGAAGTAGCCGTCGGCGTCCATCGTTGCCATGTCGCCGGTGTGCAGCCAGCCGTCTTGCCGGATGGCGTCCGCCGTCGCCGCCTCGTTGCCGAAGTATCCGTCCATCACCAGCGGGCCCTTGAACATCAGTTCGCCGCGCTCGCCGATCGGCATTTCCTTTTCGGGATCCTCGATATCGGCGATTTTGGCGAAGCTGCCGGGGAAGGGCAGGCCGATGGAGCCCGGCTTGTTCTCGCCGTAGAAGGGATTGCAGGTGGCCGCCCCCGCCAGCTCGGTCATGCCCCAGAGTTCCAGGACCGGTGCGCCGGTGCGTTTCTGGAACTCGATCGACTTGGCGGCGGGCAAGGTCTGGCCGCCGACATGGGCACGGGTGAGCGAGGAGAGGTCGTAGGCATCGAACTTTGGATGGGCCAGCAGGTAGTAGTAGGCCGTGGGCACTCCATCCATCGTAGTCGCACCGTGGGTCTGCACGGCCTCCAGCACCTCTTCTTCGGCAAAGCGCGGGATCATGACGAAGGTAGAGCCATAGGCGAAGGAGGCGTTGAAGACGCAGGAGCCGTAGACATGCGGGCAGGGCAGGGGGCTGACCACCACGTCTTGCGCGGTCCGCACGCCCATCAAGGCGGTGCCGACGGCAGAGCCTATGATGCTGCGCTGGCTCTGCATGGCCCCCTTGGGATGTCCGGTCGTGCCGGAGGTGTAGCAGATCGCGCCCAGTGCCGAGGGCTCGACGTCGTGCGGGGTGAAGGTGGGGCTACCCTTGGCGAGAAAGTCGCTGAAGGAGGTGGCGCCGCTCGGGGTCTCCTCGCCCCACAGGATGACGTCGGCCAGTTGACCGCCCTTCATGTCCAGCAAGGGTTCGCCCTTGTCGGGCGAGGCGATGATCGCCCGCGAGCCGGCATCCTCGACGATGAAGCGGACCTCGTCGGGGGTCAGCATGACGTTGATCGGGTTGACCACGGCACCGGTCTTGGCGATGCCGTAGTAGGCGGCCAGCCATTCCCAGCAGTTGGGTCCGTAGAGGGTCACTCGCTCGCCAGGGGCCACGCCAAGAGCAACCAATCCATTCGCGACACGGTTGGACAATTCCTCCATGTCGTTGAAAGAGAAGCGCTTGTCGCCGACGATTAGCGCGGTCTTGGCGCCATACTTCGCTGCCGCCTGCGGGAGTATTTCGCCAATCGATCGGATCATTCTGCTGTCTCCATCCCTGAGGGGCGACCGCTCGCTGGCGCTACCCCGACTTAGTTGACGTTTCCTTGAGCGCAATTTTACTATCATGACAGCAATCTGGAAAAGAGGTGCGGCACAGCATCCTGTAACCAGGTACCCAGCTGGGAGGAAACAGCATGAAAAGAATGATGACGACCCTTGGGGTCGCGGCCCTGGCGTTCTCGCTGGCAACGGCGGCCTCGGCCGAGGAGCGGACGGTCAAGATCGCCGGCTTTGGCGCTAAGTCGGGCGTGGTCCGCTCGTTCGGTATCAACACAGAGGCGGTCATGCAGGCTGCCGCCGAGCAGATCAACGCCAACGGCGGGGTGAAGCTGGCCGACGGCTCGGTCGCCATGATCGAGGTGACCTTCGACGATGACCGCTGCAATGCGGAGGAAGGCATCTCGGTGGTGCGCCGCATCGCTTCCAGCGACGCGATCGTCGGTGTCGGCCCCACCTGCTCGAACGTGGCGGAGCCGCTCTTCGGCATTCTGCAGGGCAGCGTCGATGACGCCGGCGACACGGGCCTGCAGTTCCCGATCTTTACCGACACGGCGATCAAGGGCGGGCTCGCCAAGATCTCCGATTGGGCCTTCCGCAACGTCCCCAACGAGAGCGAGATGTACAAGTCGCTCTTCGAGTGGCTGCAGAGCGAGTACCCCGACGCCAAGACCGTCTATGGTGGGGTGGAGGAGGACTTCGCCCATTCGCGCTTCACCTGGTACAAGGTGATGAAAGAGCGCTCGGGCGAAGCCGGCTATGAGGTCAAGGGCGAGTCGAAGTGGCTGTTGAACGACACCAACTTCACCACCCAGGTGCGCGAGATGCGGCGCGCCGATGCGGACATCGTCGCGATTTCGGCCCATCCCTTCACCACCTGCGGCGTCCTGAAGGAGATGGCGCGCCAGAAGGTCAAGCCGATGGTCCTGGTGGGGCTTACCTCTTCGTCCAGCCTTGAGACCTTGAACGGCTGCGCCGAGCAGGCCGAAGGCATCATCATTCCGACCTCCTTCGCACCGGTCACTGCTGAAGCCGAGGCGGCGGCCAGCGCGGCGGCGGCCAAGGGCGGCTCGGCCGACCTCCATTCGGCGGCGGCCTGGGAAATCATGATGACCTTGAAGGACGTCATCGAGAACGCCGGCGTCATGGCGACGCCCGACAGCCTCGAGGCCGATCGCCGCGCCATCCGCGACGGCCTGGCGTCCTTGAAGGAGGCCGAGGGCCTGCTGGGCAAGATCCAGCGCACCGACGAGGGCGAAGCGATCAAGCCCTACGTCTTCGTCTTTGCCGACGAGGGCGCCTGGAAGGTGCTGCACGATCCGGGTTCGTGATCGACGCTAGCCTATGCGAGGCGGGCCGGGCGCAGGCGCGGCCCGCCTTTCTTCCCTCTGACCCTTCCTAGGCGGGCCCAATGGAAGACTTCTGGTGGAACGTCCTGGATACCGTCCAGTCGATCCTGGACGGCTTGATGTTCGGCTCGATCTACGCGCTGATCGGCATCGGGTTCACCCTCATCTTCGGGGTCATGCACAAGATCAACCTGGCCTACGCCGCGGCCTCGATCGCCGGGGCCTATGCCAGTCTGGTCGTCTATGTGCACCTCGATGCGCCGGCACTTCTGGTCTTCCTCTCGGCCGCATTCGCCTCGGGCGTGATCGGCATTTTCGTCTATCTCTGCTGCTTTCGCTTCATTCCGACCGAGCGACCCCTGGCGACCCTCATGTCCTCGGTCGGCATGCTGATCTTCATCGACGAGGTCGTGGTCCACATCACTGCCGGCTTCCCCGAGCCCTATCCGGCAATCTTCGACGACGTGATGCTGGAGATCGGCCCCTTCTGGATCAGGGGCGACCTGCTCTTGATCTTCGGCCTCTCCATCGTCGCGATGCTGGTGCTGCTTTATGTGCTCTATCGCACGCAGCTGGGGATCGCGACCCGAGCGGTGGCCCAGCAGCCGGTGGCGGCGCAGCTCTGCGGGATCAGCCGCGAGACCACCAACGGCCTCACCTTCGTCATCAGCGGGATGTTGGGCGGATTGGCCGGCGCCATGATCGGCGCCTCGGTCGGTGTCCTCTCTCCGCTTTTGGCGCTGCCCTTGACCGTGAAGGGGCTGATCGTGACGGTCATCGGCGGGCTGGGGTCGATTCCGGGCGCCATCGTCGCCGGTCTTCTGGTCGGCGCCTTCGAGAACGTCTTCCAGTTCTTCCGCGGCGTGACCGAGCGCGACATGTACGTCATGCTGCTGCTCTTCTTCTTCCTGGTCGTGCGCCCGCAGGGAATCTTCGGCCGCGCCTCGACGCGGGACTAGGCGGGGCGGGACGATGGATTTCTACTACGGCATGGCGCAGCTCATCGGGGTGCATACCCTCTTGGGCTTGTCTGCCTATGTCGTGCTTCTGACCGGCCAGGTGAGCATGGCCCAGGCGGGCTTCTTCGCCATCGGCGCCTACCTCGGCGGGATGATGACGGTGCTGTCGGACTGGCACATCGTGCCGGCCATGCTGCTCGCGGCCGTCGTGACGGCGCTCGTCGCCGGCATCGTCGGCTTTCCGGCGCTCAGGGTGAAGGGCCTGATATTGGTGGTGGCCACGCTCGCATTCGGCGAGGCCGTCCGCCTCTTCTGGTTCAACTTCGACTACCAGGTCGGCAAGGGAGATATCCAAGTCGGCCCGCTGGGCGGCGAGGGCTTCAAGCAGATCCGCTTCTTCCCCGAGAATGGCTGGACCACGGGCGAGGTCGCCCTCTTCATCTGGTTTTGGGTGATCGGGGTCATGCTGGCACTCTGGTGGATGGACCGCAGCCGCGCCGGGGCCGTCCTGCGTGCGGTCGGCGAGGACGAGCTGGCCGCCCAGTCGGTCGGCATCAACCTCACCGCCGTCAAGGTGGCGGCCATGGGCGCGGGCGGCTTCATCGCCGGCCTGGGCGGGGCGATCTATGCGCACTACACGACCCACATCGAGCACAGCAATTTCGGCGTGGTGTTGGCCACTTTCGCGATCGCCTATCCGATCCTGGGCGGGCTTTCCAACGTGCTAGGGACCCTGGTCGCCGTCATCTTCATCCAAGGCGTGCTGGTCGAGGCCCTGCGCTTCCTCGGGGATTGGCGCAACCTGCTGTTCGGCATTCTGATCGTGCTGGCCATGAACGTGCGGCCCGAGGGCCTGTTCGATGCGCGGGTCACCCGGCTCTTGAAGCGCACCTTGGGGATCAAGGCCGATGCTTGAGCTGACGGCGCTCTCCAAGCATTTCGGCGGAGTGCGCGCCGTCGACGAGCTCTCGCTGTCGGTCCGGGAGGGAGAGATCTTCGGGCTGATAGGGCCCAACGGCTCCGGCAAGAGCACCACGGTCAACCTGATCTGCGGCGTCTTTCCCGTGACTTCGGGATCCATCGCCTTCGGCGGAGCAGACATCACCCGCCAGCCGGCGCACCGCGTGCTGGTCGCCGGCGTCGCCCGCACCTTCCAGAACATCCGCCTCTTCGGCGACCTCACGGTCTGGCAGAACCTCTGGGTGGCGCAGAATTCGGTCGAGGCGCAGCGCTCCGAAGGCCTGATCGCCCGCTGGCTGGGCGGAGCCAGGCGCGGCCGGGCGGCGACCGAAGCGCTGCTCGAGTTCTCGGGACTGGCGCATCGCTCCGGCGAGCTGGCGCGCAACCTGGCCTTCGGCGAGCAGCGGCGCCTGGAGCTGGCCAGGGCCCTGGCGGCCCGCCCGAAGATGCTGCTTCTGGACGAGCCTGCGGCCGGGATGAATGCCGAGGAAGTCGGTCAGCTAGCCCAGCGCATCAAGGAGCTGCGGGCCGACGGCACGACCATCTTGCTGGTCGAGCATGTGATGGAGCTGGTGATGGGCGTTACCGACCGGATCGCGGTCCTGAACTTCGGCAAGAAGATCGCCGAGGGCACGCCGCAGCAGATCCAGGACAATCCGGCAGTGCGCGAAGCCTACCTCGGAGCGGCATGAGGCGGTTATGCTGGAAGTCCGCGACCTGGTCACCGCGTACGGCAAGATCGAGGCCTTGAAGGGCGTCGATCTCGATGCCGCCGAGGGCCAGATCACCTGCATCCTTGGTCCCAACGGGGCCGGCAAGACCACCTTGCTGATGACAATCGCCGGCGTGCTCAAGCCGAGCCGCGGGACCGTCCGCTTCCAGGAGAAGAACATCGCCCGCTTCTCCTCGGTGGCGGTGGTCAAGCGCGGCATCTCCCTGGTGCCGGAGAACCGCCTGGTCTTTCCCCAGATGACGGTGCGCGAGAACCTGATGGCCGGCGCCTATCAGCGACTGCCTGCGCAGCGCGCCGCGGTGCTGTCCGACCTGGAAGAGATGTTCGAGCGTTTCCCGCGCCTGCGCGAGCGGGCCTGGCAGGAGGCCGGCACGCTCTCGGGCGGCGAACAGCAGATGCTGGCGGTCGGCCGGGCGCTCATGGCGCGGCCCAAGTGCCTCTTGATGGACGAGCCATCGCTGGGCCTCGCCCCCTTGATCGTGGCCGAGATCTTTCAGGCCATCGCCGAGCTCAACCGCTCGGGCGTGACCATCCTGCTGGTCGAGCAGAACGCCCACATGGCGCTCACCGTCGCCCATCACTTCTATCTCCTGGAGCAGGGGCGGGTGACCTTCGACGGCGATCCCGGCGCGCTCGCCGAGGACGAGGTCATCCAACGCGCCTATCTGGGATCGGCCAAGTCCAGCGATCAGGCCTGAGGGCCGATGGTCGACCTTATCCAGAACTGCATCGACGGGACCATGATCGGGTCAGCCTACGCGCTCTTGGCGCTGGGCTTTACCTTGATCTTTGGTGTGCTGCGGCGCCTGAACCTCTCCTACGGCCCTTCGATCATGGCCGGCACCTTTGTCGGCACCCTGCTCTTTCTCAACCTCCAGGCCGGTCTGGCGGAGGTGGCGGTGGCGACGGTGCTGGGGGCCGTGCTGGTCGGCGCCTACGTAGAGCGGCTTTGCTTCTGGTCGATCCGGCGCGGCGCTGCGATTGCCTCGATGGTCTCCAGCTTTGCCATCTGGATGCAGATCGAAGAGGCGGTGACCTTGGTCTTTCCCAACCGCACCTATCCCTTTCCGGGCCTCTTTGAAACCGAAACGCTGTACCTGGGTCCCTTCTTCTTCCGCGCCTCGGCTCTGGTCATGCTGGCGGTTGCCGGGATCTGCGTTCTGGCACTCTTTCGACTGCTCTATCGCAGCCATTTCGGGCTCTGCGTGCGCGCCGTCTCGGAAGACCCCGAGGCCGCCAAGGTGGCCGGTGTCAATGTCGGTCGGGTGACGATGCTTGCCTTTGCCCTGGCTTCTGCACTGGGTGGCGTCGCCGGCTTCCTGATCGTCTCTTCCGAGCAGCAGATCACGCCGCTCTTCGGGCTTTGGGCGACCTTCAAGGGCTTGATCGCCATGATGCTGGGCGGAATGGGCTCGATCGCGGGCGCCGTCCTCGGCGGCCTGCTTCTGGGCATCGTCGAGGCAAATGCCCTCTGGTACCTGGGGGTCGAATACCGCGATCTGGTCGCCTATCTGCTGCTCTTCGGCTTTCTCATTCTTCGGCCGGGCGGGCTCTTGGGGAAGGCAGCGTTCAGGGCGGAGCAAACGGCCTCGACCCGGGTCTAGGCGATGCTGGACGTCTACCTCATCGGCGTCTTGTCCAACATCGGGATGATCTCCTTCATCGCGCTGTCCGCCTACCTGGTGCTGCTCGTCGGCGAGATCTCCTTCGGCCAGCAGGCCTTCTTCGGGATCGCCGCCTATGCGTCGGGCATCGCCAGCGCCATGTGGGGGTGGCCCTTCTTCCTTGCGCTCATCTGGGGCGCGGCCCTGGCGGGGCTGGGTGGCCTGCTCTTGGCCATTCCCACCTTGCGCATCCGCGGCCTCTACTTTGCGGTGGCCTCCTTGGCCTTTGCCGAGATGGTGCGCCTCATCCTCGAGATCTTCGTCTATCAGATCGAGGTCGACGGCGAACTGGTCGGCCCCAACGGATCGGAGGGCTTTCGCGACATCCGCTACATCTACGAGGCCGACATCTCCAATCTGCAGTTCATGATCTTCATCTATCTGCTCTTGGCGGCGACCTTGGCCGTGATCCTTCTGATCGAGCGCTCGCGCCTCGGCGGGATCTTGCGGATGGTAGGCGAGGACCCGGTGCTGGCACGCCTCCAGGGCATTGACGTGCGCGCCTGCAAGATCGCAACGGTGGCGCTGGCCGGCCTGGTCGCAGGCATCGGCGGTGTGCTCTATGCCCATCTCAACACCTACATCGAGCCCAAGATCTTCAATGTCATGCTGGGCGTGCACGGCTTGGCCTATGGCCTAATCGGCGGCCTGGGCACGGCCTTCGGCCCTTTGCTCGGCGTCCTGCTGGATATCGGCGTCCTGGAATCGACCAGGGTCTTCTCGGGATACCGCATGATCGTCTTCGGCGGACTGGTGGCCGTGTTGCTGATCTTCCGCCCCCGAGGCCTGTTGGACGAGGTGGCCGTGCATCGCCTGGGCCAGGCTTTCCGGAGGGCGCGCCGTGCTCTCCATTAAGAACCTTTCCGTCAGTTTCGGCGGCCTGAGGGCGCTGGACTCGATCGAACTGGCCATGGCTACGGGAGAGACCTTGGGCCTCGTCGGCCCCAACGGGTCCGGAAAGACGACGCTGATCAACGTCTTGACCGGCCTCTACCGGGCGCGCGGAGAGATCTCTTTCGAAGGCCGCAGCCTGCTGGGCCTGGCACCGGAGCGCATAGTGCGCCTCGGCATCATTCGGACCTTTCAGAACCTGCGGGTCTTCACGCGGATGAACGTCCTGCAGAACGTCTTGTCGGCGCAGAACAGCCTGGCGGCCGTCGGCCTGCGCGACCTTATCCTGACCGGCGGTCGGCGCGAGAGGGCGCGCCGCGACCAAGCGATGGCGCTGATCGAGGCCGTCGGCCTGGCTGATCAATCCGGGCGGCTCGCAGGGGACTTGCCATTGGCGCAGCAGCGCCGCCTGGAACTCGCCCGCGCGCTCGTCCGCGATCCCAAGCTGCTGCTGCTGGACGAACCCTCCGGCGGCATGATGCCGAGCGAGACCGCCGAGATGGCCGATCTCATTGGCAGGCTCGCCCTGCCCGGGCGCAGTGTCATCCTGGTCGAGCACAAGATGGCGATGATCGCCGCGCTCTGCCCGCGCATGGTGGTGCTGAACTTCGGCAAGGTGATCGCGCAAGGCGCGCCGGCGGAGGTCTTGCGCGCGCCTGCCGTGATCGAGGCCTATCTGGGTAGGGACGATGACGTTGCTTGAAATCCGGGACCTCTCGGTGCGCTACGGCGCTGTGCGGGCCGTTCACCGGGTCTCGCTTAAGGTGGCTGAAGGCGAGGTGGTCGCCTTGGTGGGGGCCAACGGTGCCGGCAAGAGCTCGATCATGAAAGCGGTCAGCGGCCTGATCGCACCGGCCGGTGGGTCGATCCGTTTTGCCGGTCGGGAGATTGCCGGCATGGCGAGCCATCGGGTGATGGCTTGCGGGATCGCGCTCTGTCCGGAAGGGCGCATGATCCTGGGCAAGCTGACTGTAGGCGAGAACCTGCGGCTCGCCGCACCCGGCAGGCGCGACTTTCACGCACTCTTCGATCTCTTCCCGCGCTTGGCGGAACGGGCCGACCGGCTTGCCGCCGGGCTCTCCGGCGGCGAGGCGCAGATGCTCGCCATCGCCCGCGCGCTCGCCCGCGCGCCCAGGCTCCTGCTGCTGGACGAACCATCGCTTGGCCTCTCGCCCCTGGCCGTGCGCGAGATCTTTCAGCTCATTCCGCGGCTTCGGGAGCAGGGCTTGACAATACTTCTGGTCGAGCAGAACGTGCGGCAAGCGCTCAAGGTCGCCGACCGCGCCACTGTTCTGGAAGCTGGTGCGATCAGGCTGGAGGGCTCTGCGGCGGAGCTGCTCAACGACAAGATGATCGCCGAGACCTATCTGGGCCTTCGAGGGGAGGAGTGAGCATGCGCCTACTTGGCTTGTTGGCGGTCTCGGGCCTAACCCTGGCGGCAGCGCACGGCGCCATGGCCGGCGAACGGGCCGCGGCCAGTGTGGCCTGCAGCGCAACCGAGACCTCTCTGGTCTACAGCTGTATGATCACGGTCGAAGGCAAGAAGACTGGCCAGGCAGTCGAGGCAGAGGCCTTGACGGTCAAGGCCGATATGCCCGCGATGCCGATGGCCCACAACGTGCCGCCAACCCAGGCCCTAGCGGTCGAGGGCAAGCCGGGTATGTATTCCGCCACCCTGGAGCTGGAGATGTTCGGCGAGTGGGCGCTCGCCATCGACGTCGACGGCGTTCTGGCCGGGACCGACCAGCGCGTCCGCGACAAGGTGGTCGTCAAGCAGATCTTCGGCAAGAGCCATTCCATGGACATGGAGCACGGCAGCCATCAGGACGATGCCGGCGACCAGGATGCAGGGTCGCATTCTTCTCACCAAGGGCACGGCTCGGCCAGCGAGTAGTGCGCTCGGCATCAGGCGTGCGACCGGGGACGTGAGACCGGGAGCAGCCGGTCTCTAGGCCTCCAAGAGGAGGTCCAGCTTCGAATAGTGCGCGTCGAAGCGCTGTCGGACGTAGCCCAAGAGCTCGTAGTCGCGCTGAAAGAACCTCTTGTATTTCTCTCTCAAGGCGAGGCGGGCCTCTTGCGCCCGCTCGTCCGAGTTGGTGACGTTGACACGCTTCGGCGCGAGATCGGGACGCCCATAGAGGCGCGCTAACAAGGCCTGGCACTCGTCCAGCTGATCGGTGACGCAGCAGGCGAGATACTCGCTGTCGATGATCCCTTTTGCCACCTCGACATTGGATTGGCCTGTGAGAAAGCCCACCTGCGCGGAGCCGAAATACTTGCCACTCTCGGCGATAATCTCCTCAATGAAGGTCTCCAAATCGATCGACTGCGCATGCTTCTTGCGATCTTCGCGCCCTCTCTCTCTCGTGTAGTAGTAGTTTGAAATCATTCTATCGATTGGGTCGCGCATAATTCCAAAATAAACGCATTCTTGCTGAAATAGTGTGTGATAGCCATATTTGAAATGGCCCTGAAACACTTTAAAGTGCGCGCGTTCTTCCTCCGTCAGGGACTCCATGGTCTTCGTATCGGCGGTGACCGTGCGCGACCAGAAGCGGAACACCCGATCTTCCCCGAAGAGATCCTGAAAAAACTGGTAGAGGGAACTGCCGCCCGCCTTCGGCAGATGGTTGAAGATGAGCTTAGACTGGTCGAGGAGCCTTTTGGTCACGTGAAGCGACTGGTGCTTCGTCTCGGAATCGCCCTTCCTGTCACCTCGAGGGCGCCGGAGGCCTTGGCCCGGCGCGCCAAGGGCAAGCGATTTCGGCGAGCTTTTGGGAGGCGGCATGGTCTCTCCTTGTTCCGGCGAACACCAGAGGCCACGTTCATCCTTCAAGATCTCCATCTACGTCAAGTGTCAAGGCTGGTGCCGGCTGCAATCGCTGCAAAAGAAGCGTCAATGGACCGTGGCTTCTGCATCTGGTAGGCTGTGGCGATCCTGCCATCCTGCGTCTAAAGTGTGGCAGGTTTTACAGCAGCTTCGACAGCCTTCTTCGGTCGCCTTGACAGTGCGGCGGGCAAAGGCTAACCACCCCACGAGTAAGTCTCTGTGCGGCCGAAGTCGTGCTCGCGATAGGAAACGGGAATCAAAAGGAATTAATTGGTAATGAGTGGTGCAGCGAGCATGAGCGATGTTCTCCAGTCTAGCCAGACTGTGATGAGTAACATGCGTGAGTCTGCTGCCAATGATGCTCTTTCCTCTCAGAAAAGCGCTGGCACAGCACAATCAATAGTTTTTGTCGGAAGTGATTCTCAGCACATTTATCAGATCAATGACCAAAGAAAAGAGAGTGTCATCGTTGTTCCAGCGGCGCTTGTTGGAAAACTGGGCCAATTAGGACCAGATCGAAAGGTTGTTGTTGCCTTAGAAAAATCCATCTTATCGTTCTCGCGCAACCAAGTTCTGAAGAAAGTTGACCAAATACTATGTATTCCAGGTACAGAGATAGCAGTCAATGCGAATAGTACTGAAAACAAAGAGTTGTTGGTGGAATTAGGGAATCTAGATAGGGTATATCTCTTCAACCAGAACGTAATGGCTGGTGCTGCGCCGCGGTCCGAACGTGGCGTGTTTACGGATATCTATTTCTTGGCAAATCTGGTTTTTTCCTACCTACCCAATGGCGGTGACGTGTTATTTTATGACTTTCAAAGGGAGTTCGACCAGCTCAATAGATTAGGCCCTGTCCTGCTGCCTACGCTCATTAACTTCTTGCGCAGTACGGTCTTCTATCCCTATACAAACGTGAAGTCAGACAACAAGTCCATCCGCTCCTTGTATGTTGAAGATGCCATGGCGGATCGCTACGGGCGGCCCGCCATTAGCATTGTCATGCCCGTCTATAATGCCGCGAGCATGATTGAAACAACTTTAGATAGTATTTTTCAGCAAGACTTTAAGGACTTTGAGATAATCGTCATTGACGATGGATCGACGGACGATTCAGTTGCCATCGTGGAGCAAAATCGTGTCCGCCACGACAGGATCTTCGTTCACAGTCAAGAGAACGCCGGGGTTTCGGTCGCCCGCAATCGGGGGCTGGATTTCGCGCGCGGCAAGTATGTCTGCTTCCTCGATGCCGACGATCTGGTCACGCCGGGCTCTCTGCGTCGCCGCTTCGAGTTCCTGGAGGAGGGCACCTACAAGGTTTGTGGCGGGCTCACCTCGATCATCGATCAAGACGGCAGAAGCCTGAACCTGGTGGTCGGCCGCCGGGCGGCATCTTGGTACCGCGACGCCTGGCAGGTTCCCTGTCAAATCTCCGCGATCATGGGCCGTAGCGATGTCATGAAGCGGCAGCGCTTCGTTCCCGGCAAGCGCTATGCCGAAGACTGGCAGTACATGACCGACATCTTGCAGGAGGGCTGGCAGATCGGCTTTCCGGGCGAGGAGCCGCTGTCCTGCTATCGCTGGCATGCCTCCTCGGCCACCGGGGTCAATGTCGACAACCACTTCGTGGGTTGCCTGCAGCTGCTCGATGACCTGCGCGGCAGTCGCGGTGTCGACTTGCCGATCGATGACAAGCCAAAAGGCGTGATGAAACTGCAGTCCGGCAACCTGGACCGCGCCAGGGTCTCCAGGGTCCATGGCCACTATTTCGCCGGATCCTTGAAGGGTGGTCCAAAGGCGATATCGGCACAGACCGTCTCGCTGATGAACGGCATCGACGATCATTTTCCCAAGAAGATCGACTTTCCGGTCTTTGAAAACATAGCGACCAGGGCATTGGTTCAGCCACGGTTCTCTGAGGAGCTGCGTAGGGAGGTCGTCCGGCGGACACCTGATATCGTCCGGGCTTTCAGGAAGCTGAAGGACAGCGACGCGAACCAAGTCTACCAGATCGGTGTTCTGAAATATCTCATCCACGTCAATGAGGAACTGGCCAAACAGGGCCAGAAGACCCCGTCTCGCTGGCGCTTGAAGATGCGTCTGCGGGCGCTCAAGAAGGCCCATGCGCGCCGCAAGGACAGCTGAGCGCCCTATTAATTGGATACCGCTCCTAAACTGCAAGCGATACTTGTGCACATCTCGCCAGCATGTGACTCGACCGCCGGGCGGGGCGGACGTTTGAATGCCTTAACCCAAGGGCAGAGGGTGACCGACGAAATCTGGAGGAGCGAGCGATGATGGAGCGATGGACGTGGATTGGCCCGATAAGGCGCCTACCTTTGGCAAGCGTTTTGGCGGGTGGCCTGGCTCTGCTCGGCGGCCAGGTGCAGGCAGCGCCGGAGACCTATGTCATCGATCCGCGCCACACCACGGTGGCCTTCCTCGTCCACCACATCGGCTATCAGAACACCTTGGGGCAGTTTCTGGAGGTCGAAGGCAGCTTCGTCTTCGACGAGGAAACGCAAGACCTCGACGATCTGCAGGTCTCCATCTCGTCGACCAGCGTGTTCTCCAACGACGAGCCGCGGGATAAGCACGTCCGTGGCGGCGACTTCCTTGACGTGGAATCCCATCCGGAAATTACCTTCCACATGAGAGAAGCGAAAGCCACGAGCGCCGAAAGCGGCCAGATCATGGGCGACTTGACCATCTTGGGCGTCACCCAGCCCGTCACGCTGGACGTCACCTTGAACAAGATCGGACCCTATCCCTTCCCGGTAAAGGGAAGTGTCCCCTACGTTCTTGGCGTTTCCGCGCGCGCCACGGTGAAGCGCAGCGACTTCGGAATGACCTATGCGGTGGAAAACGGTTTGGTCGGGGACGAGGTCCAGGTGATCATCGAGGCAGAAGCGGTCCGCCAGTAACCGAGCGGGGGCAGAGAGCGGCTATCAGCCGTCCAGAAGGCGACGCACGGCGCGTCCGGCCACTCTGGCCGGATGGGTTCCGGGCTCGGCGTTGCGCACGACCTGCTTCACTGCCTTGGCCTTGCGCTCGGCGACGGGCACCGCGTGAGTCTTCACCATCTCCTGCGCCTTGGCCCGAAAGCGCGGATCGCGTGCCAGGCGCCGGGCAGCCAGTCCTACGAGGCTCTTGATCACCATCGTTGCCTCCTGCTTGCAAGCTGGCGACAGATCTGCGCCAGTCTAGCGAAGCTGCATCGCTCCAGGCAAACCCTTAACACGCTAAGCCGCGCTCTGCGCAGCCACGCCCCACATCCTTTCGGCAAACTCTGGGTAGAACTGTGCCACTTTGGGCGCGATCTCGCCGCGCAGGAATTCCAAGCGGCCGGCCGATGGCGCGGGGGTTTCCGTCACCGCGCCGAGATCATAGGCGAAGCCCGTCGCGGCCTCTACGCTCTTCTTTGTTTCACCGGGGTGAATCTGCTCCAGGCGAAAGCGCCGGCGGATGCGATCGAATTCGAAGACCGCCCGGCCGGTCACCAGTGCTTTCGGCCCGCCGGGGCGGTAGACCCCTTCTTCGCTGCTGCCTGGTGCTGAGATGAAGTCCACCTTCTCGACCAGGCTGCGCCGCGAGTGCTCTTCGCGGAACAGAATGACCTTAGGCACGACGTAGTACATCAGGGCCGATCCGAAGGAGCCGGGAAAGCGCTTCTTCATGCGAGGGTAGTCGCCGATGCCGACCAGGTTGATGTTGGCCTGGCCGTCGATCTGCACGCCGCCCAGAAAGAAGCTGTCGATGCGCCCTTGGGCGGCACAGTCGAAGAGCTCACGAGAGCCCTCGACGAAGTGGTTGTGGCGCCGGGACTGCAGGACCGTGACCTGCATCGGCCGGCTGCTCTCGGCCTTGGCCAACAAGGCGGCCGAGCCGGGAATCGGCGAAGCGGCGCCGACCGCCACGTGACGGTCGCCGGCCAAGCGGTCGGCAAGCAGCGAGATCAGCAGTTCTTCGCGGCTTGCCTTCACGCCGCCGCCCTCGGCGAAAGCCCCAAGCCGGCTAGATAGTCGGCGAATCCGGTCGCCGTCTTTGCGGCCTCGGCATAGCGGCGCAGTTCTCCGCCGTCAGGCGGGTAGAGATCGGTCAAGCCGCAAGGCCAGGCCCCCTTCTCGGCTTGTGCGATGGCCTCGACGTAGAAGGCGGGAAGCGCACCGGCGGCGGTGGCTTCGCTTTCGAAGAGGCTCTGCTCGACGACCTTCTCGACGGTGACGAAGGTGCGCTCGGAGGCATGGACGAGGGTCGCCAGCTCCCGCCGCCGGCCGATGAAGACGTTGCCTTCGCTGTCGGCATAGGGCGCATGGATGACAGTGACGTCCAGCGGCCGGGCCGGCAAGAGAACCAAGGGATCGCCCTCATCGGCAAAGGGATTGTCGATCACGCGCCAGTCCGGCCGGTGCCGAAGAATGTCGGAGCCGACCAACCCCCGCATGGGCATGAAGGGAACGCCCCGTTCGACGGCTTGCAACTGGGTGTGCAAGGCCGGGCAGGTGGAATCCTGAATGTCCAGGAGGCCCGCTTCGATAGCGGCGGAAAAGCGCGGCGCCAGCCCATACTCACCCAGCGTTACCGCGGCGGCCTCGATACCGGCAACGCAGCCCGCGCCGATCAGCATGTCGCCCTGAATGGTGGTCAGCGGCAGGCAAAAGAGGCGAAGCTCCTTGGCTTCTCGGGCGATCAGCGCCCGCGTGACCGCCATCGGCACGCCGGAATAGTCAGCCGGGATGCCCAAGAGCGCGCCATCTGGCACAGCCTCGGCGATCTCCTCGACAGAGATTTGCTGTATTGCCACGGCGGCGTCCTTCCGAGAGTAGAGAGCAATCGCTTGCGCGTTACCCTAGGCGGCGATCCATAGGCCGTAAAGTCCACAAGGAGCCGCGCCCGCGGGGCGGCCCAAGGCATAAGGCCCTGGCGGATACTCTGGCTATGACTGTGGTGCTCGCTCAGAGCGAAGGAGAGGTCATCCGGCGTCACCGCGAGCGCAATGCCGTCGGGCAAACCCGCCGGGCAAGAAGAGACTGGCGGCCGGCACGTTCCGCCTCCAAGGCAGCGCGCACTTGCACCATGTCCAACTGCGCCGCACGTTTCAGATAAGCGCGCGTTGCTTCGGGCGATGCCGCGGCAAGCGGCTCGCAATAGAGCACCACCTGCTCGCGCATCAACAAGAGGTGCGGCTCGTTGGCGTCAAGGCCGAACATCGCAGCGACATCGGTGGCTTCCGTCAAATCGATCGTGGCCCAGATCCAGGGGCCGTCGCTCTCCCCGATCACCGCCAAGGCGTCGGGTGCGCAGGCCGCGAAGGGGCCACGACGAAGGATACAGGCGACAAAGGGGTTGTCGGCCATGGCAGGTTGAAAGGTCTCGGACGACAAGTCGATTGGCTCTCCAGCGTCTCCCATGAGTCTTTCCCTCCAAAGTCGGCGGCCGGAACAATCAGGCCAATATCCGATAGGGCTTCCAGTTTCTTGCGGTGCAGCATTGCACGAAACGCCGGCTGGCGCGCCAGCAAAGTGAACGGCCGACAAATGGCGTTAGGTGGCGTGATGCCATGGCTTTGCGGTCCGGCTGCGTCGGCAGGCCCGAAAACTCCAGTGATCGCAGGGCCTTGTCGGTTGCTGTTTCACCTTGATCTGCAGCAGCCCGGCCCGTGCCGGCGCGGCTGCAACCTCCGCGCTCACCTCGGTTGCCGTCTCCGTGAACTTTCGCGCTCGATATTTGAATTGGGCGGACTTGGGGCAGCTCTAGCTATTGCCGCATGTGGTTTGGCGGATGCGAAGGCATCGGCACTCCAAGCTAACCGGAAGAAGGGTGCAGCAATGATGGGACAGCAGCCAAAGGGCAAAGACGCAAGGGCTTGCATCGCCTCGATCGCTGAGCCCCGGACCGTTAATGGTCGATGGCCGATGCGTATGCGTCTTCGGGTTGTCGCGCCGTAACCACTCGACAAGAGCTTTCATCGAAGGAGGCCGCACCTCGGAGGACGCGGGCCAAGGGGTCCGGCGCGCTCCGAGCCGCGGGCAGCCAAGAGGTGACGGCTCTTACAGCAAAGCCGCTCCGCAAGGCGGGGTGTGCCGGGTTCAGATCGTCTCAGGAATGGAGGGAAACATGGATATCCTGCGCGGCCGATCGCTCACCTTCTTTATCGTCACCTTGCTGAGCGCAGGTGCCTTTTCGACGGTGGCCTTCGACTTCTTCGGACAGAGCCTCAGTCCTTTGCTGGGCTTTTCCGGTTTGGCACCGGTGCCCTTGGCGACGCAGGTCGTCAAGGTCTTTACCGGCGAGGCCTATCGGCCCGCCGGAGAGTTCCTGCACTACTTCGCCGGCATGATCGCCTATCCGATCGGCTGGATGTTGATCGTCGATCCTCTGCGCCGGGCCTTTCTGCCGCAGATCAACTGGTTCTTGGGGTCGCTTGCCTATGGCGTGGCGCTGTGGGTCTTCGCGCTTCTGGTGATGGCCTCTTGGGTCGCCGGAAACCCGCCCTTCCTGGGCTTCACCGGCATCACCTGGGTGGCGCTCGTAGGCCACGTGCTCTTCGCCGTCGTCACCGCCGTCGTGGTCGAGTGGCGCTACCGGCGCGCACCGGTGCTAGCCCATGCCTAGCCCGAGCTGCTGATCCCAAGGTCAAATGGAAGAGCGTCTGGATCGAACCCGGGCTGGGGTCCGAGCCAGGCGCTCTCCCAATTTCTCGGTCCCGAGTCTCAGCTGCGCAGCAGCAAGGGATTGTAGTCGATGTGACGATCGTAGGCGTCCACCCCCTCGACGCGCTTCACGTAGGCAATCACCTTGTAGGTGAGGGGCATCATCACCAGCTCGACCGCGATCTTGAACAGCCAGCTGAGGACAATTCCCGGCAGCAGCATGTCCAAGCTGAGCTCGCCGGCGAAGGCCACCGTGTTGAAGACGATGGTGTTGACCAGCTGGCCGACGACCGTCGAGGTCACCAGCCTTAGCCAAAGCCGCTTGCCGTTGGTCAGGACCTTCAGCCTCGAAATCACGTAGTTGTTGGCGATATCGCCGGCAAAGAGGGCGAGCCAAGACCCCAACAGCACCCGGGGGACCATCTCGAACACGCTCCGATAGGCCGCGGCGTCCGCAAAGCCCGATGCAGCCGGATAGAAGGCGGCCAGCTGGTAGATCAATCCGGCGGTGACGGAGGCCATCAAGGTGTACCACATCACCATACGCGCGCGGCCGTAGCCATAGACCTCCGTCACGATGTCGTCGACGACGTAGGTGACCGGGAAGTAGATGATGCTGATCGAAACACTGACCCCGACGAACCCGACGAGTTTGGCGGCGGTGACGTCGCTGACCAGCTGAAAGGTGATGTTGAGAGCGACGAAGAAGGGGAAGAGCCTGAGGCCGCCCGCCGCGAGACTGGATCCGAGGCTCGTGCTCTGTCCCTCCGAGCGGCGAGATGGTTCTTGCCTCTCGCTCTTCGATGAGGTCGACCCCCGCAATCCTCGCCCCTCGCGCGCTTGTTAAAGAGACTTCTTACAGACTGTCTCGCCAAGCCTCCAGGATCAACGCCAAGGTAAGCGCACCGGGGTCGGGATGGCCGAGCGCCCGCTCGCCCAGGGCCTTGGCCTTGCCGAAGCGAGCCACCATGGCTTTGGTGGCCTCGGCGCCACGCGCGGCACCTGCGGCCGCCTGCGCGAGGGCGTCGTCGAGGTCGGCTGCATTCTCGGATTGGCGGATGGCCTCGGCCAGGGCGTCCAGCATGGTCTTGTCGCCTTCGGCCGCACCGCCGCGCTTCATCACGGCGTCGCGTCCGGCGACCAGGAATGAGGTGAATCCTGCTGCATCCAGGTCTTCGACCTCGCCGAGCGCAGCACCGCCGGCGCGAAAGAAGGTGCCGAAGACGGCGCCGGCCGCTCCGCCGGTCTTGGAGAGGATCGCCATGCCGCAATCCTTCAGGACCGCTGCCGGTGTGGCTGGATCGCTCGCCGCCAGCTTCTCCTGCACCGCCTGGAAGCCGCGCTTCATGCCGATGCCGTGGTCGCCGTCGCCGATGGCACGGTCGGCATCGGTCAGCTTTGGCTCGGCTGCGATCACCGCTTCGGCGATCGCCAGGAACGCGGCCTTGGTCTCCCCGGCGTTCAAGCCTCTCCCCCCGTCAGCGGGTCATGGCGAAGCAGGAGGCCGGCATGTCGAGATAGCGCTTGAGCGCCTCGTCCAGCTTGAGCAGCGTGATGGAGAAGCCGGCCATTTCCTGGCTGGTGACATAGGCGCCCATGTCGGTCTTGTAGACCGCGATGCCGCGCTCGGCCAGGAGCTGCCGGACGCGTCGATTGACGATCAGCATCTCCATGAAGGTGGTGGCGCCCAGATTGTTGAAGAGCAAGGCCACCTCGTCGCCGGACGCGAGGTCTATGTCACCCAGGATGACCTCCATCATCTGGTCGGTCAGCGGATCGGCCGGGGTGAGCGTCTGGCGGCGCACGCCGGCCTCGCCGTGGGCGCCCATGCCGATCTCGATCTCGTCGTCGCCCAGCTCGAAGGTCGGCTTGCCGGTCTCCGGGATCGAGCCGGCGCGCACTGCGACGCCCAGGCTGCGTAGGTTGGCGCGGGCATGCACCGCCACCCGTTCGACCGCTTCCAGGCTGTCGAGGGTCGCAGCGGCGGCGCCGGCGATCTTGATCATGTAGACGTCGCCGGCGATGCCGCGCCGCTCCTCCACCCGGTCGGGCGGGCCAGAGGCGACGTCGTCCCAAACACGCACGGTGCGCGTCTCGATGCCCTCCTCGGCGGCCATCTCGGCGGCGATGTCGAAGTTCATGTTGTCGCCGGCGTAGTTGCCGTAGAGGTAAAGGACGCCCTTGCCGCGGTGGACCGCCTTGGTGGCCTCCAGGATGACGTCGGGGGTGGGCGCGGCGAAGATGGCACCGCAGGCAGCCCCGTCGGCGAAGTTGGGTCCCAGGAAGCCGTGGAAGATCGGCTCGTGACCGCTGCCGCCGCCGATTAGCAGGGCGACCTTGCCATCGGGGATCTCCTTGCGCACCAGCGCCGAGCCGCCCGCCAGCTGGGTGACGTCGCCGTCGTAAGCGAGCGTCAGGCCTTCCAGGGTCTCTTCAACCACTTGGGCGGGGTCGTTGATGATCTTCTTCATCTTAAACATCGTCGCTGTCGTCTCCCTCCGGCTCTCTGGCCGGCACATGATCGAGCAAGATAAAGCCGCCGATCCCTACCAGCAGCAAGGGAAAGCCGTAGGTGAAGAGATCGAAGGCGAAGGGCTGGATCATCAAGGCCACCGCCACGAAGATCAGCGCCGAGATGAGGGCGAAGAGGCGTCCGTGCAGCTTGGCGTTCACGACACTGCCCCTTCGCCGTGGGCGGCGCTCAGTACCGCCTCGCTGGCCGGGTCGAAGAGGAAGGCGCGGGCCGGGTCGAAGGCGAAGCGGCAGGCCATGCCCTGGCGCGCCGGCAGCTCCAGCGGCACCGCCTTGCGGAAGCTGCCGAAGGCGCCGTCGATCTGCACCGCCTTGTCGATGCCGCGGCGGTTGACCGCGTAGATCTCGCCGGACAAGCCCTCCTCGGACTCGCTCAGCAGGCGGATGTCCTCCGGCCAGATGCCGATCGTGACCTCATCGGGCACCTCGGCAGCCGGGCGGAAGCCTTTCAGGGAGAGGGCCTGCTCATGACCGGCCAGGCGGATCTCCTCGCCTTGGCGCTGCGCTCGCAGAAAAGCCATGTGCGGGCTGCCGACCAAATGGCCGACGGCCTTGCTGGCCGGCCGGGCGAGGATGTCGTCCAGCCTGCCGACCTGGATCACGCGACCCTTGGAGACCAGAGCCAATCGGTCGGCAATCGCCGTGGCGCCATGGAAGTCGTGGGTGGCGTAGAGCAGGGTGGAGCCGTAGTGGGCGTGCAGGCCGCGCAGCTCCGCCTGGAGGTCTTCGCGCAGCTTCAAGTCCAGGGCGCTCAAGGGCTCGTCCAGCAGGTAGAGGGCGGAGCGCCGCACCAGCGCGCGCGCCAAGGCGACCCGCTGGGTCTCGCCGCCACTGAGGCCCTGCGGGCGGCGGTCGACCAGATGGGCGATGCGCAGCTGCTCGGTGACCGTCTTGAGGCGCGCCTCGATCTGACCTGCCTCGGTCTCGCGTCCGGGCGCCCTCAACGGCAAGGTGATGTTCTCGCGCACGCTCAAGGTGGGGAAGAGATTCAGTCCCTCGAAGACCATGGCGACGTCGCGGCGGTTGGCCGGCAGGCCGGCCTGATCCTGGCCATCCAGGTGGATGCTGCCGCGGTCCGGCCGCTCCAGGCCGGCGACACAGAGCAAAGTTGTGGACTTGCCGGCGCCAGTGGGGCCCAGGAGTGCCAGGACCTCGCCTTCTGCCAGGTCCAGCGACAGGCCATCCAATGCCCGGGTTCCCCCGAAACGCTTGGCGAGATCCTGGATCCTCAGGAAGCTCATGACACGGCCTCGCGGGCGCCGAGGTCGACGGCCAGGCGACGGTCCTCTGCGTCGAAGAGAAAGGCGCGGGAGAGGTCCAGATGGATCGCCGCGGTCGCGGCGCCATCCGATCGGTCGCTGCCCAGGAAGACCTGCTCTCCCAGCTTGAAGGAGAAAAGGCGATCGCTGCCCTGACGGTAGGGCAGGATCTCCGCCGCGCCGCTCAGCTGAGGGCCGCGCGCCGCCGCGGTGAGGTGCAGGTCCTGCGGGCGCAGGCCCAGCCGGCAGCCCTCCCGGCCCGAGAGGGCACGCTGCAGCGCCTCGCCTGCCGCGCCATCGAGCCGCCCGCCGGCGGCCAGCTCGATGCCGTCGTCCTGCAGGCGCAGCGGAAAGAAGTTCATCGAGGGCGAGCCGATGAAGTAGCCGGTGAAGGCCGTCGCCGGCCGGAAATAGAGGTCGTCGGCATCGCCGAACTGCTCGATTCGGCCGTCGCGCATCAAGACGATGCGGTCAGCCAGCGCCATGGCCTCGCGCTGGTCGTGGGTCACGTAGATGGTGGTGACGCCCAGCTCGCGCTGAATGTGGCCCAGCTCCCAGCGCATGTTCTCGCGGAACTGCTCGTCCACGGCCGAGAGCGGCTCGTCGAGCAGCAGGACGTTGGGGCTGCGCACGATAGCGCGGGCCAAGGCCACCCGCTGCAGGGCGCCGGGCGGCAGGCCGCCGGGCCGCCGCTTCATGATGGCGCCCAGATCCAGCACGCCGGCCACCCAGTCCAGCCTCTCCCGCACCGCCTGACGCGGCTCGCCGCGGGCCTTCAGCGGGAAGGCGATGTTGCCGGCGACCGAGAGGTGGGGATAGAGCGAGACGCTCTGGAAGACCATGGCGACGTTGCGGGCACTGGGGGCGAGCTCCAGGATCGGCTGGCCGTCGAAGGCGATCGAGCCGGCCTGCGCCTCCTGCAGGCCGGCGATGCAGCGCAGGGTCGTGGTCTTGCCGCAGCCCGAGGGGCCGAGGAAGACAACCAGCTCGCCGTCGGCGATCTCCAGCGAGATCTTGTTGACCGCGCGAAAGTCGCCGAAGCGCACCAGCAGGTTCTCGATGGAAATCGCTGCCATGCCGACTAGCCCCGCGCCTTGGCGCTCAAGAGGTTGAGGTAGCGCACCAGCACCAGCGAAAGGCCGATGATGATCAGCAGCAGGATCACCGCCAGGGCCGAGGCCTCGCCGGTATAGAAGTAGCTGAAAGCGACCTTGCCCAGCGAGAAGGAGACGGTCTGCGTCGTCGAGCCGGGCCCGCCGCCGGTCATGGCGAAGAAGAGGTCGTACTGCTTGAAGCTGTCGATCATGCGCAACAGCAGGGCGATGAAGAGGATGGGGGCGGCCAAGGGCAGGGTGATGCGGGTGAAGCGGTAGAAGGCCGAGGCTCCGTCGATGTCGGCGGCCTCGTAGATCACTTTGGGAATGCCGCGGAAGGCGGCGGTGGCCAGCAGGATGACGAAGGGCGTCCACATCCAGGTGTCGGCGATGACGACGGCGAGCAGTGCGTTGTCGGTCACGCCCAGCCAGTCGACCTTGCCGGAGCCCGTCAGGGTCACGAGGTAGTTCACCACGCCCCACTCGGAATTGAACATGTAGCGCCAGAGGAAGCCGACGACGATGGGGCAGACCATCATCGGCATCATCAGGACGGTGAAGATGATGTCGCGGCCGCGAAAGGACTTCTGCAGGTGATAGGCGACGAAGATGCCGATGATGAACTGGCAGGTGACCGAGGTCACCACGAACTGGCCGGTGAAGATGAAGCGCTCCCACAGCTCCGGATCGTCCAGCAGGAAATCGTAGTTCTCCAGGCCGATGTACTCCCGCCCGGCCTCGGAGCGCAGGATGGAGAAGCGGTAGAAGCTGAGGATGATCAGCGACACGAAGGGATAGCCCACCATGCCGATCAGCAGCACCAGGGTCGGCACCAGGAAGAGCCAGATGATGGCCCGGTCGGAAAGCTCGAAGCGCTTGGCGCCGGTCATTTCGCCCGCCCCAGCACGCCGAAGGTCATCCCCATCAAGAGATAGTGGCGCAGGAAGTAGAAAAGGATGACCACCGGCACGATCAGCACTGTGCCGGCCGCACAGATCTGCGTCCACTCCAGCCCGGTGGCGCCCATGGCCGAGGCGATCTTGACCGGCAAGGTCTTGGCCTGCGTCGTCGAGATGATCGAGGCGAAGGCGAACTCGTTCCAGGCGAAGATGAAGCAGAAGCCGCTGGTCGCCGCGATGCCGCCCTTCACCTGCGGCACCACCAGACGGCGGAAGGCATAGAAGCGCGAGTAGCCGCAGTTGATGGCGATACGCTCGATGTCGGTCGAGACGCCGTCGAAGAAGCCCTTCATGATCCAGGTGGCCAGTCCGACGTTGATGAAGGTGGCGATCAGGATCAGGCCGATCCGGGTGTCCGCCAGCCCCAGCTCCGAGAACATAATATGGTAGAAGACCAGGACCGCCACCGGCGGCAGCATCCGCGTCGAGAGCACGAAGAAGAGAAAGTCGTTGCGGCCCGGAAAGGCAAAGCGGGAGCAGGCATAGCCGGCGAAGGTGCCCAGCGCTACGGCCGCCACCGTTCCGGAGACGGAGATCACGATCGAGTTGATGAGCGCATCGACCAAGCCGATGGCTGCGGCGGATCCGGCCGCAGCGCCGACCCCGAAGACGGCCTGGTAGCCGGACCATGTCGGCTCGAAGATCAGGGTCGGCGGGAAGGTGAAGAGGTCCTGGCGGTCCTTGATCGAGGAGATCACCAGCCAGAACATCGGGCCGATGTTGTAGAAGCTGTAGACCAGGAGCAAGACCACCGGCAGGAAGTGGAGCGCGCGGCTGACGGGACTCGGTCCGGCCGTCATAGCGGCCGCTCCGGCGATCTGGGCTCCGCGCTCGTCGTCTCTCGGCACGCCGCTTGCTCCCTCATCGGACAGCTGCCGGGCACGGCTGACAGGGGTGGCCGTGCCCGGCAGGATATCGAGGACCTTAGTTTACGATAAGGACCTCGACCTCGTCCTTGCCGACCGGGGTGATGACCTGGTCGGGAACCTCAGGCGCCGAGTCGCCGCGCTTGATTTCATAGCCGGCGCGTTTCAGCGTGCGCTCGTGCCGGCGCGCGGCGTCGTCGAGTGCCTCCTGCACCGTCTTCTTGCCGGTGATCGCGTTGGAGACCTCATCCTGCAGCTCGTCCAGCAGGATAGCGTACTCCGGCAGGTGCCAATAGTCGTTGGTGTAGTCCAAGGCCTTGGCGAAATGCTTGTTGTAGGAGTTCAGGCCTTGCCACTCGCTGCTCTCCAGCACCGACTTCAGCCCGGTCTGGCAGACGGCGGCATACTCCTTCTGCTGCTCCGGCTGGAAGTACCACTCCATGAACTTCACCAGCGTGGGGATCTTCTTGGAGTACTTGTTGATGCCCATGCCCTGGCCGCCGACCGAGAACTGTCGGCGGAACTTGCCGTCGCGGCCGACCGCGCCCGGCAGGTTGGCGTAGCCGGTGGCCTCGGCGAAGGGGTTGACCGCCGGGTCGGCGTTGGAGCCGTGGAAGTAGTACCACTGCATGGCCATGGCCAGCTTGCCCTGCTGCCAGGCTGCGTTGACCTCGTCCCAGCCCCAGTTCTGCGAGCCCGGCGGGCCGAACTGGAACATGTCGACGTAGGCCTGCACGCCGTCGACCGAAGCCGGCGAGTTCAGGTAGCCGTCGACCTCGAAGGTCTCGGGGTTGTAGAGCTCGCCGCCGAAGGACCAGAGGAAGGAGTTCGACGCCGTGGTGGCGAAGTCGTACTCGCGCCCGCCCATCTGGCCCCAGCCATAGAGGTCCTGATCCGGCCGGGTGAAGAACTCTGCCATGTCGCGGGCCTGCTGATAGGTCTGCGGGACCGCCAGGTCATAGCCGTACTTGGCCTTGAAGGCCTCCTGCTCCTTGGGGTCCTCGAAGAGGTCCTTGCGGTACATGAAGCCATAGGCGTCCTGGTTCACCGGCAAGCCCCAGAACTGGCCCGAGTTATCCGGATACTCGCCGTAGCGGGCCAGCGAGGCGCGCGGGAAGAGGGCCTCCTCCAACTCGGCGGAGGACGCGAAGACGTCGTTGATCGAATGCGCGTGGCCGGCGCCGGCGAACTCCGCCGTCGACTGGCTGTCCCACATGGCGAAGTCGAAGCCGTCGCCCTTGATTGCGAACTCCGAGGCGATCTTGCCGTGCCATTCGGGGCCATAGGGCACCAAGGCCGGGACGATCTTGACGTTCTTGTCCGGGTAGCGTTCCGCGATCTTCACGATGGCGTCGGCGCAGGTTCCGGCGTGCCAAACGAAGGTCAGAGTCTCTTCCTCCGCATTGGCTGCACCCGCGCCTAAGAGCGCCAGGCCGGCGACAGCCGACAGCCAGAGGCTCCGTTGCTTTGCCGTAGGTCTCGTCATGCTCTCCTCCACTTGTTCAGGGCGCTCCCTGCTTGGCGCGGGTCTCACCCTCGGGTTCGGGGCGGCTTGCCGCCCCCCTTGCTTCTGCCATCCGGACGCCATTGGTCCCTCAGGCGGCACCATGAACTAACTTCTGCAGCTCCTTCATCATCCGCTTGGGTTGACCTGCTTGGAACAGATTGCGGCCGAAGATCAGGCCCTTGGCACCCGTCCTCATGATATCCTTTACCATGGACCTGGTGCTCTTGACCGCAGGGCCGCCGGCCAGCAGGACCGGCACGTCCACGCCTTCCACGACCTGGTGAAAGCTCTCGGCATCGCCCGACCAGTCGGTCTTCAAGAGATCGGCGCCCAGGTCGGCCGCGATGCGGCAGTTCATGGCGATGACCTCGGCCGAGAAGGGGTCTTCCAGCATACCGTCCCTTGCCGCCATCGGCTCGACCACGAAGGCCAGGCCCAAGGCCCGGCAGCGTTCGGCCATCTGCCCGCAGATCTCGATCGAACGGTTCTCCAGGCTCGGGTCCTTGTGGCAGGTGAAGAGGTAGGTGATAACCGCCTCCGCACCCAGGCGCGCGGCGTCTTCCGCGCTGCTGACCAGCCGCGTGTGTCCCTCCCCATAGCCCTTGTCGCTGCCCAACCGCCACATGGTGGTCTGATCCACCCGCAGCATGATGGCCGGACGGCCGCGGATCGCCAAGATGTCGGCGTTGCGCGTCACCTGGCCGGGGGTGAGGAGCAGTCCCTCGGCCCCTATGTCGATGGCGGTCTCGATGACCGGGCGCGCATCCACCAAACCGGGCACCGGACCCAGCTGCATGCCGTGGTCGAGCGCGATGGAGAAGGACCGGCCGCTCTTGGCGTTTAGAAAGGCAGCGGTTCGCAAGGCCTTGCCGCTCATCCACTCATCCTCTTCGCGTCACTTACCGGATCAGCCGTTTCGGCCTCGATGCGGCGGTAGTGGACGCCCTCTTCGCCCAGCCGCGCCCAGTTCTCCGCCGGCAGGGCGCCTGCGATCATCACTTCGTCGAAGGCGGAGAGATGGACAAACTTGTGCAAGCCCGACTTCTCGAATTTGGAGGTGTCGAAGATCGCCACCTTGCGGTCGGCGATGTCGAGAAAGGCCTGCTTGGTCCGTGCGATGTCGGCGTCGAAGTAGTAGGTGGTGCAGTTGCGCACGGCCGAGGCCGACATGATCACCAGATCGGTCCAAAGCGAGCCGATCGCGTCTTCCGTGACCCGCCCGAAGAAGGCCTTGGCGATGCGGTCATAGGTGCCGCCGACTGCGATCACGGTGATGTCCTCGACCTCGGCCAAGGACACCATCAGCGGCAAGGAGTTGGTCAGCACGGTCAGCGGACGCTTGTCCCGCAGCAAGGGCGCGATGGGAGCGACCGTGGTGCTGTCGTCCAGTGCGATCGCCATACCCGGCTCGATCAGCTCTGCGGCCGCCTCGGCAAGAGCCAGTTTGAGGGGCTGGTTCAGTTGCTCGCGTTGGCGATAGTCGGCCTCGAACACGACGGAGGGCAGCATGGTAGCCCCGCCACGCATCTTGCGCACCAGGCGCTGCTGGCTCAGCAGGTCGAGGTCTCGGTGCACCGTCATCTTGCTGACGCTCAAGGCGGTCGCCAGTTCCTCGACCGAGGCCGTGGCGTGGCTGCGGATCACCTCCAGCATCTTCTGACGGCGCAGTTCGGCGCGCACTTCGTTGGCCCCTCTAGTAGAACGTCATAACAGGTTATCACAGAGTTTCGGGCAAGAAAATGGGATTTGTAACATTCATACGGTTATGAATCGAACAACAGCTGTTAGATCCTGCCGCTCACACTTGCCTGTCAAGAGCGCTTGCGTCCTGGGGGCCTTGTCCGGGAGAATGCGGCTGCGCCCGCGCAAGCGGGAGTGACCTCAAAACACTGCAAAGCGCGGGGATGGGAGATGGACGACAGACTGGAAAGGCTGCTTTTCGCAGCAAGGGTTAAGGAGCAGCTGGGACGGCGCGACTTCATGCGCCGCGCGTCGGCCCTGGGTGTCGGCGCCGTAGCGGCTGCCAATCTTTGGACCGGCACGGCCAGGGCCGCCGAGCCTAAGCATGGCGGCCATTTTCGGATCGGCATCGCGGCGGGTTCCACCACCGACAGCCTCGACCCGGGGGTCTATGACGACACCTTCGATCTGGCCATGGGCTGGTCCATGGCGAACAACCTGACCGTTCTCAACAATTATGGCGACCTGGCGCCGGAGCTGGCGGAAAGCTGGGAGGCGTCGGCCGACGCTGCGACCTGGACGATCAAGCTGCGCAAGGGCGTCGAGTTCCACAACGGCAAGACCATGGGCGCCGACGATGTGATCGCCTCGATCAACCATCATCGCGGCCCGGACAGCAAGTCGGGCGCGGCCGGAATCCTGAAGTCGATCACCGATATTCGCAAGGACGACGACCAGACAGTGGTCTTCCAGCTGGAGTCCGGCAGTGCCGACTTCCCCTATCTGCTGTCTGACTACCACCTGATCATCCTGCCGGAGAAGGACGGCAAGATGGACTGGGAAGGCGGTAAGGGCACCGGCCCCTATGTCGTGGACAACTTCGAGCCTGGCATCCGCATGGAGATGTCCAAGAACAAGAACTACTGGAAGGCCGACCATGCCTTCTTCGACAACTACACGGTGCTGGCGATCATCGATCCCTCGGCCCGGGTGAATGCGCTGCAGACCGGCGAGGTCGACGCCATCGACCGCGTCGACGTGAAGATCGTCAGTCGCCTGGAGAAGGTGGCCGGCGTACGCATCATGGAGAACACCGGATATCTCCACTACACCTTCCCCATGCGCTGCGACACGCCGCCCTTCGATGATGTCAACGTGCGCCTGGCGCTGAAATACTCCATCGACCGCGATGAGATGATGCGCAAGATTCTCCGCGGCCACGGGACCTTGGGCAACGACCAGCCGATCGGCCCGAACGATGCCTTCTTCAACCCCAACCAAGTGCAGCGCAGCTACGATCCCGACAAGGCCAAGTGGCATCTGCAGCAGTCTGGCCTCTCTTCGCTCTCGGTTGATCTGGCTGCGGCGGACGCCGCCTACGTCGGCGCCGTCGACGCCTCGGTGCTCTATTCCGAGCAGGCTAAGCAGGCTGGCATCGACATCAACGTGCAGCGGGTCTCCAGCGACGGTTACTGGTCGTCGATCTGGATGAACCGGGCATGGTGTGCCTGCTACTGGGGCGGTCGGCCGACCTCGGACTGGATGTTCTCCACGGCCTACGCGGACGATGCCGCCTGGAACGACACCTTCTGGAAAAACGAGCGTTTCAACGAGTTGCTGCTAATAGCCCGTGCCGAGCTCGATCAGGACCTGCGGCGGGAGATGTACACCGAGATGCAGTCCATCGTCAGCGACGACGGCGGCGCTCTGGTCTGGGCTTTTGCCAACAACGTCATGGGGTTGAGCGATCGCGTACAGCACAAGGAGGCCGTAGCGGGCAACTATCCGCTGGACGGCATGCGAGCCTCCGAGCGCTGGTGGTTCTCCAGCTAGGCTCGTCCTTCGTTTAGCCGTGTTGCGGCCCGCTCTGGTAAGCAAGAGCGGGCCGTCCGCGTCTTTCGCAACCTCGGCGACGACTGCAGCGGACAGGCTCAGTGCCGGCCGAAGCAAAGAGGTGAACAGCGATGACCGGCACCATTGACAAGATCGTATCGATCAAAGCGCGGCCGGTCCTGGTGCCGCTGCGCCGTCCCTTGGTCGTCGCCAGCGGGCAGGTGGAGCGGGCACCGCTGATCGCCGTCGATCTGAAGAGCGAGGGCGGACTGGTCGGGCACGGCTATATCTTCACCTATACGCCGCACGCACTGGCGCCGACCGCGCGCCTGATCGAAGAGATGGGCGGTCTGGTCGCCGGCCAGGCGATCGCCCCCTACGAGATCGAGCGCTTCCTGCAGGGCAAGTTCCGGCTCTTGGGCGTCACCGGGCTGGTCACCATGGCTCTGGCGGCCATTGACATGGCGGTGTGGGACGCCGCCGCCAAGGCGGCGGATCTGCCGCTGGTGCGCTATCTCGGCGGCGAACCGAAGGAGCTGCCGGCCTACAACTCCAACGGCCTCGGGATCATCGGCCCCGACGCTGCCGCTCATGAGGCGGTGGAGTTGGTGGAGGAAGGCTTCAAGGCGATCAAACTGCGCCTTGGCTATCCCACCTTGGCCGAGGATCTGGCCGTGATCGAGGCCGTGCGCCACGCCGTCGGAGAGCGGATCTCCATCATGGCCGACTACAATCAGTCGCTCACCTTTGCCGAGGCCATGACCCGGGTGCTGGCACTCGACGATGCCGGCCTGGCCTGGATCGAAGAGCCGCTGCCCAGCGACGACCTCGAGGGCCATGCCCGCCTGCGTGCCCAAGCCCGCACCCCGATCCAGCTGGGAGAGAACTTCTGGAGCCCGCGCGAGCTGGCGCGCGCGATCGCCGTCGGCGCCGGCGACCTCTATATGCCCGACGTGATGAAGATCGGCGGCCCCACCGCCTGGCTGCGGGCGGCGGCCTTGGCCGAACCCGGTGGCATTCCGCTCTCCTGCCATCTCTTCCCGGACCTCTCGGTCCATCTCCTGGCGGTGACGCCAACCTGCCACTGGGTAGAGTTCGTCGACTGGGCGGAAGCCATCCGCCTCGACCCGGTGCCGCGCCACGATGGCTGCATGATCATCGAGGAGAAGCCGGGCTTCGGATTGGAGTGGGACGAGGGCGCGCTCACCGGCTATGCTATCTAACGGGGTTCTTCGACGAGCCGGAATGTCTGCAGCCTATCCTCGATCGGGGATCTGGTTGGCCAATCGTTGATCGATTGACAGGCCGCGCTGCAAGGCCCCACAGCTGCGGGTGTGCTGGCCATAGGCAATCGCGTCCCGCAAACAGGGGCCTTGGATGACGAGTTGGCGAGCATGCTAGAAGCTCGCCGGAGGGATTGAGACCTCATGAGTGCGTGACATGTCGGACCTAGGCTCGAAAGGCCTTGTCGGAGACCCCGAAGTCATCCGCGACGAAGACTACCGTCGGATGTACGAGCGCTCGTCCATCGGAGTATTCCGCTCGACGCCCGATGGACGCTACGTCAGGGCCAACGCGGCGGGGGTGCGGCTGCATGGCTATGACAGTGAGGCCGAGCTGGTTGCCGCTGTCCGTAACATCGCCGAAGAGGTCTATGTCGATATCCGAGACCGGGAAAGAATGGGCCGGCTCTTGGAGGCACGGGGCTTCGTCGAGGCATTCGAGTGCCGGATCTTCCGCCACAGGCTGAGAGAGCCGGTCTGGGTCCGTCAAAACGTCTATCGGGTGAACGACGGTGAAGGCCGGCTTTGGTACTACGAGGGCTTTGTCGAGGACATCAGCGACCGCAAACGCGTCGAAGAGGAGCTGCGTCTGGCCAGGAGCAGGTCCGAAAACATGGTCGCGGAACGGACCCGTCAGTTGAGGACGACCAATCGGGCGCTGAGAGAGGAAATCGGCAACCGACAGCGCGTCGAAGAGAAGTTGCGCGTATCCCAGGCCAACTTGCGCAGTGTCGTCGAGCAAGCAGGCGACGGCCTGTTCGTCATCGACCCCGACAGCGGTCGCTTCGTCGACGTGAACGGTCAGGCCTGCAGGTCATTGGGTTACGCACGAGAGGAACTGCTCGGCCTGTCGGTTCCCGATATCGACGTCGAATTCCCCGCAGAGGCCTTTCAGTCCTTGATCGCACAACTCACACTCGATGAGACGATCACGATCTCGGGCATGCATCGGCGCAAGGACAAGACGCTCTTTCCGGTCGAAATCAGGCTCGGGCTCATCGACATTCAGGGGGAAAGCAGGCTTCTAGCACTGGCCCGCGACATCACCGACAAGTGGCGCGCCGAGGAAGCCTTGCGGCAGAGCGAGGAGGATTTTCGCCAACTGGCCGAAGGGTCGATCCAGGGCATCCTGATCGCCGATGCGGATCGCAGGCCGCTGTTCAGCAACGACGAATGCGCCCGAATTTTCGGCTACGCCAGCAAGGAGGAACTTCTTGCACTGCCGAGCACCTTGTCGCTGATTGCGCCTTACGAGGTCTCGCGCCTCAACACGATCCGCGAGCCCTTTCTGGTCAAGCCAAGAGCGCCTATCCGCTACGAGTTCGACGGGGTCAGGAAAGACGGGCGCATCATCACCTTGGAGTGTGTGGCCGGCACGGTTAACTGGCGCGGTAGCATCGCCGCCTACATCACGCTTTATGACGTGACGGAGCGCAAGAAGAGCGAAGAGCGCTATAGGCAGGCTCAGAAAATGGAGACCGTCGGTCAGTTGACCGGGGGTGTCGCGCACGACTTCAACAATCTGCTGTCGATCATTCTGGGCAATGCGGAGCTGATGGCAGACCAGGCCGGTCGCGACAGCAAGCCGCTTGAAGCCATTCTCAAGGCGGCCACGCGCGGTGCGGAGTTGACCCAGCGATTGCTTGCCTATTCCCGCCAGCAGCCGCTGCGCCCGCACTCCATCCACCTAGGCGAGCTGGCGGAGAGCCTGTCGGAATTGCTAACCCGCACGCTTGGCGAAGGGGTCGAGATTTCCACGCGCGCCGCAGCAGGCCTTTGGCCGGCACTCGCCGATCCGGGGCAGGTGGAAAATGCCCTCCTAAACCTTGTCCTCAACGCGCGCGACGCCATGGCCGGCAGCGGCGAGCTCATCATTTCGAGCCGCAATCGGACCTTGAAGGAGGCCGACCTTGCCGACAATCCGGAGGTTGCGGCGGGCGACTATGTCGCCCTTTGCGTATCCGACAACGGATCGGGGATGTCGGCCGAGGTTCAGGCGCAGGCCTTCGAGCCTTTCTTTACCACCAAGGGCATCGGCGAAGGCAGCGGGCTGGGATTGTCGATGGTCTATGGCTTCGCCAAGCAGTCGGGAGGCTTCGTCACCATAGACAGTGAGGAGGGGAGGGGAACGGCGGTGACCCTCTACCTGCCGCGCGTTGAAACGGCGGCAAAGGGACGGGCCTTTCAACCGCAGCAGAATACACCGCAAGGCCGGGGCGAGAGGATCCTGGTCGTGGAAGACGACAACGATGTTCGCCAGCTCGCCGCGCGCATGCTCGAAGGGCTTGGCTATAGGGTCACTGCGGTTGCCGATGCGCAGGGGGCGGAGCGAGCCTTGGCGCGAGGCCAGGGGGCGGATCTCATCCTCTCCGACGTGGTCCTGTCGGGGGGTGTCAGCGGTCCTGAATTGGTGCAGCGGATACGCGGCAGCCATCCCCAGCTGAAGGTCGTCTACATGTCGGGCTACTCAGCCGACGCAGCCAGAAGCAACGCCTTCCTGGGCGATGAAGCCCTGCTCCTGACCAAGCCCTTCAAGAAGCGGGAGCTTGCGGCAATCCTGAGTACCGCGCTGGACTGACGGGCTGCGCCAGGTGCCATAGACGGGTCTTGGCCTCGCAAGCTGGACCCTGGTGCCATCGCTTTGTCCCGTCCCGGTGTCTGCGCACCACGGGCTATGACAGAAGCGTCAGCGGCTCGAGCACCTCCGAAAGCATGCCTCCCTTGTCGACCGGGTCAAAAGGCGTGGGCTTGATCCCCGCCGTGTCCAGGATTTCTGCCACCAGCACGTCCTCGAAAATCTTTCGCCGATTGTCCGTCGAGTAATAGGTGAGCCCTATTTCGCAGAGTGATCTGAGGGCCCTTCGCGAGAGGTAATAGCCTTCCCCCCTGCAAAAATGGAGCGGCCTGTACTCGGCGAAAATGGGGCCTTGATCGGCGGATTGGTGCCGGCCGTGATGATAGGTGCCGTTGTGGTAGTTCAAGACGCGCCCAGCATAGTCTGCCTTTGACTCGACGAGATGGCGGATCATCGCATTGAACCTGTCGAAGTCGGCGACGGCGGCATCGTCGTCCATCTTGAAGACGCCCACGCAGTTGCTGCAGCAGCTAAGGTAGCGGTAGGCAAGCATGAGCTTTGCCGGCAGCGCCAGATAGCCTTCCTCGCAAGGAAGCCGCAGGTCATAGCCGTAGGGTGCGGGGTTACAGGTGACCGACTGCAACTCCGGCTCGCCTTGCACCGTCACCGCCGTCAGCGTCGTCTCAGCCGCCACCTGCTCGGCGAGAAAGCTGGCGCGCGGTGCGCTCCTCTCCCAAGTGGGAATGAGGATCAGCACTCGTGGCTCGCTCGAGGTGCGCAATGGCGGCGCATGGTTGCGAAGCATCTCCCGGTAGCTGGAGAGCAGGATCGGGTCGTGCTTGTTCATCCACAGCGCTTCGGCCAGGTAGGCGAGCGCATCCTTGTGGCGGCCGAGCGCTTCATGAACACGGGCCGCGCGATAGAGCAGATCGCCCAGCCGCACCGAAAGAGAGGTGCCGGCGACCACCCGGTCCAGGCCTTCGGCAATCAGCTCTGCCGCTGATTCCAGGGCGCCGTCATCTTCGAGCTTCGTGAAGGCCTGCATGAAGGAACCGATTTCCGGGTTCCGCCGGCCGTTCCACTTGATGAGATGGGGTTTCGAGAAGAGGCGCCTCATCGCCTGCGAGACCTCTATGAACTGGGCGTTCTCTTCCAGGCGGGAAAGCGAGTCCTTGCAGGATGCCAGCTCTGAGCGGAGTGCCTGCAGCTCCTGCTCGCAGGCCGCATTGTCGGGTGAGAGGAAGGCGCGGCGGCCAGTCGCAAGGGCAAGCAGGACGAACCAGGCGCGCTCGGTTTGGCCTCTGTGCCAGAGCGCATTGGCGTAGTGCTGCAGCAGGACGTCGCTTTCGATCAGCGCTTCGGCGGCGCGCTTGCTCCAGGCAAGCGCCGAGGAGAAGTCCTTGTTCTTCAGACTCAAGACGCCGAGTTCGCTCCAACCGGGTTGCGTGTCGCCAAAGGTCTTGGCGATGTGCGTGATCACAGCGGCGGCCGACGACCGGCGCCTTCCGGATTTCAGCAGTATCTCGCAAAGCATCGCATGATTGGCGAGATTGCCGCAAAGACGGACCGCCTGCGCTTGACAGGCCAATGCGGCCACGTGATCGCCGACCGTCAGCTTCAAACGCGCCTGGGCGCGAAGCACCTCGTCAGAGGTTTCGCCGTTGCTGGCCAGCCCAAGCAACTGCTCTGCCGCATCATAGTCCTTGCCCAGGGCCAGCCAGGAGGACGCGGTGATCAGCGAGCGAAGATCGCTCAGGTCGTCAGCGAAGGCCTCGAGGATGACGTCGGCCGCATCGCTGTAGCGCTGTGCGTTCAAGAAGCCCCGCGCGCGCGCTTGGGCCAGCTGGCGCTTTCGTCCTGCCTGACCTTGGATCTGCGCCTCGATCAGTGCGTCCGCGCTTCGATCGTCGCCCAGGCTTCTCAGCTGCGCAGCGTATCGCGTGGTGATATCGGGATCATCGGGATAGCGGTCATGCAGCGCGCGGATCTCTTCGAGGCTCAGCCATCCACCCTTCTCCCGCGCCTCGAGCGCAGCCAGCGCATAGTGATTGAGGGGACGATCATCGCTTAAGCGAATGGCCTCGCGATAGGCCGCAATGGCGCCCTTTCGATCGCCCAGCGTGTCAAGGCAGCGGGCTAGGCCTCTGACCGCGGCCAGATTCTCCGGACTCTTCTGCAAGAGCTGTTGCCAGGCTTGCGTGGCTCGCTGCCACTGATCGCAACGCTGAGCGATCGAGGCCCGCAGCTTCAGCGCGCGCAGCTCTTGGCTTTCGCTGGCCGGGATCTGCTCCGCCACGGCTTGCGCTTCCGCGACCTGACCCAAGCGCACTAGTGTTTCGGCGAGCAGAAACTGGATGTTCGCATTTTTTGGTCGCTCGCGAACCGCCTTGCGGATTATCGAGACGGCATAGGTCGGCGGCAGCAGGCGCTGGGCGCGCCGGGCGATATCGAGCCAGCGAGGCGCATCGCCCGCTAACTGCTGCAAGAGCTCGTCGCGCTTGGCGGTCACCGGAGCGAAGATGTTATCCACACGCAAGATCCAATAGCCCCCGACCTAGGCCTTATCACTTGTCCCCTAGTGCCACCGCGACCAACCGCCCTCGGAGCAGAGCGCCGCAACCTACTGACCGGAACAGACTGGACCTTATGCCGGCCAGGTCAATGCATCAATCTTGGCTCTCGCCGTCGTTGCCGGAATGCCGGTCAGCATAGCCGACGATTTTGAGGAGAGAGATACGCTTGGCGCTGGGGCGCCGCGTTACGGCGGGCCGTCAGGCATCCTGCCTCATCAGGCGCACCAGATTGCGGCCGATGTCCGCCGGCTTTCGTCGGCCCTTGCCCGGTTTGTACCAGAGCGATGCCCAGTTGAGGCTGCCAAGCAGCATGAGGCGGAAGAGGCGACGGTCCACCTTTTTCGGCAAAGGCAGGGCTGCCACCAGATCGGCGAAGCGCCGCTCGTAGTCGTCGCGCTGCGCCTTGAGGCGTTCGGCCAGTTCGGGCCGGCCGGCCGGCGCGTTTGGCTCTACGATGACGACGCCGCCTTCGGCTGCCAGCAGCCCTTCGAGGTGGGCGGCGGCCGCAGCTTCCAGCCTCTCCCAAGGGTCGGCCACAGGCTCGAGCGCGCTCTCGACACGCTCTGCGATCATGGCTACGGCGTCGGCATGAACTTGTTCGAAGAGATCGTCCTTCGACACGAAGTAGTAGTAGAGAGAGCCCGGCAGCATGCCTGTCTCGCTTGCGATCTCCCGCATCGAGGTTCCGTCGAGGCCTTGGCTCGCGAAAAGCTTGTTGGCCGCAGCGAGCAGCTTGTGACGGCGGTTGTTCTGCCGTCTGCTGCCAGCCGCGTCCGCGGTGCGGCGCGAGGGTTTCCTCTGATCGGCGCTCTCACTCATTCTCAGCCTCCGCAAGACTCTTGGCCGATGCCCTGGGCCCAGCTCGTTGTGGTCTCTTCACTGCATTGAATTAACGAAAGATTTCTGGGTATCCAGCCCCTGAATGCAGTTTTCTGCAGTTCTGTGAGCACTGTGGCTTTGATGGCCTATGCCGCACTGCCCTCTGGGGCGGCTTTTGCTGGAAGGCGAGGGGCGCATCTGTGACAGTGGGTCCGCCTGGTGCGAGAGGAGGAGGTGGAGAATGCTGCTGTTGAAGCCCGGCTGCGAGTGCTGTGATCGAGACCTGCCGCCGGACAGCCAGGAGGCCATGATTTGCTCGTTCGAGTGCACCTTCTGCCAGGACTGCGCCGAAACTCATTTGCACCATCGCTGCCCCAATTGCGGCGGAGAGCTGGTGCGCCGCCCGACGCGGCCGAAGGAGAAGCTTGCGAAGTTTCCGGCCTCGACGGAGCGCGTCTATCGACCGGAGCGTTGCGGCCGGGTGCTGACGGCCTAGAGAGCGATGGGCCCGCTTGCGGGCGTCGACGGCTGCCGCGGCGGCTGGCTCGTGGTGCAAGGAGAGAGCCCAGCGACTGCCAGCGTCACGCTCTATCGTCGTTGGCGGGAGCTTCCGCTGAGCGAACTCCGGGTCGTCGCCGTCGACATGCCGATCGGGCTCGCCGAGGCCGGGCGGCGCAGCTGTGACCGCCTTGCGCGCAGCGCGCTTCCGGTGGGTCGAAAGTCCAGTGTCTTCGCCACGCCTGCCCGGCCGATGCTGGCAATGGCCGACTACGCCGCAGCCAACGCCTGGGGAAAGGCAACGCTCGGCCGAGGCCTCTCCAAACAGGCCTGGAACATCACCGGCAAGATCGCCGAACTGGATAGAGCGCTTACGCCGGCCGACCAGTCCAAGGTCTTCGAGGCCCATCCTGAGCTCGCGTTCAACCGCCTGTCAGGTGGTCGAAAGCTGCCGCCCAAGCGTTTGGCCGAGGGGCGATTGGCGCGCCGCGGGCTGCTGGAGGCAGCCGGATTCTTGCAAATTGCAGAATGGATAGAGCGCCTACCGCAGGGGCCGGCGCAAGTCGACGACCTCTTGGATGCAGCCGGGCTTTTGCTGACGTCAACAAGGATCGCAGAGGGCAGCGCGCAGCGCCTGCCGAGCCAACCCGAGCGCGATGCCCGCGGGCTGGATATGGCAATCTGGTTCTAGCGGTGCGACCCTACCAGTCCTTGATCATCTCGTTCGACGGAAGGCTCCAGTCGAGCGTTTTGCGGGCGCATTCGGCGCCGCCGACGGGCAGGCCGGTCGGGTCCAAGAGGCCGACTTGGACCAAGACCGAGGCCTGGTCCCAATGGATGTGCTCGTGAACGATCTTGTCGCCGCTGAAGCTGACGATGGCGACCACTACCATCTCGACCCGCTTTCCCGTCGGCGGGACCCCCGGGAGCAGCCAGGGGATCTCCAGCGTGTGGGTAAAGGCGGTGTAGATCTCGTCTACCAGCTGGTCCTTGCCGACCGTCCGCGAGATCACCTTCATCTCCAGGTCGGGCGGGACCGCGGGGATGAAAAACTCGGCGTAGAACTTGCGCAGAGCTTCCTTGCCCCTGCCGCCGGTCATCGTCGGGACGTGGTTGACGTAGTTGTTCTCGACCATGGTCTCGAGCGTAGCTTCGGGATCCTGCGTCTCGAACTCGAAACGCGTATGCGAGTCCCAAAGCGCCTCTAGGTCGGCTGGCGCCATTTCGTCTTGAGCACTGGCCATTGCGCTGGTCTCCTCCTCTTGGACAACACCCCGCGAGCTTAGCGTTGCGGGCGCCATGCTCACAGGCCAAAGGCAGGGCCTACACTGCTCGTATCTTTGCGCCCGGTGGGCAATGGCGCTCGACGAGCGGCCTTAGAGAGCCTCCATGGCTGCGGCCATCGCTTCTGCCTCTGCGGAGGCTTCCTGCCGCAGGCCCTCAATCACACCCAGCCGATCGGGGGCCGGCCGGTTCTGGCTCAGCTTGCGCTTGCCTTCGATCCTGGTGATTTCCAGGCGCAGACCGACGATCGCCTTGAGCTGGGCGGCTATGAAGTCGTCCGGCGCATCGCTGACCGCCCACGGCTGGCCGCGCGCTGTCTCCTGCCAGCGCGTCAGACGCGTAATCAGCGCCAAGAGGTCCTCCGCCCCCTCGATCAGGGTGAGCCGGCCATAGACGTGCACCGCTTCGTAGTTCCAGGTGGGGACAACCTTGCCGTGCTCTTGCTTGGATGGATACCAAGAGGGCGTGATGTAGGCTTGGCGCCCCTGAAAGATCGCCAAGCCTTCGCCTTCCCCGAGGCGTCGCCAATGGCCGTTCGCCCGGGAGAAGTGGCCAAGCAATTGGCCCTCGTCGCGCAGGTGAAGCATCGGAAGATGCGAGGCCTCCAGGCCGTCGGGGCCATGGGTGACCAAGGTTGCAAGGGGCGAGGCCTGCATAATGGCATGCAGGATTTGTGGATCGTCTTCCCGGAAGACGGGCGGGCTATACATGAGTGGCCTCACTTTGACGGGCTGCTGCGACCGAGATAGACCGTCCCTGATAGCCCAATCAACCCAGGGTTCGCGCTTAGCAGGTCTGCCGATAGCTTGTGCGATGTTCCCTATCGAGCGTGTCCTGCCATGGCGGCCCAAGCAGAAGCGACGCTTTGCGCAGGTTGAGAGGCGCTGGCTCTTCCGCCAGGATGCAGCCTCCTTTCGGAGGGAAACCCATGCGATACCTCAGCGAAAGCCGGGCAAAGACCTTGGCCGAGACCATGCTGCGGGCTGCGGGACTGCGGCCCAAGCCGGCAGGTGTCGTGGCGACCCACCTGGTGGATGCCAACCTGCGGGGCGTCGACAGTCATGGGTTGGAACGGATCCCGCAATACCTCGAACGCATAGATGAGGGCTTCATCGCCGCCGATGCCGAGCCGGAGGTGGCTTCGGTGCAAGACGCGATCATGCAGGTACGCGGCAACGGCGGGCTCGGCATTCCGGCGATGCAGCTTGCTGCCGACCGCTTGGCACCCTTGGCCCACGAGCGTGGCATCGCCGCGGCCGCGGTGCTCGACGTCGCCCACACGGGGCGCATCGGGCGCTATGTCGAGACCTTGGGCCAGTGCCGGCTGCTTCGGTCTGGCGCTTGGCGGCGGCTCTTATCAGCAAGGGGGCAGGGTGGCGCCTTACGGCGGCAGCCGTGGTGTGCTCAGTACCAACCCCTATGCCCTGGCCTTGCCCGGCGGAGGCTTGGGGCCAGTGGTGGTCGATTTCGCGACCTCCACCGTAGCACAAGGCAAGCTCTCGGTGGCGCGAGAGCGGCGCACGCCCCTTGCCGGCGAACAGCCTTATCGACAAAGAGGGCCGTCCCACTGTCGATGCCGAGGACTTCTACGACGGCGGCGCACTGCTGCCGGCGGCGGGCCCCAAGGGCTATGGCCTGGCACTGATCGCAGAGCTGATCGGCTATGCTCTGATCGGCGCACCCAAAGAGTTTCAACTGGCTGATCGTGGCGCTGGACCTCGCGCGTTTCCGCACTCCCTCCGCCTTTGCCTCCGCGGCCGAGCAGTGTCTCAAGGAGGTAAAGGCCGTGCCGCCGATCGAGGGTTTCGACTCGGTCATGATTCCCGGCGAACCGGAGCGGCAGGCCATGGCGGAAAGGCGGCGCGAGGGCATTCCATTGGACGGCGTGCTGGAAGCCGGCCTTCGCTATGCCGCGGCACCCTTGGGACTGGACCTCGACCCGCTCTTGGGGGCCAAGGACACCTAACCCCTCATCCGCTGGGCCATGGCCAGAAAGGCAACGGCATTGTTGGACAGCGAAGGCCCCAGATAACCGCCTTCCTGGACCAGCAGGGTAGGCAGGCCGAGACCGACCAGGCCGCGCGCCATGGCTTCGAAGCCGGCGCTCGTCATCTGGACCTCCGAGAGCGGGTCGTCCTCGGCCATGTCGAAGCCCAGCGAGACGACCAGCGCCTGGGGGCCAAAGCCTTTGACAGCCGTCAGGATCTCCTCGAAGCGCGCGAGAATGTAATCGGCATCCGAGCCGAAGGGGAGGGTGACGTTGAGGCTGGCGCCTTCCCCCTCTCCGCTGCCGGTCTCGTCGGGATAGCCGAGGAAGTAAGGTGTGTAGTTGCTGGGGTCGGTGTGGATCGAGCCGAAAAAGACGTCGCCGCGCTCATAGAAGATCTCCAGCGAGCCGTCGCCGGCATGGGTGTCCACGTCCACCAGCGCCACCCGCTCGAAGCGGCGGCGCAGATGCTGCGCTGCGATCGCCGCGTTGTTGAAGAAACAAAAGCCGTTGGAGCACTCGCGGTGGGCATGGTGCCCGGGTGGCCGGCAGAGCGCGTAGATCAGACCCTCGCCATCCATCAGCCGTGCCGCGCCCTCGATCGCGCTTTGTGCCGACCAGTAGATCGCCTCCCAAGTGCCATCGACGATAGGACAGGAGGTACCGGAGGAGTAATAGCCCATCTCGCCGACCACCCCGTTCGGCAGGCGTCTCAGCTTGCCGATGGGGTGGTAGTTCGGCACCGCGGCGAGATCGGCCCCCTTCTCCTCAACCCAGCGCTGCCAAGCCGTTTCGTGAAAGGCGACATAGCCCTCGGAATGCACGGCCGTGATGGGATCGCGGCCGTGATCGTTCGGGCGCAAGAGGCTGTGTCCTGCCTGGAGAAGTGCATCGCGCAAAAGAATGGCGCGCTGCGGCTGTTCGGGATGCGGGATGATTCCGCCCTGCCGGAAATAGCTTTGCGGCCCGTGCAGCAGCTGACGCTCATCGAAAATGATCTGCATAGTCTGGGGTGCTCGCCTTCCTCGTTCTCTGGGGTGACTCCGTAGCGTCCGACACTGCACCCACAAAGTTCTGCGATGGAGGGACTGATAGAGGTGGCTTACGCTCGGCCGTCCGCCCAGCCGGGGCGCTCGCGGTCGAGCATCCTCAGGTAGCCCTCCCACTCCCGATCCCGCCAGGTTCCGTCGGCGACCTTGTCGAAGAAATGGTCAAACTGCCCGGCCGTCTTCTCGGCGGTCTCCTGCGACACGGGGATGATGTCTGTCCCGCAAGACAGCATTGCCACCTGGGCCCGGCAAGATCGCTCCAGATTGTACATCAGCTTGAAGGCTTCCGCGACCGTGCGGCCGCAGGTCATGAGTCCATGATTGCGCAGGATCATCACCTTGTGTGCACCCAAATCCTCTTGCAGGCGCGCTCTCTCCGAGAGGTCGAGCGCGATGGATTCGTAGTCGTGATAGGCGATGCGATTGTGGAACTGCAGCGCCCATTGATTGGTCGGCTGCAGCCCGCCCTCCATGCAAGACACTGCCACGCCTGCAACCGTGTGCGTGTGCAGAACGCAAACCACATCCTCGCGCACGGCGTGGACGGCGGAGTGAATGGTGTAGCCGGCGGGATTGATGCCGTAGCCGATGGGGTCGTCCACGATCTCGCCGTTGAGGTCGACCGTGACCAGGCTCTCCGGCGTGACCTCCTCGAAGCGCAAGCCGAATGCGTTTAGCAGAAAGTGCTCTTCCTTGCCGGGCAGCCTGGCCGAGATGTGGGTGTAGATGGAATCATCCATGCCGAAGTGGCTCACCAGCTGATAGGCGGCCGCCAGGTCGTGCCGAACACGCTGGCTAGGGTCGATCTGGCTGATTGGGCGGATGGCTTCCATGATCTGGCTCTCGCGTTTGGTCTGGGTCTGGATATGAGCGTCGCCATGCTGTCGCTCAAGACGCGCCTAGGCAAGGGTCCAGTTCGGATTGGGCCGGCTCCATGCTTGGGCTCTGCCATCGGCTGGGAGAGGATCTCAGGGGAGCGGTATTGGTGATGAAATGAAATTGTCACAAAATTGCTTCGTTCGCAATATTCTTCTTCGAACGGGGTAAGTTAAGAAATTTTGTTTGCGATCTGCCTTGACGCATCCCACCAGTCTACCTAGTCTGGGCCGTGGTGGCCGGAGCTGCCATGCGCTGACGTATCTTCGGAGGTCTCTCGATGTATTGTTTCGTCGTTCTGGTAGGGAGATGGCGCATGGACCGGTGACCGAGTCCTAATCGGTAACCATTGCGCCCCCGACCGACCGGGGGCGTTTTTTTTGCGCCCACCAATCCTGCCTGCATCCTCCCGCAAGGGGTCTTCATGTTCTTGTCCGCCTCCTCGCCGCCGCGCTTCTCGACGCTGATCCTGCTCACTGGGCTGTCGCTGCTGTCGTTGAACATGTTCCTGCCGTCGCTGTCGAACATGGCTGCGGACTTTCGCGCCGACTACTCGCTGGTCAGCCTCTCGATCGCCGGCTACCTGGCGATTACGGCGGTCTTGCAGCTTGTCATGGGGCCTATGTCCGACCGCTTCGGGCGGCGGCCGGTGCTGTTGGCAGGCTTGGCAATCTTCACCTTTTCCTCGCTGGTGTGTGCGCTCACCACGGATATCTGGGTCTTTCTCGCCTTTCGCGTTCTTCAAGGGGGCGTGATCTGCGGCTGGGCCTTGTCGCTGGCCATCATTCGCGACGTGGCGCCGCCGCGGGAGGCGGCGAGCCTGATCGGCTATGTCAGCATGGCCATGGCGGTCTCTCCCATGGTGGGGCCGGTCTTGGGCGGCGCCTTGGACGAGGCTTTCGGTTGGCGCGCCAGCTTCTACACCTATTTTGCCTTGGGCCTTTCTCTCTTCGCCCTCTGCTGGGCCGATCTCGGCGAGACCAACACCAGGCGTTCGGCGACCTTAGCCCGGCAGTTCCGCCTCTATCCGGAACTGCTGCGCTCCCGGCGGTTTTGGGGATTCGCGCTCTGTTCGGCCTTTTCGACGGCGGCCTTCCACGCCTTTCTTGCGGGTGCACCCATGGCAGCAGCGACGCTCTACAAGATGTCGCCGTCGCTGCTGGGCCTGTCGATGGGCTCCATTTCAGCAGGATTCATGCTGGGCAGCTTTCTCTCCGGCCGATTTGCCTGGCGGTTCGCCTTGACCACGATGATGATCACCGGCCGCCTTGTCGCTTGCTCGGGGTTGCTGGCGGGCCTGGTGCTCTTGTCGGCGGGGCTTACCCACGTCGTGTTGCTGTTCAGCGCCACGATTTTCGTGGGCCTGGGCAATGGCTTGACGATGCCTAGCAGCAGCGCCGGCGCGCTTTCCGTTCGTCCGCAAATCGCCGGGAGTGCGTCGGGCCTGGCGGGTGCTCTGACGGTGTCCACCGGGGCGCTCTTGACCTCTATCACAGGTTTGGTGGTGACCAAGGAAACCGGAGCCTATGCCTTGCTTGGCGTCATGCTCGCATCCTCGTCACTGGGACTGCTGGCCGCGCTCTTCGTGCTGTGGTCTGAGCGAGGCGAAAGCCGGCAGGCACCAACCTAGCCCTCGGCACGCCTGAAAGAACGCCACTCATGGCGGCGCTAAGGCTCGCAAGCCCAGGCTGTGTTACCATGCGCGGTGCGCTTGGCGGATAGCGTCAGGTCCGGAAATGCTTGCACGCCAGCGGCTTGACGTGAAATCATCACGAACCCTGCGAAGGACCGACGCACAAGAATTCGGTGAAATTCGTAAGGACGAAAGGAAGAGAGGTCGACATGAGACCCTTGCGCTTCCTGGCGATGGCCTTGACCGCCGGCTTGGCCAGCACATCCGCCTTCGCCCAGGGCGGCGACGGACGCGCAGCAGAGCTGCAGGCGCGGGAAAGCGTCTTGCTCGACCGGATGACAGAGGTGCGTCCACTGGTGGAGGCGGAGACTGGCCGGCAAGCTGGCGGCAGACTCGCCCGCCTCGGCCGTCAGATCGCTCAATGGTACAACTGGAACAACTGGCCCAACTGGTTCAATCACTGGAACAATAACTGGAAGAACTATTGAGCGTGGGGGGCGGATTGTACCGGGCACCCACCGAGCTTCTGATTCTGCAGCCCACGCCCTTCTGCAATCTGGACTGCAGCTACTGCTATTTGCCCCAACGCAACTCCAAGGCACGAATGAGCCGCGCGGTCCTCGAGGCCACCGGCAGGGTGGTCTTGTCCAGGGGGCGCCTGGCCGAACGCTTGACCGTGGTGTGGCATGCCGGCGAGCCTTGCGTGCTGCCGGCGTCCTGGTATCAGGAGGCCTTCGAGCTGCTGGAGCGCTATCGGCCGGCATCGCTCGAGCTGACGCACTCCTTCCAAACCAACGCCACGCTCTTCGACGAGGACTGGCTGCAATTGCTGGCGCGCTCGGACGTGCGGCTGGGCGTGAGCCTGGACGGCCCCGAAGAGCTGCACGACCTGCATCGCAAGACCCGTAGCGGTGCCGGTAGCTTCAAGGCGGTCATGGCCGGCCTGGACAAGCTGCGCAACGCCGCCATTCCCTTCCACGTCATTTGCGTGCTGAGCGCCGCCAGTCTGGCCGCGCCCAAGCGCTTGGCCCGTTTCTTCCTGGACCAAGGTCTGAGCGAGATCTGCCTCAACATCGAAGAGGTCGACGGGATCAACGCAACTAGCTCTCTGGCCGGCAAGGAGGCGGAGGCGCGTTACGCCGCCTTCCTAAAGGCATTCCTGGACGAGTTGGAGGCGGCCCCGCAGCCGCCATGGGTCCGCGAGGTGCAGTTCTGTCAGACGGCCGTTTTAGAGCCCAGGCCGCGGGCGCCGGCGCGCAATCACCAGGTCTCGCCCTTGGCGATCCTCTCGGTCGATGCTGCCGGCAGGGTCTCCAGCTTCTCGCCGGAACTCATGGGCATGGCCGCGCCCGACTATGGAGACTTTCTCTTCGGCGACATCACGGCCCTGCAGCAGCCGGACGATCTGCTTCATGCGCCAAGCTTTCGCCGTGCGGCGCAGGCCATAGAGGCCGGCAGGCGCCGTTGTCGAGCGAATTGCGAGTACTTTCGCTGGTGCGGCGGCGGTGCGCCGGCCAACAAGTGGGGCGAGGCCAAGCGCCTGGATGTCGACGAGACCCTTTTCTGCCGGCTGACCATTAAGACATTGCTTTCCACCTACCTGGATCGCAAAGTGGCTGAGCGGCAAAGGAGTTTGGCATCATGAGCGAGGACAGTTCGGATCCTCCTGAAGCCAAGAAAAAAGGACCTTTTCACTGGCTGGCTCGTGCAGCCCGTGTGACCGGCAAGGCGTTCATGTCGGCAATGACTTGGCTTTGGCCGGGCAGACGCCTCGTTGGGCTTATGGTTTTCACCCTGCTGCTTGTGGCTGCCGTCTTTCCACTGCACACGCGCGATCACATCATGGACATTTGGCGTGCCATCGATCGGCCGCCCCCCGACGGTCTCATTGTCGTCGATTCGCCGCAGATCTTTACCCGTGAGCGCCTGGTCAACGACCGCTTGACCGAGGAGCGATGGCTGGCCGATCAGCTGTCCCGCACTGACAGCCTCTTGGAGGAAGGCCGATTTGCACGCCCCTATCTTTGGATGCAGGAGGCGATCCGGCGCTCGATCGGCGAGGACCAAGAGGCCGAATCGCTGCCCGCCGCCGACCCGGGGTCCGATGGCGATCGGCCGGCTCCCGTCTGGGAGTACGAGGATGCCTTGGCCTATCGCAACCGCATTCGCTACGCCAAGATCGCCACCCAGCTGGACGATGCCCATGACATCGATTCCAACACGCTCTATCGGATGAACTTCTCTATTTCGGTGCTGCCGAACCACAATCAGGATGCGCTTGCCGTCGTCAAGATTGCGGTCAGGGAAAGCGACCGCCCGGCCGAATTGGCGCGCTACTACGCCCAGCTGATGAGCGAGTATCTGGATGTCGTGCAGCAGACGGTCGACAACGTCTACCGCGACCGAGTGAGAACGATCGAGCAGGGCCAGACCTTCGCACCGTCGGAGAACAATCAGGTCGACCACTTCGTCCGACATCAGATCCAGATACTGATCCCGCGCTTGAGCGCACCCGACGGCGGCGAATTCAGCCGGCAGCAGGCCGAAGCCTTTCTCAATGCCTCGCTCGGCCAGCTGTCGGAGGCCCGCAGGATCTTCGACGATCTGCAGAACCAAGCGGTCGCCGGCTCGCTCATGGCCAGACTGGGCGAGGGTGCGTCACCGCAGTACCGGCAGAACGTGCTTGGCCGCTATTTCAGCCTGTGCCAGAGCCGCGGGACGCCGGTCAGCGCCGGCGAGGTCTTGCCGTCATCGAGGGATGACGGCTTTGCCGCTAGCCTCCCGCTGCCTTGCAGCACGCGGCCGCGAAACTGGTCGCTGGTTTCGCGCTTTCAGGTCATCACTGCGCTGCGCGCGATCACGACCCAGCTATACGGCTTCAAGGACTACAGCTTGCCGATGGACCGGCAAGGGCGCTTTCGGACCGAACAGGGCGCAAATGGAGGCGATCGCGGTCTTGCCCATCCCTGCGCGGCCGGCGCCGAGGTCTCCCCGGAGGTGATCTCGGATGCCGTGGCCTATGTCTTCTATGCCTCGAGCGGGCGCGAAAGCAATCAGGCCCCGAGCGGCGGTGGAGCGCCGCAACAGCAGGCTGGACAAAGCGTCAGACCCTTCGATCACGGTTGCGTAGCCTTCGCCCAGGCAGTGCGCGCGGTTCGCCGCGACTTTGCCGGCGACGGTCCTGGCACGGTGCCGTCGAGCCGCATCGCCATTGCCGATTTCGTCCGCCGCACGATGGAGATCATGGAGAGCAAGCGGCTGAACCGAGCGCTGCAGCTAGGTGATTTCTTCTCCTTCGATTTGGCTGGCTGTGCGCCACAGGACTGCTCCATCTACGTGTCCTACACGCGCGACGTCAGAAATCGCCTGAAGGACCGTCAGCAAGGTCTGCGCTTCTTGATGCACAAGTTCTATGAGGAGCTGAATTGCGGGGCGCGTGCGCAAACCTATGCACTGACGCCGAAGAAGGACACCAGCTATCTGGGCCTGCAGCAGGTCTCGCGGGCCACTCTGGCGCTGCTGTCGCAGAACCAGGCGACGGGGCCGGTGAAGGCGTCCAGCGAGCGCAGCCAGCAGGGGCAAATTCAGCAGCCGACCATTATCGGCCTAGGCGACTGGGGGCAGAAGCACTTGACCCCGGCGCTGCGCAGCGGCTGCCGGCTGTCCGAAGACAAGCGATATCGGCAGTTCTTCCCCGGTGGGACCGCCGGCAAGTTCGAGCTCACCGATCAGCTACGCGAGGCGATCGGCGATTTCTTCGCCATGCAGCGCAGCGTGATCCCGATCGCAACCCATTTCGGGTGGATGATCCTGCCGCGTCAGGAGGGGGCGTCGGAGGGCGGCCAGAAGGCCCAGGTCGATGACAGCGTCCTGGTCTCGGCTCTGGTGTCGCTGCCCAGTTGGTGGGGGAGGGTGCGGATCGATGTCGACACCTGCTGGATGGAGCGCGAAGAGGTCTCCACCATCTTGGAGGCAGAGGACCTTTGCGCGGCTCCTACCTCCAAGGGGGTGCGAAAGCAGCAGCATGTCCTCTACGTCAAGCTGCCCGGCACCGCCGACGAGGTGCTGTCGCGCATGGCTTTCTTCCCCTTGAAGGCACCCTACCTGACCGACGACATGGCTCAGACCAATGTGGTCGAGGTCGGCCGCAAGGGCGTGGTGACCCTGGTGGGATCGCGCCTATGGAAGAATCCGCGGGTTCGTCTCGGTCACCAATGGGCCAGCAGCGTCGAGGTGCTGCCCAACATGCGCGGCCTGGTTGCCCGCTTCGACTGTATCGAACCCGATCCCGGGACGACCGGAGTGATTGCACCGCGCGATGACGAAGCGCGCAACACTCCGCAGCGCAATCGTCCGGTGAGAATTTGGACCAGCGAGGGCACCACGACCCCCTTGAGCGTCATCGTGCGTTCCTTCCAGCCGCGCGACGGCGAGGCCGGCGGCAAGGATCTTCCCTGCTGGGAGGACGCCGCCGGAGTCTCCGAATGATGGAGTCGCTCGATGGTACGCGCTTGATGCCTCAAGGCTAGTCTCGCTACACCCAACCGACGGCCGGCCGACAAAGCCGGAGGCTGACCCTACGACAGCTCGAGGAGGACCTTGATGGCACGCTTCAGCCGGACCTTGATCGCTTTCTTGATGCTCTTGCTGTTGCCGCAGCCCTTGTCGGCGAGCGAGGATTGCGCGCCTGGCAGCGCCTGCCGCGACGCACTCCTTGGTTATCGGGACAGCCTGGACAACATCGATGCCGCGATCGTCTTTCTGTTGAGGGAGCGATTTCGCGTGATCCGACAGGTCAGCGAGCTGAAGCGGCGCTACGACTTGCCACCTGCCGATAAGGAGCGGGAGCGGGCAAAGGTGCGGCGCTTGCAAGAGCTAGCCGAGGACAGCACGCTGGATCCTGCCTTCATCGAGCGGCTGTGGCAGGTGATCTTCGACGAGGCCGTCGGGCGGCACCAGCAATTGCGTCAGGAATAGGAGTAGCCGGCGGCCTGGCATCGCAGGCCGCCGGCGAAGCCTCAGGCGCCCAAGCGCGTCTTGAAGAAGTCGGAGGTGCGCTCCCAGGCGAGCTTGGCGTCCGCCGCGTCGTAGCGGGCCTGGGTCGGATTGGCAAAGGCGTGATCGGCGTCGTACCAGAAGATCTCGTCCTTCTTGCCGGCTTCCTTCATCGCCGCCTCGAAGCCGTCGACCATCTCCTTGTTGATCCACTTGTCCTTGGTGGCGAAGTGGCCCAGCACCGGGCAGGCCAAGGGCGCCAGCTCGGCTGCCGTCTTGTTGACCCTGCCGTAGTAGATCACGCAGGCATCGGTGGGCGTCGCCAGTGCCGTGTTGAGCGACCAGCCGCCGCCGAAGCACCAGCCGACCGTGCCGACCTTGCCCGTCGTCTGCAGCGCGTCCTTTTGGGTCACCTTCAGATAGTCGACCCAAGAGACCAGGGTGTCGGTGGCATCGCCTGCGTTGACGGCGCCCATGTACTCGCGCGCCTTGTCCGGATTGTCGGTGACCTTGCCCTCGTAGACGTCGACGGCGAGCGCGACATAGCCTTGCTTGGCAAGCTCTGCGGCCACGGCCTTGATCTGGTCGTTGAGGCCCCACCACTCATGGATCAAGAGGACGGACGGTGCCGGGACTTGCGCCGGTATCGCCACGGCGCCCTTCACCGTGCGGCCGGCGCGGGTGGAGATCTCCACGTCACTCAGGCTGTCGGCTGCCGCTCGGGCAAGCTTCGGGTCGGCCAGAACCGCGGCGAGGGGAAGCCCGGCGGCGGCGGTTAAGAAGGAACGACGAGGCAGTACGGTCATGGCTAGCTCTCCTGGCTGTCGACTGCCCTGCAGAGGTCAGGGCGAGGAAGGGCCGCGGAAGCGGCGCCTGGAGAGCTAACATGGTGGCGTTTTTGCGCGGGGTCGACAGGGCAGAGCCCTGGCTCGCTGGATAGTGTTCTTGATGTGGATTGTCTTGCCGGTGCGGGCCCAAGTTTCGGATCTGAGTGTAGATCTGGTTCCGCTCAATCCAAAAGACACGCAGGGGAGGCGCGCCGGACCTCTCGAGTTTCTGGGCGGCCGAGCGGAGCGGTCCTGACGGGCATGAGGAGATTGTCACTGCATTGGCCGCGCTGGAAGCACACGAGGGTGGCTGGAGGACCTGGTGGTGACCGAAGCGGCCTTCCACTGCGCGATCCTAAAGGCGAGCGGCCGCGACGCTATGTCGGTGCTGGAGGCATCGTCACGCAGCCGGTGGTGTGCGAGGTGAGGAGGGATGGAAACTGGAGCAACGTTAGCGAAGGACAGCGAGCCAGCTCGGGGCGAACCCAGCAGGGTGGCCTTGAGTGCTCATCCCGGATTTGCATCAATTACGAGCAAAAAGTGGTTGGACGTTAATCACTCATATGTCATAGTGAATCATGCTCGGTGGGTAGCTGCTGTTCGGCTGGCCACCGGCACGACAACCAGCCGCTCTGTGCAAAAGCACTAGGGGCAGATGCTTACCCGCCGACAGTGAGGCCACCTTGGATCCCTGTGCCCCGGACTGACGATCTGCATAAGTTGGGGAGATGAGAGAGTCTGCCATGACACATGGGACAAGCGCAAACGACACCTTCGTAGGCGCCGACGGTGATGACTGATGGGCAGATCGCCTTCGGTGGCAGAAGAAATCTCCTAGACAGGAACTAGACAAGAAGGAGGAACGAAAACCATGCCAAATATATTCGGTTGGTGTCGCGATTGGTTTTATGGCTCGGCTGGCGACAACAGTGCCATCGGCGGCGATAGTTCAAACAAGATGTATGGCGGCGGCGGGAACGACTACCTTAACGGCGGGAGTGGCGGCGATCTAATTTATGGCTTTGCCGGGGATGATAGTGTACACGGAGGGAGCGGGAACGACGTAGGTTTTGGTGGTGCGCATTTTGACAAGATTTGGGGCAACAACGGTGACGACAGTCTTATTGGTGACGGTGAGAACGACATCTTGAGAGGTGGTAGCGACCAAGATTCGCTATGGGGTGGCGACGGCAACGATGAAATGGACGGGAATTCCGGCAACGATTCGCTGATTGGCGAGGCCGGAAACGATGTTGCCAATGGACTCAATGGTACCGATTGGCTCCACGGCAATGACGGCGAAGACTCTTTGTTTGGCGGTGAGGGCAACGATCATCTCTTTGGCGGTAGTGGGTATGATAGTGTGCACGGAGGGAATGGGCATGACACTGCTGCAGGTGGTCGGCATGGTGACAGCATTTTCGGCAACGACGGTGACGACCGTCTCTTTGGCGAAGGTGAGAACGACACTTTGAGAGGCGGTACCGGTCATGATTCGCTATGGGGTGGTGACGGCAACGATCTCTTGGACGGCAATACTGGCAATGACTCGGCGTTTGGCGGGTTGGGAAGCGATGTTGCGAATGGCTTCAGTGGGTCCGATTGGCTCTATGGCAATGACGGCCAGGACTCTTTGTATGGAGGGGATGGAGCCGACTCTGCCTCCGGAAACTCTGGTAACGATTTGCTTTTCGGCGGCTTATCCGGTGACACCCTTCGCGGACTTGATGGTGCAGACACCGGGTTTGGCGGATATGGGGACGACGTTCTTTTTGGGCACTCTGGCAGCGACGATTTGAAAGGCGATAGTGGTAAGGATACGCTAAGAGGAAACAGTGCGAGCGACAAACTGTCTGGAAACTCTGGCATCGACAGTCTGTTTGGCGTTGATGGAAACGATTCGCTGTTTGGCGGAGATGGAAACGACTTCGGCTATGGTGGCCTCGGGATGGATTGGCTTTACGGCAAGGCTGGCAAGGACACTCTGTACGGAGGGGGTGGATCTGACTCCGTCTCAGGAAACTCCGGTAGCGATTTCCTTTTTGGTGGCTCATCGGGAGACACGCTTCGTGGACTTGTTGGTTCGGACACCGCATACGGCGGTTATGGGAACGACATTCTTTTTGGTCACACTGGCAACGATGAGTTGAAAGGCGATAATGGTAAGGATACGCTTAGGGGTGGCAGTGGAAATGACGTACTAGCTGGGCATTCAGGTGCCGACACTCTGTACGGCGAAGCAGGAGGGGATCAACTTTCAGGAGGGGATGGTGGCGATTCGCTGTATGGCGAAAACGGAGCCGATATCGCCTTTGGTCGAGATGGTGTGGATAGAATCTACGGCGGTGACGGCGAAGACACCATGTATGGTGGCGACGGGGCGGATAGCTTGTTCGGCGGCGCTGGGGATGACCTCTTCAAGGTGGTTAACCAGGCAGATATTGAAGCCGGTGACAGCTTCAAGGGTGGTGCTGGGGTCGATACTCTGGAGCTCGGCGCCGGCGTGACTCTCCCTGGCGGTGCGCTTGTCACCAACGTGGACATCATTATCTACGGCTGAGTGTGCTAGGCTTGAGTGTAGTTCCACAGTCGCATGTGTCTACGTCGCTTCTGGTGTGAACCGCTCCGGATAGTCCGGAGGCAGTTAAGTGTGAGTCACGCAGCTATGCCCTGCTGTAGCAGGGCATAGTATCGTTCCTCGGCTTCGGCCGGCGGGATGTTGCCGATAGGCTCCAGGAGCCGGCGCGTGTTGAACCAGTGGACCCAGTCCAGGGTCGCGAGCTCGACAGCCTCGAAACTCCGCCACGGCCCGCGCCGATGGATCACCTCGGCCTTGTAGAGGCCATTGATGGTCTCGGCCAAGGCATTGTCGTAGGAGTCTCCAACGCTGCCCACAGAGGGCTCTATGCCTGCCTCTGCCAGCCGCTCTGTGTACTTGATCGAAAGGTATTGGCTGCCTCTGTCGCTGTGGTGGACCAGGCCACTACGATGCATCGGCCGGCGCTCGTGGAGAGCCTGCTCGAGTGCATCCAAAACAAAGCCGGCCTCTGGCTTGCGGCTGACACGCCAGCCCACGATCCGCCTGGCAAAGGCGTCAATGACGAAGGCGACATAGACGAAGCCGCCCCAGGTGGCGACGTAGGTGAAATCCGACACCCAGAGCACATTGGGCGTGGGCGCCTGGAACTGGCGATTGACGTGGTCCAACGGACAGGGCACCGCCTTGTCGCTGATCGTCGTGCGCACTGCCTTGCCGCGGATCACGCCTTGCAGGCCCAAGCTTCTCATCAGCCGCGCCACGGTGCAGCGGGCAACCTTGAAGCCTTCACGGCGCAATTGTTGCCAGATCTTGCGCACCCCATAGACCGCGAAGTTCTCTTTGAAGACCCGCTCGATCTCCACCTTGAGGGTGGCATCGCGCTTCGCCCGCGCTGAGAGCCTGGTTGGATCAACTCGCTTGGCGGCATGGGCATAGTAAGTCGATGGGGCGATCGGCAGGTGCTTGCAGATCGGCTCGACCCCATAGGCCGCACGATGCTCGTCGATGAAGGCGATCATGGCTTGAACCGGCGGTCGAGCTCCGCCTGGGCGAAATAGGCCGACGCTTTGCGCAAGATCTCGTTCGCCTGCCGAAGTTCGCGAACTTCACGCTCCAGCGCCTTCAGCCGAGCCTGCTCAGCTGTCGTCGGACCCGAGCGCTGACCCTGATCGCGCTCGCTCCGGCGCACCCATCTGCGCAAGGTCTCAGCCGTACAGCCGATCTTGGCAGCGATCGACGCAATCGCTGCCCACTGCGATGGATACTCCTCGCCATGCTCCAACACCATCCGCACCGCCCGGGCGCGAACCTCTGGCGAATATCGACTACCGTGATTGCTTGTCATCGCTCCATCCTCTCAAACTCTGGAGCCTCCGACAAACCCGGCGCGGTTCAGTGAGTGATGGCACCGAGAGTTGGTGTCGTCATCGCCAGAGCGACCAAACGAAGATGAGGCATGCGTGGGTTGGTGGAGCATGTGAGGAGGAGGTGTTCTCAGAGAAAGCTGGTCTCTTGCACGCTGGTGAGCAGGGCGGGCAGTGTCATAGAACGGCGACTAGTTGCTTTGAAGCGGCTCCACAACCCCGGCGCGGAAGCGCGGGTGTGTGTGCCTATCGCGGCACACATGCTTGACGGTGCGGAGCTGACAACCAGATCCCTGCGCGCTGAGCTAGCCCGAGCGCTTAGCATTGAATACATCGTGGTTCTTGCTGACCGGCAAGTACGATGATGGCAGCGCCCTCGTCCTGCTCGGGTCAGACGACAACTTCAGTCGGCGGCAGCGGAGCCTCTTGATGCTCTTCCGCCTGGTTGCGGACTAGCGGTTAGGCGGCTGCTTCCTGCTTCGCCTTGGCGCGTTCGATCCGCTTCTTCAGATCGCGGGCCTTCTTGCCCAGGTCGTCCGTCTTGGCGGCAAGCAGGAATTGGTCGATGCCGCCGTTCTTCTCGACTGTGCGCAGCGCACGGGTCGTCAGCCGCACCCGGACGCTCTGGCCCAGGATGTCGCTCACCAGCGAGGCCTGCTGCAGGTTCGGCAGAAAGCGGCGCTTGGTCTTGTTGTTGGCGTGGCTGACGTTGTTACCGACCAGCACGCCCTTGCCGGTAAAGTCGCAACGACGGGACATGGATCTTCTCTCTTTCCACAAGGTGTACCTGCCGCGCCCGCTCAAAGAGCGTTCGCAGACAAGCCGCTGTCTCAATGAAGGCGCAGGATGTAGTGCAGAGACGGCAGCTTCGTCAAGGCTTTGCAGGGGCTATCGGCCCCGCGTCAAACGCAGCACTATCGCCGCCCAGCCTGCAACGGCTCAGAGTTCTGAAAGACGCCCGCTCCTTTGCAAGGCCTCTGCGAAGGCCGCTGCCAGAGAATGCGGCGGCATGGCGTCAGGCAAGGCGACATAGAGCGGCCTGGTCAGGTCTTCGCCGTCGACGTTCAGCGCCGCCAGGCTGCCCGCTTCCAGCTCTTCGCGGACGGCGACAGCCAGGACCAAGGACGCGCCCAGGCCGGCCCTCACTGCCCGCTTTGCGGCCTCTGTGCTGCCGAGGGTGAGCAGCGGGACGCTCTCGTCCGATCCGGCCCCCATGAGCCTGCGCAGCAGTGAAGCGGTGCCGGCACCGCGTTCCCCGACGATCAGAGGCAGTTCCGCCAGTCGCTCGGCCGGCAGGCTCTCATTTTTCGCCAAGGGGTGGTCGGGTGGCAGAATGACGACCAGACGTTCGCGAGACCACTCTTCGGCCCGGAAGCCAGGTCTTTGATCCCACCACTCCAACAGGGCGACGTCGAGGGCTCCGGACGACAGCCGATCGGCAATCTCGGGGTTGGGTGCCAACTCGACCGCGATCTGTGGCGCCTGCGCACGCCTGCGCGAGAAGACCTTGATCAGCTGAGGCAGAATGTAGGTGCCAATGGTGCCGCTGGCGCCGATTCGCAGGGCCTCCTGGCGCACCGAGGCCGCCGCGCGCTCGGCAGCCGCGACCAAGGCACGGGCATGGGGCAGCAGCAGGCGGCCGTGCCGGGTCGCCGTGCAGCGGGTGTGGCTGCGTCTGATCAGCGAGACGCCCAAGGCCGTCTCCAGCCGCTTGATATGCTGCGTCACGGTCGGTTGCGCGACCTGCAGCGCCTCTGCCGTAGCACGGAAACTGCCGTTGTCGACCAAAGTCAGGAAAGTCTTCGCGAAGAGAGGGTTCAACATGCTTCCCGCCAACGACCCTCCCGAGTTCGCTAAGGATACCAGCCGCCGCCTCGTCGCGGCTAGAGGTCCGCTTGGCACGTCCACCCCAATGCCAAAGACGACCCGAGGCAGCGTGCAGGCCGCTTTCTATTACGTTTTGTAATCGATAGCAGGGTATGATAGTGTCTTGCAAGAGACAGCAGGCCAGCTTGAGTGTGTCGTGATGCTTGTCGGCGCCTCTGCTTCTCACCTATAAGTGCCGTCTTGTCGGCGCCTCGCGGCGCAGGAGGCTATCTTGGATTTTGAGCCAGAGTCAGGGGGCTAGGCAGCGAAGATGCAGGAACTGGCGAGGCGCAAGATGGTGGAGAACCAACTCCGCACCAACAAGGTTACCGACGAGGCCATCCTGGCGGCGATGGGCCGCCTGCCGAGAGAGAGCTTCGTGCCCGAGCGCTATCAGGGCTTGGCCTATGTCGACGAGGACCTGCCGATCGGTGGCGGGCGCTATCTCATGGAGCCCATGGTTCTGGCGCGCTTGGCCCAGGCGCTCGAGATCGACAAGGATTCGATCGTGCTCGATGTGGGCTGTGGCCTTGGCTACTCGACCGCACTTCTGGCCAGCCTGGCCGGCACGGTGGTGGCGATCGAGGAAGAGGCGGAGCTGGCCAACAAGGCGAACGAGGTGCTGAACGAGATGGGCGTCGACAATGCCGTGGTGGTGGAGGCGAGCCTGGCCAAGGGCTATCCCAAGCAAGCACCCTACGATTTCATCTTGTTGAATGGTGCGGTTCCCGAAGTCCCCGACCGGCTGGTCGAGCAGCTTTCCTCCAAGGGGCGCATGGCTTTGGTGGTGAAGGGCGATAACACGATGGGGGTGGCCACCTTGGTGGAGCGCTACGGTAGTTCTATTGCCGAGCGGCCGCTGTTCGATGCCGGCACGCCCCTCCTCCCTGGTTTTCAACGGCAAGCGGGCTTCGTCTTCTGATGATTGGCTTTTGCAATCTAACACGCATCGGCGTCTGTTCGGCTGCTCTGCTGGCCAGCGCCTGGATTTCAGCGGCACCGGCATCGGCAGTGACCCTCAAGGAAGCGCTGTCCAACACCTATCTGACCAATCCCACTCTGCTGGCCGCCCGGGCCGAGCTCAGGGCTGTGAACGAAGGGGTTCCGCAGGCGCTGGCCGGCTGGCGGCCGAATGTCTCGGTCGTGGGTGATTTCGGCTATGAACAGACCCGGATTCTGAATCCTGGCGAAGATGCCTTCGGTGCAACTAGCGAGAGTAAGTCTGAAGGCTATACGGCCGGTGCCGAGCTACGCATAAGCCAAACGATCTATGCCGGCGGGTCGATCCGGGCCGACGTGGATAGCGCCGAGTCGGTGGTCTTCGCGCAGCGCGCGATCCTGGCGGACACCGAGCAGAACGTCCTGCTGGCAGCCGTGACCGCCTACATGGACGTCTGGCAGGCGCGCGCGATCGTCGACCTCAACTTCGCCAACGAAGAGCGCTTGCGCCGTCAGCGCGAGGCCACGGTCGACCGATTCAACGTCGGCGAGGTGACCCGCACTGACGTGGCCCAGGCCGATGCCCGCCTCTCCGGCGCCACCGCCGAACGCATCCGTGCCGAGGGCGACCTGGCGACCGCCAAGGCGATCTTCTATCAGATCATCGGTTTGGCGCCTGAACGCATTGAACAGGCGCCGCCCTTGAGTGTTTTGCCGCGCAACCTGCTGGAGGCCGTGGCGCTGGCGCAACAGGATGCGCCTAACGTGGTCGCTGCTCGCTTCCTCGAAAGTTCGGCCCTGTCTGATATCCGTGCGCAGCTGGGCACCTTGCTGCCGACGGTGGATCTGGTGGCGCTGTTCGACTATTCGCGTGATTCCCAGATTTCGTCCGACGATCCGGTCCTGCACTTCACCTCCGGTGCCATCGTCGCCCAGGTAACCATACCTCTTTATCAGCAAGGCTTTGCCTCCAGCACCGTGCGCCAGACCAAGGCGACCGCCAACCAGCGCCGGCTGGAGATCACCGAGGCCCTGCGTCAGGCCGAGCAAGACAGCGTGGCCGCCTGGGAGGCGCTGGTGACCTCGCAGGCGCAGATCCGGTCTTTCGAGAGCCAGGTGCGTGCCAATACGGTCGCGCTGGAAGGTGTCGAGCAGGAAAGCCTGGTCGGTGCCCGCACCGTGCTGGACGTGCTGGACGCCGAGCAGGAGCTCTTGGATGCACAGGTGAGCCTGGTGGGCGCGCAGAGGGACGAGGTCGTTGCCTCCTTCCAGGTGGCGACCGCGATCGGCCGGCTGACGGCAGCTAACCTGGATCTGGGCGTTCCGCTCTACAACCCCCAGATCGACTACGATAAGGTGCGCAACACCTGGTTCTCGCTGTCGGCGCCGGGTGCCGAGTAACGCGCCTTTTAGAGACTCCAACGGGTCACTATGCTGGATGGCAGTCTAGGCAAGGATTGCAGGCGCTATGAACGGCGATATCGAGAGCAAGGCCAAGCCCGATCCGGCGATGGGAGAGATCCTCACTTCCATCAAGCAGATCATCACGGAAGAGCAGGCGCCCCAGCGTCCTAGCGAATCGGACGATGAGGCGCCCGCCAAAGCGGAAGCGCCCGGCGACGACGTCTTGGAGCTGACCGATCTGGTCGAGGAGGAGGACGACGACGAGCCCTTGGCGGGTTCCAAGGTCTTGGGCATCGCCCCGGCGATCAGGCCGTCAGCGCCGGCCAAGCAAGGTGACGAGATCCGTTCCAGACCTTCGGTCGTCGCACAGCTGCGGGGCCTGCGCGAAGCCGCGACGATTGCCAAGGAAATGGGTAGCGAGGGTGGCGGCAAGGTCACTCCTGTGATCCAGGAGGCCATCATCCCGCTCGCCGAGGAATGGGTGCGCAAGAATCTGCCGAGCCTGACCCAGAAGAGCATCTCGGAAGCGGTTCGCCCGATTGTGCAGGAATGGATGGATCACCACCTGCCGGAAATGGTCGAGCGCGTGGTGCGCGAAGAGGTCGCCCGGATGGTCGAACAGGCCGGCAAAGACTAGCGCCTCGAAGACCACTATGGCAGAGGGGTACAAGCCCCTGCGGGCCAGCGAGGTCGCGTTGCTCCTCTCCACGCATTTGGGCTCCAGCGCATGCGACTCCACACCTCGTCATCCTTCGGCTTGACCGGAGGACCTCTACCCACCAATCGGAAAAGTGGCGAAAGGTCCTCCGGTCAAGCCGTAGGATGACGTTGGTAGGGTGTCGGCAAAGGGAGCCTTCTTGGCCAAGGAAACTTAAAGAATCCACTGTTCTGCGACGCACCCTTCAATCAAAGCGGCTGCTCGCGCCTAGACGGCTTCCACCTGACTGCAAGGCAGGATCCGGCCCTCCCGTCTTGACCCTGCGGCCTGCCTGGTGTCTCTAGGACAGCCGATTCGCGCTGCGCTTTGCAGCGCCGCCACTCCAGTTCGAGGACCCAGCAGTGCTGGACAAGACCTATCGGCCCAAGGAGGCCGAAGCCGAAGCCTATCGTCTTTGGGAAGAGACCGGCGCTTTTGCCGCCGAGCCGGAGCGCAATGCCGAGCGCTTCACCATCGTCATTCCGCCGCCCAACGTGACCGGAAAGCTACACACCGGCCACGCGCTCAACAACACCATGCAGGACGTCCTGATGCGCTATCACCGGATGCGCGGCGACGATGCCATGTGGATGCCGGGGATGGACCATGCCGGCATTGCCACGCAGATGGTGGTCGAGCGCGGGCTGGAGGCAGAGGGCAAGACCCGACGCGGGCTTGGGCGCGAAGCCTTCGTCGAGCGGGTCTGGGACTGGACGCAGCAGTCGGGAGAGACCATTCGCAATCAATTGCGGAGCCTGGGCGCCGGCCCCGACTGGGCGCGCGAGCGCTTCACCCTGGACGAGGGGCTCTCCGAGGCGGTGCGCACCGTCTTCGTGCGCCTCTATAAGGAGCGCTTGATCTACAAGGATCTCCGGCTGGTCAACTGGGACCCCAAATTGCGCACTGCCATCTCGGACCTGGAGGTGCAGCAGCAGGAGACCGACGGCCACCTCTGGCACTTCCGTTACCCGGTCGAGGGAGAGCCGCAGCGCAGCTTGACCGTGGCCACCACGCGGCCCGAGACCATGCTGGGCGACACCGCCGTGGCGGTGCACCCCGACGATCCGCGCTACAAGGACTTGATCGGCCGCAAGGTGATCCTGCCGCTGGTGGACCGGCCGATTCCGGTGATCGCCGACGACTATGCCGATCCCGCGACCGGATCCGGCGCGGTGAAGATCACACCGGCGCACGACTTCAACGACTTCGAGGTCGGCCTGCGCCACGACTTGCCGAAGATCAACATCTTCGACGAGACGGCGCATCTGAACGACAAGGTGCCGGAGGCCTATCGCGGGCTCGACCGCTTCGAGGCGCGCAAGAAGGTGGTGGCCGACATCGAGGCGCTGGGTCTTCTGGAGAAAGTAGAGCCGCACCGTCACACGGTGCCGCATGGCGACCGCGGCGGCGTTCCCATCGAGCCCTTCCTGACCGAGCAGTGGTACCTGGATGCCGCCACGCTGGCGAAGCCGGCGATCGCCGCCGTCGAAGAGGGTCGCACCGTCTTTCACCCCAAGCAGTGGGAAAACACCTACTTCGAATGGATGCGCAACATTCAGCCCTGGTGCATCTCGCGCCAGCTCTGGTGGGGCCATCAGATTCCGGCCTGGTACGGGCCCGACGGCACCTGCTTCGTCGAGATGACGGAGGAAGAGGCCGCCACCGCCGCAAAAGCGCACTACGGAGAGGCAGTCGAGCTCTCCCGCGACCCCGATGTGCTTGACACCTGGTTCTCCTCGGGGCTTTGGCCTTTCTCGACATTCGGCTGGCCCAGCCAGGACGCCGAGGTGACGGCGAACCTGGAGCGCTACTATCCGGGTAGCGTGCTGGTGACCGGCTTCGACATCATCTTCTTCTGGGTCGCCCGGATGATGATGTTCGGCCTGCACTTCATGGGCGAGGTGCCCTTCCGCGACGTGGTGATCCACGGCCTGGTGCGCGACGAGCGCGGCAAGAAGATGTCCAAGAGCCTGGGCAACGCCATGGACCCCATCGAGCTGATCGAGCAGTACGGCTGTGATGCCGTGCGCTTCACCTTGCTGGCGCTGGCGGTCCCGGGACGCGATTTGAAGCTGGCACCGGTGCGGCTGGAGGGCTACCGCAACTTCGCCACCAAGATCTGGAACGCCGCCCGCTTTGCCGAGATGAACGAGGCCACGGCCGCCGCCGCATCTAATTTCGACCCCGGCAAATGCAAAGAGCCGGTCAACCGCTGGATCATCGGCAGGACGGTGGAGGCCAAGGCCGACCTGGCCGCCGCCCTGGAGGTCTATCGCTTCGACGAGGCGGCCAGCGGCCTATACCGCTTCCTCTGGAACCGGCTTTGCGATTGGTACATCGAGCTCGCAAAGCCCTTGCTGGCGGACGCGGCGACGGCAGGCGAGACGCGCGCCACCTTGGCCTGGGCGCTGGAGCAGACCTTGCTGCTGCTGCATCCCATGATGCCTTTCCTCAGCGAGACGCTTTGGCAGCAACTGGGCTATGGCGCCAAGGGACCGCTGGTTTCGCAGCGCTTGCCGGACTATCCGCCAGCTTTGCGAGATCCCGCGGCTGACGCTGATATCGAGTGGCTGATCGAGCTGGTCGGCGAAGTCCGGGGTTTGCGCTCTGAGATGAACGTGCCGGCTGCGGCCAAAGTGGAGCTGCTGCTGAGCGACGCGGGCCCCGAGACCAAGCGTCGCCTAGAGGCGCAGAGCGAGGCGATCGGCCGCTTGGCGCGCCTGTCCCGCCTGGAGGCGGTGGGCGAGCCGCCACCCAAGGGCTCCGCGCTCTTCGTCATCGGCGAGGCGACGGCGGCCATTCCGCTGGCCGGCGTGATCGACCTGGCGACAGAGCGCGCACGGCTGGAGAAGGAGGTCGGCAAGCTCGAGGCCGAGGCCTCCAAGCTGGAGCGCAAGCTCGGCAATGCCAACTTCCTGGCCAAGGCGCCGGAAGAGGTTGTGGAGGAGAATCGCGAACGCCTGGCCGACATGAGCGGGCGGAGGGAGCGTTTGAGCGGGGCGCTCGCGCGCCTTTCAGCCTGAGGCGGCGATGTGGGGCTGGATCAAGCGCCATGTCGGCGCGACGATCCTGATCGGGGCGGTGATCGCCTATGCCGCCTACGAGACCTCGACCTACATCTTCGTCTACACCGATGATGCCTTTGTCGCCACCGACGTCGTCATTGTTGCACCTCAAGTTGCCGGTCAGCTCGAGGCCCTGAACGTTCGCCGCGACCAGGAGGTCAAAGAGGGCGAAGTCCTCTTCCTCATCGACCAAGAGCCCTTCGAGACGAACCTAACGCGCTATCGCGCCTTGCAGCACCAAGCCGAAACCGACATCAAGGCAGCGCAGGACCGCGTTAACGAGGCCAAGACCAAGATCGAGAGCCAGACGGCGATCTTGAACGACGCCCACAAGATCCTCGAGCGCATGCAGGACTTGGTTGAGCGTGGCGACGTCGCCCAGCAGAGGGTGGACAACGCCCAGCGCGATCACAGGGTCGCTCAAGCGGACTTGGCCGACGCCCAAAGCGCATTGGTGACCGCCGAGCAGGCAGTGGTGCAGGCCGAGGCGGCGCTCGAGGTGGCTAGGGCCGAAGTGGCGCAATCCCAGTGGGCTATGGACCGGACCATCGTGTCGGCTGCCTCGTCGGGCAGGATCGGCCCGGTGACGGCGCAGCCCGGCGATTACATCAACGTCGGCCAGCCGGTGCTGGCCCTGGTCACCGACGACGACTGGCGCATCGTCGCCAACGTGCGCGAGCGCTTTCTGCAGGGCTTGGAGCCGGGCCAGACCGTCTGGTTCAACCTCGGCAGCGAGCCCTGGGTCTGGCATCGAGGCAAGGTGCGCTCGCTCGCTGCCGGCGTGTCGCGCTCGCCTGACCAGGTGAAGGTGCTGCCCTACGTCGATCCCATCACTGACTGGATCCGCCTGCCGCGCCGCTTCCCGGTCGAGATCGACCTGATGGGCTTGCAGCACGAGCGTCGCCTCTATCAAGGCGCGGACGCCAGCGTGCTGGTGTTCTTCTAAGGGGCGGGAGGCCGCACGGGACCGCGTCGATGCAGCCACACACGCGCCAGGCAGTCACCACCGCACTGGCCACAGTGCTCGCCACCCTGGCGGCATTCTGGCTGGAGCTGGATAACCCCTGGTGGGCATCCTTTTCGGCCTTCATCATCTCCCACGGCGACCGTCACAAACTGATCCTGAAGGGGATGATGCGGATGGTCGCGACACTGGTCGGTGTTGCCATCGGCTTCCAGCTGGCGGTGTCCTTTCAGGGGATCAGCTACCTGCAGGCTGTCATTCTTTTCGTGACTGCCTTCTTCCTGACCCGGCAGCGCTTTGTCAGCACCTACGCCTACGCCTGGCTGATCGGCATGCTGATGATCGCCATGATGATGTTCGTCTCTGTCCTGGAGCCGATCGACCTCCGCTCTTTCGCATACGCCCGGATCGCCGAGGTCGGCTTGGGAGTCGGCATCTGCACTTTGGTAAACTACCTCATTCCCGGGGGTGTAGCGGAGCCGGCGGTGGGTGCACGGCGAGAGCCAGAGCTGGTCGATCTCAATCGGGTCGCGCTTCTGGCGGCCACCGTAACGATTGCGGTTCCCTTGCTGTGGTCCTATCTGGAGCTGCCGAGCATGGTGCAGATCGGCGTCACCACCTTGGCCATGATCGACCGTGACCTGATCGTCACCCGCACCAAGTCCGGCGTGCGCCTCTTGGGCTGCTTCACCGGTGGCCTCATGGGGCTGTTTCTCGTCAGCCTAGGCCTCAACAACCTCTTCTTATGGCTTGGCGTATTCTTCTTCAGCCTCGTCCTCTTCGGCCGGATCTACCACGGCGAAGGAAAGTGGTCCTACTTCGGCAAGCAGGCCTGCCTGGCCTTGATCATCACCTTTGTGACCAGCTCGGGTCCGCCGGACAGCATCATGCCGGTGGTCGACCGCTTTTCCGGCATCCTTTGCGGGTCGTTGGTGATCATCGCCGCATCCTTCATCTTCGCGCCGAGGGCCAGGCCTGCGGAAGAGGTGGTGCGTTAGGACCCAAACGGACGTCACTGCGAGGAGCCGAAGGCGACGCGGCAGTCCATTGGCAAACGCTTTGTCGCTATCCGCTGGATCGCGTCGCTCCGCTCGGGAAGGCGAAGGTTGGGGCTTGACCGCGGAAGGCCGCCTCTTCTGTCTTAATCCAGATAGCTCTTCTTGATTGCGGCGCCCACGGTGTATTTGGGGTCGACGAAGTTGCCGAGCCTGACCTTGCCGCACTGGCTCAGCATCATATAGGCGTCCCACTTGTCGAAGCCGTACTCGGCCACCATCCAGTAGACCAGCTCGCGGTAGGCGATGCGGGTGGCGTCCTCCAGTGGCCGGGACGAGCCGATCGTCATGATGAAGTCGTCGGCCTCCAGGCGCGGCCACTCGATGGTCCAGCCCTTGATCAGATCGATGGTGATGGTCGTGGTCGTGGGGTACTCCACCGCCACACCGCAGACCTCGCCGTCGCCCTGGCAGGCATGGGCGTCGCCGATGAAGACGCGCGCGCCCTCGGTGCGCACCGGCAGGTAGGTGACCGTGCCCGGGCCCATGTCCGGCAGGTCCATGTTGCCGCCGTGATTGTCCGGCGTCAGGGAGTTGATCGAGTCGATCTGCGGCGAGCAGCTCAAGGTGCCGATGTGCGGCCGGTAGGGCAGGGTGACCCGGTCGCTCCAGATCACCTTCTCCTCGTCGACGTGGATCTTGCGCACCTTCTCCGGCAGTGGGTCGTTCAGGGTCGCCGTGTAGTAGGTGCCGGTGAGCGCCCCGAACTCCGGGATCATGCAGCAGGTGCCGCGCGGCTGCGGGCCTCTGGGCGCCATGGACTCGATGTAGACGGCGACCGTGTCGCCTAACTCCGCGCCTTCGACCATGATCGGCCCGCACTGCGGATTGAGGAAGGGTATCTTCAAGAGCTCGGTGGGCTTGTCGTCCTCGGACTTGATGACCCCCTCGAAGGCGTCCTGGGTCTCGACCACCACGCGGTCGCCCGGCTTGATGGTCAGGACCGGATCGGAGTAGGGGCCGATGGTGTAGTGATAGGTGCCCTGATCTTCGACCGAGAGAGAGTGGGTCTTGCCGGTGCCGCCGCCGCCCACGCCTCTCTTGGCCATGATCGACTGTCCCAGCCAATCGTGCGGGTACTGGCGCATCACGAGTTCCATTGCGTCTCTCCCTCCGTCTTGAAGCCCCCGCCGGGACCGGCAAGGCCATACCTAGACGACGACATGCGTGGCGAGGATCATCTCGTCCTTCAGGTCGTCGCCGCTCAATTCCGCTGTCACGATGCCCTTGTCCATGCTGTAGGCGCGCTGGGCGGTGCGCTGCATCAGCTCGATGTTCTGCTCGACGAGAAGGATCGCCATCTCGCTCGTCTCGTTGAGGCGCGTCAGAAAGGCGCCGATCTCATGGATGATGCTGGGCTGAACGCCGTCGCTGGGCTCGTCCAGCAGCAGCAGTTTGGGCTGGCGCACCACGGCGCGCGCGATCGCCAGCATGGCCTGCTGGCCGCCGCTCAAGGTGCCGCCGCGCTGGCCCAGGCGGTTCTTGAGGATGGGGAAGCTCTCCATCGCCAGCTCGATGTCGGGGGCGGGGCCGGCATTATGGATGAAGCTGCCCATCCGCAGGTTTTCCTTCACCGTTAGATGCGGAAAGATCCCGCGGCCCTGCGGTACATAGCCGATGCCGCGCCGCGCACGGGCGTCGGCGCTCTCTCGCGTGATGTCCGCGCCGTCGAAGGTGACGCTGCCGCTACGCAGAGGCAGAAGACCGATGAGGGCGCGCATCAAGGTGGTCTTGCCGACACCGTTGCGGCCGACCACGGCGACGATCTCGCGCGGCCGTACTTCAATGGAGACCTCGCGCAAGACGTTGGCGGTGTCGTATCCGGCGACGAGGTTCTCTGCGGTCAAGACGGCCATAGCGCTAGGCCCTACCCAGGTAGATGCTCTTCACCTCTTCGCTGGAGGTGATCTCGTCGACAGAACCCTCGGCGAAGATCCGGCCTTGATGCAGGACGGTGACGGTCTCCGCCACGTCCCTGACGAAGGCCATGTCGTGCTCGACCACCAGCACGGTTAGGCCGGTCGCATTGAGGTGCTTCAGAACCTCGGCCGTTCTCCCCGTCTCCTCTGCCGACATGCCGGCGGTCGGTTCGTCCAGCATGACCAGCCGAGGGTAGCCCGCCAGAACCATGGCGATCTCCAGCCACTGCAGCCTGTCGTGCGAGAGCGCGCCGGCCCGGGTGTCGTCCTCGGGATCGAGGCCGAAGACCTCCAGGGCGTAGGCGTAGCGCTCGGCAGCTTGGGCTTGATCGCCGGCATGACGGGCAGGGCGCGGTGTCGCCAGGTTCTCCCGCACGCTGAGCTCGTGATAGGCGCGGTTGGTCTGGAAGGTGAGACCGACGCCGCGGTGCACGCGATAGAAGGGCTGCCGGCGGGTCATGTCCTCGTCGAAGATGACGATACGACCGCTGTCGGAGCGCTGAAAACCGCCCAGCATGGCGAAGAGGGTGGATTTGCCGGCCCCGTTGGGCCCGATGAGGCAGCGCAGTTCGCCTTCACCGACCGTGAAATCGATGTCGTCGGCCGCGACCACGCCGCCGAAGCGCTTGTTGAGAGATCGGGTCTCCAGCAGGGTTTCGCCGCTCATGCCTGCCTCAAGCCTTCGCTCGTCCTGTTCTGGCGCTTGCGCCCCAGCATTTCGGCCAGCATCACGACGATGCCTCGGGGGAAGAACATCATGGTAACGACCAGCAGGCCGCCGATGATCACCATGGCGTATTGATTGCCCTGTGAGGAGAGCGTGTAGGTCAGCCAGTTAAGCGCGATGGTCGCCATCACGACCGCTAGCAGGCTGGTGCGCCCGCCCACCGCGGCCCAAACCACCGGCAGGGCCGCTTGCAGCAGACCCACCTGGCTCGGCGTGATGTAGTTGCCCCACTGCACGTAGAGCAGGCCGCTGAGGCCCGCCAGCATGGCCGAGAGGACGAAGACCGCACATTGCCGGGCACGGGTGTCGTAGCCCAGCATCTCGGTCCTGAGCTCGTCCTCGCGCATGGCGACGATCACCCGCCCGTAGCGCGAGTTCACCAGCATGCGCAGCCCGAAATAGCAGGCGATCACCAGACCGAGGCAGAGATAGTAGAAGGAATAGCCTTCGAACTGGAAATCCCCCAGTTGGAACCAGGGGATCCCGGTCATCCCGTTGTAGCCGCCCAGCAGCACGGTGCCCACGCGCCACTGATAGCCGGCCGTCTGCCCGAGAAAGGTTTCCAGCAGAAGCGTGAACACCAGGGTCAGGATCGGGATGATCCACTTCTGCACCCGGGCATAGAAGACGAAGTAGCCGAAGATCGCCGAGACGATGGCACAGCCCAAGAGGCCGCCGCCGACACCGACCAGCGGGCCCCAGCTGTTGCCTGCCATGTTGCCGGCAATGATGCCGTAGAGGTAGCCGGCTATCCCGAAATAGGCGACATGGCCAAAGCTCAGAACGCCGCAATAGCCCCACAGCAAGGCCATGCCCAAGCCCATCGGCACGTTCAAGAGGTAGTAGGCGACGTTGGAGGCGCGAAAGGACGAGACCTGGGTCGGATAGAGCAGGAAGAAGGCCAGAGCGATGGCAAAGCCGATCCAGAAGATCGGCGTGCGTCCGATGTCCGCGTCGCCGCCGATCAGGCGCAGGGTCGAGCGCATCAGCGCTGCCCTTTCTGGACGCGTCGGTCGAAGTAACGTTGCAGCCGGGCAGAGATTCCGTCCGGCATAATGCGGATGATGACGAGGGCTGCCACCAGCAGGGCGACGGTTCCGGAGAAGGCGCCTAAGGCCATTCCGACCGGCGTCTGGACGGCTGACAGAAGCACACCGCTGCCGACTGCACCGCTGATCACGTTGGCGCCGCCGCCGACCACCACGGTGATGAAGGCGGGTGCAACGAACTGCTGCCCCATGAAGGGAGCAATGGTCGACGTGGGCGCCAGCAAGGCACCGGCGAGCCCGGCTAAACCGGCGCCGAAGGCAAAAGTCATGGTGTAAATCCGCTTGGTCGGCACGCCCAGGCTGCGCGCCATCTCGGCGTTCTGCATGGTTGCCTTGGCCTGCAGGCCGTAGGTGGTGCGGTTGTAGACGAGCCAAAGCGCCAGGATCAGCAGGAGGCTGACGCCCATCAGAATGATCCGATATTCGGAGAAGGAGAAGTTCCCGTAGGCGAAGGACTCGGCCGGGATCTTGATCGCCTCCATGAAGGGCCCAAAGATCAGGAAGGTGCCTTGCCCCAGCATCAGGCTGATGCCCCAGGTCACCACCAGGGCGCCCAATTCGCGGCCGTAGAAGCGGCGGATGATCAGAATCTCCATCAGCGCGCCGAAAATGGCCACCACGAAGAAGCTCACGATGACCGCCAGGAAGAAAGGCAGGCCGACCATATGATGGGTGATGGTAGCGGTATAGGCGCCCATCATCATCAACTCGCCATGCGCCAGGTTGATGATGTTCATCATGCCCAGAATGATAATCAGCCCGACGGCTGCCAAGAACAGGAAGGCCGCCGTGGCGCCCAGCTGATAGAGCAGACTTGCCGCTAAGGGCAGTGTCTCCGTCACCGCTCCCCCCCTTCGGGACCTGGTTCTCGGGTACAGCCGGGCAGGCCGGCTGCTCGAAGGCATCACTCCCGGGGCGGACGCCTTCCTACCTCAAGGTTAGAAGAAAGTCGCTCGCGGGCACAAGGGCGGGCCGGAAGATGCTTCCGGCCCGCGCCCGTCTCTAAGGACCGCTAGGTCTTCGCGAACATGCTGAAGAAGGGATCCTCGTCGGGGATGTACTGCTTGTACTCCTTGTGGCGCACCAGATTGACGCCGACGCGCTGGAGCCACCAGGGCTGAATGCTGGGCCATTCGCGCACGAAGCTGACGTTGTGCTCCTTGTCGGCCGTCGCCAGGCGAATGTAGTGCGAGCAGTGGTGTGTGGAGGGCTCCATGAAGACGGCGCCTTCGGGTGCCTCGATGCTGAGGCCGGACTCCAGAGCCTTCTTCACCGCCTCCTGCTCGGTGGTGCCGGCCAGCCTCACGGCGAGCGCATAGAGGTGGACGGAGAAGTAGGTGTTCTGCGCCATCTGCCCGACGTAGGGGTCGTCCGGGAACATCTCGTACCAGCGCTTGACGAAGGCCCGGTTGCGCGCCGTCGGCACCTCTTCGATGTAGTTGACGCAGTTGTACATGCGGTCGAGCGACGGCGCCTTGAAGCGGCGATGCTCATAGCCTTGCGCCATGTTGACCGTCGAGGCCATGGGGTACTCCAGCCCGGCCGCGGCCGCCTGCGGGTAGTAGTTCGACTGATTAGAGCCGACCAGCAGCGTGAAGACCCAGTCCGGCTTGGCCTGCTGGATCCGCGCGATCGAGGTGGTGAAGTCCGAGACGCTCAGCGGCACGAACTCTTCCTCGATGATCTCGCCGCCTACCAGCGGGGCGAAGGCCTTGGTCCAGGCCGCCGTCAGCTGGCCGAAGTTGTAGTCGGCGGCGATGGTGTAGACCCTGGGGCCGAACTTGCGGATCATGTAGTCGACGACGGGGATCACCTGCTGCTCGCAGATCGCGCCGGTGCAGAAGGTGTTGGAGTCGGCGACGCCGCCTTCGTACTGGTTGGTGTAGAAGTAGAGCTGCTTGTGCTGATCGACGATCGGGCGGATCGCCTCGCGCTCGGCGCTGGTGAAGCCGGCGACCAGCACGTCGACCTCGTCCTCCTGGATCAGACGGCGGGTCAGCTGCTGCCAGATGTTGTTGTTGGACTGGCCGTCGGGGTGGATCAGCTCGACCTGCCGACCTAGGAGGCCCTTCTCGCCGCTGTCGACCAAGACGTCCTGGTCCTCGACGAAGGCCATGCCCGAGTCGCTCAAGGCGCCGCCGTCGTTGACCATCTTCAGGTCCTTGTCGCCCTCTGCCATGATCGGCGGATTGGCGGCATAGTTGCCCATCAGGCCCAGGCCGCCGGAGCCGACCGGCCCGCCCTTCAGCATCTTGCCTTCGTTGATTTCCTTAACCGCGAGCTGGGCGGCGTGATCTTTCTGCACGCCATAGACCGCCAGGTTGCCCGAAAGGTCTTCGATATGCCCGATCTTGATCGGACCGTCGTCAGCCCTGGCCATCTTCAAGCCGGGGACGACCATGGGTGCGGCCAACGCGCCCGCGGCGACGGCCGAGGTCTTGACGAAGGTGCGGCGCGGCATGACGGGACCGCGTCCGCCGCCCTCAGCCTCGTCGGCAGACGCGGGAGCGTTCGAGCGATCATCGACGCTCTGTTTGGGGTCCTTCTCTGTCGACATGAAACCTATCCCCTTCTTGTTTGTCGGGTTGGCGCACAGCGAAAAGCCTACCGGCCGTCACGGACGGTCGTCCGCCGCAGACGGCAGGCCTCGTTGCCTGGATTGCTCAGCTATGACCTATGGTCCGCGCCGTTGCAGGACAGGTCGGCGAGTTGTGGGGCGTGCCCTACGTTTTTTCCGCTGGCTCAAGATCTTCTCTTGCAGGGAATTTTGTTGTCAAGGGCGATGGTACCTGCCCGGTTGATCATCCCCTCATCACGGCACGCCTCGGGTTTCCAAGCCGGGGCCGTTTGTCCGCGTTCGGCAGCAGCCTGGCCGCAAGGACGATGATAAGGCTCAAACCCGCCAAGGCCGCAAACACTGCGGCAAATCCGAATTGCTCGCCGTAAAGCCAGGCAACCAGCTGCACGCCGAGCGGGCCGGCGGCAATGGCGATGCCATTCCTCAAACCGAACGCCAAACCGCGCCGCCGCGGTGTCGTGAAGCGCGCGAGCAAGTAGCTTTCCACCGGCGCCGCCACGTCGAACAGGCAGAGCAGGGCGAGCGCCACAGCGACGACTGGCCATCCGGTGATCTGCGTTGCCAAAGCGAAGGCCAACACCTTCAGGGCATAGCTCGCCGCATAGACCGTCTTCGCGGCACCGCGGTCGGCGTAGTAGCCGCCAATGAACTGGGCAGCCGCTCCAGGCAGGTAGACCAGGCTTACCAAGGCGCCGACAACCAGTAGCCCGCCACCGCTCTCTTCCGTCAATTCGCGCTCGAACCACTTGGGCAGCATGGTGGTAAAGGCGTAGTAGGCCAGCGAACTCAAGGTCATGGCCAGGGCGAGCAGGGCGAGGGAGCGGCCGGGCCGTCCAGGCCTCGGGTCGGCCGGGGTCGGGGCGGTTTGCGACACCTCCCGCAGCCGGCCGCTCCGCATAGCCCAGGCGAGGCCGCCGCCAGCCGACAGTGCCAAGAGGCCGGGCAAGGCAAAGGCCCATTGCCAGTCGATCAGCTCCGCGAGCCCCGCTGCCAGGAGAGAGGCGCCCGCCGCGCCCAGGCTGCCGCAGAGCCCAAAGAGCGCCAGTCTCTGGCCCTGCTTCTCGCCGGACCGCACCAGCCAAGCAGTAGCGACCGGGTGCAGAATCGCGCCGAACAGGCCCAGCAGGCCCAAGGCCAGCGCCAGCTGCAGCGGCCCCTCTGCAAGGCCACAGAGCAGGGTTGCGATGCCCGCCCCGATGAAGAAGAAGAGCATCAGCCGCCCTTCTCCCCAGCGATCGCTCATCCATCCGGCAAGAGGGGCTGCAAGCCCCAGCAACAAGGCCCCTGGCATCCAGAGGTCGATGAGATCGTCGTATGGGCGTTGCCAGATGGGCTGTATGAACAGTACCAACGTCAAGAAGAGGCCGGTCAGCACATGGAACCAGGCATGTCCGAAGCAACAAAAAACGAGTATTAGTCGCGAGTTTGCTTGGCTCATGTCCCGTGACTCCCAGATTTCTTTGGTGTCTTGACGACTTGTTGCCTGGGTAGACAATAGGGAGCAAAGCCCACAAAGGAAGCCGCCAAAGGTGTAGGCAATGCATGCAAGAATGTTGTCGGGCGCAGATGGACGCGCGAGCGGCGCTCAGGCGGGTGGTGCCAGGCCCAGCAGGCTAGCCTGGTCACGATGAACCAGCTCTGCCAGCGCATCGGCGACCCGGCGCAGGTCGGTCTCCGCGCGGCGGCTTTCGTGCATGAGCAGGTAGATCTCCTCCTCCAGCTCCGGGATCGGCGCGTGCACCCGCTGCAGCTCGGGGGAAGCATCGCCCAAGTGACAGGGCAGCAGGGTCGTGCCGATACCCGCGCGTGCGGCTTCGAAGCGGAGATGAAGCTCGTTCACGCGCAGCGGAAAGCTGCCCGCCTGGCCATAAGCGAAGAGCCAGCTCGACTGCGACTTCTTGCGGGGGTTCTTCAGATAGCCGATGAACGGCCCGGTCGCCGGCCGGCCCGACAACTCCTCGGCCAGCTGGGGGCTGGCATAGAGCGCATAGGCGATGTGGCCGATCTTGCGGCAGACCAGCTCGCCGCGCGTTGGCACGCGGTTCATGCGCAGCGCTATGTCCG
>CAXXGD010000041.1:0-35000 GCA_963669385.2 Rhodospirillales bacterium
GCCGGGCAGCTCAGGCCAAGCAGAATGACAATTGTCCGGAGTTGTGAGAGTTCAGTCGATGGCTGTGCTACGCTTTCGGTTCGTGACCAACGGCTCAGATTGTCTGCCAGACACCTGTAGTCACACTGGCAAACTTGCGCCATGTTGCTGTTTCGACACTGTTGACGCGCTACAGTAGAGCCATTGATTCAGTAACGCGCCAATCTCTTCCAATTGGCGTCATCACGAGGAGCTTCAGCGACGACGCGATCCAGTGTATAGGTGATTCTCTTTTTCATGCTGGATTGCTTCGCTTTGCTCGCAAAGACGGTGAATATTGGGTGGTTAGCGGAAAAGTGGAATGGGCGAGAGCTAACTCAAGGTCTTGCGCCGTGTTGTGGCATGTCGTCGAAGTCGCATCCCTGGCTTCTAGGTGAACTGTGAGAGTGCTGGAAAGCCTCTCCCAGACCGGGCAATGTCCTTGCAGCCACGTTGACCTGTCCTGGGAGACCCGCCATGCCCGACGAGAAAGCCCGCAACGGAGCCGCCATGCTGCTCGACCTCTTCGAGGCCGACGGAGTGGACTGCGTCTTTGCCTCGCCGATCGCGGTGATGGCGCCGATCTGGGAGGAGCTGGCTTTGCGCGGCAACAGCCTGCGCCTCAAGTACTTCCGCTGCCGGCACGAGCTGCTCGCGGTCTCCGCCGCGCAGGGCTACTACCAGGTGACCGGGCGGCCGCAGGTGGCCTTTCTGCCGACCAATCTGGGGGTGCAGAACGGCTCCATGGCGCTGCGCACGGCCTTTCAGGACCACGTGCCTATGGTGGCGGTCTCGGTCGACTCCATGACCTGGGGCGAGGATCCGGCGATGGACCCGGGCCCGGAGTGGCCCTCTTTGCTGTCGCACATCGCAGGTCCTGCCAGAAGCGGCGAGAGCGTGGTGAAGTGGGCCAAGGAGGCGCGCACGCCCTCGGACCTGGTGCACGAATGGCGCCGGGCGCTCTATGTGGCAAAGTCGGTGCCGCGCGGGCCGACCCTGCTGGAGCTGCCCTTCGACCTCCTGATGGGAGAAGCCTTCGAGGTCCAGCCGCCCTCTCTGCCGTCGGCCGGACTGGTGGCGCCAGGCGAAGAGCTGCGGGCCATCGCCGATCTGCTGGCCGCGGCCGAGAACCCGGTCATCACCACCGAGTTCGCCGGGCGCACGGCCGAGCAGCAACGGGCCCTGGTCACCATAGCCGAACGGCTGGGGGCTCCGGTCTACGAGTTCATCATGCCCACCTTCCACAACTTCCCGCGCAGCCATCCGCTGTCTGCCCGCGGGTCCTTCGAAGAGGTGATCGGCGAGGCCGACGTCATCCTCGTCGCCGGCTCCAACGCGCCCTGGCATCCGCCCCTGCAGAGCCTGAAGCCCGGTGCCGCGGTGATCCACATGGCCGAAGATCCGCTGCGCCCGCGCGCGCCTTACTGGGGCTATGCCACCACCCATACCTTGGCGGGCGATATCGGCCGCAATTTGATCGCGCTTGCGGAGGCGCTGAGCGCGGGCCCTGCTCGCGAGGCACCAAGTCGAAAGCACTGGCAGGCGCGTTTCGCCGAACAGCGCAAGGCGATCACGGCGGCGGCCGACAAAGCGGCGGCCGAGGCGTCGGAGAAGGTTCCGGCCGCCGAGCTCTTCCGTGCGCTGCACGCAGCCCTGCCGGAGGGATGCCATCGCCGTCGACGAGATCGTCTCGCAGATCATGCAGTACACGCACTTCCTCTTCGAGGAGAAGCCGATCCAGCAGGTGCGCGGCTGGCAGGGGGCGCTGGGCACCTCGCTGGGCATGGCCTTGGGCGTGAAGGCGGCGAAGCCCGACCAGCTGGTGGTCTCCATCATCGGCGACGGCGCGTGGCACTATAATCCCGTGCCGGCGGCGCTGGGCTTCTCGCAGGAATATGGCCTGCCGCTCTTGATCGTCATCTGCAACAATGCGCAGTACTTCTCGCAGACCTGGAACATCTTCCGCTACTACCCCGAGGGCGCGGCCGTCGGCGGCGGGGACTTCGTCGGCAACGTCATCCACCCCATGCCGGACATACTACAAGGCAGCCGACGGCTACGGCGGGGCAGGCGAGCGCGTCGAGCGTTCGCAGGACCTGGCAGCAGCCATCGCGCGCGGTCTGGCCTCGGTCGCCGCCGGGCATAGCTACATCCTGGACGTGCTGGTCGATCCCTAAGGTCTGTGTTGCCTTGCCTCACGCGCTTCGGCGAAGCGGGAGAGGACTGTTGCGAGGCGCTCTAAACATACAGAGGTGTCTCCAAAACTTTCATATTCCAAAAGTGAAAGTTTGCATTGTGGAATTGATCGCGGCAGGCTTTAATGGCCGAAGCCCTTGCGCGACGAAGGAGGACCAAGCCAATGCCAGCCGCTCAACGCAACTCCGCTTCCGGCGGATGGGAGTGGCCGAGTTCTCTCTGGGTCGAGACCGCCACCCCGCCACCGGAGACTGCCGCGCTGCAGGGCGATGTGCAGGTGACCACGGCTGTGGTGGGGGCCGGCTTCACCGGCCTGCGTGCGGCCTTGGCCTTGAGCGAAGCCGGCCAGCAGGTGGCCGTGCTGGAGGCTCGCGAAGTCGGCTGGGGGGCCTCGGGTCGCAACGGCGGACAGGTCAATCCCATGCCGCCCGTCAACAGCCCCGAGCAGGTCGCCAAGCTGGCCGGCCCGGCTCACTTCGAGCGGCTGGCGGCGGCCTATCTGGGCTCCGCCGACGAGGTCTTCTCGCTGATCGAGCGCTACGGCATCGACTGCCAGGCGCGACAGTCCGGCTGGCTGCGTGTCGACCACTGCGCAAAGGCCAAGGAGTCCGCTTGGGCCATTGCCGAGGGTTGGGTCCGCCACGGTGCGGAGATTGACTTTCTGGAGGGCAGGGAACTTCAGGACGCCACCGGCTCAGCGCACTTTCAAAGCGGGATGCTGATCCGCAAAGGTGGTGCGCTGCAGCCGCTGTCCTATGCGCGCGGACTAGCACGGGCCGCGCAGGCGGCAGGTGCGGCCATCTATAGCGACACGCCGGCCCTTGCCATAGAGGCCAAGGACAAGCGCTGGGTGATCCGAACGCCGCACGGCCGCGTCGAGGCCGAGCATGTCGTGTTGTGCACCAACGGCTACAGCGACGGCTTGTGGCCGGGCTTGGCCGAGAGCGTCATCCCCCTGGTCTCGATTCAGGCCGCGAGCGAGCCTCTCACCGGCAATGTCGCCAAGCAGATCTTGCCGGCCGGCCATACCGTCTCCGACACGCGCAGGACCATCATCTACGGACGCCGCGAGCCCGATGGCCGCATTCTATTCGGCAGCCTGGGCAGCATCGCCGGAGGCAGCAATGACGCCGCCTTCAAAGCGATGCGGCAGGAAGTCGAAGAGATCTTTCCGAGCTTGCGTGGTGTCCGGTGGGACTATCGCTGGGGCGGACAGATAGCGGTCACGCGCGACCACCTTCCCCATCTGCACGAGCCCGCGCCCGGCGTCTTCGCCGGTCTCGGCTACAACGGCCGCGGCGTGGCCATGGGCACGGTGATGGGGCGCGTCTTGGCAGAGCGCGTGCTGGGCAAGCCGGCGACGGAGCTGCCCTTCCCGGTCAGTCCGATACGCTCCTATCCCTTCCACCGCTTTCACCGCTTGGGCGTCGACATGGTGGTTTGGTGGATGCGCCGGAAAGACCGGCTCGAGGCGAGGCGAGGCTAGGGGAGCCGGGTCTTGTTTGCGCCTAGCATGACGACACCGACTTGCCCTTTGAGCCAAGGTCGTCGAATGCCTGGGAAACCCTCTCCACCATCCCGATCTCGCCCCGGCGAAGCCATTTTCGCGGATCGTAGAGTTTTTTGAGGGGCCGGCCCGTTTCCGGACAGATCTGGTGCGCGAAAGCGGCTTCATTGTCCTTCACATAGGCACCGACCGCATTGGCAAAGGCGAACTGGGTGTCGGTGTCGATGTTCATCTTGAAAACGCCGTAGCGGATAGCCTCGGCGATCGCCGCGCTATCCGAACCGGAGCCGCCATGGAAGACCAGGTCCAGCGGGGTTTCGTTTGCGAGGTTGCAACTGCGCCGCACGAGCTCTTGAGAATCCTTCAGTATCTCGGGCCTGAGCTGAACGTTCCCCGGCTTATAGACCCCATGCACATTGCCGAAGGAGGCGGCCAGCGAGAAATGGCCGATGGGGCTAAGGCGCTCATAGGCCTGCAGCACGTCCTCCGGCTGGGTGTAGAGTTTGGCGTTGTCCGCGACGTCGTGTTCGGACCCGACCCCGTCTTCTTCTCCGCCGGTGACACCCAGTTCGATTTCGAGGCTCATCTCCAAGGGCACCAGACGCTCGAGAAAGCCTTCGCATTCACTCAAGTTGGCCTCCAGATCCTCCTCCGAAAGATCGAGCATGTGGGAGCTGAAGAGCGGCGGCCGCCCTTGTCTGCGCTCCTCGGCACTCTCAGCGATCAAGGCGTCGACCCAGCCCAGCAGTTTTCGATTGGCATGGTCCGTGTGGAGCACGACGCAGATGCCGTAGTGTGCAGCCAGGAGGGCCACATGTCGGGCGGCCGAGATGGCGCCCAGGACCATTGCGTCGTGCTGATCGGCCAGCCCTTGACCTGCGACATAGGCCGCGCCCCCATTGGAGAGCTGGATGATCACGTCTGACCGATTTCGTGCCGCCGCTTCGAGGACTGCGTTGATGGAGCTTGTCCCTACGACGTTGACTGCCGGCAGGGCGTAGCCCTTTTCCTTGCAGTGGCCGACGAGAGCCTTGTAGGCGTCGCCATAGACCACACCCGGTGTCAGTTTAAGAGTCATGTCTGATACTCGCGCGCTTAGTGTTCCAGTTGGACCCAGATGGGATTCGGCTTGCTTGGATCAAGACGTATTTGGGGATCCCTTTTGCTGCCAGAGCACTAGGCATCCGAGGCCTTCGACCCTGCCGGCGAAAACTCGAAACTTTGGCTGGCTGCATCGCTGCTGCCGATGGTCTCGGAGATGCGGTTCGCTGCAGACTTCAAGGCGTCGACCCAGCCGAGAAGGACCGTCAGGTCATGGCGGAAGGCCGGCGCCCAGACGTTGAGCGCCGCGATAGGCTCGCCGATGTAGTTGAAGATGGGAGCGGCGATCCCGTTCACGTAGGCGACGTTCTCGCGGTCGCTGGTCGCGAAACCGCGGTAGCGGATGCCCGCCAGCTCCTCCTCGAAGGCCTCGCGCGTGACGATCGTCCGCTCAGTGAAGCGGGTAAAGCTGTAGTCGTCCAAGAGCACGGTGCGCGCCTTTGCACTCAAAAAAGCGACGAGTACTTTGCCGGTCGCCGTAGAGTGAAAGGGCTCTCGCAAGTCCGGTGCCTGCATGACCGACCAATCATGATAAGCCTCGATTGTTCTAATGTAAGCAACGAAGCTGCCCTTCAGGATGCCGAGCGTAACGTTTTCCTGGAATTTCTGGTAGAGGTCTTGCATTTCGTCGAAGGCGACGCTTTGCAGATCATAGCCCGATCGCGCTTTCTTTGCCAGTTGCAACAGCTTGGGCCCGAGGAGATAGGTCTTGCTGCGCTTGTCGTACTGCACCAGGCGGTGGCCGATGAGGATCGTCAGCAAGCGGTGGACCGAGCTCTTGTTGAGGCCGCTCGCGTTGACCAGAGCGGTGAAGCCCAGTGGCCGGCTGGCGTCTCCAAGCACCTCCATGAGGGCTACCGACTTGTCGATGATCGAACTACCCACTGTGCGCTTCCTGCTCCTTTGTGCGGCGCCTCCGGAACGGTCTGGCCGCCTCGCGAATTTCTGCCCGTCAAGCCCCGTCTTATGCGCTGGGAACCTGCCGGCCGGCGCTCCGTGTTGACGCCGTCCTCCAAAGATGGCATATTTTATAACGCAGAACCACAGTTTTGCAATACAAAACAACTCGCCACCAGGCGGAGCACCCCAACCAACAGGGAACAAGCGATGTCGAATGATAAGTTGCTGAAGCACTACTCCACTGAGCTCTCCGCAGGGCGTCTGTCGCGTCGAGAGTTCATCGGACGCGCCGTGGCCTTGGGCGCCACCCTGCCGCTGGCCACCTCGCTGGCCGGCAAGGCCGTGCAGGCGAGCGAGCCGAAGGCGGGCGGAACCTTCCGTATGGCGATCGGCGGAGGGGCGACCTCCGACACCTTCGATCCGGCGACCTACTACGAGAGCTACATGCAGACCGTCGGCTATGGGCTGCGCAACTGCCTGGCCGAGATGAACAACGACGACGAGTTGGTGCCTGAGCTGGCGGAGAGCTGGGAGGCATCCGACGACGCCGTCACCTGGACCATCAAGCTGCGCAAGGGCGTCGAGTTCCACAACGGCAAGACCTTCGATGCCGATGACGCCATCGCCTCGCTGCAGTATCAGATCGGCCCCGACTCCAAGTCCCCGGCCAAGGCCATCCTGAAGCCCATTCAGGAGATGAAGAAAGAGGACTCCCACACCGTCAAGGTCACGCTCTCGGAAGGCAACGTGGGCTTCCCGGCGCTGCTGACCGACTACCATGCGCCGATGATGCCTCTGGTCAACGGTGAGCTGGACATCATGTCGGGCATCGGCACCGGTGCCTACAAGATGGAGAATTTCGAGGCCGGTCAGCGCGCCCAGATGGTGAAGAACCCCAACTACTGGAAGGAAGGCAAGGGGCACTTCGACGAGGTCATCGTTCTCTCGGTGACCGATGTGCCGGCCCGCACCAACGCGCTGGTCACCGGCGAGGTCGATGCCGCCGACCGTATGGACCTGAAAACACTGCACCTCTTGAAGCGCAATGACGGCATCAAGATCGAAGAGCCGTCGGGCTCGCAGTACTATGCCTATGTAGCCATGGTCGACCGCGAGCCCTTCGATCATCCGGACGTCCGTCTGGCGATCAAGTATGCCATCGACCGTGAAGAGATCCTGAGAAAGCTGCTCTACGGGCATGGTTACCTTGGCAACGACAACCCGATCGGCAAGACCTACAAGTACTATGCCGAGCTGGAGCAGCGGCCCTATGACATCGACAAGGCGAAGCATCACCTGAAGAAGGCCGGTCTGGATAAGATCGACGTGCAGCTCTACGCCGCCGATGCCGCTTTCGCCGGGGCCGTGGATGCCGCCGTGCTCTACAGCGAGCAGGCCAAGAAGGCCGGCATCAACATCGAGGTGGTGCGCACGCCCAACGACGGCTACTGGACCAACATCAACCGGGTGAAGCCCTGGACGGCCACCTACTGGAACCCCAGGGTGACCGAGGACATGATGTTCTCGACCGCCTTCTCCGACGACGCGCCTTGGAACGAGACCAACTGGAACAATGCGCGTTTCAACGAGCTCTTGAAGGCGGCGCGCATCGAGCACGACCAAGACAAGCGGCGTGACATGTACACCGAGATGCAGCAGCTCTGCACCGACGACTGCGGCGCCATCATCCCGGTCTTCGCCAACTACGTCTTCGCGATGAGCGACAAGGTGGATCACGCGCGTCTGGCGGCCTCTTGGGACCTCGACGGGACCAAGTGCCTGGAGCGCTGGTGGTTCGCTTAATCCTCCTGCCCTGACGTCCGGCGGTGCCTTGACCGGCACCGCCGGCGCTTTTCCCTAGTGCCCGATCAAACATCCTAAGATCAGCTTTTTTTTCAAAGCTGATACTAGCGGTGGTGGCTGTCGACGATCAGACTGATCATCTCGAACATGACCGCCATGGCCACCTGGGCGGTGATCTTGTTGGGGCTGTCCTTGGTGGGCATCAGGCAGACCACGTCGCCGCCGATGATGTTGAGGCCGCGCACCGCGCGCAAAAGCGCCATCGCCTGGTCGATCATGAAGCCGTTGCAGCCCGGCTCGATGTTGGCGACGCCCGGCGCCACCATGGGGTCCAGGCAGTCGAGATCGAAGGTGATGTAGAGCGGCCGATCGCCGATCTGCTCGCAGATGATCCGGCAGCTCTCTTGCTCGCCGATCGCCTTGTAGCGCTCCATGGTGATGACCTCGTAGCCCAGCTCGTAGCTGGGCTTCAGCCAATCCAAGGTGCGGGGGTTGCCGCGGATGCCGACCTGGACGGAACGGCTGGCGTCGACGTGGCCGTCCTGCACCAAATAGGCGGCCCAATGTGCGGCCGATTTCTCCGCTCCCAGGAAGTGCTTCATGTTGGAGAAGGCGTCGGTATGGGCGTCGAAGTGCAGGATCGAGGCCTTCTCCCCGCCGGCGAGCCGCGATTCTGGCCCGCCCAGTGCCTGTAGGATGCCGCCGGTGATCGAGTGGTCGCCGCCGACTGAGACCGGCCTGGTGCCGGCCGCATCGATCGGCCGGTAGAAGTCGGTGATGCGGGCCACCGACTTCTCGTTGTTGTTGCCCTCCGGCAGAGGCACGTCGCCCAGGTCATGGATGCGGCAGGCCTTCCAGGGATCGAGCTCGAACCCCAGATGGACCCGCCGGCCGTTGGCCGAAACGTCGCGTAGTGCTCTTGGCCCCAAGTGCTGGTCGCGCTCGGTGGTGCCGTTGCCGGTCGAGTGCGGCACGCCGACCAAAGCGATATCGCAGGCCGCGGGATCGGGTATGTGCGGCGCCCGAAAAAGCGTGGGCACGCCCCACCAATAGAGTGCGTCCATGAAGGCCCGCTGATAGCGCTCGTCGCTGTCGGTCTCGCTGTTCATTTCGTCTCCTCGTTTCTCCTGTCCGATGGGAAGCCTGATCTCGTCCGCGCCTCGGACCCAAGGATCGCCGGCGCCAAGTAGGCTCGTCGGGCACGTTCGTCAGGCACTTGAGGCAGAACATCGACAGTACTTCAAGCATGCAAGACATTACGGCTCGCCGAATCCGAATATAATCGTGCAGAAGTATAGAGATGGTTCCTAGCCTTGTCCGTCACGATGCACGCCGCCGCTAGGATCGCCAGCGTTACGGCGGTGTTCACCGCGGTCTCTCTGGGTGTGTTCGTCTGGCCGGCGGAGATGTTGCGCGTAGTCGCGCTGCAGGCCGAAGGACTGGCAGGCGTCAGCGCGCTGGCGATCGGGTTAATCTACGTCTTCTTCTGGTTTGCCGTTCCGGTGCTGGTCATCGCGGCCCTGGTGAGCGGCAGCTCGCAAGAGTCCGAGGCGCTGCGCCGGGTCATCTCCGCGGTCTTGACCGTAATGCTTTGGACCGTCGGCTTTGGACTGCCGGCGGTGATCATCGGCTCGTCGGTCGGCAGCACGACAAATCAGTTCGTCATGAGCTGCCTGAAGGCTCTGTCGCTCTTCCTGCTGATCTTGGCCGGCAAGGAGTGCATAGCCTGGGGGCGCAGCTATTTCGATCGCACCGGACAGCTGGTGATCGGGGCCTGCACGGTGTTTCTGCTGGGCCTGGCACTCTGGTCCGTCATTGCCGAAGTCACGGTGACGGGCAACTGGCGCCTTGCCGGCCTCCCTTTGATCTAGGCGAGCAACCGGCCTTCGAGGAGACTCGTGAGAACTATGGCGGCGATGTTTGGCACCGGCCGGGCGCCCAAAAGTCCTTTCGCGGCGCAGCGGTCCTGTCATACTGCTGCTAGCCTTAGGTCGATGTGCCGCTGAGGGGAGCGCCTGCATGGTGAGGCAGTCGCAAGAGATGGTGAGTGGAAGGGGCGAGGGGCTGCTGTCGCGCTACGCCCCGGGCGGCTTCTATTGCGAGCTCTTCGAGGCTTGCAAGGGGGACGCGGAGGCCGCCAATGAACTGGTGCGCCGCTTGAATGGCTTCACCATGGAAGACCTGGCGGAACGCGCCGAAGCCGCAGAGCGCGAACTCATGGTGCTAGGCGTCACCTTCACCGTCTACAGCCAGCGCAACCGCATCGACCGCACCTTGCCCTTCGACGTGATCCCCCGGATCCTGGCCGGCGCCGAGTGGGACCGGCTGGCCCGCGGGGTGATCCAGCGGGTGACGGCGATCAACCTCTTCATCGCCGACGTCTATGGCGAACAGCGCGTCCTGGCCGACGGCATCCTGCCGAAGGAGCTGGTGCTGGGGAACGAGAACTACCGCCCCATCATGCGCGACATCGCGGTGCCGCACGGCAGCTACGTGGTGATCAACGGCACCGATCTGGTGCGCGGCGGCGACGGCGAGTTCCGGGTGCTGGAAGACAACTGCCGCACGCCCTCGGGTGTTTCCTACGTGGTCGAGAACCGCCACCTGATGCAGCGGGCCTTTCCCGACCTGGTGCAGGACCTGGCGATCCGGCCGGTCTCCGATTACGGCCAGCGCCTGTCGACGGCGCTGAGCGAGCTGGCGCCGCCGGGGGTCAGCAATCCTCGCGTCGTGCTGCTCTCTCCCGGGACTTTCAACTCCGCCTATTTCGAACATGTCTTCCTGGCCCGCGAGACTGGGATCACCCTGGTGGAGGGCCAGGACCTGGTGGTGGAGGACGACCGCGTCTACGCGCGCACCATCGACGGCCTGCAAGAAGTCCACGTCATCTACCGGCGGATCGACGACGCCTTCCTGGACCCCGAGGTGTTCAACAAGGAGTCCATGCTGGGCGTGCCCGGCCTGGTCCGCGCTTTGGCCAAGGGACGGGTGACCCTGGCCAATGCCATCGGCACCGGGGTCGCCGACGACAAGGCGGTCTATGCCTACATGCCGCGCATCATCCGCTATTACCTGGGCGAGGACCCCATCATCGACAACGTGCCGACCTACGTCTGCGGCGAGAAGGAGGGCCTGGCCTACACGCTGGACCACCTGGCCGAACTGGTGGTGAAGCCGGTCGGCGAGTCGGGCGGCTACGGCATCGTGATCGGCCCGCACGCGAGCAAGGAGGAGCTGGAAGAGATCCGTGCCAAGGTGAAGGCCGAGCCGCACAAGTACATCTCGCAGCCCATGGTCGAGCTGTCGGTTTCTCCCACCTTGATCGACGGCGAGGTCGGGCCGCGCCATGTCGACCTTCGGCCCTTCGTCATCACCGGGGCCAAGTCCTGGGTGCTGCCGGGCGGCCTCAGCCGGGTTGCCCTGCGCAAGGGCTCGCTGGTGGTGAACTCCTCGCAGGGCGGCGGATCGAAGGATACCTGGGTCCTTGACTAGACTGCTTGCACGCTTCGCCGAATGCGTCTTCTGGATGGGCCGCCAGGTCGAGCGCGCCAATGCGCTGGCGCGGGTCCTGGAGGTCAATCAGGCCTTCAGCTACGATGCCCGCGGCAGCCGGAATTGGCGCATGCTGCTGAGGCTCTATGAGCAGGAGGAGCAGTTCCTCTCCAAGCACCGTGGGGTCACGCCTGAGGCGGTGCTCTTTTTCCATCTCCTGGACGAGGCCAATTCCTCCTCGGTGCGCAGCTGCATTGCCCAGGCGCGCGAGAATGCGCGCACCTTGCGGCCGATCATCTCGACCGAACTCTGGCGGCAGCTGAACGGCTTCTATCGCTCTCTCCTGGACTTGACGCCGGTCGATGCCGCGCCGAGGCGGCTCAGCCGCCTGGCGACCATGATCAAGGAGAACTGCCAGACCCACGTCGGCATCGTACGCGAGACCCTTTTTCGCGACGAGACCTACTACTTCTACGTCATGGGCCAAGAGATCGAGCGCGCCGATCAGACCACCCGCCTCTTGTGGATGAAGTATCACCAGTTCTTGCCCATGGGGGCGGAAGAAGGCTCGGCCGTCGACGTCAGCCAGTGGCACGCGCTGCTGCGGGCCGCGGCCGGCTTTCAGGCCTACAGCCGGGCGCATCCGGTCAACCCGACACCGGAATCGGTGATGACCTTCCTCTTGTACAACCCGCACTTCCCGCGCTCGCTGCTCTGCGCGGTGAACGAGGTCACCAACGCCTTGAACGCGCTCCGGCGCGACTATTATCTCTCGAACGGCGCGATGGCGGTGAAGCACCTCTGGGCCTTCCAGTCAGCCTTGCACGAGCAAACCATCGAGCAGGTGACCCATAAGGGCGTCGACGAGACCATCGACTGGGCGCAAAGCGAGCTGATCAAGGCCACTGACCTGATCGCGCTCTCCTTCTTCGTCAACCCGCCGAGCGGGCCGGGGGAGGCGTGAGCGGCGCTGACGCGGGCCTAGATCGAGCTGATCGAGTATGTTGGCGCAGGACACTGCCTGAGCAGGGCTGCCGGCGATCCCTGGGAATATGAGGCCGTACCTCACATGAACGCCCACTAAGAGTACCGGCTAAACCTCCCTCGGGTAAACCATAGGAACACCTCCCATCCTTGCGCTCGGCCGCCGGTTAGTCGTTAATAGCGCAACCGCTGCAATATGGGAGGCAAGCCATGCCAGTCTACTATGGCACGAGCGGACCAGACACGATCACCGGTAGCGATCAGGTCGACACCATGTTTGGCCTAAGCGGAGCGGACGATCTCTACGGCAAGAACGCCGATGACACACTGTTCGGCGGCGCGAATTCGGAGGCAGAGCGGGACGGGCTGCGCGGCCAGAAGGGCGACGATGTACTCTACGGCGACGAAGGTGGAGATGATCTGCTAGGCCACGGCGGCGACGATACCGCGTTTGGAGGTGATGGGACCGATCGAATTGGCGGCTTCCCTGGCGACGATCTTCTCTACGGCGGAAGTGGCAACGATAGAGCATTCGACGGCGGCAGCGGCGCGGACAGCCTCTTCGGCGGCTCCGAGGGTGACTCCTTCTTCCACGGTGGCAGCGGCGATGATGCAATCTATGGCAGTGGGGGCGATGAATGGGGCTTCCGCGGCGGTGCTGGCGCCGACACACTCTACGGCGGTGATGGGAATGACAGCTACTTCAACGGCGAGAGCGGCACCGACAGCCTCTTCGGCGGTGATGGGAACGACAGTCTTTTTCGCGGCAAGTATGGCGCCGACGTCCTCAACGGCGGCGATGGGTCTGACACCTATTTGAGTGGTGGCGCCGACAGGGACACGCTCTACGGCGGCGGTGGGAATGACAGGTTGTTCCACGGCGATGACGGAGACGACAGCGTCTTCGGGGGCGGCGGCGCCGATCGTCGTTTCTACGGCGGGTCTGGGAGCGACAGCGTGTTCGGCGGCAATGGCCGTGACCTGTCGCTGGACGGAGGCGACGGCGATGATTTCGTTTCCGGTGGTAAGGATAACGACACTCTACTTGGGTCCTCTGGTCACGACTTGATTGTCGGTGCGCTAGGTGACGACCTGCTTTATGGCGGCACTGGCGTGGACACCATGCGCGGCAACTCAGGTGAAGACCGCCTGCAGATGTCCGACAACGACCGCGCTGTTGGTGGGTCTGGCAGTGACACCTTCGCCTTTGATGGCTCGCCGCTCTTCATTGGCGATGCCCCGACAATCGCGGATTTCCAGGGCGAGATCCTCAATGCCGGCAGCGATCAGGACACGCTGGTCTTCGCCGCTGGCGCAGAGACTGGCGTGTTTGCCTTCATCGGTGACGCCGACTTCGGGGGCAATGGCAACACGGAGGCCCGCTTTGCCGGCCAACGCACCGTGGAAGTGGATGGCAATGGCGACGGCGTCGCTGACATCACCTTCAAGCTGAATGGCATGTCGCAGGCCGATCAGCTGACCTCTACGGACTTCGTTTTCCAGTCGTAGGCCAACGTGCCTCGGCGGCTAGGGTGAGCCATCCCTGCCGGTGAGGCCGCCTGGCCTGGTTTCGTAGTCGGGCAAGTCATGAATGCCGGCGAGCCAGGCGACTCTACTCTCCACCCCGTAGTTGAGGCCCGGCGAGACGAGGTTGGGATTGTCCAGGGAGCCGATGGTGACGTCGATCCACTCGCCCTCGAGGTAGCGGAAGTAGAGCGGCGTGCCGCAGTCGGCGCAGAAGCCGCGCGCGGCCTTGGCCGAGCTGTTGAACTCTGCCGCCTTGCCCTTGGTCCAGGCGAAGTCGCCATGCCGGACCGGGGCCAGCGCGGCATAGCTGTTGCCGACGGCCCGCTGGCACATGCGGCAATGGCAGAGATGGACCTGCTCCGGCTCCGCATAGAGTGCATAGCGCACGGCGCCGCATTGGCAGCCGCCGCTGTGAAGAGGGTCTCTCGTCTCGGTCATGCTTGGCCAGCCTCCTCTCAATCGCGCTGCGACGTCCCGGGCCAGCGGTCGCAGACCGAGGGCTCCGGGGCTTGGTTGCCGGTGCCGGGTGCCGAACCGATGGCGCGGACCTCGACATCTACCTGCATGCCCAGGTAGTCGGCGGGCGCGCCGGTGAAGGTGCCCGAGAGCGGAATGGCCTGGCGGGGATCGCGAGCGACGGCGCAGCGGATCAGGTCCTTGCCGCCGATGATGGCGTTGGTGGGGTCGTACTCGACCCAGCCCGACAGCGGCAGGTAGATCTGCACCCAGGCGTGCGAGGCGCCGGCACCGCGCATGATCTGGCTCTGCAAGTCCAGCGAGGGGTCGTAGAGATAGCCGCTGACGAAGCGCGCCGCGTAACCCAGGGCGCGCGCGGCCTCCATCATCAAGAGCGCCAGGTCGCGGCAGGTGCCGCTGCCCATGATCAGGGTATCGGCCGGGTGCTGGATGCCCTCTTCATAGCGCGGCCGATAGGCGATCTCGCTGCGGATGGCGCACATCATGCGGGCCAAGAGCTCGGCCGAATCGATATCAGGCTTGATGAAGCGCCGGGCGAAGTTAAGGACCGAGCCGTCGTTGTCCGGATAGTGGCGCTGATGGGTGGTGCCCAGATCGGGCAGGATGGCGTCGTCGTAGCGGAAGGGATAGGTCTCCAGCACCTCGCCGCGGGGCGCCACCGAGAAGCGCTCTTCCTCGAAGCGCTCCAGCAGCATGCGGCTTTCGACGAAGAGCCGGTTGCCGGGGCTGGTCGGCGTGATGAGGGCGACCGAGTTGTTGAAGACGTCGAGGACCCAGCGCAGATGCGCCTCGGGCTCGACGATGAGTTCCATGTGCCTCAGGTGCAGGTCATGGCTCACCCTTGGCCGCATGAGGGCGCGGTGCTCGCCGAAGGTGACGGCCTGGGCGTAGCTGTAGGTCGTGCGGTGGGAGATTTCGAAGAGGGCCATCGCGCCTTTCCCGGGAACAGATTTACTAGCACGCGCGCCGCGGGATTGCGCACGGCAAGAACAAGACCGCGCCATGCGCCCAGACGATGGCCCCGCACTCGCCCGGTAATCTAGTGCCGGTCCGGCGCCGGGCCGACGGATCACCAGACAAGGGCGCCCATGACGTGCTATGAGCCGGCGATAGCCCTTGGATGCAAAGGACCTGCGTGGTTTGACCCTCGAAGAGAGCCCGCCGCTGGAAGAGCGGATTGCCGTCATCGGCCTCGGCTACGTCGGCTTGCCGGTGGCCCTGGCCTTCGCCAAGGCGGCCCGCGAGGTGGTCGGCTTCGACATCGACCCGCTGCGTATTGCCGCGATCGGCCGCGGCGAGGACTGGACCGGCGAGGTGGAGCCCGAAGCGCTCGCCGCCAGCGGGATGAGGCTCACCGACAACGAGGCCGACCTCAAGGGCTCCCGCTTCTTCGTCGTCAGCGTGCCGAGCCCGGTCGACGTCGACAAGCGACCCGATCTCGGCCCCTTGTGCCAGGCGTGCAGAACCATCGGCCGCGTGCTGGCGCCCGGCAGCGTCGTGGTCTTCGAATCGACGGTCTTCCCCGGTGCGACGGACGAGGTCTTCGGGCCGATCCTGGAGCAGGTCTCGGGCCTGAAGCGGGGCAGGGACTTCCACCTGGCCTACAGCCCCGAGCGGATCAATCCGGGCGACCGCGAACACAGCCTGGAGCGGGTCACCAAGATCGTCGCCGCCGAGGATGCGGCCAGCCTGGAGCGGGTGGCCCGCGCCTATGCCGCGATCGTGCCGGCCGGCTTGCACCGCGCCGCCTCGATCAAGGTGGCGGAGGCGGCGAAGGTCATCGAGAACACCCAGCGCGACCTCAACATCGCGCTCATGAACGAGCTGTCGCTGATCTTCGACCGGCTGGGCATTCCGACCCAGGAGGTTCTGTCGGCGGCGGCCACCAAGTGGAACTTCCTGCCCTTCCGGCCCGGCTTGGTCGGCGGCCACTGCATCGGCGTCGACCCCTACTATCTCACCAGCCGCGCCTTGCAGTCGGGCTATCAGCCCCAGGTCATTCTCGCCGGCCGGCGCATCAACGACGAGATGGGCCGCCAGGTGGCGCGGCGCGCGGTGCAGCTTATGGCCCGCAGCGGCAAGGTCTTGACCGAAGCCAAGGTTGCCGTCCTGGGGCTCACCTTCAAGGAAGACGTCCCGGACCTGCGCAACTCCAAGGTCGTCGACCTGGTGGACGAGCTGCGCGCCTTCGGCGTGACGCCTTTGCTGCACGACCCGCTCGCCGACCCGGCCCAGGTGGAGCGAGACTTCGGGCAGAGGCCGGCCTCCCTGGAGCAGTTCGCGGATCTCGACGCCTTGGTCCTGGCGGTCACCCATAGGTCCTACGTAGGGCTGGGCGCGGCGGCTCTACGAGGCATGCTTCGCCATGGCGGCCTCTTCCTCGATATCAAGTCGGCCTTTCCGGAGCTGCGCGCCGAGCCGGGTTTGGCTTACTGGGCACTCTAAGCCGGCGCTTGACAAGGTGCCGTGCCGCTTGGCATTGGCGATGACTATCCCCGAAACCGCGCGAGGGCGTTTAGCGATCGATGCCGACTGTTCTGGTCACCGGCACTGCCGGATTCATCGGATTCCATTTGGCGCAGAGCTTCCTGCGGGCCGGCATGGAGGTCATCGGTTTCGACGGCATGACGGACTACTACGACGTCGCCTTGAAGCGGCGTCGGCATGACATTCTGGGCAATTTTCCGGGCTTCCAGCGCCACGAGGGGATGCTGGAGGACCGCGCGGCACTCGAACGCGCCTTCGACGCTGGGCCGCCGGAGCTGGTGGTGCACCTGGCCGCCCAAGCCGGCGTGCGCTACAGCAGAGAGCATCCCGAAGCCTACATCGGCGCCAATTTGGTCGGCAGCTTCCACGTGCTGGAGCTGGCGCGCAAAGCCGGCGTGAAGCACCTGCTGATCGCCTCTTCGAGCTCGGTCTACGGCGGCAACGAAGAGATGCCCTTCCGCGAGGACCAGCCGACCCAGCAGCCGCTGACCCTCTATGCCGCGACCAAGCTCGGCTGCGAATCGATGGGCCACGCACAGGCCCACGCCTGGGGCTTGCCGGTTACCATGCTGCGCTTCTTCACCGTCTACGGGCCCTGGGGCCGGCCCGACATGGCGCTCTTCAAGTTCGTGCGCGCGATCATGGCCGATGAGCCGATCGAGGTCTACGGCAGGGGCCAGATGGAGCGGGACTTCACCTTTGTCGACGACATCGTCCGCGCCATCGTGCTCTTGACGCAAGCGGCACCGCCGGAGCCCGGCGAGCCCGGCGTTAGCCCCACCGCACCTTACCGGGTGGTCAACATCGGCCGTGGCGCGCCGGTCGGCCTGATGGACTTCGTCGCCGAGATCGAGCAGGTGGTGGGGCGTCCGGCCAAGCGCCTCTACCTGCCGCTTCAGCCCGGCGACGTGCCGCGCACCTATGCCGACACCGGCCTCCTGCAGAAGCTGACCGGCTTCAAGCCGGAGATCGAGATCACCGAAGGCATTCCGGCTTTCGTCAACTGGTACCGCGACTACTACGGGAATTGAGATCATGCCACAGCTGGCCGCCAATCTCTCGATGATGTATGGCGAGGTCCCCTTCCTGGAGCGCTTCTCGGCGGCGGCGGCCTGCGGATTCAAGGCGGTGGAGTTTCTCTTTCCTTACGAGGAAACACCCGAGGCCGTCGCCAAGGCGCGCGAGTCGGCTGGGGTCGAGATCGCTCTCTTCAATCTCTCCGCCGGCGACTTTGCGGCTGGCGAACGGGGCCTGGCGGCGCTGCCCGGACGGGAACGCGACTTTTCCGCCAGCCTGGAGCAAGCCTTGCCCTACGCCCAGGCCTTGAGCGCCCGCAGGCTGCACGTCATGGCCGGTATCGCGCCCCAAGCCGGCCGGCCGGCCTATCTCGACAATCTGCGCAAGGCGGCGGATTTCTTCGGTCCGCACGGCATTGATCTCACCGTCGAGCCGATCAATCAGCGCGACATGCCGGGCTATCACCTTTCGCTGCAAGAGGACGGCCTGGCCGTCCTGGATGCCGTCGGGCGGCCCAACCTCTCCCTGCAGATGGACTTCTATCACTGCCAGATCATGCAGGGCGACCTCATCCGCCGGCTGGAGGCGAACCTGGCGCGCATCGGCCACACGCAGATCGCCGGCGTGCCGGAACGCCACGAGCCGGACCGCGGCGAGGTAGCCTACGACCGCCTGCTCGCACGCCTGGACGAACTGGGATACGGTGGCTGGGTCGGCTGCGAGTACCGGCCGCGAGGGGGCACCGCGGCGGGCCTTGGCTGGGCCGCAGACTACGGCATCCGCGCCGCCTGACCCTAAGCCGACAGCACCTCGCCGATGGCCTTGAAGGCGGTGATCAGCATGACGTCGCTGCCCTCGCTCAAGGCTTGAGGGTGCGAGGAGAACTTCACGATCACCGTCTCGGAGACCGGGTCGATGAAGAGCCACTGCCCGTGGATGCCGATTGCGCAGTAGCAGCCCTTGGCGTCTCCCAGATTGTACCACTGCGAGCGATAGCAGCCTTGCGGCAGGAACTCCGCGAAGTTGCCGCGCTGCCAGGCGTGGGGATCGCCGCAGGTTTGAATGTCGTCCAGCCACCAGCCGGGCAGGATCTGCTTGCCCTCCAGACAGCCGCGCCGGCGTACCAGCTCGCCGAAGCGGGCCAGATCACGGGCGGTGACGCAGAGCCCGCCGGCGGTGCGCGGCGCGCCCAGCCGGTCGACGGTGATGTAGGCCTCTCCGCTGGCGCCCATCGGCTGCCAAATCGCTTCGGCCAAGAGCTGGGCGAAGGGGCGTCCGCTCGCCCGTTCCAGCACCCAGCCCAGGAGATCGCTGTTGGGCGAGACATAGTGAAAGGCGGTGCCGTGCGGCGCCCCGCCGGGCGACAGGCTGGTGAGGAAGCTGCGCATGTCCAGCTCCTGAGCCTGCAGGCTGGGATTCCAGGCGGTAGATTCGCGGTAGCGCAGGTACTCGGGCGTGGGGTTCTCGTAGTCTTCGACGAAGTCGGTCCCGACCGTCATGTCCAGCAGGTGCCTGATGCTGGCATCGGCATAGGCGGAGCCGGCCACTTCGGGCACGACCTCGGCGATGGACCCTTCCGGGTCGAGCAGGCCGCGATCTGCCAGCACCCCCGTCAGCACCCCGGCGACCGACTTGGTGACCGAGAAGACGATATGTGGCCGCTCGGCCGACATGCCCTTGTCGTACCACTCGTAAGCCACGGCGCCGCGATGCAGGACCAACAAGGCATCGCTGTGGGTGGCTGCCAGCATGCTTGGCAGGGTGACCTCTTCACCTGCTTCGTCGTGGACACGCAGCCAATCCAGGGCGCGCGGTGACTCACCCAGGGGTTTGGGCGCCGGGCTCGGCGGCAAGCCGGCGCTCGGCAGGATCTGGCGGACGTTCTGGAAGCTCCAGCTGCTGAAGGGCGCCTGGCGCCAATTAGCCAGGGTCACTTGTTGATCCTGAGGCGGCGGAAAGCCGTTCATGATGTCCGAGGGCGGCATGGCGGTCCTTTGCATTGGGGCCCGGCGAGCGGGGGGCGCTCGGCAGACCCTAGCGCGCCCTAGCTTGATCGCAAGATCAATAAGCGTCTTCCTATCTTGGCTGCTCTCTCGGCAGTGCCTGGAAACAGGCTTGCTCTTCAAAGAAGACTCTCTCGTTTTAGGATGCGGCAAGCCGTCCCTGCAGAAGAATGGTCTGATAGACTTGCGATCGGGTCCTTGTCTCTGCAGAGTGCGTATATGCGGACAAAGTTTGCCATTCGCACGTCGAGCGTCTTCGCCGAGCAGCTGGCCACGCGGTTAGCCGGCCTTTCGCTGCTGGTTGGGCTCGCTGCCTGCGGCCCCGGCGAGGCGCCGCGCGACCCGACCAAGGACACGGTGACCTATCGCTGCGAGAGCGGGGAGGTGTTCGATGTCTTCTTTCGCGCCGCCGATCCGACGGTCCGCGTGACCCTGCAGGGAGCCGAGTTCGACTTGCCGCAGGTCCCCAGCGACCTGGGCATTGCCTACAGCGACGGCAGTCGCCAGCTGACCATTCTGCTCGACCATGCGAACCTCACCGGCACGTCGCTGGGCGCGCTCTCCAACTGCATCGACGAGGACGAGGAAGGCCTGCTTTAGGTCACCGGGTCTTCAGGCCGAAATTGTTTCGCTGCCCGCAAGAGGCGCGCTAGGATCCGCCCTGCAACTTGATGGGGAGGTTCAGGCGTCATGGCCGGACACGGAACATTTCACTGGAACGAGCTGATGACCTGGGACGTGGAGAAGGCCAAGGCCTTCTACGCGGCGACCTTGGATTGGGCCTTCGAGGGCTGGGACATGCCCGGCGGCGGCACCTATTGGGTCATCATGCAGGGCGAGGACTTCGTCGGCGGCTTGATGCAGTATTCCGAAGATCACGGCTCCCCGAAGGAGACGCCCAGCACCTGGATGGCCTATATCGAGGTGGACGACGTCGACGCACGACTCGAGAAGGTTGCCTCTTCCGGCGGAGAGGTCTTGCGACCGCCCTTCGACGTTCCTCAAGTCGGCCGAATCGCGATGCTGCGCGACGGTGTCGGCGCCACCATCGGCTGGATCACGCCGGCACCGCGCGAAAGCTAGCGGTCAGGCGTCCGGCCTTAAGCAGCAGTCGGCAGGGTTGCGCGCTCGATTGCCTGGTGCAGCGGCAAGCCGTCGGGCAGGGTCCCGAAGTGGCCTGATCGGCGCTTGCCGAGGCGGCTTTCCGCGAAAGCCTCGGCGAGCGCCGTGGGCGCATGCCGGAACAGCAGGCTTGCTTGGAAGGCCACCGCCATACGCTCGACGACCCATCGCGCCAGGCCTTCATTGCGTGCCAGGCTGGGCAGCAGCTGGGCAAGCTCTTCTTTCTCCCGGTCGAGCAGTTTCGAGGCGCCCTTGGCACGCGCCAACTCGCCGAGGAAGGCCTCGGCTGTGGCGGGCTCGCGCTGCAGCGCCCGGACCACGTCGAGGCAGATGACGTTGCCGCTGCCTTCCCAGATGCCGTTTAGCGGTGCCTCGCGATAGAGGCGCGCCATGAGGTGATTTTCGATGAAGCCGTTGCCGCCGTGGCATTCCAGGGCTTCGGCCACCACCGTGGGGGCCTGCTTGCAAGCCCAGTACTTGGCCATGGGCGTGGCGATGCGGCCGAGCAGGCGTTCTTCTCCCGACTGCCCTTCCAGGTCGAGCGTGGCGGCCAGGCGCAGGCCCATCCACAGCATGGCCTCTGATTCCATCGCCAGGTCGGCGACCACCTTGGTCATGATCGGCTGATCGATCAGGCGCCTCTGGAAGGCGAGGCGGTTCGTCGTGTGGTGCACGGCCTGCACGACGGCTTGGCGCATCAGGCCGGCCGAGCCGATGGCGAAGTCGAGCCGGGTCAGGTGCGCCATCTCGATCAAGGTGCGAATGCCGCGGCCTTCCTCGCCGACCAGCACTGCCTCGAGGTCACGGAACTCGACCTCGGAGGAGGCGTTGGAGCGGTTGCCGCACTTGTCCTTCAGGCGCTGCAACTGCAGGCGATTGCGCGATCCGTCCTCCAGCCAGCCCCGGGCCAGGAAGCAGGAGACTCCGCGCTCGCCTTGCGCCAGGGTCAGGAAGACGTCCGACTGCGGCACCGAGAAGAACCACTTGTGCCCGGTCAGAAGCCAGCGCTTGCGCGCCTTGTCGGCAGGCCGTGCCCGGGTCTGGGTGGCGCGCAAGTCCGATCCGCCCTGTTTTTCGGTCATCGCCATGCCGGCAGTCAGCCCGCTTTTCTGCTCCGCCGGCAGGGGCCGCGGATCATAGGCCGCGCGCAGCAAAAGGGGCTCCCAATAGGCCGCCAGGTCAGGGTCGTGGCGCAGCGCCGCCACGGAGGCGAAGGTCATGCCCATCGGACAGCAAATGCCATTCTCCGCCTGGTTCCACAGGAAGGAGAGCGCGGCGCGGGCGACCTGCGCGCCCGGACGCAGCTCGCGCCAGGCGAGAGAGTGCGCTTGGCTGGCAAAGCAGAGGGCCATCAGCTCGTGCCAGGCCGGATGCAGCTCGATGCGGTCGACCCGGTGTCCGAAGCGGTCGTGGGTGACCAGTTCCGGCAGGAAGCGGTTGGCCGCCCTGGACAATTCTTGCACCCGGGCCGAGCCCACCTTGGCGCCGGTCTCGGTCAGCAGCGGCTTGGCCCACGCGCCGCCGAAGGCCGCCACGGCCTCTTGCAGAGCCGGATCGTCGCCAAAGGCGTTGTAGCCGGCAAGCTCGCCCGGCTGATTGGTGACGTCATGCGTGGCGAAGCTATTGGACTCGAAGGCTTGCATTGTCGTCGTCTCGCAGCGGGGAAGGGGAGAGCATGAAGAGGCAGAGCGTGGCGATCTCGTCGCTCAAAGCTTTGGCGTCACGGGCCTCCGACGAAGGCGACAGGGGTCCGACCAGGGCTTCCATGAATGCCCCGGTGATGCAGGAGGCGGCAAGCCGCGGGTCGCAGGGACGAAAGGCGCCGGCCGCCGTGCCTTCGCCTATGACCTCGGCCAGCGTCTGGCCGATACGGGTGCGCCATATCAGGCGCTCGGCATCGACCGCCGGCTCCACCGGTTCCGCGATCATGGCATAGGCCAGTCGGCGATCGGCGAGCGCGCGGTGCGCGAAAACGGCCACCGCGTCGAAGAGGGCCACCGGTGGCGTGGCCCCGCTTTTGGCAACGTCGCTCAATACGGCGAGCTCGCGCGAAGAGACCTCGGCCACTAGGGCGGCACAGAGGTCCGCCTTGGCAGGAAAGTAGCGATAGATGGTGCCGACCGCGGTGCCGGCCGCTTCGGCGACAACCGTCATCTGTAGCCGCCGAAAGCCGCCGTCGCTGACCACGCGGCGCGCCGCATCCAGCAGGCTGCGGCGCTTCAGGGCGCCGTGCTTTGTCAATGGCTGAGGCATGAATCCGAATTCATATTCATTTCGTTTCCCTGTCAAGGGCATTCGTGGTAGGGCCACCCGCATGCGTCTCTATGCCGAGCTTGCCCCCTGGTTCCATTTGACCAGCGATCCCGGATCCTACGAGGAGGAGGCGGACCATAGTGCGTCTGGTGGAGGCGCTGCGCGACGGTCCGGCTCAGACCCTGCTGGAGCTCGGCTCCGGCGGCGGAACGTCCGGTCAGGATGACCTACGATCCGAAACGGGCTTCGCGCTTTTCGATAAAGGCCTTGGTGCCCTCGACAAAATCCTCGGAGTTGCCGCACTCGGCGATGGCGCGGCGCTCGAACTCCATTGCTGTTTCCAGCCCCCGTTCGGCGCTCTGTCCAAGCAGGCTCTTGGCAAGGCCCAGCGCGAGGCTCGGGCCGTTGGCCAGCCGTCGTGCGTAGGCCTTGGCGCCCTCAGCGAAGCTCTCACTTGGTAGGACGTCGTTGATCATTCCCAGATCATGAGCTTCCCGCGCCGGGACGGCACGATTGAAGGCCATGAGCTCATAAGCGCGCTTCGGCCCGATGAGGCGCGGCAGGAAGTAAGTCGAGCTGCCATCCGGTGCCAAGCCTATGGCCGTGTACGCCACGGTGAAGCTGGCGTTTTCCGCAGCCACCACCAAGTCGCCGGCTAGCGCCAGGCTCAGCCCGGCACCGGCCGCCGGTCCGTTCACCGCAGTGACGACGGGCTTCGGCATCCGAACCACTGTTGCGACTGCGGCATGGAGGCGGACCGTGAGCTGCTTCAAGAAGGTGCCTGCGCGCCCTTCGGAATCTGCTGCCGAGCGCATGGCGCGAATGTCGCCGCCGGCGCAGAAGGCGCGGCCCCTGCCGGTCAAGAGGACGGCGCGCACCTCCGCACACTCATCGCAGGCAACCAAGGCGTCCAGCAGATCCGCGCTCATTTGCAGGTTTAAGGCATTGTAAGCCTCGGGCCGGTTGAGCGTCAGGACGGCCAAGCCGTCGGAGACCTCAAAGAGTACCGTCGAGTGGCTGTCGTGATCGGACATTGGCTGCCCCGCAGTGAGGTTCGCGCGGTCAGGCTGTGAGCGTACGGCCGAGGGATCATTCTGGCTCAATGAAGATCACTTTCCAGCCGTTGCTTGCCCCAAATTAATTAAATGAGTAATATATTAAAGAGTCAAGCGATGAACGGGGGGTTGGATGACGGCGGCAGAGACCAAGGTGCAGCGAAAGCCTGGTCGTCCCGCAGGGGACAGCGATCTCAAGCCGGAGATCTTGGCCGCGGCGCAGTCGGCCTTTGCCGTCTATGGCTTCGATGCCGCGAGCCTGCGGCAGATCGCTCATGCCGCCAATCTCTCGCCGGCCGGCGTCCTCCACCACTTCGGATCGAAGCGCCGCCTCTATGCAGAGGTCTTGCGGCGGATCTCGGAGAGTCTGGAAAGTCATCCCACGCTCACCAGGCCGCTTGCTCCAGGACGCGAGAGCCTTCGCCTGGTCGTCGACGCGCTCGTCGACTGGATCCTCGACAACGACCTCTATGCGCGCATCATCCTCCGCGAGATCATGGACAACGACGAACGCGTTCAGTCGGCTCGTCAATGGCCGATGCGCGCCGGCATGCAGGTCGTCTATGGCGCAGTGCGCCGCGCCATCGGTGCTGCGGGCGATGACCCTCTACCGGAGCTTCTCAGCCTGCAGGTCCTGGGCGCGGCCTTCCTGTTCTACACCGGCCAGCCGACCCATCGCAGCCAGTCCGCCGTGTCCGTCGATGGCTGGGAGGAGACATTTCGCTGCCTGCTCATCAAGACCGCGACCTGCGCTCTTGGTGAGGTTGGCGAGAGACCCTGATCGGGCCGACCTTGGCCAAGATTGCCGGGCTTAGACCTCGAGCTCGATCACGACCGGGCAGTGGTCGCTTGCCTTCGGCCGGTCCCAGCCGACGCGGGGAAAACGCTGCGCCTGGACGCGTTCCGCCCGCCAGGGCTGCCCGGATCGAACGACCTCCGGCTTGGCAGCGGGGTTGCTCGTCGCCAGCGCCGGCGAGAGCAGGAGGTAGTCCAGCTGGCGATAGCGATCCAGCTCGGGCGCGAAATGGGTCCAGCGCGCCTTGTGGTCCTCCAGGCGCTCCATCGGATCGATGACCAAGCCGCTGTCGAGCAGAGGTGCCAGGCCATGGCCTTCGTCGGCGAGGCCTTCGATATGATGGAAGTCGTTGAGATCGCCGCCCACCACCCATCGCTCGATGCCGCGCGTCTGGGCCCGCTTGCGGATCAGGTGCGCAACCCCGGCCGATTCGGCGAGGCGGGCCAGCAGTGTATCTGCGCGGCCGGGCAGAGCCGCCTTGAAGTGAACGGCGAAGAGCAGCAGGGGCTGTCCGGCGATCTCCAACCGTATCTCCAGGCAGTCGCGGCAGAACACCGGCGTTGCCGGATCGCCGTAGAGCCGGTCGTGCGCGACCGAGCGGTGGCGAATGCCGTGGTCCTCGAAGCGAAACCCGGCATCGAAGAGCGCGCCGAGTGCTAGGTGGCGATGACTGGTGACGGCGTCGATCGGCAGGCGGCTCATGACGCCGACACAGATGCCTCGCGAATCGTTGCCTTCGAGCACCGCGCGGTAGGGCAGGCCCGGCCCGCCGAGCCGCGTCAGGTAGCGATCGTGAAAGAGGCTGAGGGCAGCCGATCCCGCCACTTCTTGCAGCAGCACCACATCGGGCCGTCCGGCCCGGATCGCCTGGGCGGCAAAGCCGCGCTCTTCGTCTTCCAGCATCAGGGCCGCCGCCTCGGCAAGGAGGGCCTCTTGGCTGCGCCGTGCCTCGCTGGAGAGGCCGAAACGGCCGGCGATCTCCGGCCCGTAAGCAGGAGAATGGCGCCGGAAGAGGTTCTCTATGTTGAAGGTCATGATCCGGACGTGCATGGCACCGTTGCTCCCCTGTCACGCAGGGTCATGCTAGCGTCCTGGCTGCGAGCACGACAGGCTGCTGGAGAGGGAAGCGACAGCGTGGCAGACCCGATCACCTTCTATTTCGATTTCTCCAGCCCCTACGGCTATCTCGGCAGCGAGCGCATCGAGGCCGTGGCGGCGGGCCTCGGCCGCGAGGTCGCATGGAAGCCGGTTCTCCTGGGCGCTACCTTCAAGGCGACCGGCATGCGCCCGCTGACAGAGATCCCGATTAAGGGCGACTATGCGCGGCACGACCTGCTGCGCTCCGCCCGGAAGGTCGGGATCGCCTGCCGAATCCCCAGCCGCTTTCCCTTTGCCTCGATCTCGGCTTGCCGCGCCTTCTATTGGGTGGAGGAGGCTTACCCTGCAAAGGCCACGGACCTGGTGCATAGCCTCTTTCGTGCAGCCTGGCAGCATGATCAGGATATCTCGGCCCCCGAGGGCGTGATCGCGGTCGCCGAGGGAATCGGGCTGGACGCAGCAGAGGTCAAGGCGGCCCTGCAGAGCCCGACGATCAAGCAGCGCCTGCGTGACGAGGTGGACGCAAGCCTCGCCGCCGGTGTCTGCGGCGCCCCCTTCATGATCGTCGATGGAGAGCCCTTCTGGGGTCACGACCGGCTGGAGGACATGGCGGACTGGGTGCGTTCCGGCGGCTGGTAGGCCAATAGTCGGCACCGGCTCCCGCTCAGACCGTGCGTGGCGGATCGGCGCTCGCCGTCTTGGCGTTGTTGAAGATGAACCAGATGTTTCGCGCATAGATCAGTAGGCCGCCGGCTTGGCCCACGATGAATACGGGATCCTCGCGGTAGATCGCGTAGGCCAGCATGACCGTGCCGCCGGCCATGGAAAATAGCCAGAAGGCCGTGGGCACCATGGAGCGCTTGGCCCTTTCGCTGACGATCCATTGAATGAGAAAGCGGCTCGAAAACAGGGCCTGTCCGACGAAGCCGACCACCAGCCAAAAGATCGGGATGTACTCGACGCAGGCTTCCGCAGCATCATTCACTGGCCTTGTACCTCCTCTCGATCGGGCGCAACGCACCCTTCCTTGCTGTTGATTTCGACCACGCCACCGGGATTGCGGTTGCGGCGAATGAGCCACCAGACCGTCAGCATGTCGCCGATCCCCACCCACAGACGGTTCCAGAAGCCGTACTTGCTGACGCCGGCCACGCGGGGCCTGTCGTTCACCGGCTGCAAAACGATCTCCAGGTCCAGCCGGCCTACCAGGGCCGGAATGAAGCGGTGCATGCCGTCGAACCTCGGCAGCGACAAGAAGACCTCGCGCGGCAGGAGCTTGAGGCCGCAGCCGGTGTCCTTGGTCTTGTCGCGCAGCAGGCGCCGGCGCACGGCATTGGCGGTCCGCGACGACAGCCGCTTGATCACGGTGTCACGGCGCTTGCGGCGCTGTCCGTCGACGACGCCCACCTTGCCGAGCCCGCCAGCGGCATCGAAGGACGCCATCAAGGCCGGCACGTCGCTCGGGTCGTTTTGGCGGTCGCCGTCCATCATCACCAAGAGATCGCCCCTGGCCCTCGTCGCGGCGGTGATGAGGCCACCGCTCTTGCCTATGCGCTTGGCATGCTGGATAAGGCGCAGGCGCCCTGCCGCCGGTGCGGCGGGGTCGGCCATCAGCCTCTCGATCACCCCGGCGGTGCCGTCGGTGCTGGCGTCATCGACGAAGACCACCTCGTAGGCAAACTTGCCGTCGAGCGCCGCTGCGATCTCGCGCACCAGCGGCTCGATGTTCTCTTCCTCGTTCATCGCCGGGATCACGAGGCTGATCAGGGGCCTCGCGCTATGCGGTGTCTCTTGCACTGCCTCGTGGGGTTGCGCCATGAAAGTACGCGATCCTTCGCTTGAGAGTGGCCGAGGTCACGCGTGGGGACCAGATGCCGGTCCGCAGCACGGAAATCGCCCGCCGGCCCTGTTGTCAACCACTGGAAACGCTATATCGCGCATGCAATGACCGAAGACACCGTGACCCTCCAATCTAGTGGCGGCCCGCCGGCGCGGGCCCCCGGCTGGCGTGTCTGGGCGGATCTTGCCTTGCGCCGCCCCCGCCTTCTGCTGGTCCTGCTCGTGCTCCTGGGCTCGCTGCCGGGCCTCTTGACCATGCCGCCGCTCGACCGGGACGAGGCCCGCTTCGCTCAGGCAACCACCCAGATGGTAGAGAGCGGCGACTACATATCGATCCATTTTCAAGGCGAGCCGCGCAACAAGAAACCGGCCGGCATCCACTGGCTGCAGGCGGCCTCGGTCTGGCTCTTCGGCGATGCGGAGGCGCATGAGATCTGGGCCTATCGACTGCCGTCGCTGGCCGGTGCGATCCTGGCCGTGCTTGTAACATTTTCGTTGGGCCAGACCCTCGTCGGCCGGCGTCAGGGCATACTGGCGGCCGCACTGCTCGGCGGCTGCATTATCGTCGCGGTCGAGGGCTTCTATGCCAAGACCGACGCCGTGCTGCTGTTTTCCGTGGTCTCCGCCCAACTGGCCTTGGCGCGCTGCTGGATGGCTAGGGACCAGGTGGCCAAGCCTGAGTTGGGCACGGCTCTGGCCTTCTGGGCGGCCGTCGGCCTCGGCATTCTGGTGAAGGGGCCGATCAATCCCTTGGTGATCGGCTTCACCGTGCTGGCGCTCGGCTTTTCGGCCAGGCGATGGCGCTGGATGGCGCCGCTGCGGCCGCTGATCGGCGTGCCGGTCATGCTTGCGATCGCCGCACCCTGGTTCGTGGCGATCACCTTGCGGGATAGCGAGTTTCTCATCCGCGCGGCCAACGAGGACTTGATTCCCAAGCTCTTGCGCGGGGTCGAATCGCACGGTGCACCGCCCGGCACCTATCTGGTCGCCCACCTGCTGGCCTTCTGGCCGGCCGCTCTTTTCACCATTCCGGCCTTGATCGCCGCTTGGCTCTCGCGCCGGCGCGTCGACGCCTTGCCCTTCGTTTTGGCCTGGCTGATTCCCAGCTGGCTGATGTTCGAGCTGGTGCCGACCAAGCTGGTTCACTACACCTTGCCGGCCTATCCGGCCTTGGCTCTGATGGTTGCTTGGGCGGTCTTTTCCGGCAGCGCTTGGCTCAAGGGCCGTTTGGCGAAGGCATTTGCGCTGCTGACCTTCTTGGGCGGCCTGGTGCTCGCGGTCGGCGTCGTCTACCTGCCGATCGCCTTCGATGAGCCGGGCGCCATCGGTCCGGCCGTGGTGGCCGCCATTCTGGTAGTGGCGGCGGCTTGGGGCGCGGGCTGGTTCGCCTGGAGGGCTCAGCCCTTGCGCGCACTGGTCTGGGGAATTCCCATGACCGTGCTGGTAGCGGCCTCGGGCCTGGGCCTCTATGCGCCCAAGCTGCAGTTTCTCTGGCTCAGCCCACGCTTGGTGGAGACCTACGAGCAATTGAAGCCCGCCGACGCGCCGCCGCTGGCTAGTGCCGGCTATCACGAACCCAGCCTGGTGTTTCTTGCCGGGCAGGAGACAGAGCTGCTGTCCGCGCCCGCCGCGGCGGACTACCTCGCCAAGCACCCTAAGGCCCTGGTGGCGGTTACCGGCCGGGAGGCGGAGTCCTTCCTAGCCGCGGCGCGGGCGCAAGGCATCGATCCCGTAGCGCGCGGTGACCTGGAAGGAGTGAACTACTCCAAGGCGCGGCGCGAGGTCATCACCCTCTACGGCAGGGATCGATGACGGCATTCAGGCGCTTCGATGCCTGGATGGCGGTGCACCCCCTTGCCTATTGGAGCTTGGTGGTGGTGGCTGGCCTCGTCGTGCTGGTTCTCTTCGTCGACCTTCCGCTGGCGATCTACCTGAAGCAGTCGAACTTCAGTCTCCTGCGTCCGGCTCTGGACACCATCGGCGAGCTCGGCCGCGCCACCGGCTGGGTCGTCGGCGCCATCGCGCTCTATGCCGTTGCCCTCTGGGCTGGGCGCGGCAAAAACAACCAGGACGCGGCCTGGTTTGCCTGGATCGGGCGCTATTGCCTGCTTCTGCTAGCCGGCTTGGCGGCGAGCGGGATTGCGATCCATATCCTGAAGGCCTTGCTCGGACGCAGCCGCCCCCAGCTGTTTTTCTCCGAGGGGGTTTATGGCTTCGGCTGGATCGCCGAGGGCCATCCGATGAATTCCTTCCCCTCCGGCCACACCCAGGTCGCGGTGACGGTGGCGGCGGTGCTGGCCCTGGCGATACCAAGCCTGCGCCTGCCGATCTTCGCGGCTGCCGCTCTGGTGGCCTTCAGCCGCATGGTTACCGCCGCCCACTACCTGAGCGACGTCGTGGCCTCGGCCTTCCTCTGCGTGGTGATCGTCCACTGCCTGGCCAAGGTGATTCTCGACCGGAGGCGAGTATGGCTCGATCTGCCGCCCTATCTTTGGCTTAGGCGAGGCTCAGATCGCTCCGCTTAGGGCTTGGCAGAAGAGCGCTGTGTCGATGTTGCCGCCGGTGATCACCGCGCCGATCTTCTCGTCCGGCTTGGCCCCGTCCTTGATCAGCGCCGCCAGGGCGGCCGCACCGGCGCCCTCGGCGACATTGTGGGTCGTCCGGAAGAGCAGCCGCATGGCCTCGGCCAGCGCGGCATCGCTGACGGCGACAATGCGGCTGACTTCGCGCGCGATGAGCGGCAGGGCCTCGGGGTCCGGCGTGCGGCAGGCCATGCCGTCGGCTAGTCTGGTGGTGACCGGCTGGGAGACCAGACGACCTTGGCGCAGCGATTCCTGGTAGGCGGTAGCGCCCTCCGACACCACGCCGATCAGCTCGACCTCCAGGCCCAGTGCTGCACGGGCCGCCGCCGCGCCGCAGATGCCGGAGCCCAGGCCGATCGGCACGTAGAGCCGGGCGAGGTCCGGCTGCGCGCGCAGCAGCTCCAGGCTGTAGCTGGCGACGCCCGCCACCAGATCGGCGTGGAAGGAGGGGATGGCATGGAGGCCCTCTTGCCTGGCGCGCTCGCGCGCATGCTCCAATGCGTCTTGGAAGTCTTCACCCACCTCGATCAGCTCGGCCCCCAGGGCCCGCATCGCCGCGTTCTTCTCGTTCGAGTTTCCATGCGGCACGACGATCACGGCGCGCAAGCCATGCGCCGCTGCGGCATAGGCGATGGACTGGCCGTGGTTGCCGCGCGTTGCGGCGATGACGCCGGGACAATCGGGCTCGCGGCGCTTCAAGGCATCGAGATAGACCAGGCCGCCGCGCACCTTGAAGGCGCCGAGCGGCGTGTGGTTTTCATGCTTGATCCAGACCTCGGCGCCCAGCTGATCGTTGATCTGCGGCCAAGTGTACTGCGGGGTCGGCGCGAGCCGCCGGGCAACTAGCCTTTCGGCTACTTCCAGCGCCGCCTTGTCGGGCAGCTGGGGTGCGGGCGGTGCCATCATTACTTGCCTCCTCTCCGCCCTTGCGGTCTCTTGCCGGCGAGGCTCCCTTCCAGCCAGCCAGGCGATCCTAGCACCGCCGCGCCGCCGGTCCGGGCTGCCCATTCGGAAGAACAGCCATGAGCCTTCCGGCCCTTGGCCAAGGAGTGAGGGGAATGCTGAAGCAAGAGCTCGATTCGCGCGGCGTAGCGCGCCTGACCTTGAACCGGCCGGAGGTCCACAACGCCTTCGACGACGCGCTGATCGCCGAACTCACCGCCGCGTTAGAGGCCTTGGGCGGCGATGCCAAGGTGCGCGCGGTGGTCCTGGCCGCAGAAGGCAAGTCCTTCTCGGCCGGCGCGGACCTGGGCTGGATGAAGCGCATGGCCGGCTACGGCGAGGCGGAGAACCTGGCCGACGCCAGGGCGCTCGCCCGCTTGATGGAGACCCTCGATCGCCTGCCGAAGCCCACCGTCGCCCGCGTCCAGGGGGCGGCTTTCGGCGGCGGCGTAGGCCTGGTCGCCTGCTGCGACATCGCCGTCGCCAGCGAGGCCGCCCGCTTCATGCTGTCCGAGGTGAAGCTTGGCCTGATCCCTGCGGTCATCAGCCCCTACGTGGTCAAGGCGATCGGCCAGCGTGCGGCAAGGCGCTATTTCCTGACGGCCGAGCGCTTCGATGCCGGCGAGGCATTGCAATTCGGCCTGCTTCATCGCGTGGTCCCGGCCGAGGCATTGGATGCGGCCGTCGAGGATGTCTTGGCGGCACTCCTGCAATCCGGTCCGGCGGCAGTGGCGGCGGCAAAGGACCTTGTCTTCGCCGTCGATCGTCCGCTCGAGGCCGCGGTGATCGAGGACACCGCCCGGCGCATTGCCGCGATTCGCGTCGGCGCAGAGGGTAGGGAAGGCATCCATGCCTTTCTCGACAAGCGCAAGCCGGTCTGGCCCTAGGACAGCGCGCGCGGGACCTGTGGATCGTTTGCTGCTGAGATCACCTTGGTCTGCGGTTCGAACGATGCCACAAGAAGCGGGACAGACGGCGGGAGTGGCATGCACGAAGAGACGCAGCTGGCGGAAATTCTGATCTTCCTAGCTGCCGCCGTGGTCATCGTCGGCCTGGCGCCGCGCCTCAAGCTCGGGTCCATCGTCGGCTATCTGGCGGCCGGCGTGGTGCTGGGGCCCGATGGCTTCGGCTTGGCGGCCCCGCGCGAATTGGCCTTCCTGGCCGAGCTCGGCGTCGTCTTCCTGCTCTTCTTCGTCGGCCTGGAGCTCTCTCTGGCCCGCTTGATGACCTTGCGCCATCTGGTGTTCGGGCTTGGCAGCCTCCAGGTCTTGGTGACCGGATTCATCGTCGCAATGATCGCACTGGCGGTGGGTCAGCCGCCCGAAGCGGCAGCCATCATCGGCGGCGCTTTGGCGCTCTCCTCCACCGCCATCGTGCTGCAGCACCTGTCCGAACGCGGCGACATGGCGGCGCGCTACGGCCGCGTGACCTTCTCCATCCTGCTGCTGCAGGATCTGGCCCTGGTGCCCTTGCTGACTATGGTGACGGTGCTGTCCGGCGACGGCAGCGACGTCTTGGGCCAGACCCTGTGGGCCTTCACCAAGGCGGCGGCGGCGATCCTGGTGGCCTTTGCTATCGGCCGGCTCATCCTGCATCCTCTCTATCGGCTGATCGCCGGCGCCAGGAATCACGAGGTGCTGGTGGCCCTGGCCTTGGCCACGGTGCTGGGCGGCGCCTATTTCCTCTCCCTGGCCGGGCTTTCCATGGCGCTTGGGGCCTTTTTGGCGGGGCTGGTGCTGTCGGGCAGCGAGTTCCGCCACCAGGTCGAGGCCGACTTGCGCCCGATCAAGGGGCTCCTGCTCGGGCTTTTCTTCATCTATGTCGGCGTTTCCCTGGACCTCGATATCATCTTGCGTTCCTGGCCCTTGGTTCTGGGTCTGGCGGTGGCGCTGCTTGTCGGCAAGGCCATCGTCGCCACGGCTTGCTGCCGTATCACCGGGCAGAGCTGGGGGATCTCACTGCGCTGCGGCGGTGCCTTGGCGCAGGCCGGCGAGTTCGCCTTCGTCTTGCTGGCCGCGGCCGTGTTGCAGGGCCTGCTGTCTTTGTCCCTGGCCAGCCTACTGGCCGCCGTCGTGGGCGTGACCATGGCCTTGACACCATTGAGCTTCGTGGCTGGGCGCTGGTTGGCGGCACGCTTCTCGCGGCCGGCCGGCAGCATGCGCCAGACGATGGCGAGAGAGAGCGAGGAGCTGCACGACCATGTGATCCTGGCCGGCTACGGCCGCGTCGGGCAGACCGTGGCGCAGCTGCTGGCCAGCGAGGGAATCGCCTTCGTCGCCCTCGATATGGATTCGGGCCGTGTGGCGCGCAGCCGCCGTGCCGGCCAACCGGTTTTCTTCGGCGATGCCAGTCGTTCGGAGATCCTGGAGGCGGCCGGCGCTGAGCGTGCGCGCGCTCTGTTGGTTACCCTTGACGCTGCTCCGGCGGCTGAACGGGCGGTCGAATCGAGCCTGAAGCGCTGGCCCGATCTGCCGGTGCTGGTGCGCGCCCGCGACGTGGCCGAAGCCGATCGCCTGAAGGCCATCGGCGCGGTGGTGGCCGTGCCGGAGGCGGTGGAAGGCAGCCTGCGCTTGGGCGCGGCCTTGCTCACCTTGCTGGGCAGCCCCGGCGAGGCGGTCGACGAGCAGCTGGCGGTGCTGCGGCATGATGACTACCGCGCGCTGGCCGGCCTGGATCCCGGCAGCAAGGCGAGGCGGACGGCGAGAAAGCAACGCCAGGATCGCGGAGGCGGCACATGACCTCTGCCAAGGCGCCATGTCTCTGGGGCCGCTCGAGGCCACTGGCATGACCCTGCACTTGCTGAAGCTTTCGGTCGGCAGCGAGAGCGTGGAGAGTCTGCGCCTGTGGCAGCACCAGCGCCTGCAGCGCGAGGGCCGCCTCTACCACGGCACCCGCCAGCAGCCGCGGCGTGGCGAAGAGCTGCTCGACGGCGGCTCCATCTACTGGGTGATCAAGGGCCTGATCCTCTGCCGCCAGGCCTTGGTCGGCCTGGAGCCGGGGGTGAGCGAGAGCGGCCAGGCCATGACCTTGCTGATGCTCGATCCCGATCTCGTCGACCTCGAGCCCAGGCCGCACCGCGCCTTTCAGGGCTGGCGCTATCTGCGGCCGCACGACGCACCCAAGGACCTCGCCGGGCGGGCCGAGGGCCTGCCGCCGAAACTGGCCGCGGAACTGCGCGCTTTGGGCTGCTGGTAGGCCTGTCATCAGGCTTTCACTTTTTCTCTGGACAGGCTTAAGGGCGCTGCCTATATAGCTCCTCACCGCGACGGGGCGACCCGCTCAGCCGGCCAGATACCTTCCGCAGAGGATAAAGCGCAGGCAAACCTTGGAAACAGGGTTGCGGCGCGGCTGTCTGCGGTTTAGACTGTCTGCCCTCGTGAGCGCGCTAAGCGCGGGAGTGGACCCACGTCGGTCCGGCTTTATGACAAGTGAGTAGGAAGGGACGCGTGGGCGGCGGTGTTTTCGTCCTGGGTCGTTTCGTGGTGGTGCGAGCTGCTGCGGGAGGGGTCTGGGATGGAGAGCGTTGGTGCTGGGGGTCTAGAGGGCGAGTGTTGCTGGGCTTCGTTGGCCTGGTGGTTTTGCTTTTGGACTTTTGGAGCCTTGCCGGTTTGCCCGCGTGAGGAGAGATAGGCGTCCGAGGTTTCTTTTGCAGTTGGCTGGGTTTCGGCCTGGTTGTCGGCGGGGGAGGCTTGGGCGTTTAGCCGAGAGTTCGAGCGAAGCCCGACGTTGGTTTGGGCGGGTGCCTTTAGGGGTGCCTGTTTGAGCGACGTCAAGGTCAACCTGAGAGTTTGATCCTGGCTC
>CAXXGD010000041.1:37500-94250 GCA_963669385.2 Rhodospirillales bacterium
ACATCAACAGAGACTCCGCTAGTAGTGGCGAGCGAACGCGGACCAGGCCAGTGGCCGAAGAGGAATGAACCGGAAGCGTCTGGAAAGGCGCGCCGCAGCGGGTGACAGCCCCGTACGGGTAGGTTCTTCTTTGGTCCTCGAGTAGGGCGGGACACGTGAAATCCTGTCTGAACATGGGGGGACCACCCTCCAAGCCTAAGTACTCCTCGGTGACCGATAGTGAACCAGTACCGTGAGGGAAAGGTGAAAAGCACCCCGATGAGGGGAGTGAAAGAGACCCTGAAACCGAATGCCTACAAACAGTCGGAGCGCGTTCGCCCGAGGCGAACGCTTCAGATGTCAGATGTCAGAAGACAGGTATCAGAAACAAAGGGCCGTGCCGCAGGCGCGTCGATCCTTCTGATCCCTGACCTCTGATCTCTGACATCTGGAGCGCGTTCACCTCCGGTGAACGCGTGACGGCGTACCTTTTGTATAATGGGTCAGCGAGTTGGTCTTAACGAGCAAGCTTAAGCCGCTAGGCGTAGGCGCAGCGAAAGCGAGTCTGAAGAGGGCGTCATAGTTCGTAGGATCAGACCCGAAACCCGGTGATCTAGGTATGGGCAGGTTGAAGGTGGGGTAACACCCACTGGAGGACCGAACCCACGTCTGTTGAAAAAGACAGGGATGACCTGTGCCTAGGGGTGAAAGGCCAATCAAACCGGGAGATATCTGGTTCTCCGCGAAAGCTATTTAGGTAGCGCGTCGGATTTGTGCCCTCGGGGGTAGAGCACTGGATGGGCTAGGGGGGAGCGATCCTTACCAAACCTAACCAAACTCCGAATACCGAGGAGTATCGTCCGGCAGACAGGCAGTGGGTGCTAAGGTCCATTGCCAAGAGGGAAACAGCCCAGACCGCCAGCTAAGGTCCCCAAGTTACGGCTAAGTGGGAAAGGATGTGGGAAGGCCAAGACAGCCAGGAAGTTGGCTTAGAAGCAGCCATCTTTTAAAGAAAGCGTAATAGCTCACTGGTCTAGATAAGCCGTCCTGCGCCGAAAATGTACCGGGGCTCAAGCCGTACACCGAAGCTGCGGGTTCAGAGATCAGATGTCAGTTGTCAGGGATCAGAAGTACCGAGAAGAAAGCCATGATGGGAAAGACTGGTAAGCCAAGCGCTTTTGAGGACCTGGTGGTCTTCAAGCGGGCCTATCGGCTTTCCTTGGAATTGCATCGTTGGAGTTTGGATCTGCCGAGGCCGGAGCAGTATGGCCTGGGCGACCAGCTCCGGCGGGCCTCGAAGTCGGTCTGTGCGAACCTGGCCGAGGGGTTCGGCCGGCAGAGCGAAAGCCAGGCGGAGTTCCGCCGCTTTTGCCTGATCGCACAGTCTTCCGCCGACGAGACGCGGCTATGGCTGCGCTATTGCCTCGATCTGGACTACCTCGAAGAGGCCCAGTGGCAGCTTTGGCGCGACGGCTACCGGGAGGTGGCGCGCATGCTGCAAGGCTTGCGCCGCGCCTCGAAGAAGCTCGGTCCCTCTGATCCCTGACATCTGACATCTGACATCTGAGCGGTAGCGGAGCGTTGCCTAGGCCTGCGAAGCCTCACCCCGTGAGGGGAGGTGGAGGTATGGCAAGTGAGAATGCTGACATGAGTAGCGATAAAGAGGGTGAGAACCCCTCTCGCCGAAAGTCCAAGGGTTCCTGCGCAAGGCCAATCCGCGCAGGGTGAGCCGGCCCCTAAGGCGAGGCCGAAAGGCGTAGTCGATGGGAATGGGGTTAATAGTCCCCAGCCAGCGGGTGGTGACGAAGGTGAAACGTGGTCGAGGCTTATCGGATTGTCTCGGCGGCTGGATCCTTCCAGGAAACAACCCCCGCTTTTGACCGTACCCGAAACCGACACAGGTGGACTGGTAGAGAATACCCAGGCGCTTGAGAGAACTCTGCTGAAGGAACTCGGCAAATTGCCCTCGTAACTTCGGGAGAAGAGGGCCCGGTCTTGGGGCAACCCAGGGCCGGGGGCACAGACCAGGGGGTGGCGACTGTTTACTAAAAACACAGGGCTCTGCGAAACCGAGTAAGGTGACGTATAGGGTCTGACGCCTGCCCGGTGCCGGAAGGTTAAGAGGAGAGGTTCACGCTTCGAATCGAAGCCCCGGTAAACGGCGGCCGTAACTATAACGGTCCTAAGGTAGCGAAATTCCTTGTCGGGTAAGTTCCGACCTGCACGAATGGCGTAACGACTTCCCCACTGTCTCCAGCAGAGACTCAGCGAAATTGAATTCCCCGTGAAGATGCGGGGTACCCGCGGTCAGACGGAAAGACCCCGTGCACCTTTACTACAGCTTTGCAGTGGCATTAGACCCCCTATGTGTAGGATAGGCGGGAGGCTTCGAAGCGTCGGCGCCAGTTGACGTGGAGCCATCCTTGAAATACCGCCCTTAGAGAGTCTGATGTCTAACCGCGCGCCGTTATCCGGCGTCGGGACCCTGCATGGTGGGTAGTTTGACTGGGGCGGTCGCCTCCCAAAGAGTAACGGAGGCGCGCGAAGGTGGGCTCAAGCTGGTCGGTCATCAGCTGCTGAGTGCAATGGCATAAGCCCGCCTGACTGTGAGGCCGACAGGCCGAACAGAGACGAAAGTCGGTCATAGTGATCCGGTGGTCCCGCGTGGAAGGGCCATCGCTCAACGGACAAAAGGTACGCCGGGGATAACAGGCTGATCTCCCCCAAGAGTCCACATCGACGGGGAGGTTTGGCACCTCGATGTCGGCTCATCGCATCCTGGGGCTGGAGCAGGTCCCAAGGGTATGGCTGTTCGCCATTTAAAGCGGTACGTGAGCTGGGTTTAGAACGTCGTGAGACAGTTCGGTCCCTATCTGCCGTGGGTGTTCGAGACTTGAGAGGATCTGTCCCTAGTACGAGAGGACCGGGATGGACGCACCTCTGGTGGACCTGTTGTCGCGCCAGCGGCACAGCAGGGTAGCTATGTGCGGAACGGATAACCGCTGAAAGCATCTAAGCGGGAAACCAGCCTCAAAACCAGGTCTCGCCTAAGAGCCGTGGTAGACCACCACGTCGATAGGCCGGAGGTACAAGCGCAGCAATGCGTTCAGCCGACCGGTACTAATCGCTCGATCGGCTTGCATCACCCACCTCGTAAAACCCCCCCAAAGCCCCGAGGGCGGCAAACCCCCGAAGGCGATGGCGGGCAAAGACAGACAAGACCTCGAGACAGCAGCTCGCAAAAGAGCGGCGCCAGCTGCCCGCTCCCCTGAAAAGGGGGAGGGCCGGTGCGAGAGAGGGGTGAGCCTCCGCTCACCTCCCAAAAACCACCCCGCCTCTCTTTGCACGACCTGGTGGCTATGGCGAGGGGAGAGCCACACGATCCCATCCCGAACTCGAACGTGAAAACCCTCAGCGCCGATGGTACTGCGTCTTAAGGCGTGGGAGAGTAGGTCGCCGCCAGGTCTTGCAAAGAGAGGCAGCTCACGCCAGCGCGCCGCAACGCTTCACGCCACCGATCAGCCATGCCAAAAACCGCCAAGCCGACCCAGGCCGGGCGCGCAGGCCCCCCACGCCCGCGACCAGCCCGACCCACAAGCCCAAGACCTCACCGCGGGGTGGAGCAGTCCGGTAGCTCGTCAGGCTCATAACCTGAAGGTCGTAGGTTCAAATCCTACCCCCGCAACCAACAAAGCCCCGCAACAAAGTGAACCGCGCCGGGTTTGTCGGAGGCTCCAGAGTTTGAGAGGATGGAGCGATGACAAGCAATCACGGTAGTCGATATTCGCCAGAGGTTCGCGCCCGGGCGGTGCGGATGGTGTTGGAGCATGGCGAGGAGTATCCATCGCAGTGGGCAGCGATTGCGTCGATCGCTGCCAAGATCGGCTGTACGGCTGAGACCTTGCGCAGATGGGTGCGCCGGAGCGAGCGCGATCAGGGTCAGCGCTCGGGTCCGACGACAGCTGAGCAGGCTCGGCTGAAGGCGCTGGAGCGTGAAGTTCGCGAACTTCGGCAGGCGAACGAGATCTTGCGCAAAGCGTCGGCCTATTTCGCCCAGGCGGAGCTCGACCGCCGGTTCAAGCCATGATCGCCTTCATCGACGAGCATCGTGCGGCCTATGGGGTCGAGCCGATCTGCAAGCACCTGCCGATCGCCCCATCGACTTACTATGCCCATGCCGCCAAGCGAGTTGATCCAACCAGGCTCTCAGCGCGGGCGAAGCGCGATGCCACCCTCAAGGTGGAGATCGAGCGGGTCTTCAAAGAGAACTTCGCGGTCTATGGGGTGCGCAAGATCTGGCAACAATTGCGCCGTGAAGGCTTCAAGGTTGCCCGCTGCACCGTGGCGCGGCTGATGAGAAGCTTGGGCCTGCAAGGCGTGATCCGCGGCAAGGCAGTGCGCACGACGATCAGCGACAAGGCGGTGCCCTGTCCGTTGGACCACGTCAATCGCCAGTTCCAGGCGCCCACGCCCAATGTGCTCTGGGTGTCGGATTTCACCTACGTCGCCACCTGGGGCGGCTTCGTCTATGTCGCCTTCGTCATTGACGCCTTTGCCAGGCGGATCGTGGGCTGGCGTGTCAGCCGCAAGCCAGAGGCCGGCTTTGTTTTGGATGCACTCGAGCAGGCTCTCCACGAGCGCCGGCCGATGCATCGTAGTGGCCTGGTCCACCACAGCGACAGAGGCAGCCAATACCTTTCGATCAAGTACACAGAGCGGCTGGCAGAGGCAGGCATAGAGCCCTCTGTGGGCAGCGTTGGAGACTCCTACGACAATGCCTTGGCCGAGACCATCAATGGCCTCTACAAGGCCGAGGTGATCCATCGGCGCGGGCCGTGGCGGAGTTTCGAGGCTGTCGAGCTCGCGACCCTGGACTGGGTCCACTGGTTCAACACGCGCCGGCTCCTGGAGCCTATCGGCAACATCCCGCCGGCCGAAGCCGAGGAACGATACTATGCCCTGCTACAGCAGGGCATAGCTGCGTGACTCACACTTAACTGCCTCCGGACTATCCGGAGCGGTTCAAAGCGGGGCTTTGTTGGTTCTGGTGGTGCGCTTCGTGAGTGACTTGAGCCCCTTGGCTCCCTCACTCATTTTGCTCGTGTCTACGACTGATCGCGCCGGCCATCATAGTGGTCGCCAGTTTTGCCTTGCAGTAGAGAGAGCGTTAGTCTAGCTGAACTTTGCAGTGCACAGGAGCCACCGGCAGTATATGGAATCATCATCTGTTTGGTGTGGATAGGCTGCGGTAGTTTGCACGGGTTGTCCGCAACGGCTTTAGACCCTACCAAGAGCTCTGAAGTTGCGGACTCATTTGAACGGGGGAGAAGACATGGTCGCCAGCGAAGATGATTTTGGTTCTCCGAACCTTGTTATACCCCACGTGCCCGACATCAGCGACAGACCTACGAGAGATAGTCTGAACAAAGCTGTGCAACAACATCAGTGCGCCTATCTCCGTTGTTCTCATGGCGAGAACCCGAACCTATTGATTGTGTTCATGACCTTCTTCGGAAAGTTGGGCGTTGATCTGCTGACCTTGGTTCAAGTGGGAGAGAGCGCGAAGTACGACATCCTCGTTATCGGCGATACGCGGCGAGATTTTCTGCTGCAGGGTGTCGAGAAGTGGGACATGTCGATCTTTGAGAGCGTTGCAGCCATTACGCGCTTTGCCGAGGACCATGACAAAGAGGTTATCGACGTCATCGGGCACTCCGCCGGCGCCATCACGGCTCTAACCTACGCGCCTCTGATGAAAGTACGGCGCTGTATCGTCTTTGAGCCACGCACTCTGTTTTCGCGCGAATCAATGGAGCTCGATTTTCCTTTTGCCGACATCGCGAAGAACGTCTATCGCCTAGTTTTGGAAGACAACGTGCTGAAGCTGCCGGAAGACCAGCGTGAGCAGTTTCTTCGCGCGCGAAATTGGGTGGCGCAAGCCCGCTATGACACGCAGTTCCAGGTCCACTATGCCCAGGGGAATATGATCAGCCGTGCCCACGCACGGGATTTGTCTGACCTGCCGAACGTGACGCTACATACCTATGACTACCGCAAGCACAACTTAACCAACTACCTGCATCAGGAAGGCCAACTGGCGGACGTGCTGCTAAGCGCTCTGTCTTCTGAGCCCGTCGAGGCAGAGTGAGGTTGCAGTCTTGCGTCCGGAGAAGGTCTGGATCCCGGCGACTTTGTACCGACAGCCATTTTCAATGACCGATGGTATCAGCCCCCACGTTCGCTGGTCCAATCGGTCTTGGCCGGCTTCGGCGGGCGCGTGACGGCCACCTCGCCGGCATTATCCTCGCCGGTCAAGGCGGCCAGCAGCCTCCTTCTTAGGACCGCGCCGAATTCCGCGACACTCTCCGCCCTCATCAACTCGAGACTGTCAAACTGCAGATCCAAAATCTGCAAAGTTGGGGAAAGCGTCGACCAGCCGTAGCTCGGGTCGTTCTCCAGCGCAGCTGTATCACGGGCACGCAGCAGCCAAGTGGGACCGCTAAAGGCAACAGGCGGACGGGCTTCGGCGAGCAAAGCCCTGGTCTGGTGAGCCAGGTGAACGGCGAGCTCTATACTATCAAGGTGCACTTCCGAGGCCCCGGCGTCGCGACGTTCCACCACATTCAGCAAGTCGTAAACCTGGACCGCTTTCTTCATCAGGTCGTCAGCGTCTAGCTGCTCGATCTCCTCCGCCGTCAACTGGCCGAGATCGCTCAGAACGCTTCTGAGCCAGACCTCGAGAGTCATCACCGGGTAATGCTTCCTGCCGGGGGCCAGCGTGTCCAACAAGGCCAAGAGGCGAACGTCTCGGCCTAGGGCCGTCAGCCGAACCGCCATCTCCTGCGCGACGACGCCGCCGACCGACCAGCCCAGCAGTAGAACGGGTCCCTCCGGCGCCACCTGCTCCACCCTATCCAGGTAGCTCGCCACCATTTCCTCGAGGTCCTTGAAGGGCACTTCTCCAGGGCTCGTGCCTCGGCACCGCAGCCCCACCACCCGGACCAGATCGCCGACAGGGGCAACCAAGCGCTTGAACTCGCTTGCATAGCCAAACTCTGAGTGGATACAGAAGATCGTGGGCCGTCCGTCCTCAGCTTCACCGTCGAACTGGACCACAGGATCGTAGGGCACCTCCACCCGCGCGCTCACCAGATCGGAGATTGCGGCAACTGTCGGTGTATCGTAGAAGACCTTCGCCGGAAGGGTCACGCCAAGCTCCCGCGCGACCCGCTCGGCCAGTTGCACGGCCATGAGCGAATCCATACCGAGATCGAAGAACCACTCCGTCGGCGCGGGCGGCTCGGCCAGATCGAGGACCGCTTGCACCTCTTCTTGCAGGTAGCCAACCAGCATCGACCGGCGTTCACTCGCTGAGGCTTCGCGCAGCCTCCTTGCCAGCGCTCCTGCCGGCGCCTCGCCTGACGTCGAAATCAGATCCGACAACAGCGGCGGCAGGTGAGAGCCCAAGGCCTTGCCCATCCGGGTCCAATCGCCGTCCAAGACCACGGCGCTCGTCAGCCCGGAAGCCATCACTTTCGAGAGTGCCTGGCGTGCCGCTTCGGGGAACAGGGGTCTAAGCCCCAAACGGGCCAGACTTCCCCGCACGTCATCCTCGGCGCCCATGCTTGTCGACCATGGCCCCCAGGCAACGCTAACGGCCGGCAGACCTTGGCTTCGGCGCAAGGCCGCCAGCCCGTCCAAAAAGGCATTGGCCGCAGCGTTGTTGCTCTGGCCGTGATAGCCAAGAGTCGCCGCCGCCGAGGAATAGAGGAGGAAGAAGTCGAGCTCTTGACCGCTGGTTGCGCGGTGCAGATGCCAAGCCCCACCCAGCTTGGGGCGCAGCACCATTTCGAAGCGGTTCCAGTTCTGGTCCTGAATAACGCCGTCTTTCGGCTGGCCGGCAGCATGAACCACGCCGCCAAGCCTGGGCCATGGCGACTTCTCTCCGCCGAAGCCGGCGATCAGCGCCTCGACCGCCTCGGCATCGCAAATGTCGACCTTCGCCGTTATCAGAGCGCAGCCACTGCCCTGATTGAGCTCGCCAATGCGCGCGACCGCCGCCTCGTCCGGCTCGCGCCCACTGGCCAGCACGAGGTGCCTTGCCCCGCCCTCTACCAGCCAGGCTGCGGTACTCAGGCCCAGGGCGCTCAGGCCGCCGGTAATCAGATAGCTGCGGTCTGGGCTGAGGGGCAGCCCATTGTTCGTGTTCACGACCGCGGAGGCTGCCGGCTTGCAGGGAGTCAGCCTCGGCGCCAGAACCCGGCCACCACGCAACGCCAGCTGGGTTTCCTTACCGGCGGCAAGGACCAGCGAAGCCATCATCGAGGAAAGTTCACTTTCCTCGGCATCGCCTGTCACATCGGCGAGGCGCAATCCCAGCCCCGGCTGCTCGCTTTGAACCGAGCGGGCAAATCCCCATAGACTGCTCGCCAAGGGATCGACCGCGTCGCCTGGATCTATGGCCAGCGCCCGCCGAGTTACGACTGTCAAGCCCAGCGGCAGCACCAAGCCTTCATCGATCATCGCCTGGACCAGGCCCAGCAAGCCGGCCAAGACCGACTTCGCCGATTCCAGAGGGTCGTGAACTGCCTCGAGGTTCTGATCCGGCGCAAGGACCACCACACCATCGACGCTGCCGCCACCAATGTGGCCCTTCTGCACGATCTCGCGCCGCAACTGCGTAATGTTCTGCTCAGTGGTGGCCTTCGCCCCCCGCTCTTCGAGCCCGCTGCGTAGCATATCTTGGACCCGCTGCGCGCCGGCATCAGCCGCTACCAAGAGCAGGCTGGCCGGGCCGACGTTCTCCGTTCCGGCGCCTTCTATCGCGACATCCCGCCAAGCAACGTCGTAGAGCAGGTCTATGTCCGCCTGGTCAGCAGCGTCGCCTGTTTGCAGCAAGCGCTGCAGGAAGGGGCGGGGGCGTCTCGCCTCCATGACCGAAGCGAAGGTCTTCCAGTCGGCCCGCAACAGCACCGCTTGCGCGATGTCATTCCCGAGGAGGGTCCCGTAACCGGCCAGGCATTCGCTCGCCGGCACGGGCGGGATCCCGACGCGCGTCAGCCAGGCTTGTATCTCGTCTTCGCCGGCCATGCCGCCTTTCGCCCAAAGCCCCAGGTTGACTGCCGTCGCCGGCAGCCCCCGGCAGCGGCGCATTGCGGTCAGCCCGTCGATGAAGGCATTGGCCGCGGCATAGTGCGCTTGGCCAAGTCCGCCCCAGACAGCCGAGATCGAGGAGATGCAGAAAAAGAAATCGAGATCGGCGCTTTCTCCTGTCGCAAGGTGCAGGTTCCAAGCGCCCATGAGCTTGCCGTCATTGCTCGTGTCCAGCGCCTCGTCGCTCAGGTCTTGGATCGACGTCCATCCGCCGACACCGGCAGCGTGGATCACGCCGCCAAGGCGAGGCCAGCCAGTCTTCGCCTGGCCAAATCGGCCGACCAGCGCCTGCACTTGATCGGCATCGGCAACATCGACCGAGGCGGTGCTGATGACGCAGCGTGTCGCCTCTTGAATGGCGGCGATCTGGACCAAGGCCTCTTCGCTCGGCGCGCGCCGTCCGACTAGGACGATCCGGGTCGCACCCTCCTGCGCGAGCCACTCGGCCATCGCCAAGCCCATGGACCCCAGACCGCCGGTGATCAAGTAGCCGGCGTCGCGATGCAAGGGCAGGGTCTCGGATCCCGCTTGCGGGGGCAGAGGCTCGAGGCGCGCCAGATAGCGGCGATCACCGCGCAAGGCGATCTGATCTTCGTCGCCCGACGCCAAGAGCTCTTTCGCTAATGCGTCGGTTACCGCCTTGTTCCGATCGACCGGCAAGTCGATGAGCTTGCCGAAGCGTTCGGGGTGCTCGACCACCAGCACGCGCCCGAAACCCCAAAGCGCAGTCTGGCTCGGCCGAACCTCCGGGTCGCTGTCGACGACCTTCTGTGCGGCAGTGGTGACGATGCTGATCGGCACCTCCAGCCCGCGCCGCAAGAGGTCTTGCGTCAAGGCCAAGGCTTGCCGCACGCCTTCGATCGCCTCGGGATGGCTTTCCCCGACATCGCCCCAAAGCAGGGCGATCCCGGCCAGCACCTTGTCGTCCTCCAAGAGATCATCCAAGGCGGCTTGCCAGTCGGCAAGCGCGGCTGTGTGGCATTCAGCGCCAAGACCCTCCAGCGCGTCACCTAAGGCAGCGCCGGTCGCCGCATGATCCGTTAGAAGCAACCACGAGCCCGCCCTGTCGCGCTCCTCCGGTGGATTGAGAGCGCCGCCTTCTCGCCAGGCCATATGATACAGCAGGGTCTCGGCGCCGCCGGATTCCTGTTCGGCGGCGTAGCGGCGTCGCAAGGCTTGCAGGAACTGTTTGGCGGAGCCGTCGGAATCGCGCAAGCCCAGCTCCTCGAGCAGTTGCGTTTCGTCCTCTTCGAGCAGCTGGCGGAGGACTTTGCTGTCCGGCAGCGGCGCCTTGGCCTTGTCGTCCTCGCGAGCCCAGTAGCGCTGGCGCTGGAAGGGATAGCCCGGCAGTGCAAGCTTGCGGCGTGTCTCACCGCCGTGCAGGGCCTCGAAGAACAAGGGTGCACCTTGCGCATAGAGGCGCGCCAAGGCGGTCATGAACTGCCTGCCCTCGTCGCTGCCGCGAACGAGGCTCGCAACGCGCGTCGGCGCCGGCGCAGAGGCCTCTTCCGGCCAAGCCGTTGAGACGATAGGCGCCAAGGTCGGGTGCGGACCCAGCTCCACCACCAGATCCACGCCCAGCTCCGCCAGCGTGGCGACTGAGGCCGCGAACTGCACCGGCTGGCGGGTGTGTTGGCGCCAATAGGCGGCATTCAGAGGCTCGGCCGTGCCGAGCGGCCGTCCGGTGACAGTGCTGATCAGGTCCGTGCGTGGCGGCTCCGTGGATATCGCGCCGGCGGCTGCCTCCAGGTCATCCAGAATCGGTTCCAAGAGAGCGCTGTGGAGGGCCTGGCCGGTCTCCAGCACCTGGCAGCGCAGGCCAGCGCTCCCGAGACGCCCCACCAGCCCCTCGACCAGGTCCGCCGGGCCGCTCACCACCTGGTGCAGGCCGTTGTCGGCCGCCAGGGAGAGGCCGGCCTCGCCGTTCTCGACCGAGCCGTTGACAACCTCGAGTGCTGCCGCCACCTGGTCCTTTCCTGCGAAAACCGCAGCCATACTGCCGCGCGTCGGCAGGGCGCCGATCAAGGCGCCGCGTTCGGCGACGAGCCTCAGGCCATCTTCGAGCGTGAAGACGCCGGCCGCATAGGCCGCCGCAAACTCGCCGACGCCGTGGCCCAAGACGACCGCGGGCTCCACCCCAAGGCAGCGGTAGAGCTCGAACAGCGCCGCCTCCAAGGCATAGAGCGCAGGCTGCGCCATGGCTGTGTCGTCCAGCCCGCCACGCGCGAACATCGCACCCAACAGTGAGGTCCCGCGGTGCTCTCGAATGACGGCATCGCAGCGGTCCAGGATCGCACGGACCGCGGGTTCGCTCTCGTACAGCCACTTGCCCATGCCCGGGTACTGGCTGCCCTCGCCGGTGAAGAGGAAGGCTGTCGTCGGTGTGCCCGCGCGGCCCAAGGCCATGCCGTCCACCGATTCCCCGGCGGCGAGTGCGGAAAGCTTGGTCCGCAGGTCCTTCCCGTCGTCGAAGACGACGGCGGCCCGCTGCGCTAAGTGAGCACGCCCGACAGCTGCGCCGTAGGTGAGGTCTCCGAGGTCGGCCTCGGGATTGCTCGCGAGCCAGGTCACGTAGGACTGGGCAAGCTCGCCGAGCGCCGCCTCGCTCATTCCCGAAAGCGGCAGGAGCCGCTGGCGACGGGTTTCCGGTACCTCCGGCACCTCTGGGCCGACGGCTGCCTGCAAGGCTTGCGGCCAGGCGGGTGGCACATCCCGCACGTTGGTCGCTGGATAGCCTTCCAGAATGACGTGTGCGTTGGTCCCGGAGAAGCCGAAAGAGTGGACGGCCGCCCGCGGCGGGCGATCCTCGGGACCGGGCCAGGGCGTCGCCTCCGCCGTCACCCGGACAGGGATCTTGTCCCAGTCGATCCGCGGGCTAGGCGTGGTGAAGTTCAGGTGCTTGGGGATCATGCGGTGCTGCATCGCCAGCACTGCCTTGATCACGCCCGCGACACCCGATGCCGCCTCCAGATGGCCGACATTGGTCTTGACCGAGCCGATCAGCAAGGGCTGTTCGGGATCACGCTCGTGGCCATAGACCGCGGCGGCGGCCCGCACTTCGATCGGATCGCCAAGCTCGGTCGCCGTCCCGTGCGCCTCCAAGTAGTCGATGTCAGAGGGATCGAGGCCTGCGCGTTCAAGCGCTTCGGCGATGGCGCTCTCTTGCGCGAGACCGTTGGGGGAGGTGAATGTTGCGCTTGCGCCGTCTTGATTGATCGCCTCGCCGCGAATCACGGCGAGGATGCGGTCGCCGTCGCGTTCGGCCTCGGAGAGCCGCTTCAGCAAGACCATGCCGCAACCTTCGCCGCGACCAAAGCCGTTCGCAGCCGCGTCGAAGGTCTTGCACAGGCCGTCAGGCGCCAACATGCCGGCCTTGGATAGGACGATGAAGCCGGTAGGCGTCAGCAGGGCGTTGACGCCGCCGGCCAGCGCGAGATCGGCCTTGCCGTTGCGCAGAGATTCACAAGCGTCACTGATCGCTACCAAAGATGACGAGCAGGCGGTATCGATCGCCTCGGCCGGTCCCTGCAGGCCCAGCGAGAATGAGATCCGCCCGACCGCGGAGCTGTCCGCTGTCCCGCTGGCCGTGTAGAGGTTGAGGTCTTGGGCACCCAGGCCGAAGAGGATTTCCTTGTAGTCCGAATTGACGAGGCCAACGAAGACCGCCGTCCGACTGCCATGCAGGCTGCTGGGATCGATGCCGGCGTTCTCCAGGGCCTGCCAGCTTGTCTCCAACAGCAAGCGCTGCTGCGGATCCAGCGTCTTGGCTTCGACCGGAGCGATACGGAAGAAGCGCGCGTCGAAGAGATCGATATCCTCGATGAAGCCGCCGGCACGGCTGACCGACTTTCCCGGCCGGCTCGGATCGGGATCATAGAAGGCATCCATGTCCCAGCGCTCGCGCGGCACCTCGGTGATGCAGCTGCGCCCTTCGGCCAGCAAACGCCAGAAGGCTTCCAAATCGCCGCCGCCGGGGAAGCGGCAGGCCATACCGATGATGGCTATGGGCTCGTCCCGGACAGAAGCGACAAGGGCAGTCCGCTGCCCTCTCGCCGGCGCTGTGTCGGCCAGGTGGGCCGCCAAGGCCGACACCGTCGGATAGTCAAAGAGGACGCTGGCGTCGAGCTTCACGCCAAGCCCCTTCTCGATCCGGCGGGAGACCTCGATGGCGGTGAGCGAGTCCATCCCCAACTCGAAGAAGCCGATCGCCCGATCCGGCGCTTCCGACAGGTGCAGCACCGCTTTCACTTCGCCGCCGAGCCACTCCGCAATCAACTTCTGGCGGGTCTGATCGTCGGCCTCGCCCAGGCGCTGTCGGATCCCGCCGGCGGCTGGAACGGCTACCGACCGGGCAGCCGTCAATAGCTCCTGCAGAAAGGCCCACCCGCCAGGCCGCCGCTCAGCCATCACCGACCAATCCGCCGGCACGACGGCGCTCGCCGCAACCTCTTGGCGCAAGAGAGCCTCAAGAGCCTCGAGCCCGCGGGCCGGATCGATCAAGCCGATGCCCGCCGCGCGCAGTTGTGCCTCGGTCAGCTCGCGCTGCTCCTCCGGCAAACCGCCACCGGTCCAGAGGCCCCAGGCGATGCTCTCACTCGCCAGGCCCAAGGCCTGGCGGTGCCGCGCCAGTTGGTCCAGAAAGGCATTGGCCGCCGCATAGTTGGCCTGACCGGCGTTGCCCAGAACCCCTGTGATGCTGGAGAAGAGCACGAAGCAGTCCAGATCGCGGTCCAGCGTAGCGCGATGCAAGGCCCAAGCGCCCATCACCTTCGCGCCCAGCACCTGCTCGAAGCTCTCCCACGACTGGTTGACCAACGCGGCATCCGACAGGACGCCGACGCTGTGGAACAAGCCGGCCAGCGGCGGCATCTCCGCCTCGATCTCCGAGACCATCGCATCCACCTGCTCGGCCCGGCTGACGTCGGCCAGCGCCACCTTCACGGCCACGCCGCGGCGCTCCAACTCCTCGATCGCCGAACGCCCCGCAGCCTCCGGCGCGTGCCGCCCGTTCAGCACGATGTGCCGCGCCCCGCGATCGGCCAGCCAGCCCGCCACCTGCAGACCGATCCCGCCGAGGCCGCCCGTCACCAGATAGCTGCGCTCCGGATCGAAAGCGCCCGATGCCAGCGGCGGCGCCCGCAGCACGATCTTGCCGATCTGCTTGGCCGAGCGCATGTGATGCATCGCCTCCGGCGTCTCCGCCAGCGGCCATTGCGTCACCGGCAATGGCCTGAGGTCTCCCGCCGACACACGCGCCGCGATCTCACTCAAGGCCGCCCCGATCCGCGCCGGCTCCGACAGCGTGATCGCGTCCACCGCGAGGATGCGATAGGCCACATCGGGCCGGGCCGCCGCCATCTCCTCCGCGCTCCAGATGTTCCGCTTGGCGATTTCCACGAAGCGGCCGCCCTCGGCCAGGCAGGCCAGGCAGGCCTCGATGAAGCCCTCGCCGGTCAGGCTGTTCAGCACCAGATCGACACCTCGGCCGTCCGTTGCCGCCAGGATCTCCGCGCCGAAGGCCGTGCTGCGGCTGTCGTAGACCGCATCGACGCCCAGAGAGCGCAGATAGGCCTGCTTGGGTGCGCTGGCGGTCGCCAGGACCTCCGCCCCCAAGGCCTGCGCCAGCTGGATCGCCGCCAAGCCCACGCCGCCCGCGCCGGCATGGATCAGCACCCGCTCGCCCCGCTTCAGGCCGGCCCCCGCGAAGGCCAGCTGCGCCGTCACGAAGGCGGAGGGCAGGCTCGCCAGCGCCGCAGCCGAATGGCCCGCCGGCGCCGGCACCACCAGCTCCGCGCGGGTCACCGCTTGGCTCGCCAGCGCGCCATCGGCAAAGCCCAGCACCTGCTGGCCCAGCGACAGCCCCGCCACGTCGGGCCCGACCTCCAGCACGCGCCCACAGAAGTCGCTGCCCAAGACCTCCCCCCCTTTCGGAGCGAGGCCGATCGCGACCAGCACGTCGCGGAAGTTCAGCCCCACCGCGGCAGTCGCCACCCGAATCTCGCCGGCCCCTAGCGGACGCTCTGCTATCGTCTCCGCCTGTAGCCCCTCCAGGCCTTCCCTCTCGCCCGGCACGACCCGCCAGGCCCCGCCCTCCGGCAGCGCGACCCGCATCGCCGCATCGCGCCCTCGGACCAGGCGCGCCGCCTTGCGCACACCCGCGCGGTAGGCGAGGTGATCCTCGCCATCAGGGTGCAAGAGTTCGTCTACCAAGCCATCCGGCGATGCTAACGCCTCGGCATCGAGATCCACCATGCGTACGCCAAGATCGGGCGCCTCCAAGGCCGCTGTCTTGCCCAGGCCCCACAAGGCCGCTCCGGCAAGCCCGCCGCCCGCCTCGCGGTCCACCACCTGCGCGCCGCTAGTCACGAACCAGAGGCCCGCGCCCGGGTAGCTGCCGTGCTCCAGCAGCGCCTGCGTCAGCGCCAAGGCGCTGGCCCCGCAACGCGACAGCGACTGGCCCAGCGCCTCCGTCGTCTCCTCCGGGCCCGCGCCATCTAGGCCCGCCAGATGAACCACTCCACGCAAGGGAAGCTCGTCCGGCAAACCCTCCAGAAGCGCAACCCAAGCATCCCGGCGCGTCGGATCCACGAAGGCCCGGCTCAGCGACGTAACCGCAGCCCCCGGCGCATCACCCACCGCGTCGCCCGCCAGCACCACCCTCTGCCCGCGCGCCACCAAGCACTCGGCCAAGCGACGAGCGACCCCGTCCGCTTCGCCGGCAAGCAGCCAGAGACCGGACGCCTCCTTCAGCTCCGACGGACCGCGCGAGACGATCACCCCTAGCGATGGGTCACCCGCCGTCGGCACCCCACCCGGCACCAAGTTGATCGTTTCGCCATAGCCGCACTCGGCCAGGGCACGTCGCCACGCAGAAGGTCCCATCAGCGCATGGTCGGGACGATAGTCGTCCTCGAAACGCCACCAGCCTTCCAGCAGCCCGGCGATCAAATCGAGCCACGCTTGAGGCCGTTGCGCCTCTAGTAGGATCAACATACCGCCCGGTGCCAGCAGTGCCCGGCAGTGGCGCAAAGTCTCGCCGATGTCGCGCGTCGCATGCAGCGCGTTGCTTGCCAGCACCAGGTCGTAGCCATGCGCGGCAAAGCCCTGCTCCACCGGACTGCGCTCGATGTCCAGTATCCGGTAATCCAGATAGGGGTAGTCGCTGCCGAAACGCGCCTCGGCCCGGGCGAAGAACCCAGCCGAGAGATCCGTGTAGTCATAGTCCGTCCGCTCCGGCGGCAACAGCGGCAAGACCCATGCGGTCGTACCGCCGGTCCCGGCGCCCACCTCCAGCACGCGCAGCCGCCGGCCCTCCGGCAGGTTCCGGATCGCCTCGCCGACGGCTGCCGCAACGGTACGATTGGCCGCGCGCGATGCCGGCGCCTTGCTGTAGAGGTCGGAGAGGTTGGCACCGCTCTCGCTGAACAGCATCGCGAGCGGGTCGGCACCGCCGCTCAGCACCGCGGCCAAGGAGACCCCACAGCGGGTCAAGAGCTCCAGCTCGATCTTGCCGTGCGGATAGCGCGCGGCATAGGCCTCATGCAGCGCCTGCGGATCGGATTGCGCCGGGTCGGCAGGACAAGTGGACAGCACACGCCAGCGCCGCTCGCCCGCATCTCCCTCAAGGACCTCCTCCAGAACGCCCAGCTCGCAGAGGATCGCCAAGAGACGGCCCAGCAGACGCCGATGCTTCTCCTCGATACCTAGCCCGCGGCCCAAGGCCTCGGCCGAAACCTCCGCCCCCGCCTCCGGGCGCCAGCCCATAGACCGCAAGGCAGCAAAGACGTAAGCACCGGCCAGGTGATCAAGCGCCAAGGCAAAGGCCGAAAGGTCCTCGCCGCTGACACCCTCCGCTGCCGGCGCCTCCGCCGAAGCCGGCGCCACTGCCGCCTCCAGGGCGCCGGGGCTTGGCAGAAAGTCCGCCGGCACGATGGCTCCGGCCAAGGGCTGGTCACGCCAGACAACCTGGTAAAGCAGATCTTCGATCTTGCCGCTCTGCGCCAGCAGCGCCTGCTGCGTCGCCCGCCTGCAGGTAAGACGCTCGATGCGGCCCAAGAGACCGCCCTTGTCGTCATAGAGGTCCAGGTCGGCGACCAAGGTCTCCGGCAGCGAAGAGGCGTCGGCTCCCGCCTTGGCGTCACGCTGGCGCACATGGCAGAAGACCCGCCGCGGCAGTGCGCCGGCAAAGCGCAAACGCTGCCACGAGAAAGGCATGTAGGTCAGCCCCTCCGCGGCGGACTCCGTCAATGCCGCCGCCAGCACCTGAAAGCAGCCGTCCAACAAGACCGGATGGACGACGAGGCCCTGGCTGTCCAGCTCCTCCGCCAGCACGACCTCGCCCAGCGCCTCGCCGGCGCCGGACCAGAGGCCATGCAAACTTTGGAAGGAGGGGCCGTAAGCAACACCCAGCCGACCCAAGGCCTGGTAAAGTTCCGCCACCTCGCGCTCGCCTAGCCGACGCATGAGGCCGGACAGGTCGATCGCTGACGTCGTCTCGCCGGGCAGGCCCCCCGCACGACCGGCAATCTGGCCGCGCGCATGCAAAGTCCAAGCCTCTTCGCCCGTCCCGCGGCTGTAAATCTCCGCCGATCTTGCGCCGCTCGCGTCGCCCGCGTCCGCCGGGTAAAGCAAGAGCTGCAGCGAACGGCTGTCGTCATCGTCGCCCAGAACCAGCGGTGCATGGATCTGCAAGCCTTCGATCCCTGCCGCCTCGCCGCCGGCCGCGGCCGCCACCATGGCGACATAGAGCGCACCGGGCGCAACCATCCTCTCGAACACGCGGTGATCCGCCAGCCAGGGCTGCTCTTCGAGCGCGAGCTCGGTCTCGAAACTGGCCTCGCCGCGCGGCAAATCGTGCCTGACCCCCAAGAGAGGATGGACCCCATCCCCGGCAGGGCCGCTGCGCCGCTTGCGGGCCTCGGCCCAATAGCGTTGGCGTTGGAAGGGATAGCTCGGCAAGGCCAGCTTGCGGCGGCTCTCGCCGGCATGCAGCGCGGCAAAGTCCAGAGCCGCCCCCTCGGCGTAGAGCGTCGCGAATGCGCCGGCCAGAGCTGCCCCCGCATCGCTGCCCCGGCGCAGGCTCCCCACCGTCTTCGGCGCATCGACCTCCGCCGGCCAGGCCAGGGCCAGCATCCCCGCCAGGACCGGATGCGGTCCCACCTCCACCACCAGGTCCACGCCCAACGCGGCCAGGGTGGCGACCGACTTCGCGAACTGCACCGGCTGGCGTGCATGGCGACGCCAGTAGGCGCCATCCAACAGCTCCTCGTCGCCCAATGCCTCGCCGGTCACATTGCTGATCAAGGTGCAGTCGGGCGGCTCTGAAGCGATGCCGGCGGCCGCCGCCTCGAGCTCCGCCAGCATCGGCTTCAGGAGTGCGGAGTGGAAGGCATGGCTGGTCTGTAGGCGCTGGCAGCGCAGGCCCTCGGAGGAAAGCGTCTCCGTCACGCTCTCGACCAGTTCGACGGGACCGCTGACCACCTGATGGGCGCCGTTGTCCGCCGCCAGGGAGAGCCCGACGGCGCCTTTCGTCGGCGATGCGTTAACTTCCTCGATCGCCGCGGTGATCCGGTCGGCCGGCGCAAAGACTGCCGCCATCGCACCGCCTGCGGGCAGATCGCCCATCAGCGCGCCGCGCGCCAGGATCAGGCGCAGGCCCTCCTCCAAGGTGAAGATGCCGGCGGTGTAGGCGGCTGCGAACTCGCCGACGCTATGCCCCATCACGACCGAGGCCTCGACACCGACACTGCGGTAGAGCTCGACCAGCGCCACCTCAAGGGCATAGAGCGCCGGCTGCGTCCAGGCGGTGTCGTCGAGCAGCGATCCGCCCTCGGCGAACATCACCTCGAGCAGCGAGGCACCGCGCAGCTCTCGGGTCACCGCCTCGCAGCGCTGCAGCACCGAGCGCACGACGGGTTCCTGCTCATAGAGGTCTCTGCCCATGCCTAGGTACTGGCTGCCCTGGCCGGTGAAGAGAAAAGCGATCTCCGGTAGGTCTATGGCCGTGCCGCGCGTCACGCCGTCCGCCGAACGGCCGGCCGCCAACGCCGAGAGTTGCGCGCGCAGCTCTGTAGCGTCCTCGAACACCACGGCGGCCCGTTCGGAGAAGTGACTGCGACCCACGCCGGATGCATAGGCCAGATCGGCCGGCGCAGAGTCGGGATGCGCCTCCAACCATCCGAGATAGCCGTCTGCCAACTGCGTCAAGGCCTTCTCGCTCTTGGCCGACAAGGCCAGGACAAAGCGGTGGCGCGGCGCAAGCGCTTCCTCTGCAGGCTCCGACAGGGGAGGCTCGATCTGCCTAGCAGGCCAGCTTACATCTGCTTGCTCGTCCGAAGCCCCATCGACGGCTTCGAGAATCACGTGCGCGTTGGTGCCTTGGAAGGCAAAGCTACTGACGCCGGCCAGGCGCCGACCCTCCGGCCAGGGCCGCGCCTTGGAGACGACCTCGACGTTGGCCGCGGCCCAGGCGATCTTCGGACTGGGCGTGCGGAAATGAAGCTGTGCCGGGATCGTGCCATGGATCATCGACAGCACGACCTTGATGACACCGGCGATGCCCGCCGCCGCCTCCAGGGTGACCGAAGTTGGTCTTGACCGACCCCGTCAGCAGGGGAGCCGTCCGGGCCTGCGTGCGCCCCAAAGCGTTGTGCAGGGCTTGCACTTCGATCGGATCGCCCAGCGGTGTGCCCGTTCCGTGCGCTTCGACGTAGGCGATCTCTTCGGGCTTCACGCCCGCGCGTGCCACCGCCTGGCCGATCACCCGCTCCTGCGCCGGCCCGTTCGGCACGGTCAAGCCCGAGCTGGCCCCGTCCTGATTCACCGCGCCGCCGCGCACCACCGCCAGGATGCGGTCGCCGTCGCGCTGGGCGTCGCTCAAGCGCTTGAGGACCACCATGCCGCAACCCTCGCCGCGCACGTAGCCGTCGCCGCGTGCGTCGAAGGTCTTGCAGCGCCCGTCCGGCGCCATGAAACGGCCGCGCGAGAAGTAGATCGTCGCCCAGGGGGTCAGGATCGCGTTCACCCCGCCGGCCAGCGCCAAGTCGCAGTCGCCGCTGCGCAAGCCTTGGCAGGCTTGGTTCAAAGCGACCAGCGAGGCCGAACACGCCGTGTCCACTGCGAGAGAGGGGCCTTCCAGGCCCAAGACGAAGCTCACCCGGCCGGCCGCCGCCGAGTGCGCATTGCCGGTTCCGACGTATTGTCCGATTGCCGCCTCGCCGCCGCGCGCCAGGAGGTCCTTATAGTCCGAGGTGCTGATGCCGACATAGACGCCGCTGCGGCTAGCGACAAAGAGGCAGCTGCGATGCCGGCGTGTTCCAGGGCCTGCCAACTTAACTCGAGCAGAAGGCGCTGCTGCGGGTCCAGCTCCGCTGCCTCTTTCGGGCTGATCGAGAAGAACTGCGGGTCGAAGAGGTCGATCTTGTCGATGAAACCGCCCCAACGCGTCGACATCTTCCCCGGCACGTCCGGATCGGGGTCGTAGTAATGATCGACGTCCCAGCGGTCGGCCGGCACCTCGGTGATGGCATCTACACCGCCGGACAGCAAATCCCAGTAGGCCTTGAGATCGGGCGCACCCGGAAAACGACAGGCCATGCCGACGATCGCGATTGCTTCTCTGGTCTTGTCCAGATCCGCCTTTACGGCAGCAAATCTGGCCGCCGTACGTCGCAGAAGCTCAAGCGGATCCGGCGCCTTAGCCATCAGAGCGAGTCTCCAAGGATTTTGCTTACTTGCTGCATGAGCTGGTCGTCGCTCTCCTCTTCCATGTCGCCGTGCTCATGCGCCGTAGTCGTCGCGCTTTCTTCGGACGCTTGAAGTTGGATCGCTACACCGATCTGGGAGGCAAGGTGCTCTGCCAGTTTGGCGACACTCGGGTAGTCGAAGGCGATCGTGTTGGTCAGCTGACATGCGTCGCCAAGCGACGCGGCAATTCGGTTTCTGAGTTCTACCGCCATCAATGAGTCCATCCCGAGATCGAAGAAGCCAACCGCGGCTCCCGGGCGTTCTGCAAGGCCCAAAACGGCGCCCAGCTCTTCCCTCAGGTAGCGTGTCAGAAGCGCCTTCCTTTTGGCTACCGACGCGGACATGAGGCGCTTCAACAGGGCTCTCTCCTCGTAGGCGACCCGCTCGGTCAAGAGGTCCGACAGCAACGGCGGTCTGAGGGCTCCCAAGGACCCGCCGAGCTTGGCCCAGTCGCAATCCAAGACCAGGCCGCAGGGCTGCCCGCCGGTCATCAAGGTCTGAAGCGCCCGGTGCGCAGCTTCCGGCTCCAGAAGGTGGAGGCCCTGCCGCTCGATGTTGGCCCTAACGGTCGCATCTTCGGCCATTGCCCACTGCCCAAGGACCCCAGGCGACGCTGGTAGCCGGCAAGCCGGCGCTCTGCCGCATGGCCGCCAGCCCGTCGAGGAAGGCGTTGGCGGCGGCATAGTTGCTCTGGCCCGCAGCGCCCATGGTCGCCGCGGCGGAGGAATAGAGCACGAAGCTATCAAGGCCTAGGCCGCAGGTGGCCTCATGCAGATTCCAGCCACCCGCAAGCTTGGGACGCAGCACCGGCTCGAAGCGCTCCCAGCTCTGCTCCGTCACCATGCCGTCATCCAGGAAACCGGCGGCATGAAGACGCCGCCAAGGCCTGGCCAAGCGCCGGCGCCGAAGCGCCCCACCAGTGCGTCGACGTCCGAGCGAACCGCGACGTCGGCCCGGACCGTCTCGATCGCACAGCCGAACGTCGAAGAGACCTCTGAAATCCTGCGCGCCGCCGCTTCGCCAGGCTCATTGCGGCCGACCAAAACCAATGCCGGGCGCCCTTCTCTGCGAGCCAAGCGGCCGCCTCGAGGCCCAAGCCGCCCAGGCCGCCGGTCACCAGATAGCTCCGGTCGGGCCGGATAGCCGTCTCTGCGACGGTCAAGACGATCTTGCCGACGTGGCGCGCTTGCTGCATGAGACGCATGGCCGAAGGCGCATCGCTCAGGGGAAGAGCCGCTTCGGCAAGACCTTGATCGCCCCCTGGTTCAGCTTTTCGATGATGCCTTCCAGAAGGGTGCCGATCCGTTCCGGTTCTTGGACCGCCCATTGGTCAAGGGCCAGAATGGTGTAGTGCAAGTCCGGCCGCGCCTCGGTCATCTCCTCAGGCGACCAGATGTTGCGCTTGGCGATCTCGACGAAGTGCCCGCCGTCCGCCAGGCAGGAGAGGCTGGCCTCGATGAAGCCTTCGCCGGTCAAGCTGTTCAATACCATGTCGACGCCGCCGCCACTGGCGGACAGGACTTCAGCGCCGAAGTCGGTGCTGCGGCTGTCGAAGACATGCGTGATCCCGAGCGAGCGCAGATAGTCACGCTTTGGCGCGCTGGCAGTGGCGTAGACCTCCGCGCCGATCGCCCGGGCCAGCTGGATGGCCGCCAAGCCGACGCCGCCGGCCGCAGCGTGAATCAAGACCTTCCGGCCGGCTTTCAGATCCGCTGCCTCAAAGGCGGCTTGCGCCGTGCAGAAGGTACTGGGCAGGGTGGCCGCGCCCGCGAAGTCCAGCGCGTCCGGCATAGCCCGCAGGGTTGCGGCCGGCGTGGTCACGCGGCTGGCGAAGCCACCGCCCATCATGCCGAAGACGCGGTCGCCGACCGAAAGGTCCGACACGCCCTCGCCCAGGGCCGTCACCACCCCGGCCGCGTCGCCGCCCATCTCCGCCGCTTCGCCGGGATAGGCGCCCAAAGCGATCAGCACATCGCGAAAGTTGAGGCCGATGGCCTGGACGGCGACCGCGACCTCGCCAGGCCCAGGTGTTTGGGCCGCAAGAGCCTCAATCCGCAAACCCTCGAAGGATCCGCGCTCGGCGATCGTCAAGCGCCCGCCGCCGCTCGGCATCCGTAATCCGGCAACCGCAGGCGCCAAGCGCGGAGCCAGCACCTGCTCCCGCGGACAGCCAGTTGAGTCTCGGCAGAGCCTGCGCAGATCGCTTCGGCCAGAAGGCACGCCTGTCCTTCGCTCACCGGCAGCCCTTCGATGTCGGACGCCACGTCGAGCAGGCGGAGGCCCAGGCCAGGCTGCTCGTTCTGCACGCTTCGGACAAAGCCCCACAGGGAGGCCGCAAAGGGATCCACCTGCTCTCCCGCAGCGGTTGCCACGGCACGCTGGCTTGCCAGCGAAATGCCGAGCGGCAGTTCCAGCCGCTGTGCGAAAGCCGTCTGCGTCAGGGTCAAGAGCCAGGCAAGCGGCCCCTTCCCGGCAGCCACCGGATCGATGACCCGCTCATCCCCGTCCGGCACCACATACACAAGGCCTTCAAATCCGCCTTCCTGCTGCGAGAGATGTTGGCCGACCAACGTGGTCGGATCCACATCCGCTTCCACGAGAACGGTCATGCCCCGCGACTCGATCTCTGAGCGCAGCGCCGTCACGAGCTCCGCTGGTGCACTCTCGCCTGCAACGAGTAGAACTTTGCCCGCCACGCTGGGCCGCTTTTCCGGCGAAACGCCGCGCCAGAGCACTTCGTAGAGCAGGTCTTGCTCGCCGAGCAGCTTTCGGAGGGCCTCGCGTTCGGCCCGCCGCAGGCGGAATCCCTGCAAGCGTCCGAAAAGGGCTCCGCTCTCGTCGAGGAGGTCGAGGTCGACAAGGCGTTCGGCCCCCTCGGACTCGACTAGACGGCCATGGGCCAGCAGCAGACTGCCGTCGGGCCACTGCCGAGGCTCCGCGAACCACTGCATTGTCCTGCAACCCACCGGCAGAAAGGCGGCCTCCTCCCGCTCTCGCTCGAAGAGGGCGGCAAGGCCGTGCAGCGCGCCATCGAGCAGCATGGGCGGGACGAGATAGCGCGCCCCGCCTTGCGTGCCCTTCGGGAGCCTCACTTCGGCCAGGACCTCGCCCGAGCCTGCGCGAAGGCTGGTCAAGCTGCGGAAGGAGGCGCCGTAGTCCAAGCCCAAGCCTGCAAGTGCCTCATAGATCTTCGTGACCGGAACCTCCTCCGCACAGCTGTCACGGAGTGCGGCGAGGTCGACGGCATTCCCCGCCGCCTCGACCGCGGCGACCTCGGCGACGGCATGGCGGCGCCACTCCGGCTCGGCATCGCCATTGCCGCTTCCTCCGCCCCGGAATAGATCTCGATGTGCCCTCGGAGGAGACGATAGTCTGAACGAGAAGCGGGGAATCCAAGGCCAAGGGTGCGTCGATGCGCAGGTTTTGCAAGGCCCGAGGGCAGCCTCGCTTCTGGCCGGCTGCTGCCAAGGCCATCTCGAGATAGCCCGCCCCGGGGAAGACCGGCCGGGCAAAGACGCGATGCTCGGATAGCCAGGGCAAAGCCTCGGCCGACAAGCTCGTCTCGAATATCTGATCGCCACGCGCGCTGGCGATCCGACCGCCGAGCAGGGGATGGCCGGTGTCGTCGCCCAGACGAGTACCGCCGCTTGCGCGCCTCGACCCAATAGCGTTGGCGCTGGAAGGGGTAGGTCGGCAGCGCCAGCTTGCGGCGGCTCTCGCCGCCATGGAGGGCTGCGAAGTCAAGCTTGGCGCCTTTGGCATAAAGCGCCGCCAAAGCCAGCGCGGCTTGGCCGTCAGCATCGCTGCCACGTCGCATGCTGGCGAGGCTTGCGGGCGGTTCGGCCCCACTCGGCCAGGCAAGCGTTGCCATCGCCGACAGCACCGGATGCGGCCCGATCTCCATCACCAGGTCCACGCCCTGCTCGGCGAGTGCCTCGACCGACTTGGCGAACTGCACCGGCTCGCGCGCATGACGCCGCCAGTAGACGGCGTCGAGCTTTTCCTCCGCCCCGAGCGGCGCGCCCGTCAGGTTGCTGATCAAGGGCAATTGCGGAGGCCCTGCCGACAGAGCCCCCCGCCGCGGCCTCCAGGCCAGCCAACATCGGATTCAGCAAGGCACTGTGGAAGGCGTGGCTGGTCTGCAGCCTTTCGCAGCGCACCTCCTCGCCGGCGAAGCGTTCGATCACCGCCTCGACCAACTTGCTCGGCCCGCTCACCACCTGATGGAGCCCGATGTCGGAGGCGATCTCCACGTCCAACGCGCCTGCTTGTGCCAGCGCCGCCGCCACTCTTTCCCGATCGGCGAAGATCGCTGCCATCGATCCGCCCGGCGGCAGCGACCCCATCAGGGCACCGCGCTCGGCGATCAGCCGCAGGCCCTCCTCCAGGCCGAACATGCCGGCCGCATAGGCCGCGGCGTACTCGCCCACCGAGTGACCCATGACCACCCGAGGCTTCGATGCCGGCTGCGCGGAAGTGCTCCACCAGCGCTACCTCCAGGGCATAGAGCGCCGGCTGCGTCCATTGGGTGTCGTCCCAGAGACCCGCCTTCGCCCTCGAACATCACCGCCAAGAGCGAGACACCGCGGAGCTCCCGGATCACCCCATCGCAGCGATCGAGCAGGGCGCGCACCAGCGGCTCGCGCTCGTAGAGCTCCCTGCCCATGCCCAGGTACTGACTGCCCTGACCGGTGAAGAGGAAGGCGATCTTGGGAGGGGCGGACGAGAGGCCTTGCACCAGGCCGTCGGCGGCCTGCCCCTCCGCTAGAGCCGCAAGGCCAGCCCTGAGGCCGTCGACACTCTCGACGACCAAGGCCGCGCGATGGCTGAAGTGGCTGCGCCCGATGCCCGCCGTGTAGCAGAGGTCGCCGAGGTCGACCTCCGCCTCCTCGTCAAGGCATGCCAGATAGCGCCTGGCCAGCTCCTTCAGCGCCTCTTCGCTCTTGCCCGACAAGGCCAGCACGCGCTGCCGCCGGGCCTCGGCCGCTTGGGCCGCAGCGGCGAGCTCTTCGCTGGAGGAGGGACCGCCAATCCCGTCCGGCCAGCCGACGGAGAGCGCCCCGCCCTCCTCCTCGCCGCCTGCCTGGTAGGCCTCGAGGATGATGTGCGCGTTGGTGCCGGAGAAGCCGAAGGAGCTGAGCCCCGCCCGGCGCGGACGCTCCGGATGGCTGGGCGCAGGGAGTGGCCTCCGCCGTCACCCTCGACCGGAAGGTCGGCCCAATCGATGCGCGGATTGGGCGCCGTGAAGTTCAGGTGCTTGGGGATCACCTCGTGCCGCATCGCCAGCACCGTCTTGATCAGACCGGCCACGCCCGCGGCGGCCTCCAGATGACCGATGTTGGTCTTGACCGAGCCGATCAACAAGGGCCCGCTCCGGATCACGGTCGCGCCCGTAAGCAGACGCGGCAGCACGCAGCTCGATGGGGTCGCCCAGCTCCGTGCCGGTGCCGTGCGCCTCCAGATAATCCACCTCGGCAGGCCGCGAGCCGGCTTGCGGCCAAAGCCTCCGCGATCACTTGTCCTGCGCCGGGCCGTTCGGCGCGGTCAGCGCGGCGCTCGCACCGTCCTGGTTGATCGCCTCGCCGCGGATGACCGCCAGTATTGCGGTCGCCGTCGAGCTCGGCCCGCGACAGGCACTTGAGAACCACCATGCCGCAGCCCTCGCCACGCGCATAGCCGTCGGCCGCCGCGTCGAAGGTCTTGCAGAGACCGTCGGGTGCAAGCATCCCCCGCTTTCGAGAAGATGATGAAGTTCGAGGGCGTGAGCAGGGGGCGTTGACGCCGCCGGCAAGCGCCAGATCGGCCTTGCCGTTGCGTAATGCCTCGCAGGCTTCGCTGATCGCCACCAAGGAGGCCGAGCAAGCCGTATCGGTGGCCACGGCCGGCCCCTGCAGGCCCAAGGCGAAAGAGATGCGCCCGATAGCAGTGCTACCGGCCGTCCCGCTGGCCCAGTAGGCCTCGGCGCTGTCGGCGCCGAGGCCGGACAGGATCTCCCGATAGTCGGCGCCGGCAATGCCGCCGAAGACACCGGTCCGGCTGCCCCGGAGACTGCTCGGATCGATGCCGGCGTCCTCCAGCGCCTGCCAGCTGGTCTCCAAGAGCAAGCGCTGCTGCGGATCCAAGCACCTTGGCTTCGACCGGTGCGATCCTGAAGAAGCCCGCGTCGAAGAGATCGATCCCCTCGATAAAGCCGCCGGCTCGGGTGACCGACCTTCCCGGATGGCTCGGATCGGGATCATAGACGGCGTCCATGTCCAGCGATCGGGGGGCACCTCACCGATTCCCGCTGCGCCCCTTCGTCCAGCAATCGCCAGAAGCTTTCCAATTCGCTGCCGCCAGGAAAGCGACAGGCCCATACCGATGATGGCTATGGGCTCGTCCCTCGCCGAAGCGACAAGGCGGTCCGTTGCCCTCTCGCCGGCGCCGTGTCGGCCAGGTGGGCCGCCAAGGCCGACACCGTCGGGTAGTCGAACAGGACGCTGGCGTCGAGCTTCACGCCAAGCCCCTTCTCGACCCGCCTGGAGACCTCGATGGCGGTGAGCGAGTCCATCCCCAACTCGAAGAAGCCGACCCCCGGATCCGGCGCGTCCGACAGGTGCAGCACCGCTTTCACTTCGCCGCCAAGCCACTCTGCGATGATCTTCCGGCGGGTCTGGTTGTCGGTCTCGCCGAGGCGCTGTCGGATCCCGCCATCGGCCGGAACGGCCGTCGGCCGGGCCGCCGTCGAGAGTTCCTGCAAGAGCGCCCTGAACCGCCAGCAGCCATCACCGACCAATCCGCCGGCAGCACTGTGCTCGCCGCCACGTCCTGGCGCAACAGCAACTCCAGTGCCTCGAGCCCGCGCGACGGATCGATCCACCCGATCCCGGAAGCGCGCAGCTGTGCCTCGATCCGTTGGCGCTGCTCCTCCGCCATGCCGCCGCCGGACCAAGGGCCCCAAGCGATGCTCTGACCCGGCAGGCCCAAGGCCCGGCGGTGGCGCGCCAGTTGGTCCAGAAAGGCATTGGCCGCCGCATAGTTGGCCTGGCCGGCATTGCCCAGAACCCCGGTGATGCTGGAAAAGAGCACGAAGCAGTCCAGATCGCGGTCCAGCGTGGCGCGATGCAAGGCCCAGGCGCCCAGCACCTTCGGACCCAGCACCTGCTCGAAGCTCTCCCACGACTGGTTGACCAACGCGGCATCCGACAGGACGCCGACGCTGTGAAACAGGCCGGCCAGCGGCGGCATCTCCGCCTCGATCTCCGAGACCATCGCATCCACTTGCTCGGCCCGGCTGACGTCGGCCAGCGCTACCTTAACGGCCACGCCGCGGCGCTCCAGCGCCTCGATCGCAGAGCGCGCCGCAGCCTCCGGCGCGCGCCGCCCGTTCAGCACGATGTGCCGCGCCCCGCGATCGGCCAGCCAGCCCGCCACCTGCCAGACACGATCCCGCCGAGGCCGCCGGTCACCAGATAGCTGCGCTCCGGATCGAAAGCGCCCGATGCCAGCGGCGGCGCCCGCAGCACGATCTTGCCGATCTGCTTGGCCGAGCGCATGTGATGCATCGCCTCCGGCGTCTCGGCCAGCGGCCATTGCGTCACCGGCAGTGGCTGAGGTCTTCCCGCCGACACACCGCGCCACGATCTCGCCCAAGGCCGCCCTGATCCGCGCCGGCTCCGACAGCGTGATCGCGTCCACCGCGAGGATGCGATAGGCCACATCGGGCCGGGCCGCCGCCATCTCCTCTGCGCTCCAGATGTTCCGCTTGGCGATCTCCACGAAGCGGCCGCCCTCGGCCAGGCAGGCCAGGCTGGCCTCGATGAAGCCCTCTCCGGTCAGGCTGTTCAGCACCAGATCGACACCTCGGCCATCCGTTGCCGCCAGGATCTCCGCGCCGAAGGCCGTGCTGCGGCTGTCGTAGACCCGCATCGACGCCCAGAGAGCGCAGATAGGCCTGCTTGGGTGCGCTGGCGGTCGCCAGGACCTCCGCCCCCAAGGCCTGCGCCAGCTGGATCGCCGCCAAGCCCACGCCGCCCGCGCCGGCATGGATCAGCACCCGCTCGCCCCGCTTCAGGCCAGCCCCCGCGAAGGCCAGTTGCGCCGTCACGAAGGCGGAGGGCAGGCTCGCCAGCGCCGCAGCCGAATGGCCCGCCGGTGCCGGCAACCACCAGCTCCGCGCGGGTCACCGCTTGGCTCGCCAGCGCGCCATCGGCAAAGCCCAGCACCTGCTGGCCCAGCGACAGCCCCGCCACGTCGGGCCCGACCTCCAGCACGCGCCCACAGAAGTCGCCGCCGAGACCCTCCACAGGCTCCGGGTAGAGGCCGATCGCGACCAGCACGTCGCGGAAGTTCAGCCCCACCGCAGCGATAGCCACCCGGATCTCGCCGGCCCTAGCGGACGCTCTGCTATCGTCTCCGCCCTGTAGCCCCTCCAGGCCTTCCCTCTCGCCCGGCACGACCCGCCAGGCCCCGCCCTCCGCAGCGCGACCCGCATCGCCGCATCGCGCCCTCGGACCAGGCGCGCCGCCTTGCGCACACCCGCGCGGTAGGCGAGGTGATCCTCGCCATCAAGGGGCAAGAAGTTCGTCTACCAAGCCTTCCGGCGATGCTAACGCCTCGGCATCGAGATCCACCATGCGTCCGCCAAGGTCGGGCGCCTCCAAGGCCGCCGTCTTGCCCAGGCCCCACAAGGCCGCTCCGGCAAGCCCGCCGCCCGCCTCGCGGTCCACCACCTGCGCGCCGCTGGTCACCAACCAGAGGCCCGCGTCCGGGTAGCTGCCGTGATCCAGCAGCGCCTGCACCAGCGCCAAGGCGCTGGCCGCAGGACTGCGTCAGCGCCCGGCTCAGGCCTTCCGCCGTCTCCTCCGGGCCGGCGCCATCCAGGCTCGCCAGATGAACCACCCCACGCAGTGGAAGCTCGTCCGGCAAACCCTCCAGAAGCGCAACCCAAGCATCCCGGCGCGTCGAATCTACGAATGCCTGGCTCAGCGACGTACCTGTAGCCGCATCACTCACACGCGTCGCTCGCCAGCACCACCCTCTGCCCGCGCGCCATCAAGCACTCGGCCAAGCGCCGAGCGACCCCGCCCGCTTCGCCGGCAAGCAGCCAAAGACCGGACGACTCCTCCACCGCCTGCGCATCGGCGAGGGCGGAGAGTCCGCCGACAACTCGCCTCCATTCAATGCCCGGTCGCGCCACACCACCTCGTAGAGCCAGTCCTCGACCCGCTCGCCTTGCGCCAGCAGCGCCTGCCGCGTCGCCGCTTGCAGGTGAAGCCTCGATCTGCCCCACCAGACTGCCGTCGCCATCATAGAGAACTAGGTCGGCGATCAGCGTCTCCGGTACCGATGCCTTGACTGCAGCGGCTTTGTCGTCGCGCAGTCGAACATGGCAGAAGACCCGCTCGGGCAGAGCGCCGGCAAAACGCAAGGACTCCCACGCAAAGGGCATGTAGGTCGCGTCCTCACCGATCTCGGGCAAGGCCGCCGCCATCGCCTGAAAACAGCCGTCCAGCAGGGCGGGATGCATCATCAGCCCTGCGCTGCGACAGGGTGTCGGCCAGCACCACCTCACCCAGGGCCTCGCCCTGTCCCGACCAGAGGCTGCAAAGGCCTTGGAAGGCAGGTCCATAAACAATGCCCAGCCGGGCGAAGGCTGCGTAGAGCTCAGTGATGTCGCGTTCCGACAGGCGCCGGATGAGGTTCGGCAGATCGACTGTCCTTGCCGCATCCGCCGGCAGATCGGCGACCTGGCCGCGCGCGTGCAAGGTCCAGCCGTCTTCGCCATCGCGCCGGCTGTAGATCTCGGCTGTCTTGGCGCTCCGCCCGTCGCTTCCTTCGCCGGCCTCCAGCACCAGTTGCAAGGTGCGGCTTTCACCGTCATCGCTTAGCAGCAGCGGAGCATGGAGCTGGAAGGACTCGAGGAGGAGCGAGCCCGGCGCCTTCGCATCGACCCCGGCGGCGGCGACGGCCATGGCGACAAAGGCGGCGCCCGGCATCACGACATGATAGAAGACGCGATGGTCGGTGAGCCAGGGGTGCTCCGCGAGCGAAAGCTCGCTCTCGAAGGTGACCTCGCCCTTTGCCGAGCGCCGCGCGTAACCCAGCAAGGGGTGTTCGGCTGGCCCGGCTGACCCCTTCGCGCGCGCGCCGTCTCTGCCCAATAGCGCCGGCGCTGAAAGGGGTAGCCCGGAAGTGCGACCCTTGCGCCGGATCTCGCCGCCGTAGAGGCCTGCGAAGGAGAGCGGCGCGCCTGCCGCGTATAGGCTGGCCAGCGCCGTCATGACCTGTGCTGCCTCGTCGCCGTCGCGCTTAAGGCTGGGCACGCTCGCCGGCGGATCGCCCGCGCCGCCCGCTGCGGCCCAAGCCATCGTCACCATGGGCGCCAAGGTGGGGTGAGGACCCAGCTCCACCACGATGTCCGCGCCGGCCTCGGCCAAGCTCGCCACGGACTGTGCGAAGGCGACCGGGGAGCGCGCATGGCGCCGCCAATAGCAGCGTCCAGCAGCTCTTCGGCGCCGAGCGCCTCGCCGGTCACATTGCTGATCAGCGTGCAGTGCGCTGGTCGCGCGGCGATGCCGGCAGCCGCCGCCTCGAGGTCCGCCAGCATCGGATCGAGCAGCGCCGAGTGGAAGGCGTGGCTGGTCTGCAAGGCTTGACAGCGCAGGCCCGCCGACGTGAGGTCCTCGCTCGCTGCCTCGACCAGCTCTGCGGGACCGCTGATCACCTGATGGGTGCCGTTGTCGGCTGCCAGCGACAAGCCGACCGCACCGGCCTTCAGCCTCCCGTTGATCTTGTCGATTGCCGCCAGGACCCGCTCTGCGGGCCAAAGACCGCAGCCATCGCGCCGCCGGACGGCAGGTCTCCCATCAGAGATCCGCGTGCGAGGATCAGGCGCAAGCCCTCCTCCAAGGTGAAGATGCCGGCCGCGTAGGCAGCCGCAAACTCGCCGACGCTGTGCCCCAGCACGACCGAAGGCTTGATGCCAGCGCTGCGGTAGAACTCGACCAGCGCCACCTCCAGCGTGTAGAGCGCCGGCTGCGTCCAAGCCGTGTCGTCAAGCGAGACCTCGGCCTCGCCGAACATCACCGCCAGGAGAGAGGAGCCGCGTACCTCCCGGACCACGCCATCGCAGCGGTCAAGCACGGCGCGGACCAGAGGCTCGCTGTCGTAGAGGCCCCGGCCCATCCCGATCCGCTGGCTGCCTTGACCGGTGAAGAGGAAAGCCACCTTCGGTGGACGTTCGCCCTCGCCTCTACACAGACCGTCGCGCGTCTCGTCGGACGCAAGCGCGGCGAGCTTTGCCTCTAGATCCTCCAGGCCATCGAACGCCACGCCGGCCCGCTGCCGGAAGTGGTTGCGCATCACGCCGGCCGAATAGGCCAGATCCGCCAGATCGACCTGTGGCTTCGCGTCGAGCCAGGCCAGATAGTCCTTCGCAAGGTCCTTCAGCGCCGCGTCGTCCTTGCCTGATAGAGGCAAGAGCCGATGCCGCCGTGCCGGTTCTTCAGGCGCTTCCGCGTTCCGCAGGGTGTCCGGCAAGGTAAGCGCGACCGGCCGGGCAGGCCACGCCCCGGCCGCCTCCCTTTCCTCGGGGGCGGGCGCCAATCCTTCGAGGATCACGTGCGCGTTGGTGCCTTGAAAGGCGAAGCTGCTGATTCCGGCCAGGCGCCGGCCCTGCGGCCAGGAGCGCGGCTTGGAGACGACTTGGATGTTCACATCGTCCCAGGCGATCTTCGGGCTCGGCGTCTGAAAATGAAGCTGCGCCGGAATCAAGCCCCGGTTTCATCGACAGCACGACCTTGATCACCCCGGCGATGCCGGCGGCGGACTCCAGATGGCCGATGTTGGTCTTCACCGAGCCCGTCAGCAGCGGTGCCGCTTTCGAATGCGCGCGCCCCAGCGCATTGTGCAGCGCCTGCACCTCGATTGGATCGCCCAGCGGCGTGCCCGTGCCGTGCGCCTCCACATAGGCGATCTCGTCAGGGCCGACGCCGGCGCGGGCCAGGGCCTGGCCGATCACTCGCTCCTGCGCCGGACCGTTCGGCACCGTGAGGCCAGAGCTGGCGCCGTCCTGGTTCACCGCCGCTCCGCGCACCACCGCCAGAACCCGGTCGCCGTCGCGCTCGGCATCGCTCAAGCGCTTCAAGACCACCATGCCCGCAACCCTCGCCGCGTACATAACCGTCGCCGCGCGCATCGAAGGTCTTGCAGCGCCCGTCCGGCGCCATGAAGCGCCCGCGCGAGAAGTAGATTGTCGCCTCCGGGGTCAGGATGGCGTTCACCCCGCCGGCCAGGGCCAGGTCGCAATCGCCGGCGCGCAAAACCCTGGCAGGCTTGGCTGAGCGCCACCAGCGAGGCCGAGCAGGCGGTGTCCACGGCGAGCGACGGCCCCTCCAGGCCCAACACGAAGCTCACCCGGCCGACCGCTGCCGAGTGCGCATTGCCGGTGCCGGCGTAAGGCCCGATCGCGGCCTCTCCGCCGCGCGCCAGCAGCTGCTGATAGTCCGACGTGGAGAGCCCAACGTAGACACCGCTGTGGCTGCCGGCCAGCGAGGCGGCCGCAATGCCGGCGTGCTCCAGGGCCCGCCAGCTGATTTCCAGCAGCAGGCGCTGCTGCGGGTCCAGCTCCACCGCCTCTTTCGGGCTGATCGAGAAGAACTGCGGATCGAAGAGGTCGATGTCGTCGATGAAGCCGCCGTAGCGGGTCGACATCTTGCCCGGCACGTCGGGATCGGGGTCGTAGTAGGCCTCGATGTCCCAGCGGTCCGCCGGCACTTCGCTGATGGCATCGACCACCGCCGGTGAGCAGCTCCCAGTACGCCTCGAGATCGGGCGCCCCCGGAAAGCGGCAGGCCATGCCCGACGACGGCGATCGGCTCTCCATCGGACATCCGCCGTGCAGCCCGGGCGGCAGGCGGCCCGGCAGGTATCTGGCCCAGCACGCCCCAGCTGCTCGGCCAGATGGCGCGCCAGCTTCTCCAGGCTCGGGTGGTCGAAGGCGATGGTGTTCGGCACCTGATAGGCTCGCTCGAGCGCCGCATTCAGGCGGTTCCTCAGCTCAACCGCCATCAGGGAGTCCATGCCCAGGTCGAAGAAGCCCGCGCTCGGCGACGGCGGTTCCGCCAAGCCCAGGACAGCGCGCAGCTCGCCTTGGAGGTAGCCCAGAAGAACGGCCTCCCTCTGACCGGCCGGCACCGCCCTTCAAGCGCTGCAGCAGGGCGCTCTCACCGGCCAGCGGCGGCTTGGTCAGGAGATCCGACAGCAAGGGCGGACGGGCCCCGCCCAAGGCCTTGCTCATGCGGGCCCATTCGGACGTCGAGGACCAGACCCGAAGCTTGCCCGGCCGCCAGAAGCTGGGAGAGCGCAGCCTGCGCCGCCGCGGGTTGCAAGGTCTTGATCCCCTGGCGCGCCAGGTTCGCCTTGACCGTCGCGTCTTCGGCCATGCCCAACCGACCAGGGACCCCACGCGACGCTGGTTGCCGCCAGCCCTTCGCTGCGGCGCAGCCACGCCAAACCGTCCAGGAAGGCGTTGGCGGCGGCATAGTTGCTCTGCCCGGGCGCTCCCAAGGTGGCCGCCACCGAGGAATAGAGGACGAAGAAGTCGAGATCCAAATCGCGGGTCGCGCGGTGCAGGTTCCAGCCGCCGCTCACTTTCGGCTGCAACACCGCGGCCAATCGCTCCGGGCTTTGGTCGGGAAGCAGCGCGTCATCCAGCACGCCGGCGGCATGGATCACGCCGCCCAGCGCCGGCCAGCCGCCGTTCTCGTCACCGAAACGTCCGACCAGTGCCGTCACCGCGGCGCCATCCGTGATATCCAGCGAAACGGCCTCGATCCGGCAGTCGTGGTCTTCGCCGATCGCGGCAATCCTTGCCCTTGCCGCCTCGCCCGGCCCTCGGCGACCGGCCAAGACCAGGTGCCCTGCACCGCTGCCGGCCAGCCATGCAGCCGTCTCCAACCCGAGCGAGCCCAGGCCGCCCGTCACCAGATAGCTGCGCTCGCCTCGGATCTTGGATTGCTCGACGGTCAAGACGATCTTGCCGATGTGGCGGGCCTGCTGCATGAGCCGCATCGCCGAGGGAGCCGCGCTCATCGGATAGGGACGGCAGGGCAGGGCCGTCAGCGCGCCTTCCTCGACCTGCCGGGCCACCTTGTCCAAGAGCGCCGCCACGCGCTCCGGCTCGTCGCGCATCCAAGCGTCCAGCGCCAAGATGCTGTAGCCGACATCGGGCCTGGCCGCGGCCATCTCCTCCTGGCTCCAGATGTTGCGCTTGCCGATCTCGACGAAACGGCCGCCCTGCTTGAGGCAAGAGAGGCTGGCGTCGATGAAGCCTTCACTGGTGAGGCTGTTCAGCACCATGTCCACGCCGGCGCCGGCGGTCGCCTGAAGGACCTCCTCGCCGAAGGCTGTGGTGCGGCTGTCGAAGACCCCGTCGATGCCGAGGGCACGCAAGAAGGCCTGCTTGGGCGCGCTCGCGGTCGCATAGATCTTAGCGCCGAGACCGCGGGCCACTTGGATTGCAGCCAAGCCGACGCCACCGGCGCCGGCATGGATCAGGACGCTCTCGCCCTGCTTTAGGCCGGCCGCCTCGAAGGCAGCCAAGGCCGTGCTGAAGGTCACCGGCAAGCTCGCGGCACCGATGAAACCCAAACCCGCCGGCATCCGGCGCAGCATCGTGGCATCGGTCGTGGTCTGGCTGGCAAAGCCGCCCCCGACAAAGCCGAAGACGCGATCGCCCAGCGAAAGGTCGTGCACGCCTTCGCCGAGCGCCACCACGACCCCGGAGGCTTCGCCACCCAGATCGCCCGCCTCGCCGGGATAGGCTCCCAGCGTGTTCAAGACATCGCGGAAGTTCAGGCCGGCGGCGCGCACCGCCAGAGAGACCTCGCCCGGACCCGGCGGTCGCAGGGTGAGCGGCTCGACCCGCAAGCCCTCGAGCGCGCCGCGCTTGGTGATCGTCAAGCGGCCGCCGCCGGCCGGCATGCGCAGGCCAGCGGGCGCCCGCTGCAGCCGTGGTGCCAGGAGCTGCCCGCCGCGCAGAGCGAGCTGCGGCTCCTGCACGGCCGACAGCAGCAGTGCGGCCACGCCGGCAAGCTGTTCGGGGCTCGCCGTGGACTCCACCGGGCCGCGCCCCAAATCGATCAGCCGCAAGCCGAGATCCGGTTGCTCGCTCTGTAAGCTGCGCGCGAAACCCCAAAGGCTGGATCCGACCGGATCGACCGGCTCGCCCGCCGCCGTCGCCACCGCCCAACGCGTCACCAGGGTCACGCCCCGCGGTAAGGTCTGGCCCGCCTTCAGCAGCCCTTGCAATAGCTCCAAGAGCCAAGCCAGCGATGCTTGAACCGCTTCCAGCGGCTCCCCCTCCTCGAGATCCGCGGAGGGCGCGATCCAAACCACGCCGGCCAAGGCGGTAGCTGCGTCCTGCTCCGAAGCGAGCCTTGCGGCCAGGAGGCGTGACGCTTCACGCCCCATCACCGAGGAGACACCGCGCGCCTTGAGATCGCTGCCAAGCGCCTGGGCCACCGGGGCGGCGGAGGCATCGGCCGACAAGAGCGCAAGCGCTCCTCCGCCCGGCCACGCGGCTGCCTCCTCCGGCTGGTCGAGAGTGACCGCGCGCCAGGCCAGTTCGTAGAGCAGGCTGGGCTCCGCTGCGCCAAGCAGCCCCTCGAGCGTCGCCCGCTCGGCTTCGCGCAACGACAGCCCGTCGAGCGCGACCAGAACCTGGCCGGCCTCGTCGCAAAGCGTGAGTGCTGCAGCCCGATCCCCGTTGCCTGCCCGCGCCAGCCGCGCATGCGCGAAGAGGCGGCTGCCCGCCGGCCAGGCGCGCTGCTCGGCAAAGCAGCGCACGCTCTCCACGCCGACCGGAAGGTAGAGATGGCCGCTGTCCTCCGCCGGCCAAAGGACTCCAAGGGATTGCAAGGCCCCGTCCAGCAGCATCGGCGGCACGAAGTAGCGCGCGTCGCCCTCCGCTTCCTGCGGCAGCACCAGCTCCGCCAAGCACTCCCCTTCGCCGCTGCGCAGGTCGACGAGCGGCCGAAAGGCCGGGCCGTAGGGCAGGCCGAGCGCGGCGAAATCGGCATAGATCAGGTCCGGATCGTGCCTTTCCGCACAGCGCTCGCGGAGGTCTGCCAGGTCGATCGGGCTGGCCGCCTCCGGTGCAGACCCCCTGTCTGCAGTTGCGTGACGCAGCCACGCGTCTTTGGCCGTTTGCTCGCGGACGGGCGCGAAGATCTCGACCTGACCGCTGGGGCTCACCAGGGTCTGGAGCGTGGTCGGCAAGTCCAGGGAGAGCGGGGCTTCGATCCGCAGCCGGGCCAGAGAGACAAGCCCGTCTTCAGGTGCGCTGAGGGCCGCAGCCGCCAGCGCCATCTCGATGTATCCAGCCGCCGGAAAGACCTTGTGATCGAACACCCGGTGGTCCGACAACCAGGCGAGCCCGTCGGTTGACAAGGTCGCCTCGAAGACCGCGTCACCGCGCGCACTGGCCCTGCGACTGCCGAGCAGAGGATGCTCGGCGGCGCGGCCGACTGCGGGCTGCAAGCGCGCGACCTCGGCCCAGTAGCGTCGCCGCTGGAAGGGATAGCTCGGCAAGGCCAGCTTGCGCCTTGTCTCGCCTGCGAAGAGCGCGGCGAAAGAGATCTCCAGGCCTTGCGCATAGAGGTCCGCCATGGCGGCGGCGACTTGTTGATCGGCCTCGCTTCCACGCAACAGGCTGGCGATGCTTGCCGGCGGCGCCCCGGTCTCCGGCCAGCAGAGCGACAGCATGCCGCTCAGCACCGGATGCGGCCCCACCTCCAGCACCAGATCCACCCCGGCTTCGGCGAGCGCGGCCACGCTCTTGGCGAACTGCACCGGCTGCCGGGCGTGGCGGCGCCAGTAGGCCGCGTCCATAGCCATGTCCGATCCGACCGCGCGGCCGGTCACATTGCTGATCAGAGTGCGCCGCGGCGATTGCGGCGACAAGGCCTTTGCCGCCGTCTCCAAGCCGCCCAGCATGGGATCCAGCAGGCTGCTGTGAAAGGCATGGCTGGTCTTCAGCCCTTCACAGCGAACCCCCTCATCGGCAAAGCGTTTCACCAGCGCTTCGATCTCAGCCGTGGGACCGCTGACCACCTGGTGGCCGCCGTTGTCCGAGGCGATCTCGACGCCGGGCCCTACCGCGCTGTTCACCTCTTCCAGCGCCTGCGACACCCGGTCCGGCGCGGCAAAGATCGCCGCCATCGAACCGCCCTCCGGCAGCGCCCCCATCAAGGTGCTGCGCGCCGCGATCAGCCGCATCCCTTCCTCCAGGCCGAAGACGCCGGCCGCATAGGCCGCTGCGTACTCGCCCACGCTGTGACCCAGCACGACGGAGGGATTGATTCCGGCGCTGCGGTAGAGTTCGACCAACGCCACCTCGAGCGCGTAGAGCGCCGGCTGAGTCCAGGCCGTGTCGTCTAGCGACGCCTCTGAATCACCGAACATGACCGACAGGAGCGAGGCGCCGCGCAGCTCCTGCAGCACCGAATCGCAGTGTTCCAAGACGGCGCGCACGATCGGCTCGCGCGCATAGAGCGCGCGGCCCATGCCCTTGTACTGGCTGCCTTGACCGGTGAAGAGAAAGGCCACCTTGGGCCGGCCGTCGGACCGGCCCGTGGCAATGCTCTGGCTGGGCTCGCCCGCGGCCAGGCTTGCGAGCTTCGAGCGCAGGTCGTCGGCATCATCGAATGCCAAGCCCGCCCGTTCGGTGAAATGGCTCCGGCCGTGGCCCGCCGTGTAGGCCAGATCGGCCAGGTCCGCGTCCGGATGGGCGCCAAGCCAGGCTTCGTAGTGCTGGGCCAGGGCGCTCAGCGCCTCCTCGCTCTTGGCGGAGAGCGGCAAGAAGCGATGCCGACGCGCCTCCAGGCCCTCCGGCGGCAATTCGGCGGAAACCACATCGGCCAAGGCCTTGGGCCAGGTCACGGGCACACGCGGCGAGAGAGCGGCTTTCTCCGTCGTCGCGCTGCCGTAGTCTTCCAGGATCACGTGCGCGTTGCTGCCCTGGAAAGCGAAGCTGCTGATTCCGGCCAGGCGCCGGCCCTGCGGCCAGGACCGCGCCTTGGAGACGACCTGGATGTTCACATCGTCCCAGGCGATCTTCGGGCTCGGCGTCTGAAAATGAAGCTGCGCCGGAATCAAGCCCCGGTTCATCGACAGCACGACCTTGATCACCCCGGCGATGCCGGCGGCGGACTCCAGATGGCCGATGTTGGTCTTCACCGAGCCCGTCAGCAGCGGTGCCGCTTTCGAATGCGCGCGCCCCAGCGCATTGTGCAGCGCCTGCACCTCGATCGGATCGCCCAGCGGCGTGCCCGTGCCGTGCGCCTCCACATAGGCGATCTCGTCAGGGCCGACGCCGGCGCGCGACAAGGCTTGGCCGATCACTCGCTCCTGCGCCGGACCGTTCGGCACCGTGAGGCCGGAGCTGGCGCCGTCCTGGTTCACCGCCGCTCCGCGCACCACCGCCAGAACCCGGTCGCCGTCGCGCTCGGCATCGCTCAAGCGCTTCAAGACCACCATGCCGCAACCCTCGCCGCGTACATAACCGTCGCCGCGCGCATCGAAAGTCTTGCAGCGCCCGTCCGGCGCCATGAAGCGCCCGCGCGAGAAGTAGATCGTCGCTTCCGGGGTCAGGATGGCGTTCACCCCGCCGGCCAGGGCCAGGTCGCAATCGCCGGCGCGCAAACCCTGGCAGGCTTGGCTGAGCGCCACCAGCGAGGCCGAGCAGGCGGTGTCCACGGCAAGCGAAGGACCCTCCAGGCCCAAGACGAAGCTCACCCGGCCGACCGCTGCCGAATGCGCATTGCCGGTGCCGGCGTAAGGCCCGATCGCGGCCTCTCCGCCGCGCGCCAGCAGCTGCTGATAGTCGAAGGTGCTGATGCCGGCATAGACACCGCTGCGGCTGCCGGCCAGCGATGCCGCCGATATGCCGGCATGCTCCAGGGCCTGCCAGCTGATCTCCAACAGCAGGCGCTGCTGCGGGTCCAGCTCCACCGCCTCTTTCGGGCTGATCGAGAAGAACTGCGGATCGAAGAGGTCGATGTCCTCGATGAAGCCGCCGTAGCGGGTCGACATCTTACCCGGCACGTCGGGATCGGGGTCGTAGTAGGCCTCGATGTCCCAGCGATCCGCCGGCACTTCCGAGATCGCGTCGACCCCGCCGGACAACAGCTCCCAATAGGCCTCAAGATCCGGAGCACCCGGAAAGCGGCAGGCCATGCCGACGATGGCGATCGACTCTCTGGTCTTGTCCAGCTCCACCTTCAGGACATTGATCTTGGCCGCCGAACGACGCAGGAGTTCGACAGGATCCGGCTTCTTGGCCATCAGGTCAGATCCTCGAGAAGCCCGGAGACCTCCTGGAGCACACCGTCTTCGCCCTTGTCCTCCAGGCGCTTGCGTTCTGACTTCAAGCGGCTCTCCTGGTCCTTTTGCGCACCAACCTCCAGCGCATAGGCTGCTGCGCCAAGCTCCAAAGCCAAGTGCCGCGCCAGCTTTTCTACGCTGGGATAGTCGAAAGCGAGGATGTTGTTCACCCGGTAGGAATCCCCCAGTACCGCGACGATCCTGTTTCTGAACTCTACCGCCATCGGCGAATCCATGCCCAGGTCAAAGAACCCGGCCTTTGGAGCCGCCCGCTCGGCGAGCCCCAAAACGGCGCGCAACTCGTCCTGCAAATAGCCCTACAACAAAGCCTCGCGTTCGTCTGCCGGCGCGTCCTCGAAACGTTGCGAGAGCGCACTCTCTCCGGCCGGCGCCTGCTCGGTCAAGAGGTCCGACAGCATCGGCGGGCGCAAGGTCCCAAGCGACCTGCCTGGCTGCGTCCAGATGTTGCGCTTGGCGACCTCGACGAAGCTGCCGCTCTCGGCCAGGCAAGAGAGGCTGGCCTCGATGAAACCCTCGCCGGTGCGACTGTTCGGCACCATGTCGACGCCGCTGCCGCTTGCCGCAAAGAAACTCCGAAGTCGGGTGCGGGCCGCCAGGCTCCGCCAAGTCGGCGCTTCGCTCGAGGATGTCTACTGCCTCAGGTCGCCCCTCACTGTTTTCCGGCTGCGTCCCGGTTCGCCGGCATCTCGCCTCCTCCCCAAACCCAGCCAATGCAGCCAGACCATTGCCGTCACCTAATGCGGTGTCAGCATCTCCTCTCCCCGCAGCATCCCAACCCGCAGAGACTCTTGCCACTCCCCCACCTTTGTCATGAGACCTCCTCCTGGCACCAGCGTCTCCATCACGATCCGTGCCTTGACCTCATCCGGCCATCTTCGCCGTCCGGTCGGTCCCTCCAGGACTTCCACACGCTAAGGAACAGAAATCACGTCCGCTAGCAAAGGGTGCTCACTTTGGTGCAACGCTTACCGAGATGTTCGAGCCGCAAGCGATTTACGAGGCCGATCACGCTCCACTCGAGGCTGCGCTTCGCCCGTGGCTCACGGGCTGGGTCGGGCCGGGCACGGCAAGCTGCTCGTCTAGCCATCTCGGCGAGCCGGCCTAATCTGTTGCACTGCCTTGCAACGGAGACGGTCGCATGACCAACCGCGCCAAGGTTCCGAGCCGGTTCGAAGAAGGCCTGGCCCATGATGCTCTCTTGGGCTGCCAGGCAGGAAGGGCACCACTAATTGATTCAGGTCAAAGAAGGCAGGTTTTGCCCGACCTAGTGTTCTGTAAGTCTTGAGCAGGGGAACGGCGCGTTCGTCAAGAATGATATGGAACATGCCGCGCAAACTGGCGGTCAAGGAAACGCGACCTCCTTGCCCTTAGGCGGAAAGCTAGTTCGCTTGGCCGCCGGCTTTGTTGCTGCAGCGCTCCTTCTCATAGTCGTCTTCGATGCTGCCGAGTGGTATGCTGACCAGGTATCGATTCCGCGCTACTGCGAGAGCCCGGAGGCAACGCTCGCGCTTCTTCGCGACGTTCTGAGCGAGCCTGAGCCGGCTTCGGACCGAAGCACACGTCCATACATCGTTGCCGCGAAGCTATTCTACCTGATCCCCCGAAAAAATGGTGAGGCCGTCGAGAGCTATCTGGCTCGTCTGCGGCAGAGCATCGTCGAAAGCTGCCGCTGAGAGGTTCCCCCATGATTCTCCCGCTGCGCAAACTCGCGAATGTCTGGTCACCGAAGATGGCCGGATCTTCTCGGTCGCTACTGCGAGGACCTCTGCCGTGAAGGGTGAACGCCGCCGCAGCGTCATCGGTCCGGCCGTGTTTCTGGTCACGCTCTTGGCCAGTCTGGTCTTCTTCTGGTGGCTCTTGATCTACGACCACGGAGTGCCGGTGGCACATTGATTTGGAAGGGCTTGGCCATGGCACGTATAGCGACGGTCTTTTTGTTCGCGACGATTGTCTGGCTGATCTACTTCTACGCCATCGACATCTTGATTATGGAGGGCCAGGGCCTGCCGGTGACCTGGTCCCTGATGCCGGCCTCGTGATGCGCTGGAGGACCGCCATCGTCGCTTTGGGCGCGCTGGCAGTGCTGGGCGCGGCCCTCGCCCTCTTGGGCGAGCCGGCCGTGGCCCAGGGCGAGCCCGCCGCGGCACCGACACCCACTCGCGCGGACTATCCCAGGATCGGCGGTATCGGCGGGCGCGGTGTGGTGTGGGGCCTGGCCCAAATGCATCTCTTCCTCGCCGCCTTCGTTCTTGCGGTACCCTTTTTCGTTCTGATCATCGAGCTGGTCGGCGTCTTCAGGCGCGACGATCGCTACGATCGCATGGCCCACGAGTTCATGAAGATCTCCATGGCCGCCTATTCCTTCACCGCGCTTACCGGCGGCGGGCTGACGCTGGCGCTGTTTCTCTTCTACCCCGTGGTGATGGACTACCTGCTGCAGGTCTTTCGGGGCCAGATGCTGATCTACGCACTGCTCTTCGTGTTGGAGAGCGTGTTCCTCTATGCCTACTACTATTCCTGGAATGCGCTGCGCTACGGTGACCGCAAGTGGTTTCACCTCTCGCTCGGCCTCCTGCTCAACACCGTGGGCCTGACGCTCATGTTCGTGGCCAATGCCTGGGCCACCTTCATGATGTCGCCGGCCGGTGTCGACCCCGCCACCGGTGCGGTCACCGGCACCGTCTGGCAGGCGACCCAGAACCCGCTATGGAACCCGCTCAATCTGCACCGCTTCCTGGCGAACATCGCCTATGGCGGGGCCATCGTCGGAGCCTACGCGGCCTACCGCTTCCTCAGCGTCCGCAGCGCCGAAGAGCGAGCGCACTACGACTGGATGGGCTATACCTCCAACTTCATCGCGGTGGCCGGATTCCTGCCGCTGCCGTTTGCCGGCTACTGGCTGATGGCCGAGATCTACGCCTACAGCCAGCAGATGGGCATCACCGCGATGGGGGGCGTGCTGGCCTGGCTGTTCATCATCCAGGCGGTGCTGATCGGCACCATTCTGCTTGCCGCGAACTACTATCTTTGGTGCGGGCTGGGCCGCTCGGACCAGGGCGCGCGCTACGCCCGCTACGTCAAGTACATCGCCGTCGTGCTGGTCGGCGGCTTCTTGGTATGGGTGACGCCGCACAGCCTGATCCTGACCCCCGGCGAGGTCCAGACCCTGGGCGGCACGCATCACAAGGTGCTGGGCCCGCTGGGCATCATGCCGGCGAAGAACACGGCGGTGAACCTGATGCTGGTGTTCACCTTCCTGTCGTTTCAGATGTTCTACCGCTCCGGACGCCAGCCGACGGTGTCCTGGGCCCCGCTGGGCAACGCCGTCATCATTGCCCTCTACATGGTCGGCATCGTGAACATCGTCGCCGCCGGCATCTACGGCTACATCACGCCGACGGTCTACAAGGTCGGCGCGTCCGTGCCGCAGGTCGTCACCACGCTGTCGATCATCGTCTTTGCCCTGGTGATCGACGGCTTCATGGGCCGAGGCGCCAAGAAGAGCGAGGTCCATTGGGGCCGCATGTCGGTGCGCTCGCAGTACGCGCTCTTCGTGCTGCCGGTCGCCTTCACCTGGCTGATGGCCCTGATGGGCTACATTCGTTCTTCGGTGCGCACGCATTGGCACGTCTACACCATCATGAAGGACGCCTCGCCGGAGGCCTATATTCCGACCATCGGCAGCGCCGGCAACGCCATCACCGTGATCACGCTCAGCTTCATGGCGGTCATCGTCTTCGTCTTCTGGCTGAGCCAGCTGGGCGGCACGAGGCAGCGCGAGCCGAGAGCCGAGGCCGCCGAATGACTCTCCTGCGCATCACGGTCTTCAGCCTGGTGGTGCTGCTGAGCTATACGCTCTTCGCCAATATCCTGCCGCAGGTGCAGTCCGATCCCCCCGAGGAGGAAGAGGTCGATGTGGCCGCGCTCGACCAGGCCGGACAGATCGCCTGGGGCGAGCGGCTGTTCCACGGCAAGGGAACCTGTACCCTGTGCCACAACAGTTTGGGCCGGGCGCCGGATCTTCTGGCGATGGATCTCGCCGCGGCCATTGAGGAGCGTCTTGCCGATCCCCGCTATGCAGGCGAGGCTGAGGGTGCTGCCGGGGCCGGGGCAGCGGAAGTCTACCTGCGGGAATCCCTGCTCCTGCCCTCGGCCTATGTCGTGGCCGGCTTCGGCAAGAAGGGGACCAACGACGCGGTGAGCCCGATGCCCAAGGTCGACGGTGCGCCGGTCTCGTTGGGCGAGGACGAGATGAACGCAGTCATCGCCTTTCTGCAGGACAAAGCCGGGCTCGAGGTCACGGTGGCCCTGCCCAGCGAGACGGCAGACATCGCCCAGACGGAGCCGGAAGCCGAAGAAGAGGTTGAGGAAGCCGGTCCGGCCACAGACCCGGAGACGGTGATCGACAATCTCGGCTGCGCCGGCTGTCACGATCTCTTGGAGTCCGGGGCCGACATCGGGCCCGCGCTCACCGCTCTCGGTGAGCGCATGGATCGGGCGGAGATCAGGCGCGCCATCCTCGACCCCAATGCAGAGGTTGCCGAAGGCTATGAATCCGATTTCATGCCGCAGGACTATGGCGAGCAGATGTGGGTCAGCGAGCTGGAGTTGCTGATCGACTACCTCGAAATCCTGCCCCCGGCGGAGCAAGCGCAATGATCCGCATCCTGCATCACCCGCTCTTCCTGGTGATCTTAACGATTGCGGTACTCTACCTGATCTTTTCCTATGCCATTCAGCCGCCGCTTCCGCAGTCGTTGCTCATTCAATTCATGATCGTCAGCGTGATCGGCGTGCTCATGGTCGCGACCTTCGACGATGCGACCTGTGCGCGCCTCTTCGCGCCGCTGAAGACCTTGCTGGGCGCGCCGGGGCTGTGGATCTGGCGCAGCCTAGCCCTGGTCGTCGTAGTCGTGGGCGTCAGCGCATTGGTTTACGGCTGGGTCAAACCGGACCTGGCCGCGCCGGTGGAGCTGCGCAGCGTTCACCCGGCGCCGCCATCAAAACTGAAGGCCTACGGGCGCAGCTACGACTTGGCGAAGCTGGTCAATCCCTTGCGCAATGCTGCTGGCGGGGATGGCGAGGCCTATCGGCAACTGGTCGCCGAAGGGGGCGAGCTCTACTACCAGAACTGCATCTTCTGCCACGGCGATCACTTGGCGGGGCAAGGACAGATCGCTGCCGGCTTCAACCCGCGGCCGGCCAACTTCCAAGACGTCGGGACGATCGCGCAGCTCCAGGAATCCTACCTCTTCTGGCGCATCACGACCGGCGCGCCGGGCCTGCCGCGCGAGGGCGCGCCCTGGGCATCGGCCATGCCGGTCTGGCATGAGATGCTGGAGGAAGAGGATGTCTGGAAGATCATCGCCTTTCTTTACGACTACACCGGCCACGAGCCGCGGTCCTGGGAACTTGAAGAGGCCGGCACGCCGTCGCCTACAGCCGCGGATGAGGAGCCGGCGCAGCAGGCGCAGGCGCAGGGCACGAACCGGACAGCCATAGAGCGCATCTACCAGACACGCTGCGCCCAGTGTCACGGCGAGGAGGGGGCCGGTGACGGCCCGGCCGCGGACTTCTTCTACCCGAGGCCCAGAGACTTTACGCTGGCCGTCTTCAAGTACAAGACGAGCCATGCCGACTCTGAGTTCCCCTATGATCGGGACTTGGCCAAGACCATCCGCGACGGCCTGCCGGGAACCTCCATGCCGGCCTGGGGCGAGATCCTCACCGAGCCCCAGATCGCGGGGCTGATCGCCTGATCAAGGAGTTCGGTGAATGGGCGGACGAAAGCGACGAGGATCTGGGAACCGAGCCCATCGAGCTGGGTGAGCAGGTCGCCACCTCGCCTGAGTCCGTCGCCCAGGGTGCGGAAGTGTTCAAAAAGGTCTGTGTGCAATGCCACGGCGAGATGGGGCGCGGCAACGTCACCTCGGACAAGAAGCTCGAGGACGACTGGAGCGACCGGATCTGGCCGCGCAACCTGACGCGCCCGGAAACCTGGCGCTGGACCGAGGATCAGGTGGGCATCTTTCAGCGCATCAGCGCCGGCATCCGCGGCACGCCGATGCCCGAGCACACCACCACCATGTCGGCCGAAGACCGCTGGCACGTCGCCAACTACGTCATGACCTTGAGAGAGGCGGCAGTCCAGCTGTCGACCGGAGAGACGGTGCTGCGCGGCGTGAGAGTCACCGGACCGCTGCCCGGCGATCCCGACGATCCCGCCTGGGATGCGGCTGACCCCATTACCTTCGAGCTCGTTCCCAACGTGATCAAGGAACCGCGCTTGTTCTTTTCGTTGAACGACAGGGTCACGGTGCGTGCCCTGTTCAACGACGAGGCCGTCGCGCTGCGTCTCGACGTCGACGATCGGACCTATTCGGTTCCAGGACACGAGGATGAGCTTCGCTATCGCCATGATGAGATCGATCCGGCGCCGGATGCCGTGGCCGTAGAGCTGCCGGCGCAGATCCCTGCCACAAGCGAGAAACCTTGGTTCCGCCACGGCGACCCGAAGCATGCCGTCAACATCTGGTTCTGGCGGGCGCCGAGCATCGATCCTCCGGCGCCGGAGCAGACTGTGCTGCTCGATGCCAGCGGTCCGGATGGCCCGCCGGTGCCGCGGGAAGGCCCCACCGAATTGAGCGCAAGCGGCTTGTGGCAGGACGGCCAGTGGCGCGTCGTGATGTCCCGGCCCCTGGTAAGCGAGGATCAGCGCGACCTGCAGTTCCAAACCGGCCGCTACATCCCTATCGCTTTCGCCAACTGGGACGGTTGGGCGGGCCAGCGCGGCAGCCGCCATACCTTCACCAGCTGGTACTGGCTACTGCTCGAGCCCGAGGCGAGACCGCTTTTCGTCTATGGCGTCTCGGGGGGCAGCGGCGTTTTGGCTGGGCTCTTGTTCCTCTTTGCCGTCCGGCGGCAACGCGATCGCTATCGGGGCGATTGACGTCGCCATGTCGCCGCAGAGGGCAGGGCGAGATCGAAAGTCCGTCAATGCAAGAGAGTTGATCCATGTCAAGGCCGTGCCGTCGCCGCTGTCCTAACGTCCAATGAAATATGGTTGTCGCCCCTATCGGCTGACAACACGGCATCAAGGACGGGGAGAGCCAATGAGCGATCTGTCGGCTTGATGAGCAGAAGATAAGCTTCTTCGCTTGGCGCGATCGGTCGTCGTGACCCCATCGGCCAAGCCGCACTCCTCACATTCGACAAGATCGCCCCTATCTCCCTCGGCCGCGAATAGACCGGAGGGATATCTATATGTGCATGATAGATCGGGAATCGAACGTTAAGCGCCTCCTGCTCGCCTCGGTTCTTGTCGCGGGTGTGGCTTGCGTGCCAAGGCTATCGATGGCTGCCGAAGAGTTCGGGCCAGTGCCACCCATGGACGTGAATGCGGCGGCCGCCGAACTGGGCAAACGTCTGTTCTTCGACAAGCGGCTATCGGGCGACGCGGCGCTCAGCTGTGCCAGCTGCCACATTCCCGAGAAGGGCTTTGCCGACGGCCTGACCCTGTCGGATGCCTATCCCGGCTCCAAGGGCTTCCGCAACACGCCCACTTTGATCAACACGGCGCACAAGGCCGCATGGTTCCACGATGGCCGGCTCGGCACCAACCTGAACGACGTTACCCGAGAGATGATCACCGAGACCTATCTCATGAACATGGATATGCGTCTCATGCAGGAGCGTCTCAAGCAAGATCCGGTCTACTTGGAGATGTTCGAAGCCGCCGGCTACGGCGAGCCGAGCAATGGCGGTGTCCGCAAAGCAATTCCGGAGTACCTCAAGACCTTGATCTCGCGAGGGGCACCCTTCGACACTGGCGACATGTCGGAAGCGGCCGAGCGCGGCTTCGAGCTGTTCAAGGGTAAGGCCGGCTGCGCAAGCTGTCACTCGGGGCCACGTTTCAGCGACGACCAGCCCCACAATCTGGGTGTGCCCGAGAACACCGAGATCTTCATCGATCCCCTGCGTCACGTCACCTATGTCACCTATGCCAAGTTCATGGGCGTCGAGGACTATATGAACATCCGGCGCGATGTCGGCGCTCATATCCGCGCCCACAGGGCCGACGGCTCGGACATCGGCAAGTTCATGACGCCGACCCTGCGCGAACTCAGGCATACCGGGCCCTATATGCACAACGGGGTGTTCGGCACTCTGGCATCGGTGGTGGCCTTTTACAACGCCGGCGGCGGCACTGACCCCAACAAGGATCCGGCGCTCAAGCCCTTGGGGCTGACGACGCAAGAGCAGATCGACCTCCTCTCCTTCCTGGAGGCGCTGTCGGGTGAGCCGCTCACCGGGCCGGAGTACGTCTGGGAGGAAGCAATCCCGACCGAGTACGAAGTCATCGAAAACTGGCTCGAAACCACGAACTAGGAGCCTCGCCATGTCTATCGCCAGCAAGACTCCACTGTTCATCGCCGCCGTGACCGCCGGATTGGCTTTCCTGGGCGAGCGCGCGGTTGCCCAGATGAACCCGCCGGAACTCGCCGCCCTCGGCCCGCCGCCAGTGCCGGCGGACAACCCACAGACGCCGGATAAGATTGAGCTCGGCAAGATGCTGTTCTTCGACCCCCGACTAGGCGGCGATGCCTCGACTGCCTGCTCGTCCTGTCACGAACCGTCCCAGGGATGGGGATTTTCGTCCGATTTATCGCGCGGATATCCCTCAACGATCCATTGGCGCAACAGCCAGACGGTCGTGAACGCCGCCTATCTCAGCAAATTGTTCTGGGCGGGTGCGGCCAAGTCGCTGGAAAACCAGGCCCCATCCGCAGCGAAGGGCGCGGTTGCCGGCAACGGCGAGAATGACATGATGGAGGCTCGGCTGGCGTTCATTCCGGAGTACCGCAAGCGCTTCAAAGAGGTCTTCGGTGACGAATGGCCGAGGATCTCGAATGCCTGGGCTGCGATCGCCGCTTTCGAGCGCACCTTGATCCACAACGATACGCCCTTCGACAACTACATGCGGGGCGACGAAGCGGCGCTGAGCGATCAGCAGAAACGGGGGCTGGCGCTGTTCCAGGGCAAGGCGCAGTGCATCCAATGCCACAACGGTCCGCTGCTGTCTGACGAGAAATACTACAACATCGGCGTACCGCGCGCTCCGGCTTGGGAGGAGGATGGGCTGGCCCAGATCACCTTCCGATACGAGCAGTATGCAAAGGGGGTGACCGAGGAAATGTATCGCAGCATCAAGGACGATGCCGGTCTCTACTACCGGACAAAGCAAAAGAGCGACAAGGGCAAGTTCCGCACGGCCCCGCTGCGCTACACGGCTTATACCGCCCCCTACATGCACAACGGGGCGCTATGGGACCTGACCGAAGTGGTCGAGTTCTACAACGCCGGTGGCGACGAGAACGAGTTTGCCCAGAACAAGACCGACCTCATTCAGCCGCTTGGTCTGACGGAAGAGGAAGTCGAGGATCTCGTCGCCTTTTTGGAATCGCTGAGCGGCCCGGAGATCGAGATGGAAGTGCCGAAGCTCCCCGACTACGCGCCGTTGCCGGCCACCACGAATTGAGGAAAGTGCTATGAAACGGGAACTCACGGAACCGGCAGCTGCAGTCGCCAAGGCAGAGAGGCCGCAAGGCGAGCCGACCACGGAGGGGCGTGGCAAGTGCCTGACGTCACGCCGGAACTTCCTGCTCACCGCAGGTCTGACGACCTTCACGGTGATGGTCACGCTCAACGCCGGGACACCGCGTGCACAGCAGATGCCCGGCGTCGTGGCCACCTATCCACGCAAGCTGATCGCCAAGCTGAGCGAGCTCGAGATCGATCAGCCGCTGGACTTCTACTACCCGGACGAAGGCGCCTATTCGGAGTCGATGGTGGTGAAACTGGGAGCCCAGGCCGGGGGCGGCATCGGACCGGACAGGGACGTGGTCGCCTTCAACTACACCTGCACGCATCAAGGTGGCCCGATGTCGGGAACCTACCAGGCGGCGGACAAGGCCTTGGGTCCTTGCCCCTTGCATCTTTCGACCTATGACCTGACGCGCCACGGGATACTGATTTCCGGTCAGGCCTATCAGAGCCTCCCGCAGGTGCTGCTCGAACTGGACGGCGACGACATCTATGCCGTCGGCATATTCGGCTTGGTCTACGGCCGTTTCGACAATCTGCAAGGCTAGGAGGAGGGAACCATGGCAACACCATACTATATTCCCGAGACCAAGGTCCCGCTTCCGCCGGTGGATGCGGAGGTGCTGTCGACTGCCTGCGATTACTGCATCGTCGCTTGCGGCTACAAGGTCTATCGCTGGCCGGTGGCCGGCGGCAAGGAGGGCGGGCCGAAGGCCAGCGAGAACGCCTTCGGGGCGGATTTTCCGGTCGAGCCCTTGGGTCCCTGGATTGCGCCCAACCAGCACAACATCGTGCTGCATAACGGCGAGCCGCACCACGTCGTGATCATTCCCGACAAGGACGCCAAGTACGTCAACACCGACGGCGACTCCTCGATCCGCGGCGGCGCCATCGCAAAGAAGTGCTATAACCCGCAGACGCCGACGCGCGATCGGCTTAAGAGCCCGCTCTTGCGCATGTACGGCACGCTGATGCCGGTGCCCTGGAGCTTCGCGCTCGATATCGCCGCCGAGGTCGGCAAGCACGTCATCGCCGAGCACGGTGCCAACGCTTACGGCGTGAAGACCTACTCCTACCAGTACATCGAAAACACCTATGCCATCTCGAAGTACGCCCTGAGGCACATCAACACGGCCAACTTCACCTTTCACGACACGCCGTCGGATGTGACCTCGACGCCTGGCTTCCGCGATGCGGGCTTCGACAACTTCGGCGCCTCCTACGAGGATTGGCGGGACGCGGAAACCTTGCTGATCTGCGGTACGGATCCCTACGAGACCAAGACGATCCTCTTCACGCAGTGGATCATGAAGGGGATCCAGAACGGCCAGAAGACCATCTTCATGGTGCCGCGTCGGACCGCCGGGGTGGCCTATGCCGAGAAGAACGGCGGCCTCTGGATCGACGTTACTCCCGGCACCCGACCTGCTTATCGTCAACGCCATCGCCCGCACCATTGTGGAGAATGGCTGGGAAGACGGCGAGTGGATCCAGAAATGGGGTCAACAACAAGTGGGAATCCTCCTCCGGCTTCGGCCAGGGGACGCGCAACACGCCATGGCAGTGGCGCACGACCTGGGGCAAGTTCCAGACCGCCGGCTTTGAGGACTGGAAGGACTGGCTGCTGGGCCAGGACGAGTTCACGGTCGAGATCGCTTCAAGGATCGCCCAGGTAGACCCCAACAAGATCCTCACCGCGGGCCAGAGTGGATGGCCAAGCCGCAAAACGGCAAGCGGCCCAAGACCTCGATCATGATCGAGAAGGGCTTCTATTGGTCGAACAATACGGGCAACACCGAGGCAATCGGCGCGCTCGGCATCATCTGCTGGTGCCGGCGGCAGGCCCGGCCAGATGATCTCGCGCGCCGGCGGCCACCAGCGCGGCGGCTCAGCGCTGGTCGGCAAGTACCCGCGCAACAAGTCGCCGATCAAGCTGCCGGGGCGCCGTCGGCGTGGCGAATCGGACACCGATACCTACTTGATCGCCGGCCACACGCGCCTGGCGCACGTGATCGGCACCACCTGGATCCAGTCGATGTGCGGCTCGCAGGTGCTGGCTCGTCGCTTCTGAGGAGCTGACCGTCGCCAACCCGCACCAGGTGCGCTCCTTCGACAAGCAGGAGATCATCGATACGCTGAAGGCGACGTGCCGATTCAGGCGGCATGGTCGTGTTCAACCAGGACATCTACCTGGTGGATCCGATCGGCAAATCGCTATCGCCGACATCGTCGTCTTTCCCGCGGCCACCTGGGGCTGAGGAGACCTTCATGCGGGCCAACGGCGAGCGCCGCCTACGGCTCTATCACAGGTTCTATGATCCGCCCGGGGAGGCCAAGCCGGATTGGTGGATCCATCGGCCAGCTCGCCAAGCGGATGGGCTTCGACGGCTTCGATTGGGCGGATTCCAACGAGGTTGCCGAGGAATCCTCGCGCTTCTCGCGCGGCAGCCGCAAGGACTTCCACATGATCAAGGTGGCGGCGCACCGCGAGGGCAAGACGCTGCACGAGAAGCTGGCCGGAGTTCGGCACCGACGGCATCCAGGGTCACGGTCTTCATGAAGGACGACGGGCACTTTGGTCGGCACCAAGCGCCTGCATGACACCACGCTCGAGCTCGAACGCGACGGGTCCCGCCGGCGCCAACATGTTCAACAAGAAGCTGACCCCACTTCAACAGCCAGACCGGAAAGTTGCAACATCCAAAAGTCACCCTGGTCGCTGTTCTCGGACTACTGGGAGTGGCTGAGCCCCAAGGGCGACGAGCTCTGGTGCACCTCGGGTCGGATCAACGAGCGATGGCAGTCCGGCTACGATGACCGGCGGCGGCCATACATCGTGCAGCGCTGGCCCGAGAACTGGGTCGAGATCAATCCCGAGGACGCCAAAGCGCGCGGTATCGAGAATGGCGACTACGTCATGGCCTTCTCTGAGCGGGTACCGAGCATGAAGGAGACGGGTCCTGGGCGTCGAAGGCGATGAATTCCAGTTCAGCTCGCTGATGAAGAATGGCCATATCGAGCTCAGCAAAGCGCGCGGTCACCGCCGTTGCGATCGTGACGCCTGCGATCAAGAAGGGCGTGATCTATATGGACTTCCTGCACACCCAGTCGCCGGCCAACGCACTCGAGGGTCGGGTGGTTGATTGGATCAGCGGTAACTACAACTACAAGATGGGTGTGGCCCGCCTGAAGAAGATCGGCGAATCGCCTTACAAGCGAACCTTTCCGGTCCATGTCCTTCGCGCGCGCCGCGACATCGCCTGATCGCGCGCCCGCCCGCGAACGATTCTTGATCTGGGTCAAAGTGCTTCCCTGCGAGGTAGGACCAGGATGTCTCATGCCTGGTAGTGGAGCGGCAAGCCGATGGTGACCACGAATGAAGTTGGCCAAGCGCTTGCCCGGGTGTTGGAAAGCGGAGGCGAGGTTCAGCGCTGCGCCGCGGCCCAGGCACTGGGCTGGATCGGCTGTCGTGAGGCGCTGGATTCCCTGGTAGGGCGACTTGGCGACGAGGATGAGGACGTCCGCGTCGACGCGGTGTCGAGGCGCTCGGCCGGATCGGCGATCGGCGGGCCGGGCGGCTCCCTTCTGGCAAGTCTCGTGGAGGATCCCTGTGGCGACGTGAAGCTCGCCACGACGCTGGCGCTGGGGCGCCTGAAGTACGCCGCGGCGATTCCCGTTCTGCGCGAGTTGGTTCGCGGCCGCGAAGGGCGCGTCGTATGGGACGAAGAGGAGTTCCTGAGCGAGGGCTGGGATGACTGGCTCGATGTCCAGGTCAAGGCGATTGAAGCCTCTGGGCGAGATGGGCGCGGGCGAAGCGCTCCCCGACATTGTCGCGGCGCTCGAAGACGAGATGGGCCAAGATCTGGACGCCGTGGCGTTCAAGGCCCTTACGAAGCTGGGAGAGGCTGGCTTTGCCGTGCTGGCGGGCGTCCTTCGGACCGGCAGGGAGCGGCGGCGCAGGCAAGCTGCCGAAGCCTTGCGGGAAAGCGGCTCTAGGGACGCCTGCGAGACACTGGCCATAGCCCTGGACGACCGGTCGGCCGGCATCCGCGGCACTCGGTGCTAAGCGCACTGGCCGCACGAGACCCGCGTGACGCTCGCCTCGGCGCATTTCTTGCCGACCCGGATCCCCGCGTCCGTAGCTGCGCCGTTCGGCTCGTCGGCCCCTCACTGGCCCGAGCAGTTGGATCGGCTTGCTCGACGATCCCAGCGAAAAGGTTCAGGCAGCGACAGTGGATTTGCTTTCGGCCAATACGGCTCTGGCAAGGCCGAAGGACCTGGAGTTTCGACTGCGCGTCAAGATGCGCGGACCCCTCGGAATTGGTGGCGGCCTGCTGCCTGCCAGGCAATCGTCTCGACTCGCACCTGAAGCCGCCCTGGCCGATCTTCGCGAGCAACTGACACGACGTCAAGTGTCCGGCTGAAGTCCGGCGCGCAGCGGCCCGTGCGCTGGCAAAACTCGGGTCCGCCGAGGCGGTCGAAGCCCTGCTGTCTATCTGCGATTCGGTCGCGACGATCATCGCTGAGGTCAGGACCGGGACGAATCGGTGCCCTGGCGGAGGTCGCCCGAAAGGGGCACGGCGTCCGGATCCGCGATCCCTGTCCTCGTGAGTATGCTTCGGGGCGAGTTGGTTCCGCCCCCAGAGGGCACGGAGCTGCCGGAGACGGCGATGCGCGAAGACCGCCCGCCGGAATTCGGACCTGTTCCGGAGGAGGCGCAAGGGGACGGCCACAGAGGCAGCCGCTGAGGAACCCTGGCCAAAGACCAGTCTGCAGGCGATCACCGCCGGCAACGAGGAACTGGCCGTTGCGCCGACGATGACGCCAGGCGTCGAACTCGACGAAGCCGACTTGGAACCTCTTGGCCCGGACGACACGAGCCGAGCACGGAAGGAAGCATGTTTCCCTCAATCCGCCGCTGGTGGTCCATGAGGATGTGCGCCGTCTGGCTGCCCTTGTCCTCAGGCGACGTCGGTTCGGCAGAGGTGGCGGAAGCCCTGGCCGCTGTGCTCGACGACGAGGATGCGGAGCTGCGCCGCAGGGCTGCCGACTCTTTGGCCCGAGCGGGCAGTGTGCTAGGCGGGCTTGCCGTACGGTGTTCGCGATAGGCTGCTTGGATGTCTGGAGGGTGAAGATCGCAGATCTTCGCCTGGCTGCGACCCGCGCCCTCGCCATGACATCGAAGGATGCTTTGCCCGCCCTAGCCGGCTGCCTCGAGGACAGCGACAGCTTTGTCCGAGCGGAAGCGGTGCGTGGGCTTGCCGCGCTTGGGGCTGATTCCGCGCGCGCTGCTCGGCCTCTTGTCGGACGACTATCCGGGGGTTCGCCTGGCCGCCGCTGAAGGCGATCGCCGGCTCAAGGGAGCCGAAGCGCTCGCCCCGCTCGTCGAGCTTGCCTTCGCCTATCAGGGCATGCACGCCGAAGAGGTCGCCGGCCTGCTGCGCGACTTGGACCGCGACGGCGCAAGCGCGAGGCTGCTCGCCACGCTGCGTGATTCCGGCCAGCAGCGCAGATGGCGGTGTGGCCATCGAACATACTGAAGCACCTAACCGTACCGTCCGATCAGCCGAGCCCGGCAGCCAGTGATGGTCGGCCTGATCCGATCCAGCAAAACCACGGAAGGAGTTGTCAACGATGTGGAAGATCTTGCAGGGCCTGACGGTTTTGATCGCGCTGGCAGCGCTTACCGCTGGCGCCGAGGCCAAGAAATACAAGGAGGTCGAGGTCGTCGATGGTGGCACGATCGTTGTGCAAGGTTGCGGTCGATGCCGCCAAGGCCGAGTCCGAAGGCTTCTTGATCTCCAAGGACCCGGATGCTTGCGGTACCGGCGAGCGTGACGTCGTAATGGTGTGCGGGTCAACGCAGACGCCTTGCTCGATGCCGTCGTCTATCTGGAAAAGGTCGATGCGGGCAAAAGCCTTCCCGGAGGGCTCCGAGACGGTCATGAATCGACCAGAAGGGATGCGAGTTTCTTTCCCTACCTCAGCACCATGGCCAACGGGGGGCACTTGGAGGCAACCAACTCGGATCCGGTCACCCACAACATCCACACCTACGAGCTGATCGGCAAGGCGCGGCGCGGCGTCGTCAATGTCAGTCAATCCGAGCAAGGCAACACCATCAGCAAGAAGATCAAGCTGCGCAAGGGTCGTCGCCATGAAGGTGGAATGCGACGTGCATAACTTCATGCACGCCTTCGTGTTCGTCGCTCAAGAACCCCTACTATGCTCGGTAGTGAACGACCAGGGCGAATTCTCCATCGACCGGGGTGCCGCCGGGCGCCTACACGCTCAAGAGCTGGCACGGTCGCCTGGGCGACACGAGATCGAGATCGTAAGTCCCGGCGAACGGCGAGGTGGAAGCAAACTTCGCCTACTGATCCGCCGTTCTCGCCGCAGCCGGAGAGCACCCGCAATGTAGAAGCCACGGCCGTCTCTTTGCAAGGCGTCCTGCGGATCGACGCCTTCAACGGCTTCGTGCTCGCCGGCGCCTTGGTCAACGTTGCCGTCGTGCTGATTCTCCTGGTCTACGCGATCACCAAGCAGTAAGAGGAAGAAAGAAGCCATGCCGTCAGACCCTATCGCTCGAGCGCAAGGATCGACAGTCAACTGGCGAGCAGGCTTCCCCGGGCAAGGCTCCGGCTTCTTTGAAAACGCGCCCTCGTCGCCCTGGACGCCTCGGATCATGCTAACCGCGCACTAGCCGAATCGCTGCGTCTTGCCGGACTGGTCGAAGGTGCGGTTACCGGGATTCACGCCTACTGCGGCGAAGCTACACGACCGGCGCTTTCGTCAGATGGAAGGCGGCCTGCCGGAGCGATACCGCAAGGAAACAGGAGCTCGAGCATCAACGCGAGGTGCACGACAGCCTGATCACGCGGGGC